>CAJUCM010000016.1 GCA_910585235.1 uncultured Christensenella sp.
ATGCCATGTCGCAGTCCGTCTCCAAAACGGTCACCAAAGTCAACCGCGACGAACTCCGCGTCGTTGCGGACAAGCTGGGGCTTGACAGTCTCGTCTCTCCCCGTAAAGTCACGGCGGACGTCATAGTCAAGTATGCGCGCGCGCTTGAAAATACGCTCGACAATCAGATCGAGGCGCTGTATTCGATCATGGGAGATATGGCGGAAGCGCTTGAATTCAAGGTGCTGTCCGATTCCAGACTGACGCACGTTCCGCTCAAAGACATGAAACTCAAAAAGGGCGTTCTGATCGCGGGGATCATCCGCGGGAAAGAGGTCATTATTCCGGGCGGCGAGGATGAGATCCTGCCCGAAGATAAAGTGATCGTCATTGCAGAGGGTACGCAGATCTACGAACTCTCCGACATTTTGCTGTGACGGGTGAGATATGAATTACAGAATCGTATTTAATCTGATCGGAAAAGTTTTACTCGTCGAAGCGGCGTTGCTCTTATTGCCGCTTGTGACTTCTTTGGTGTACGCCGAATATATGGGAGCGGCTTCGTTTGCGATCACGTTTGCGGTCGCGCTCGGATTAGGGCTTCCGCTCACGTTCTTTCTCAAACCCCGCCAGCAGGCGCTCTATGCGAAAGAGGGCATGATCGTGACCGCGCTTGCCTGGATCATGATGTCGCTCGTCGGCGCGCTTCCGTTCGTCATCAGCAGGGAGATCCCGTCCTTCATCGACGCGCTCTTTGAGATCGTGAGCGGGTTTACGACGACGGGCGCTTCGATTCTCAACGACGTGGAATGCCTCAGTCACGGCATTCTGTTTTGGAGAAGTTTTTCGCACTGGATCGGCGGGATGGGCGTGCTCGTGTTCCTGCTCGCCGTCGTCAACAGGAACAACCGCTCCATGCACATTCTCCGCGCGGAGATGCCGGGACCTTCCGTGGATAAACTTGTTCCCAAAGCAAAGAATACGGCGCTGTTTTTGTATGCGATCTATGTGGTCATGACCGTTGTTCTTGCGATTATGCTCTGGTGCGGGGACATGAACTTTTTCGAGGCGATCGTACACGCGTTCGGAACGGCGGGCACGGGCGGATTCGGCATTACGAATTCCAGCCTCGGCGCGTACAGCAGTTATTCGCAGTGGGTCATCACCGTCTTTATGTTGCTCTTCGGGATCAACTTCAATCTGTACTTTTTGCTCGTTCTCGGAAAGTTCACTTCGTTTTTCCGCAACAGGGAATTTTGGGTGTACGTCGGCGTCGTGATCGTCTCCGTAGGCATCATTACCGCCAACATATACAGTCTGTACGGCAACTTTGCGACCGCGCTGAAACATTCCTCGTTTCAGGTCGCGTCTATCATGTCCACGACGGGATATTCCACGGCGGACTTCGATCAATGGCCGACGATCTCGAAGGGGATTTTGTTTATCCTCATGATGATTGGCGGATGTGCGGGTTCGACTTCGGGCGGGTTCAAGCTGACGCGCGTCATCATCCTGTTCAAAAAGATCGGCAACGATCTGAAAAGAACTCTGCACCCGCGTACCGCGACGGTCGTCAAGATCAACGGCGAAAAGGTCAGCGACGAAACGATCAGCGGGGTCACTTCCTATCTTGCGATCTACGTTTTGATCTTTCTTGCGGTCTTTTTGATTTTGATGCTCGATCCGTATGTTCCCGCGGATCATGCGCTCGAAACGAATCTGACGGCGTCCGCTTCCGCATTTAATAATATCGGACCCGGTTTTGCCGCGATCGGTCCGACTTGCAATTTTTCGTTCTATTCTCCGGTCAGCAAAATCGTACTCATTTTTGCAATGCTTCTCGGCAGACTGGAAATTTATCCGATCATCCTTGCGCTCAATCCGACTACCTGGATCAAAAAATAATATACAAAGGAGCAATCTATGAATTACAGAGAAGAATCCCTGAAAAAACACGCCGAATGGCGCGGAAAAATCGAAGTCGTTCCCCGCGTGGAGGTGGATAGCCGTGAAAAGCTCTCCCTTGCATATACCCCCGGCGTTGCGGAACCCTGCATGGCGATCCACGCCGATCCCGAAAAGAGCTTTACGCTTACGCGGCGGTGGAATACCGTTCCCGTCATTACGGACGGCACTGCGGTATTGGGGCTCGGAGACATCGGACCCGAAGCGGGTATGCCCGTTATGGAGGGGAAGTGCGCGCTCTTCAAGGCGTTCGGCGACGTAGATGCGTATCCCTTATGTATCCGCTCCAAGGACAGTGAAGAAATTATCAGAACGATCGAGCTTCTGGCGGGATCGTTCGGGGGGATCAACCTTGAAGATATTGCGGCGCCCCGTTGTTTCGAGATCGAAAAAAGATTGAAAGAGGATCTCGACATTCCCGTCTTTCACGACGACCAGCACGGCACGGCGATCGTGACGGCGGCGGCGCTTACGAATGCGTTGAAGCTCGTCGGCAAAAAGCGGGAAGAGCTTGTCGTAGCGGTGAACGGCGCGGGCGCGGCGGGCATTGCGATCGCGAACTTCCTTTTGAAGAGCGGGGTCAAGGACGTGATTCTCTGCGACAGCAGGGGGATCATTGCGGAAGGGGATTTGCGCCTGAACGAAGTCAAAGCGGAGATCGCAAAGCGCACCAACCGTAGCCGCCTTACGGGCGGGCTTGAAAACGCTATGAAGGGCGCGGACGTATTCGTGGGCGTATCGGTCGCAAATTGCGTCACGGAGGAGATGGTTCGCTCCATGAAGGACAGCGCGATCGTATTTACCTGTGCGAATCCTACGCCCGAAATCGCACGGGATAAGGCGCTCCATGCGGGCGCGGCGGTCGTCGGCACGGGCTCGTCCGAAAATCCCAACCAGATCAACAACGTTTTGGTGTTCCCCGGTCTCTTCCGCGGCGCGCTCGACGCACGCGCAACGACCGTGAACTTTGAAATGATGTTTGCGGCAAGCGAGGCGATTGCCTCCGTCGTCGGTGAAAAAGAGTTGAATCCCGATTATATCCTGCCCTATGCCTACGATAAACGCGCGCACGACGCGGTCGCGGCGGCGGTCGCTTTGGCGGCAAAAAAGACAGGCGTCGCAAGAGGATAACTTTCTTTATAAAAAAAAGGCGCAGAGATTTCTCTGCGCCTTTTTTATTCATTTGATATTACACGGTTTCAAGGTCGATCAGGTTGGAATTTCCGCTCTTGCCGTTGGGCGTTCCGCCCGTAATGACGATCGTGTCGCCCTTTTTCACAAGTCCCGAATCGCGCGCGGCGCACTTGGCAAAGTGGAAGAGAACGTCCACCGAATTGTATTCTTCGCTGAGGACGGGATAAACCCCCCAGCTGAGCGCTAATTTTTGATAGGAACGCGCGTCCGTCGTCATACCGATTATGTCGATCATGGGGCGGAAGCGGGAGACCATCTTTGCGGTGCCGCCCGTGCGGGTGCATACGACGATCGCCTTTGCGTTGACGTCGCGCGCCAAAAGACAAGCCGAATGGGAGAGCGCGTCCGAAAGATCGCGGATCAGATATTCGTTCTCGTTTACTTCCTGAATAAATTCCGATTTCGTCTCCGCCTGACGGGCGATGCGCGACATTGCCGCGACTGCCTGAACGGGGTACGCGCCCGCCGCCGTCTCGCCGGAGAGCATGATCGCGCTCGAACCGTCGTAAACGGCGTTGGCAACGTCGGAAATTTCCGCTCTCGTGGGGCGGGGATTCTTGATCATGGATTCGAGCATCTCGGTCGCCGTGATACAGCGCTTGCCTGCGATACGGCAGGCGTTGATGATCGTCTTCTGAATGTCGGGCAGTTCCTCGTAGGGGATCTCCACGCCCATGTCTCCGCGTCCGATCATAATGCCGTCGGAAACGTCGAGGATTTCCTGCAAATTATTCACGCCCGTGCGGTTTTCGATTTTGGCGATGAGGTCGATGTCCGTCGAGCCGTTCTCGCGCAAAAAGTTCCTCACGTCGAGAATGTCCTGCGCTTTGGAGACGAAAGAACAAGCCACGAAATCGACCTGCTGTTCGATCCCGAATAAGAGATCTTTTTTATCCTGTTCGGAAAGATACGTGAGGTGGAGCTCCTTTTCGGGGAAGAACATGCTCTTTCTGCTCGAAAGCTCTCCGCCGATCAGAACTTTGCAGAGAACTCTGGGCTTTGCTACTTTGACGACCTCGAACACCATGAGACCGTTGTTCAGAAGGATTTTATCTCCGGGGTTCATTTCGTTGCAGATGTTTTTATAGGAGACGGAGACCTGCGTTTTATCGCCCTCTACGTCCTCTGCGGTAAAGGTGAAGCTGTCGTCCTCCGCAAGATTGATTTTTCCGTCTTTGAAAGTTCCGATCCGAAATTCGGGTCCCTTCGTGTCGAGCATAATGGGAAGAGCGATCCCTTTCGTCTCGCGGACGTGCTTGATCATGGCGATTTTCTTTGCGTGATCCTCGTGTACGCCGTGCGAAAAGTTGATTCTGGCGACGTTCATGCCCGCGTCCGCCATAGCGGAGATGATTTCTTCGGTGTCCGAAGCGGGACCTAATGTACATACGATTTTGGTTTTTTTCATAAAATGTCCTCGGATAAAAAATTTTTACATTCATATTTTATCAATATGTCGTAAAAAATTCAAGCATTTTACCAAAATTTATGGTATAATTATTTTAATCCGAGCGGACTGTGCAGTCGCGGCGTGCCTTTGAGCACGATGAGGAAAGTCCGGGCATCGTAGGGCAGGACGCCTGATAACGTCAGGTAGGGGCGACTCTAAGGAAAGTGCAACAGAAAATAACCGCCTCTTATGAGGTAAGGGTGAAAAGGGGAGGTAAAAGCTCACCGACGGGACGGTAACGCCCCGTGCCGTGTAAACCCCGTCCGATGCAAGTTTGGGTCGTGTTCATGCGGGCTGCCCGTCCGAACACGGCTGTGAATAACGCTTGATCTTGCCGGTGACGGCAAGGGTAGATAAATGACTGCATTCGACAGAACCCGGCTTATAGGTCCGACTCGGTAATTTTGAATTTTCTGCGGCTTTTTTTTGATATATTGAGAAAAAGCCGTTTGTATTTTTAGGGATCGATATGTTGCCAACGAATTTATTAAATGCAAAAAACCGAGACGAATTGCGCCTGTGGCTTGCGGAAAATCATGATAAAGAGCGTGAATGCTGGGTCGTGGTAAAGCGGGGCAGACCGCAAAACGACGGGACTTTCTGGTATGTGGACGCCGTCGAAGAAGCCATGTGTTTCGGCTGGATCGACAGTACGGAAAAACGGCTCGAAAACGGCGTTACGGCGCAGAGATTGGCGCCGCGCAAAAGAAATTCGCTGTGGTCGGAACTCAATAAAGAGCGTTGCCGCAGAATGGAGCGGCTGGGGAAAATGACCGACGCGGGTCGCGCCGTTCTCCCCGATCTGTCGGAGGAGAGTTTTCGGATCGATCCCGATATACTAAAAGCGTTGCAGGCGGACGAGGAAGTCTGGAACCGTTTTATGCGTTTTCCGCCGCTCTATCGGAGGGTGAGGATCGATACGGTGCAGATCAAGAAAAAACAGCCGCAGTTATTTGAGAGCCGACTGAAAAAACTGATCGAGAATACAAGGGCGGGAATCATGTACGGAGAGTGGAACGATAACGGACGGTTACTTGTGGAGTAATTATTTGTGATTCTTCCGAAACTGAAAAATTTTGTATTTCGCACGGGAAAACGCTTGACACGTTTTTATTTTTAGATATAATAAAATATGCTTTTGTGAAGCGATATTGAGGTGTAGCGCAGTTTGGTAGCGCGCTTGGTTAGGGACCAAGAGGTCGTGGGTTCAAGTCCCGTCACCTCAACCAAATAGCCGTAAGGCGAATTTTCAAGGGGTTGTCCGGTCGGGCAACCTTTTCATTTTAGACTTGCGCCTTAAAAATTGTATGAAAATTGACTATTTTAGTTGACATTCTGGATGGATTCATACTATAATTTTTGTGATTGACAGGTAGTTATAGTATGAACGATAGTAATGTTTTAGAATTTGAACAGTTCAATTTACTCTATAAAGAATTAGATAAAAGTTATGAAGAATATTTCGCCTGTTGCGGGTTATCTGCTTGCGCGATGTGGGTCATATATTCGTTGCGCGTTGACGGCGATTTTATGACCCAAACCGACATTTCAAAGCGTTATTTTCTGAATAAGCAAAGTGTGAGTTCCGCCATTCAAAAATTGGAAAAAGACGGCTATGTGTCAATTCAAACGGCGCCGAACAATGCAAAAAACAAACTTTTGCAACTGACCGAAAAGGGTTGCCGGTTTGCAGAGGAAACGATAGATAAATTATTAACTGCTGAGCAGTCGGCTTTTGACGGTTTGACGCAAGAAGAACAGCGGGAACTGATCAGACTGTATCAAAAATATATGAAGGCGTTAAAGAACGGTATCGATAAATCAACTTTTCGCAAATAAGTGCAGGGAAAAAATGAAACGGGAAAATCTTTGGGTTGTGATCGTAAATTCAATTATAGGCGTATTGCTGATCCTTGCGCTTGCGTTGTGCTTGAACCGATCGGAGTGGTACTTACAAGTTGGGGGTTATCTGTGTGTAATTGTCTTTACCGTCGGGGATGTGATTGCATTTGTTTTGAACAGACAGTCATTGGTAAAAAGTCTGTTTTTATTTAATATTGTTGCGCTGATTGTGATCGGTTGTCTGGCGATTATGACTCTGTGCGGTATATTTGAAAATCTATCCGATCTCGAAAAAGTAAAACAGTTTATCTTAAAAAGCGGGAATTGGGGTTACGTCATTTATGCTTTACTTACGGTTCTGAATGTAGTCATATTGCCGATCCCCGCCCTTATTTTTATGCTTGCGGGCGTAGCGGTGTTTGGGGCAGTAAAAACATTTATCATCTCTTACATCAGCGTAATGATCGGCTCTATCATCGCTTTTATCATCGGGCGATTTGCAGGTAAAAAATTAGTCGTTTGGTGCGTCGGAGAGGGGGCGATCGAAAAATATACGAAGTTAATCGGCAAAAAGGGGAACGCTCTGTTTGTTATCATGCAGCTTTTGCCTTTTTTCCCCGACGATATTTTATGTATGATCGCAGGGCTGACGTCTATGAGTTTTCCGTTCTTTTTTATATCGATGCTGATCGTCAAGCCCATGTATATTGCAACGGTTTGCTTTATGGGGACGGGATCGATTATTCCGTTTACGGGTTGGGGGATCCCCGTGTGGATTGCAATATTCGTAGTCATAGGCATACTTTTTATTTTGTTTTGCAAATATCAGACCAAAATCGAAACCTGGTTTGGAAAACTCGTTAAACGGGATAAGAACAAGAATGACGATTAAAAATCCCCCGCACCCGCGGGGGATTTTTATTTGGAGCATGATTCAACAGAAAAAGCAGCGGTTGCAACAAGGGATACAGGATACGGTGCATCCGCAACAGCAATGACGGACGGGGCAGACGCAAGTCAGATCGTAAAAAATTCTTGTTGCGATCGGCTTGGGGACGGGCGACCGTATTACGGTCGTTACGGGGTTGCTGGGTACGGTTACGGGAGGCGCTCCCGAATAATCGGTCACGTTGGAAATATTGACGATCGTTTTCATGTCAGTTCACCGTTACGTCGAATTCCACGGTTACCGAATCCCCCGCGGGGAGATCGGGAAGCGGGAAGCCCGTTTGAGGATCGTAGGCGGGAAATGCCGTGCCGTTGATTTTTACGCTTCCGTCTGTAAAAGTCGTTCCCGCGGGAATGGCGTCGGTAAACACAAGCTGGCTCTTTAAGAGAGATCCCGTATTCGTGATCACGGAAGTATAGTGCAGCGTATCTCCTTTTACGGCATACTGTTTATCCACTCTTTTTACGTTGGTGATTCTGTTGGAAACGATTTCTACGGAAACCGTATTGGTGTTTTCCGAAAAATCGACGTTGCCGCGGATCGGGTCGGTCACCGAATAGTCGAGCGTGGCATAATCGGTCACGGGCGATTGCGTCAGCGGGTCGTCGGCTTTTATGGTATAGGCTACCGTAACGGATTGCCCCGGATCGAGATCGGGCAGAGCAAATCCCGCAACGGGGTCGTAGCCGGGCTGGGAAACGCCGTTTACGGTCACGCTTCCCGCAACATACGTTGCGCCGTCCGTCATAGTGTCCTTGAATTCAAGATTAAAAAGCTGCGTTTGGGAATTGTTTGTGATGACGACGGAATGCAGAGAAGTTTCGCCTTCCTGCAAAAACGTTTTGTCTCCGCTCTTGACTTTCGGAACGGAGTACGTCAAAATTTCCGTCGTAACGACGTTGCTGTCCGCCTCGGCGGCGATCGTCTGACCGTCCGGCAGAACATAGTTGAAAGCAATTTTTGATTGGTTGGGTATGATCATTTTTGTATTCTCCTTAGTTAACTTGTACCTGAAACGTTACGGTCACACTTGTTTGCGGCGTCAGGTTTGCCGCAAAAAATCCCGTTTGCGGGTGATAGCCCGGATAATTGGTTCCGTCTATCGTGACCGAATTTTCGACAAATGTCGTTCCTGCGGGAATGTCGTCCCGAAAGAAAAGATCCGTCATGGGAATGTTGCCCGTATTGGCGATCACCGAAGTGTAAGTGAGGAGATCTCCTTTGACGGCAAAGGATCTGTTCACGCTTTTTACGTTGGTGACCGTGCGCTGTACGATGAATACCCCGACGGGATTCGAGTTGGAAAAGCCCGTGGCAAGGTATCCCGCAAACGGATAAAACTGATAGTCCGCCCTTGCGATATTGAAAACGGGGTTTACGGCGGGAACGGAATCGACGGTTACCCGAAACGAAACCGTGACGGTTTGGTTGGGAGTTATCGTCGGAATGACGACGGGCAGCGCTCCGCCGTAGGCGACGCCGTCTACCGTGACCGAGCCTGCAACAAGAGAAGTCTCCGGCGGCAGCATATCGTTTATGATTGTATTTAATGCGTCGATGGTTCCCGTGTTTACGATTTTAATTGTATAGGCGATCTCTTCGCCGACGTCGGCAAAGGTTTTGTCCGCCGATTTGGCGACGGAAAGATTCGCGCCTTTACTGTCTATTTGGAGCGCGAGCGCGTTTGGAACGTACAGGTCTCCGTCGCTGGTGAAGCGGATGACCGCGCTGCTTTGCGCCGCCGTCAATTGATCGGAGACGTCTGCGGCGGTAATGTCCCAGCCCTGACGGCAGGCGGACGTGTTTGTGCCCGCCGCGGCGTTTGCGTTGCGGTTTCCGAACGTTCCCGCCGTATCGAGCGCGCCGTTCGCATTGTTGATCTGCGAGGCGAAAAAGTTATCGACGGGGTTATTCGGACCCGAAAGCGGTTGCAGTAAGGCAACGCTTTGCCCGAACAGCATTCTGTCGCCCGTGAGCACCGCGTCGCCTTCCTGTGCCGAAACATAAATCTTTCCCGTGATCGGCAGGGCGTCGGGCGTCAGGAAATCGGAGACCGTGACCGTCGTGCTTCCCGTATTCGGCGACACTACGGCTCCGCCGCTCCATACCGTCATATTTCTTAACGGAAGATCGGGATTTTTATAGACGACTGCAAGCGTCCAGCCGGCGTGGTTGGTATCGGCAGTGCGGTCGTCAAGCGCTTCGATCAGCGCGGGAACGCCCTGAACGGAATATGCGCCGCCGAGCGCGGCTTGCACCAGAGCGGTTACGTTTGCCGATCTTACATAGAATCCGACGGTGATATTGTCGGCGGGAATATTGAAATTCTGCGCGGTCGCAGGGTCGGGCGCTACGGTATGCGCGCCGAGCGGTGTGGTAAACGTCACGCTGTTGTTCGTGAGGGCGGAGATATTGTTGACGGATGAACGGAATAAACCGCCCCATACGAGCTCCGCGTACAGTACGGTGGAGCCCGCGGGCATCGTTAAAAAAGCGCGCGAACCGTTTTGCGCGTAATCGAGCGTGGTGCCGGGAGGGAACGTTCCGACCTGTAACGCGTTGTTCAGACTGGTAAACGCGCCGATCGATCCTTCCGTTCCGGGCGCGTTCTGATTGGGGGCTTTGCTTAATCCGAGCGTATTTCCCGTGAAAACGATACCGCCTTTTTTAACATCGGAATAACGTTGAATAAAAGGCATAAAATTCTCCTTTGGTAAAAAAATACTACATACCTGCTCCTGCTTTCGTGCAGAAGTAAATATGTAGTCGGAATTTGATTATTATATCTTATGCGTTTATACCGTCACTCGTTTACGGATATGCAAAAAAATATATTGATTTCGTTAAATTCTCTTGACGGTTTTTTGCGGTTGTGATACAATCAATACAAATCATCATGATCTGAAAGACAGTTCGGAACCATCCTGTCTATAAACAAAACTATGGAAAGGATGGGCGCAGTGCGCCCTTTTTTGTTGCTTGCCTTTCCGAATCGCGAAACGGGGAGGCGTTTTATTTTGAAGCAAAAGATCAAGAAAGAATGGAAAGAATTCTGTGCGCTGTTGAAGAGCATACCCGCGCTTGTGCTTGTGTTTTTTATTCTTTCCGTTTTTGCCATGAACCTTCTGGCGAACAAGAGCATTTCCATTCCCGTGGATTGGCTCGCGCTCGATTGCGGGATTATCGTCAGTTGGTTTGCGTTCTTTACAATGGATATTGCGACAAAGCATTTCGGTCCCAAAGCCGCGACCGAGATCACGGTGCTTGCAATTATAGTCAATCTGTTTTTCTGCCTATTGCTCTTTATCGGAAGCGCGATCCCCGGCATGTGGGGCGAATCGTTTATAGAGGGGAGCGAAGACCTTTTGAACGGCGCGATCAACAGAACGTTCGGCGGAACGTGGTACGTCGTGCTCGGCAGTACGGCGGCGTTTCTCGTATCTGCGACCGTCAATAATTTTTCTAACTTCGGGATCGGGAAATTGTTCAAAAAGAAACCCGATTCGCTCGTTGCGTATATTTTGCGCGCCTATGTTTCGACGGCGGTCGGGCAGTTTGTCGATAATCTTATTTTTGCGCTGCTCGTCAGTCATTTCTTTTTCGGCTGGACGGTCGTGCAGTGCGTGACCTGCGCCGTCACGGGTATGATTGTAGAGTTACTGTGCGAGGCGGTTTTCTTTTATCCCGGTTATGCAATTACAAAACGTTGGAAACAAAACAACGTCGGCGAAGAATATTTCAGAATCAAAAAGGGGGAATCGGACGTTGAAAGTTTTGATCACGGGAACAAGTAAGGGAATCGGAAAGGCGATTGCGGAAAAGTTTTTATCCTGCGGGCATGAAGTCGTCGGAATCGACGTTTTGCCTTCCGCGATCGAAAATGCGCGTTATTCGCATTTCGTTGCGGATATTTTGGGAGAGCTTCCCGCGCTTGACGGCGTTGAAATTTTGATCAACAACGCGGGCGTGCAGGATTCGGGACGGGACATCGACGTGAATCTGAAAGGCAGTATCCGCGTCACGGAAAAGTATGCGTTTCAGAAAAATGTGAAGAGCGTATTGTTTATCGCCTCGTCGAGCGCGCGGACGGGCGCGGAATTTCCCGAATACGCCGCGAGCAAGGGCGGACTTGTCGCCTACATGAAAAACGTCGCTCTGCGCGTTGCAAAGTACAATGCTACGGCAAACAGCCTGTCCCCCGGTGGCGTAAAAACGGCGCTTAACGACCGTGTGATGAACGATCCCGAACTATGGAACAGAATCATGAACGAAACGCTTTTGCCCAAATGGGCGGAGGCGGAAGAGATTGCCGAGTGGACGTATTTTATGACGGTCGTCAACCGCTCTATGACGGCGCAGGATCTGTTGATCGACAACGGAGAAGACGCAAAAGCAAATTTTATCTGGTAAACGAGGAAAATTTTGTCGAAAAAAAATGACGGATAACTCTTGACAAAACGTCGGAATAAGAATAGAATGTGTGTGATATGATATATCAAAAAGGAGAAACGGTATGAAAAAAACGGCATTGGTACTTGCGGGATTTATGCTTGCAGGCGCGGCGCTTTCGCTTACGGGTTGCGATAACGGCGGAAGCATCGGAAAGATAGACGGAAACTTTAAGAATGAGGCGACGAAAGAACAAATCTACGCGGCAACGACGGACATCAATATGAATCAGTCGTTTGACACGGCGAACGGTTTCGGATTAGAGTTGAACACGGAATTCGACTTTTCCGTGAATACGAAGACGACGTATCAGAATCAAACCGGTGAGTCGAAGGTATCGGGCGACTTAAACGCGGAATATAAATTTACCGCGGCTCTTCCCGAAGGCGAACAGGTTCCCGTATTTTTGGGCGCCGGCAATTTCGGCATGAACATGAAAATGAACAACAAGATAGCGGGTGCAAATACGACCACGGAGACGAAAGCGAGCGCGAATATGTATAACGATTCGCAGTATGTGTATCTCGATGCGAAATTCTCCGATACTCCTATGACCGTTAAGTTTTCCATCGAAGATTTGTTGGGTCAGATCGGCGGCAACGGTCAGTTACCCGGTTTGCCCGGAGAGGACGAACTTCTTCCCGCACCCCAGGCAGTCGGGGAAGCGACAGAAGGCGAAGACGCGTCGGACAGCGAGAACGGGACGGAGTATAACTTATCGACGGTGCTTACCAAGATGCAGGAGCAGGGCTTTAAGGTTTACCTCGATACCTCCAAGGGCGTTAAAGTCAAAGTCAGCACCAGTCAAGATATGGTGAACCGTATTTTATCTCAGATCGAATTGGAGGTTCCTACGGACGCATTGGAATTTTCCGCTTGCGTGTTCGATATTTATATGGCATTCGGCGAAGACGGTAAGTTTACGCAGGTCGGTATCGATATTGATATTGCGGTAAGTGTCGATCTCGAAATCGAAGGCGCAGCAACGAGCACTTCTTTGACTATGAAAGGCGGCGTTTCCTTAAAGACCTATGCGGGTACAGTGACCTTGCCCGAAGGCATTGCAAATGACGATAAGTACGAACTGAAAAGTTTTAATTGAATCGGAATAAAAAACTCCCGACCTGTAATCAGGTCGGGAGTTTTTTTTTGAAGGCAGCCTTAAAATTCTTTACACGTTGAATCTGAATAATACGACGTCGCCGTCTTTCATGACGTAGTCTTTGCCCTCGGAGCGCACCTTGCCTTTTTCACGCGCGCCGACGAGACCGTTGCAGTCGAGCAGCGTCTGATAGTCAACGACTTCGGCGCGGATAAAACCCTTTTCAAAATCGGTGTGGATCTTGCCTGCCGCCTGCGGGGCTTTCGTGCCGTTTCTGATCGTCCAGGCGCGGGTCTCTTTCTCTCCCGCGGTCAGATAGGAAATGAGCCCCAAAAGCGCGTAGGAGGCTTTGACGAGTTTATCGAGTCCGCTCTCTTTAAGCCCGAACTCTTCCAAAAACATCGCTCTGTCCTCTTCCTCCATAAGGGAGAGTTCTTCCTCCGTTCTGGCGGAGACGGCGATCGTCGCCGCGCCGTGCGCCGCGGCGTACTCTTTGACTTTGACGACGAGGGGAATTTCGTCTTCCGCTTTGCCCATGTCGTCTTCGGAGATGTTCGCGCAGTAGATGACGGGCTTTGTCGTCAGTAAAAACAGATTGTCCAAAATCGCCTTTTCGTCGTCGGTGGTGGGGTAGGAATAGGCGGGTTTTTCCGCCTCTAAGTGTGCGAGCAGTTTTTCAAGAAAAGCGTATTCCTGCGCCGCCGTCTTGTCCGCGCCGCCGCGCGCCGCGCTCTTCGTCTTGTCCATGCGCTTCTGTACGGCTTCGAGGTCGGAGAGGAAGAGTTCGAGGTTGATCGTTTCGATGTCGCGCACGGGATCGACGCTGTTTTCGACGTGGGTCACGTTCTCGTCCTGAAAGCACCTGACGACGTGAACGATCGCATCGACTTCGCGGATATGGGAGAGGAACTTATTCCCCAAGCCCTCGCCGCGGCTTGCGCCCTTGACGAGCCCCGCAATATCGACAAATTCGATGACGGCGGGGGTAACTTTTTTACTGTCGTAAAGCGCGGCGAGCTTGTCGAGCCGTTCGTCGGGAACGGCAACGACGCCTACGTTTGGTTCGATCGTGCAGAAGGGATAGTTCGCGGCTTCCGCGCCCGCGTGCGTGATTGCGTTGAACAGAGTGGATTTTCCCACATTCGGTAATCCGACAACTCCGAGTTTCATAAATTCTCCTTCTCGTCATTTTTCTTTCTTCGCGCCAATTTCCTCTGCCGAGGCGATAAATCGCAAATTGGGAGCGGCTGGCGGAAAAGCGCGGTTTTCCTTGCCGCCGTTATTTCAAACGAACTTTTACGATTGTAATTTACGGTCATTATACAACAAACTTCAAAAATTTACAAGTCTTTCGTTTGCCTATTTTTCCGAAATGTGGTAAACTTGTCTGCGTAAATTATTTGGAGAAAGTTATGGATTACAGGCGTTATATTGCGGAGCGTATTCTCATCGACGGCGTAAAAAAAGAGGAGATTGAAGAGAACCTTGCAGTCCCCCCCGATTCCTCGATGGGGGATTATGCGCTTCCCTGCTTCAAGTTCGCAAAAGTATTGAGAAAGAGCCCCGTTGCGATCGCGGAAGAACTGAAAGAAAAATTCCCCGTCGGGGGAGAGATCAAAGAGGTATCCGCCGTCAACGGCTACCTCAATTTCAAAGTCGACAAACGCAGTCTTGCGGAAGAGGTCTTAAACCAAATTCTTACCGAAAAGGAGCGCTACGGCGCGAGCGAAGAGGGAAAGGGCAAGACGGTGTGTATCGATTATTCTTCCGTCAACATTGCAAAGCCCTTTCATATCGGGCATCTTTCTACAACGGTGCTGGGCGGCGCGCTATACCGTATCTTTCAATTTTTGGGCTATCGGGCAGTGGGGATCAATCACCTCGGCGACTACGGAACGCAGTTCGGTAAGCTCATCTGTGCATATAAGCATTGGGGCAACAAAGAGGAAGTGGAAAAGGGCGGTATTCATGCCGTCAACGACTTATACGTTCGTTTCAATAACGAAGCTACGGAGGAAATGGAAAAAGAGGCGCGCGAGTATTTCCGCCTGATCGAGAGCGGGGACCAAGAGGCGAACGCGCTCTTCGAGTGGTTCAAGGAACTCACGCTCTCCTACGTCAAAAAGATTTACGATAAACTGCATATCTCTTTCGACAGTTATGCGGGCGAACGCTTTTACACGGATAAAATGCAACCCGTCATTGACGAACTCAACGAAAAGAAGTTGCTCAAAGAGAGCGAGGGCGCAAAGATCGTCGATCTCGAAAAATTCAATATGCCCCCCTGTCTGATCCTGCGTTCGGACGGCGCGTCGCTGTATGCGACCCGCGATCTGGCGGCGGCGATCTACCGCAAGAACACTTACGATTTTGATAAGTGCCTGTACGTTGTTGCCTATCAGCAGAATCTGCATTTCAAACAGGTGTTCAAGGTTCTCGAACTCATGGGCAAAGAATGGGCGAAAGACCTCGTACACGTCGCCTACGGCATGGTGTCGCTTGAAGACGGGGCGATGTCCACGCGCAAAGGTAAAGTCGTGTGGCTCGAAGAGGTCATCAATAAATGCGTCGAAAAGGCATATACTGTGATCGACGAAAAAAATCCCGCGCTTGAAAACAAAGCGGAAGTTGCCGAAAAGGTCGGCGTGGGCGCGGTGGTGTTCGGCGCACTCTACAACAATAAGATCAAAGACATTGTATTTTCCTATGACAAAGCGCTCAACTTCGAGGGGGAAACGAGCGTGTATGTGCAGTACACCTGCGCCCGCGCGCGTTCGGTATTGGACAAGGCGATCGCGGAGGGCTATTCTTGGAACGACGGCATCATAGAGCCGTGCGCATCGGAAGCGGAGCTTATCAAGGCGCTTGCTTCGTTCCCCGCGACCGTAAAAGCGGCGGCGGAGAATTACGAGCCGAGCTATATTGCGCGTTTTGCCGTGGATGCCGCGCAGAAGTTCAATAAATTTTATATCGACTGTAAAATTTTGCAGGCGGGCGACGAGGAACGCAAGTTCCGTTTGCGTCTGACGCAGGCGGCGTTGATTGCGCTCACGAATGCGCTGACCCTGCTCGGAATCGGCGTTCCCGACAAAATGTGAAATAATCTTCCCCTATTGCAACGCGATAGGGGAAAATTACAATGAGGCATATATATGATAAAAGCAATATTATTTGATTTGGACGGAACTCTTCTCGATACGTTGCCCGATATACGCCGGCACTTGAACGACGCGCTGACGGCGCACGGCTATCCCGCAATCGGAGAGGAGCAGGCGCGGCGGTGTATCGGCGACGGCGCGCGGAAACTGGTGGAGCGCGCTTTTCCGGAGGGCGCGGATTTTTCCGAAGCGGTATTCGAGGAGTTTACAAGGCGTTATGCGGAGAGCGACAATTCCTTTTCCCGCCTGTATGAGGGCGAAACGGAGTTTCTGGACAGGCTTGTAAAGAGAGGGATCAAATTCGGTATTGTGACGAACAAACCGCACGAAGCGACGCTCGGCTGCGTGGAAAAATTCTTTAAGAAATATCCGCTTGCGTTTGTCGGCGGCGAGAGTGGATCGTTCCCCTGTAAACCCGATCCCTCGCTTGCGCTGTATGCCGCGCTCACGATGCGCGTACCCGTCGGCGAGTGCGCGTTCGCGGGCGACGGGGAGACGGACGCCCTGACCGCAAAGAATGCGGGAATGTTCGGCGTTTCCACGCTCTGGGGTTACAGAACCAAGGCGGAGCTTGAAAAAGTCGGTGCAACGCGTTTTGCAAACAGCTTTGAAGAGCTTGAAAAAATTCTTTTCTGAATGGAAAATTTTGCCTGAAATTCTTGTATTTTCGCTTGGTTTATGATATAATTCGGTTAGTTTCAAAATACGGAGGTTTAATATTATGAAAAGATGTGCGGTATGCGGTGAGATCGTTGCGGACGACGTAGAGGTCTGCCCCGTTTGCAAGGCGAAAAAATTCGTTCCCGTTGAGGATTCTAAGTTTGCCTGCGAACACCATGTCGGCGACGGCAAGGTCGAGGATCAGGAAGTTATGGAAGGGCTTCGCGCGAATTTCAGCGGCGAGTGCACCGAAGTCGGTATGTACCTTGCAATGGCGCGTGTAGCGGAGCGCGAGGGCTATCCCGAAATTGCGGAAGCGTACAAGCGTTACGCTTATGAAGAGGCGGAGCACGCAAGCAAATTTGCGGAGCTTCTCGGCGAAGTCGTGACCGATTCCACGAAGAAGAATCTCGAACTTCGTGCGGCGGCGGAAACGGGCGCTTGCGAGGGCAAACTTGCGCTTGCAAAGCGCGCGAAAGAACTTGGCTATGACGCGATCCACGACACGGTTCATGAAATGGCAAAGGACGAAGCCCGTCACGGCGCAGGGTTCAAGGGAATGCTGAAAAGATATTTCGGCAAATAATTTCGGATAACAAAAAAACGGCTTGGAATCAAGCCGTTTTTTTAATGGATACGTTGTTTCATGGCGGCGTAATTTTGATTGAATAAAAAGCGGCACGCCGAGGACGTCGTGCCCTACGGGGAGAGTGGGAGAAACGGGCGCTTGCGTTTTAAGCGAACATGCCGTAGGGCGTGGCGTCCCGACACGCCTTTATTCAATATTAAGCATACGCAAGATCATCTCACGGCTTGAAGCAGGTAAATTCCGATATGCAATAATCATGTTTATTTCTTCGGGCGAAAAAGTTTCTTGTAGAGAAATATAAGAATTTTTTTCCAAATCGTTTTCCAATCCCAAAAGAAAATCGGCGCTGACGTGAAAAAATTTTGCGAGTTTTGCAAGGTAATATGCCGACGGCTCGGATTGTCCGCTTTCCCAACGGACAATGGTCGTTTCGTTTGTGCCGATAGCTTGCGCAAGTTGTTTTTGCGTTATATTATTTTCTATACGCATTTCTTTAATTACTTTCATGATAATCATTATTATATGACAAATATGTCAAGAAATACTTGACAATGCACATAAATTTATGTTATATATAGTTTACATATATGTAATTAAATGGAGAGAGAAATTATGTCCAATCATCTTTGTTACAGTTGCCGTTTTTATAAGCCGTATTATGTGAAAGGGAATACCCGATTCAATAAGCTCGATACGGGATACTGTACCCAATCCAAAACGACGGTGGAAAAACATTGCGAGTGTGAAAAATTTCAGAATATGTACTTTGCGCGATACAATTTCAAAAAGGCGGTCTTTTCTGCGCTTGCCGAAAATCTCAATACGATTGCGGAAATCAAACAGATTCTGGAAGAGGATACGGAGGAAGCATGGGAAGCGTTTGTTCTTGAACACAACTTGAAAAAACAGAGGGAGCGCGACAGGCTTCGGGCGGAGCAGGAAGATATTACATAAATTTCCATAAACGGCAAATACTGTGGCTATGCGAAAAAATCGTTTTGTTGCAGTGTTGTTTACAATTCTCTGCGCGCTCTTCGTTTTGTGCGCGTGCGAAAAAGTGGAGGATATGGGATCGCTCCCCGATATTTCCAAGCCTTACACGGGAGAGTATCTTCTGCAAAAACTCACCGTCGGCGGAGAGGACTTTACGGAAAAATTCGAGTCGGTCAAACTCAATCTCGGTTACGACGGAAAATTCAAACTCTCCTATGCGGAAAAAGAGGGAAAGAGGGGAGGTTATGCGGGCGAATACGAAGTTTCGCTTGAACGGGAGGAAATCACCTTTTCGGCGAATACGGGACTTCGCACCGTCAGACGCACCTTTCCCATGAAAGACGGAAGTATTTTTATCGACCTTAAAATGGGCTCGAAACTTCTGCATGCGGAATTTGCTTTTCCCTCATAATTTTTATAAATCATAAAACAAATGTTTGCAATCTGCGTCCGTGTGTGCTATAATTGACTTATGGACGAACTGACACCCGATCAGAAGGACGCGGAAGAACTGATCAAAGAATGGTTTTTTAATCTCGATACGCAGATTTTCGTGCTTTGCTGATATGCGGGAACGGGAAAAACTTTTCTGATCGATCACGCGGTGCGCTCGCTCGGACTTACGCCCGGCAAGAGCGCCGTTTTTATTGCGCCCACGGGAAAGGCGGCTTCCGTGCTGTTGCGTTCGGGCACGCCCGCAGGAACGGTGCATTCGCTCATCTATACGCGCGAAGAGGACATCGAAGTCGATGAAAACGGCGAAGTCGTCTCCGAGCGTTTTTTGCGTTTTGTGCGGAAAGAAAAAATCGATCAGGAAATCAAACTTATCGTCGTGGACGAAACGAGCATGGTCTCGGACGAGGTGCTCAGGGATTTACTGTCGTTCGGGGTAAAATGCCTGTTTTCGGGCGATCCCGCCCAGCTCCCGCCCGTGGGCGGGTCGAACACGCTTTTGAGTATGCCCTGCGTCACCTTGACGCAGATCGTCAGGCAGGAGAAGGAGAACCCGATCGTGCGCCTTGCTTCGATGGCGCGGGCGGGCAAGATATTGCCCTACGGTGATTACGGAGAAGTGCAGGTTTTGCCGAAGAATTCGCTCACGCCCGCGGCGCGGCGGAAGCTCTTTTTAGAGGCGGATCAGATCATCGTCGGCACCAACCGCACGCGGGAAAATCTCAACCGCGAGATCCGCTCCTATCTGGGAATATCCGCCTCGGCGGTACTGCCCGTAGAGGGCGAAAAGCTCATTTGTACCTTGAATAATTGGAGCAAGACGATCGACGACAGGGGCGAGTTCCATTTGGTAAACGGCATCATCGGCGTGTGCCGTAACGTGCGGGAGGGGGAGGACGGACTTGCAAAGCTCGACTTCAAGGCGGACTTTTTAGACCGCGAGGTCGAAGATCTTCCTTTCGACACGGGGGTGTTCCGCGAGGGACGCTATTATCACGGTTACGGCGACAAGGCGTGTTTTTTGGAGAACGGCGCGCTCGTGCATGAAAAAAGTTATGAAATGCTCAGAAGATTCAAGGTGCGCAGAGAGGACACTGTCTGCCGTTTTGAATTTGCCTATGCCGTCACCTGCCACAAGGCGCAGGGATCGGAATACGATTTCGTCGTCGTGTTCGACGAGAGCCGCATTTTCGACGACGGCGCGCGCTGGCTCTACACCGCGATCACGCGCGCAAAAAAACGGCTTGTGATTTTAAGATAAAATAAAAAAGCGTCCCTCTTCAACGAAGAGGGACGCTTTTTTTATTCGCCGATTTGAATATCGCCGTCCGTGCAGTGGATCGTGCAGCTTTTTATATCTTCAACCCAATTATCGCCTTTTGTAATTGCGTTCCATTGCTCTTTTGTTCCCTGAAAGTGAATATCCGTAAGATCCCAACAGTTACCGAACGCATTTTTTCCGATGTGCTTTATGCTGTTCGGAATCGTAACGCTTGTGACATCGCGATACATAAACGCGCTGTCCGCAATGGTGATCGTGCCGTCCTTTACCGTATAACTTTGCATCGTGAGGGAGCGGAATTGGATCAAATGCTTGCCGATATAAAAGTCAGCCTGACCGTAACCCGTTTTGTCGTTGTGATAGCCTGTTTCTAAAAACGCATTTTCTCCGATACTGATAGCCGAGTCGGGTAGCGGAATACTGTTAAGATCGCGGCAACCTGCAAATGCTTCTTCTCCGATACTTGTAAGCGAGTCGGGAAACTTAACGCTGCTAAGAGATTCGCAATAATAAAACGCACGTTTTCCGATGCGCGTAACGCCGTTCGGGATCGTTACGCTTTTCATGGATTCCCAATGGTAAAACGCATTTTCATAGATCGTATATCCGCTTCCGTTAATATTTGCAGGGAGCGTCAGTTTTGTTTCGTCTCCCGTATAGTACAAAAGATAGTTCTCGTCGTCTCCGCCGTTATAAAAGTGATATCCGTTTATTTCCGTCAGCTTGCTTGCCCCGCTCGTCGGCGTATATACGTTCTTTGCATAAGCTGCTATCCCGCCGTAATCGTAACTTCCCGCCGTAATATCCAAAGCGGATAGATTGTAAATTTCCATAAGATTTTTACATTCGCGGAAACCGTCTTCGATACTTGTGACAGATTGCGGAATCGTAATGCCGATCAGGTTACTGCAATCGGAGAACGCGGGATAATCGATTCCCGCAATGCCTTCTTCGATTACGATCGTGCGGATCGCTTTTGCAAAGCCGGAGGTTGAACGGTTCACAATTCCGCTTCCCGTCACGACGAGCGCGAAGTTAACGCCTTTGAATTTGTCGTCATATTTTCCGTCGGAGAGGGCGGTCAGCGTTCCGATCGCGTTATCGCCGAGGGCGATCGTGATCGTCATGCCTTTTTTTATTTCTCCGTTGACCGCGGTGTTCACTTCGTATTCGCCGTAGGTATCCTGCCAGGTGACTTTGCACGGATTGCCGACTTTGGAAGTGTCGCCCTCGACCGTGGCGTAAGCGATTCCCTTTTGATAGCTTCCGTCCTTGTATTCGATCGCGTAAGCGGTTTCCGCATAGGAGCCGGAGAACACGGGAACGGTAAGGTCGTCTCCTTCGGCGTTTTTAATTTTTTTAACTTCCTTTTTCGTCTCTTCGTCGGCAAGACAACGGTCCGCGTCGAAGAGAACGTGGGAGACGAGTCCTTCGCCGTCGAACGTTATCCGTATGTATTTATGCCGCTGTGTCTGCAATTTCATTTCGTCTTCGATCGCGCTTCCGAGGTCGCCGAAGAAGTCGTCTAAATCGCCCTCGTCAAAATCTTCGTCAAGGTGCATGAGTTTTGCATAACTTCCGTCGTAATATTCCCAGATATATTCCTGCTCGATATCCGCTTTGCCCAAGACTTTCTGCACCGCCGTCTTGTCGTCGCCGAGGTCGATTTTGGAAACTTTTCCCACGCGGAAAATATTTGTGACGATGGGAACGACGATCGCAATAACGATCACCGCCGCAAGCAGTACCGCAGTTACGATGCCGACGGGAATTTTGTACTTTTTCAGCCAGATCAAAAACTTGTTCGGTTTCTTCTCTTTTTTCGCCTTTGCGCGCGGTTCCGCGTTGAGGTCCGCGCCGCAGTTTCCGCAGAACTTTTTGCCCTCCGCAACTTCTGCGCCGCACTTCGGGCAGTGCCGTGCGCCGTTTTCGGCGGGCGTTCCGCATTCCGGGCAGAAATTGCTCTCGAACTCCGCCCCGCATTTGCTGCATTTGTTCATAACCCTTCTCCTTTTTTCGCAGGGTCGTTTTAAGCGACGCATGAAAAAAGCGCGCCCTCAACCGAAGACACGCCCTGCATTTAGTATCTCCGAGTTGTTACCACGCAACTGAATTTCGCCCACAGGGAAAAAGAGATACAAACAATGCCATTTTGTACCTGAGGGCAAAAAATTATTCAATTGCGTGGTAGTTGTAGTATAGCAAAGGGCTACAAAAAAGTCAACTCTTCCATTTTGTTTTGTTGACATTTTTTTTGCAAAACGCTATAATCAAGAAAAAACGGAAGAAGGTCTTTTTATGTATTACAGAACGCACACCTGCGGAGAGCTCCGCAAAGAGGACGCGGGTAAAAAAGTAAAACTTTCGGGCTGGCTCGATTCCAAGCGCGACAAGGGCGGATTGCTCTTTGCCGTCCTGCGCGACTTTTACGGCACGACGCAGGTCGTAGCGACGGAAGAACCCTGTTTGTCGCTTTTAAGGGAGATTCCCACCGAATCGACGGTGAGCGTAGAGGGCACGGTTGCGCTCCGCTCCGCGCCCAACGAAAAACTGCCCACGGGTCTTATCGAGATCATTCCCGAAAAGGTCGAAGTGCTCGGCAGACGCTCCGTGCAGGCGTTGCCCTTCGAGGTCAACCGTTCGCTCGACGCGGGCGAGGATATACGCCTGAGATACCGCTTTCTCGATCTGAGAAACAGCGAGGTGCGCGATAAAATCATTCTTCGCTCCCAAATCGTCGCCGATCTTCGCAGGCTCATGACGGAGCGGGGCTTTTACGAGATCACGACGCCCATTTTAACGAGTTCTTCGCCTGAGGGCGCGCGCGACTATATCGTGCCGAGCCGCCTCTATCCCGGCGAGTTCTATGCGCTTCCGCAGGCGCCCCAGCAGTATAAACAGCTCTTGATGTGTTCGGGGTTCGATAAGTATTTCCAGATCGCGCCCTGCTTCCGCGACGAGGACGCGCGCGCCGACCGCTCTCCCGGCGAGTTCTATCAGCTAGATATCGAATTGGCTTACGCCACGCAGGAGGACGTGTTTGAGGTGTTGGAAGGGGTGCTCCCGCCCGTGTTCGCAAAGTATTCGGGCAAGGAGGCGGATAAACCGCCGTTCCGCCGGATTCCCTACCGCGAGGCGCTCGAAACGTACGGCTCGGACAAGCCCGATCTTCGCAACCCGCTCGTGATCAAGGACGTGACCGATCTCTTTGCAAAGAGCGAATTTACGGCGTTTCAGGGCAAGACCGTTAAGGCGGTCGCCGTTTCCGATTTTACGGGCGCGAGAAAGTGGATCGACAAGACCGCGGAGGACTTCAAAATCAAGACGGAAGGGGGCGCAATGTTCTGGTTCCGCCTCGACGAGAACGCGCAGCCCGTCGGCGGTATTTCAAAATTTTTAACGGAAAATCTCGGCGCGCTGAAAGACCGCCTTGCCTTAAAGGCGAACGCGTTTGTCGCTTTGATCGCGGAAGAAAAACTTTCGCTCGCGCAGAAGCGCGCGGGAATTTTGCGCACCATGCTCGGCACGGGCTTGGATTTGCTTGAAAAAGACGTATTCCGTTTTTGCTGGATTGTCGATTTTCCCATGTACGAGATCGGGGAGGAGAGCGGTCAGCTCGAATTTTGCCACAATCCGTTCAGTATGCCGCAGGGCGGAATGGACGCGTTCCAAAAAGATCCGCTTGAAATTCTCGCCTATCAGTACGACATCGTCTGCAACGGGATCGAACTTAGTTCGGGCGCGGTCAGAAACCACGATCCCGAAATCATGCTCAAAGCGTTTTCGCTCGTCGGCATGGGAAAAGAGGACGTCGTCAAAAAATTCCCCGCGCTCTATCAGGCGTTCGAGTTCGGCGCGCCCCCGCACGCGGGCGTTGCCCCGGGGGTGGACAGAATGGTTATGCTCATCTGCGAGACCGCGAACATCCGCGAAGTGATCCCTTTTCCCATGAACGCAAAGGCGCGCGATCTTTTGATGAACGCGCCCTCGCCCGTGGAGGAAAAACAGCTTATCGAAGCGAATATCCGCGCCGTCATTTCCGAAAAGAAATAATACGGTAAAATAAAAAATCGCCGTTCCGCAAGGAACGGCGATTTTTTTTATTTTCATGATTTTTTCAGGCGTTGTTTTGCTTTTTTGTCTTTCATCGTTTTCCAGATAATGGCGGGGATAAACAGGAACAGCGATCCGAGGATCGCAACGACGGCAAGCACGATTGTCGTAACGATAAACACGATCACCGCAAGAATGCCGAGGAAGATTTTCGCTACGATCATCCATACGATCGAATCAATATCGAGCGTAATGATAAAGCCGGGGAGCTTAAACGTAAAACCGCCTGCGGTAAACATATCTTTGACGACGCCGCCCCAAAGGAATTGGCTTACAAACGTGAATGAGATCACCGTGCCGACGCCGAGGAGGATGAGAAAGTAGAATCCGACTTCCGAATCGGAAACGAGGTACAGGACAAGAAACAAAACCGCATTCAGGACGGCAAAACCCGCGCCGACGATCAGCGACAGAGTGCACTTATAAGCGGCGTCGTCTTCGCGCTCCTTCCAATCGTTGATAAAGTCGACGAAAGCGTGCGTACAACCGAAGAGCGCGAGCGGACAGACAAAAAGCAACGCGCCGTATAAGAAAATATCGTCCGAAGAGAGATTGAGAAAGTTGAGCGCCGCGAGTGCGGCGTATCCGATCAAGGCGAGCACCAGCGAGACGATGAGGGGAATGTCAAAGCCGTGTCCGATTATTGCCCGTGCGGAAAGCTCGTTTTCAAGTTTCTCTTCCCGCTCTTCGTTTTCCTTGTTTTCCGCCTGTATCCGCTGTTCCCGTTCGGCGCATTCTTTGCACACGAGCTTCGGGGAATGCGTTGAGACTTTGCTTTCGGTCAGCATTTTTCCGCAGACGGTGCAGACCCCGACCGTCGCTTCGGCAGGTTCCGCCGTTGTTTCTTCGGGTTTTTCGGTGTTTTCGGTTTTTACAGGTTCCGCTTTGGGTTCTTCCTGTTTTGCGGTCTCCGTTTCCTCGCCGTTTTCCGCAAAATATCCGAGCGGTACGTTGAAGAATTTGGCGATCCTCGACATTGTGTCGAAGTCGGGCTGCGATTCGTCGCGCTCCCATTTGGAGACCGCCTGATAGGATACGTTCATGGCTTTTCCCAGATCGTCCTGCGTCATGCCGTTCTTTTTTCGTAGTTCGGCTATTTTTCCTCCGTAATTCATAGTGATCGTTTTCCTCCTCATAAATTCATAAATCCATATAGAATTATATAAAAATTTACTGAAAATTTCAACAGTATTTTCTCAACCGTTGGTTGAATTTCTAACTTTTTAATTGAATCGGAAACAAATCGGAATTTTACGGCGGGTCGGGTATGGGACAATTTGTTAAGAGCATAGGATATAGAAACAGTAATTTCCGTGAGGTGATCTATGCTCGAAATGCTCTACGCCGTGCTTGCGCGTCTCTTCTTTTTTACGGGTTCGTTTACGGACGGAACGTCCTATCCCAAACCGCTCTCCAAGGCGGACGAGGAAAAATATCTGAAACTTGCAAAAGAGGGGGATAAATACGCAAAGGATATGCTCGTCAAGCACAATATGCGCCTCGTCGCCCATATCGTCAAAAAATACAACGGTGCGGCAGAGACGGACGATATGCTCTCGGTCGGCAGTATCGGGCTCATCAAGGCGATCAACACCTACGAAGCGGGACACGGGACCCGCCTTGCGACTTATACGGCGCGCTGTATCGAGAACGAAATTCTCATGCTCATCCGTGCGGGCAAAAAACATAAAAAGAACGTATCGCTCTCCGATCCCGTGGGGTGCGACAAGGACGGGAACGAACTCACGCTCATGGACTTACTCTTTGAAAAAGAAGATAAAGTGTTCGGGAGCGTGGAGCAATCCCTCATGCAGGAAAAGTTTCTGTCCGCGATCAAAAAACTCTTGACGGAGCGAGAAACGGTCATCATCTGTATGCGCTATGCACTGACGGGCGGCGCGCCCATGGCGCAGAGGGAAGTTGCGGTCAAATTGAAGATTTCCCGTTCCTACGTCTCCCGTATCGAGAAGAAGGCGCTCGAAAAATTGCGGGTAGGGCTTTCGCGGGAAGATTTTTTATCGGAATAAGTTGTTTTTCGCGGGAAGCTGTGATATACTAAACTGTATGGACGAGCGGAACACGGACAATCAGAACGGCGAAACGGCGGAACCCGAAAAAGAGAAAGGGAAAAAGAACGCGCTTCTTTCCTTTTTCTATGACGTTTTAAGGGGCGTCGGGATCGGGGTCGCGTTTATCATTCCCGGTTTTTCGGGCGGATCGGTTGCGGCGATCCTCGGCGTCTATGAACGGCTTGTCGGCGCGATCGCCGATATTTTCAAGCATTTCAAAAAGAGCATCGTAACGCTTCTGCCCATTCTCCTCGGAATGCTCATCGGCGTTGCCGCGCTCATTCTGCCCATCCAGTGGGGACTGCATCACTATCCCATTCCGACCGTTACGCTGTTCGTGGGGCTTGCGATCGGAGGGGTTCCTTCGGTCACCGAAAAATTCAAAGGCGCGAAATTCAGTTGGCAGTACGTGCTCGCGCTATTCATTCCGCTTCTTGCGGCGGTTTCGCTGTGCTTTTTGCCGCTCGCAGGCGACGTGTATTTGTTCGACCTCTCCGTCGGCGGATATTTTCTGCTCATTCTGATCGGAGCCGTCGGCTCGTGCGCGCTCGTCGTTCCCGGTATTTCCGGCTCTATGTTGCTTTTGATCTTCGGCTATTATAACCCGATCGTGGAACTCGTGACAAAGCACCTTCTGCGCGGGAGCGACGTGGGGATCTCGTTTGCGGTTCTTGGCTGTCTTGCGGTGGGGCTGGTCGCGGGGTTCTTTGCGATCTCCGTCCTCATGAAAACGCTTCTGAAAAAATGCCCGCGCGGAACGCATTATTCCATTCTCGGCTTTATCGTAGGTTCGATTCCCGCGGTGTACGTCTCCACGATCCGCGAGGCGGACTCGTTCGAGACTTCGGCGGCGCTGAACGCGCTCTATTCGTCCCCTTGGTATTGGGTGGTCGCCGTCGTTCTTCTCATTGCGGGCTTTGCGCTCTCGTTCGGCTTTTGGTGGTACTCGAAGCGCAAAAAGGAAAAAACGGAGCGGACGACGCTCTCAAACGAAAAATAAAATAACAAGGCGCGGATTCCGAAAACGGAATCCGCGCCTTTTTTTTTGTTGGTTCATAGTGCGGGTCAATTTTCGTTCAGATTTTTTACGGTGTTCCCTTCAATGATTTTGAAGGGAACGTAAATTTTATTGCCCACGGTTTTCTGCGCGATGATCGAGAGCAGGGTATCGAACGCGATCCTGCCGATTTCCTCCTGATCCTGATAGATATGCGTGATGAGGGGGAGCGTGACCGATTCGTATGCGTCGAACATGACGAGAGAGTAATCTTCGGGAATGCTCTTGCCGATTTCGCTGACGGCGGTGGTGATCATCTGTGTGATCGTGAACTCGGAGGAGATGAGCGCGGTCAGATCGCGGTTTTCGGTGAGATACTTTTTGATCTCCTCGATGTCCTGACGGAATATGACGGGCGCGTTTGCGGAATGCGGACTCATCATGGTATTGAGGATAAAGTAATCTTCCACGGTCTTATGGGTCGTGATGAACATGGAAGTGAACCCGTCGAAGCGCTCCTGCACGGAGGAGGTGTTCGCCTGCGGACTTGAAATGAATCCGATTTTTTCGTGACCCTTATCGAAGAGGTACTGCGTCAGCTTTTGCGCGGCTTCAAAGTTGTTCGTGCTGACGCTGGGAATGGCGAATCCTGAAAAATAGCGATCCACGAGAACGATGGGGAATTTGCGGAAATGCAGTTTGACGAGCGTTTCGTTGTACAGTTCGCTGTGTACGGGCTGAATGATGATCCCTTCCGCGCCGAGCGCGACAAGGTCGTTGATGGCTTTGGTCTCTTCTTCGAGGGAGTCGATCGAATTTTTATAGACGATATGATAGCCGTGGGCAGCGGCGGCGCGTTCGACCGCGGTCAGGATCTGCAAACCGAAGCTGAACGCGATATTGCAAAGGACGAGCCCTATGATATGCTGTTGCGGCTTTGCGGGCAGATTTTCCACGAATGTGCCCCGCCCCGGCGTGCGGGAAATATATCCCTCCTTTTTCAATAACTGCATTGCTTTTTGAATGGTGATGCGCGATACGAAAAAAGATTCCGAAAGTTCGAGCTCGGTGGGGAGCAGGGAACCGGGGGGATATTTTCCGACCAGAATGTCATTTTTGATTTCATTGTACACGTCCATATACAGAGAATGGCGTGAATTATCGTATTCTTTCATAAAAATACCGTTAAAAAGTTTCTTTTGAACAATTTTATCACAATTATATCAGATTGTCAAGTTTCAAAACGTGAAAAAATTTAATTTGTTATATAAATGTCTTAAAGCTATAAGTAATGTTATAAAAAGTTATAAATATCTTGATTTGTCGAAAAATCTGTGATAAGTTAGTGACATAACATAATCGGATAAGGAGGAATGTATGAAAAAGATTGTCAGTAGCGTAGCCGCGCTGGCGCTGGGTGTTGCCATGATCGGATCTCTTGCGGGGTGCGGATCGAATCCCAACGATTACAGCGAGTATGACAAGGACGGGAGGTTGATCCTCAAAATCTGGGCGACCGATCAGTATGCGAATGCCGAGGTTAAGGCGAAATTCGATTCTTACCTTGAAAAATTCAACGCGACGGAGGAGATGAAAGAACTCGGCGTCACGTTGAGAATGTCGCCGATGTCGCTGCTTCCCAGCACCCTGAACACGGCGTGCCTTACGGGACCGCAGAAGATGCCCGATATCGTAATATGGGACAGATTTTCCACGCCGTCCTATACGAACATTTTAATGCCGCTCGACGAGCTGATCGAACAGGACAAAATCGACAAGACGGAATTTTTGACCGAGGCGTATAACGAACTCAACGTAAAAGGGGTTCAGTACGGCTTGCCTCTGGACGCCGACCCTTGGGGCATCTATGTGAACATGGACGCCGTGAACGAATACAACGAGGGCAAAGAGGGCGCGGACCGCATCGACGCGGACAATCTGAATACTTGGTCGGCGATTTTGGACGCGGGCGAAAAACTCACGAAGAGAAACGACAAGGGAATCACGCGTTCGGGCTTGAATACGACGAGCGCGGACGGACAGTTCTTCTCCTTTGTATATACGGGGACGGGCGAGCTCATCGACACGAGGGAGGGCGCGACCTACGGCGACACGGTCATGAAAGAGGGTGCGGAGCTGTTTAACGACGCGCAGTCCCTCCGCGTTTACGACGCGCTTGCGTTCTTTAAGGAACTGTATAAAAAAGATCTCTGCGATACGGGTCACGGCGGAACGGACGCATTCGGAAACGGTCTTTGCGCAATGACGTACGGTTCGATCTACTTCCCGCAGGAGCTTTCCAAATACGCGCTCAAAAACTATAAAATGGTTCCCTATCCCGCACGCGACAGAACGTATGTGAACAACGAGGACGCGCCGGGAGAAAAAATCAACGCGAACGAAAACGACAAGTTCGGAATGAAAAACGGACAGGTGGGCGGAATGCTCGGCGGATACGGTCTCACCATTCCCCAGCCCGTCAACAAGGCGATGCGTACGCAAAACTGGAAGGATCACGTTGAAAAGGCTTGGGAAGTTATCAAACTCTGGCTCATGAACGACGAGATGAACGAGCTGTACTTCACCGAGAACCAGTCGATCACCTGCCGCACGGATTTCTGGACGACGAATGAATTCTACACCCAGAATACGGGCGTGATCGGGGATATTCTTCCCTATCTCGAATACTACAAAATGCGTCCCAGCGTAGCGGGTTACGAACTCTTCGAGTCGAGCGTCGTCCGTTCGCAGATCCAGGCAATGAAAGAGGGGAACACCGTATATAAGACGTACGGAAACATCCGTTCCTCCGGCAACGAGGTTCTCCGTCAGGCACAGGGGAGAGGCTGATCCATGAAAGGGAAAATAAACCTTTCCATGAAGGCGCGGAGAGATATCGTAGGATATATCTTCGTTCTTCCCGCCCTGCTGTGCTTTGTCATATTCGTGCTGATTCCGCTCATACTGTCGCTGATCCTCAGTTTTTATAAGACGGATATGTTCTTCATGGATATGGAGGCGGTCGGATTTGCAAACTTCGGGCGCGTGTTCCGCGATACGCTGTTCTGGCGGTCGATCGGGAATATCCTGCTCTATACGCTCATGGCGGTTCCGATGAACGTGATATTGTCTCTCGTTCTCGCCGCGCTCGTCAACAGCAAGATACGCGGATCAAAAGTGTTCCGTCTGCTCTTCTATCTGCCGAGTATCACGAGTACGGTTGCGGCGAGTATCGTCTGGCTGTGGCTCATGAATCCCGCATACGGGCTTCTGAACGAGATCCTCAACGCGTTCGGACTTCCCGACGCGACGTGGCTCTCGCATTCCAAAACGGCGCTCGTCTCGGTCACGCTTATCACGGTGTGGCAGGGCGTGGGCGGAAATATGATCATCTTTGTTGCGGCGCTTCAAAACGTGCCTCAACAGCTGTACGAGGCGGCAAAGCTCGACGGCGCGGGCGTGTTCACCATGTTCTTCCGTATCACGATCCCCATGTTGATGCCCACCATGTACTTTATTCTCACCATGACGCTGATCGGCGCGTTCCAGCTCTACGATCAGGTATATGTTCTCACGTCGGGCGGTCCCGCGAATGCGACGCTCACGCCCGTTTACCTGATCTGGCAGAACTCGTTCGGCGAAAACGCGGGCGCGCAGGCGGGATATGCGGCGGCGCAGTCGTTTATCCTCTTCCTCATCATTATGGCGGTCACTATCGTTATCCGCCGCTTTGACAGAGACAGTGCGAAAGGGGGGAAATGATGAAATCGTTATTCAAAATCAACCCTAAATTAGATCCCGCGGGATGGGACAGAAAAAAGCGCATCATGCGCGAAGTATTCTCAAAAGCGGCGCTGTATCTCGTGCTCGTTATCATGGCAATCATCATGTGCTTGCCGTTCTACTGGTCGATCATCACTGCGATCCGCGTGAACGACGAAATTTACAGTTTGCCCGTGACGCTGTTTCCGAGTAAGTTCACGTTAGAGCATTTCAGAAGAGTGTTCAACGAGATCCCGTTTTTCAGAATGCTTCTGAACAGTCTGATCACGACGGGCGTCGGCGTATTCACGAATCTGTTTTTCGGTTCGCTTGCCGCCTACGCCTTTTCCAAAATCAGATTCAGGGGACATAAGATCATCTTCAACATTCTGTTGAGCTCCATGATGATCCCCGGCGTTATCACGCTGATCCCCACGTTCTTCGTGTTGCTCCGCTTTCCGCTTGCGGGCGGGAACAACTTTGTGGGGCAGGGCGGAATCGGATTTTACGATAACCTTGCGGCGGTGATTCTGCCGGGCGCGATCGGCGTTTACGGGATCTTCTTTATGCGTCAATTCTTCGTGTCTCTTCCCGACGATCTGGCGGAGAGCGCGCGGATCGACGGCGCGGGAGAATTCAGGATCTATTTCAAGATCTATCTGCCGCTCGTTCTGCCGGGACTGCTCACGCTCGGAATCTTCACGTTCCAGAGCGGGTGGAACAACTTCATGTGGCCGAATATCGTGCTGCAAAGTCCCGAAAATCAGTTGCTCACCATGGCGTTCAAGGCATTCCAGAACAGCCGTAACACGGATTTCGGTCCGCTCATGGCGCTGTCGATCATGATGGCGATCCCCGTGCTGATCCTGTTCGTGTGTATGCAGAAGTATTTTGTTCAGGGCGTTGCTCTGGGCGGAGTCAAAGAATAAAAAATAAAAAAAATATATAAGGAGAAAAATTATGGCAAAAGCAAAAAAGAAAGGCATTGTTGCAGGCATCGCCGCGCTTAGTTTGGCGTGTTGCGTTGCGGGTACGGTTGCAATGGGGGGGGGTATTCATTTAACTGCCCGCGCAGCGGATTCTTTCGGCGCTGATTCCGAAGGCGGATTCGTTTGCCCCGGCGGAGCGTCGGAAGCAACCATTCTTGCGGCAATCAACAAGAAGATCGACGAGGTCAATCAGGCGATCGAAGCGGTCAATGCGGACGACGGAAAAACGTTGGAAGCGGCTTACGCCGAGGGTACGGTGATTGCGTATTCCAATAAAGACGGAAGCAACGGAATTATTAACAAAGCCAACAACAGGCGTTCGGGTTGGAAAGTTTGGGAGCAGCTCCCGCTTACGGATTTGAAGAATATTCATGGCAGTTACATGAGCTTGGACTGGACTACCGCTGTGCATTATAACGGCGTGGACGGCAAGGCGTATATCGTTGCGCCTGTGTTTGCCACCGCTTGGTACGGTTCCAATGCAAAAAAACTCGGCACGGCGATAGGCGATATGTTTACCATAGAAGGTGTAAAATATCAGAACTTTACGGGCGGTTATCTGAAACTTGAAAACAACAACGTAATCGAAATTGTGGGCAAGAACTTCGATAAGGATTCTAAAAAGGAAACAGCCGCGAATCCCAAGGCTATGCTCGGCGCCGCGGAATGGAAGTTCCAAGGGGTTGATAATGCAAAATTATATGAAGCGTTTGCAACCGCATACGACGGGTACGTGGAGAATGACTATAACCCCGGTTATCCTTTCACGGTTGTAAGAAAAGAAGGTGACCTTATCATACAGCATTTGCGCAACGGCGACAGTACCGCGAATCCCTATAACGACGGTAGCAGAAACATGTGGGCGCACCTTGTCTATAATGCGGACTTGGAACAGGCATTTCTCATGAGAGACGAATTTGTCAAGGGCGACGGAAGCGACGACGATATCAAAAATATCGGCGCGCCCGTGGGCGACATGTTTGTAAAAGACGGCGTCAAATACCAGAACTTTGAAAAGGGTTACGGCAAGGTTGTAAGCGGTACATTGAGCGTTGTACAGGGGCAGAACTTCGATAAAGAGACGGGCGAGTTCCCGCTCGACGAAGCGAGCAAGATCGGTAAACTCAGCAAAGCGGTGAGGGATAAACTTCCCGCAGGGTTTACGGCGGAGGAACTGACGGCGGCGTTCAAAGCGGCTTATCAAGAGAAAGTCAAATTTGCCTCCGACGAAGAGTTGAAGAGCGTGGATCTTGTCACCTATGAGAACGGACTGCTGTTGCAGACCTATACCGACAGCAAGGACGCAAAGCATAAACTTGTATACCTTACGGATACGAAAGAATTCGTCTATCTCCGTCCCGCAGTCGTCTCCAAAATGAGCGGGCTCGGCGCTCCCGTGGGCGAACGCGTTTTGGTTGCGGAAGCAGAGACGGACGAGGGCGCGCAGAAAGTTTACGCGTATCCCTTCAAGAACGGCTATGTGAAACTGACCGTCGGCGAACAGGAAAAGATTCAGGGCGGAAAGCCCGTCACCGTGGTCGTCGAAACCGCAGTGGCTACGTCGGGCGCGACGTACGACAGCGAAAAAGGCTTCTTCGAGACGACGAGTTTCTCCGACCGTATTACCGCGGGCATGGTAAACGATAACGTCCTTAATCAGGGCTACTGGAACAGCTGGGGCGTTGAAAAGCCCACCAAAGAGGCGATCGCTACGGCGTTCAAAAAGGCTTACGACGATGCGTTTGCACTCGGCTTCTCCGCGGGCGAACCCTCTGCCGAGGGAATTGTCTGGTGGACGACGGGTCGGTCGGGGCTTATCAAGCTCACGCTGAAAGGCGGCAACGGCAACGGCAGTTTCTGGAACGACAATACCCTCATGGGCTACAACCCCTATGACGGCAAAGTTTATATCACGACGGGCGAGATCGCAACGAAGTATGCGGACGGCGGCGCTTCGGGCAACGGCTGGGCGACCACCGATATGATGATCAACACCAAGACGGGCGTCATCGTTCAGCAGTTCGATATTACCGATACCGGCGTTACGCACCGTCAGGTCTATATTATCGTGACGGACGGCAAGGCGGATAAAGTCAGCGGCGAATACAACTTTGAGGAGAACAAGAACGGCGGCGAATGGGTGAACTACCTGACGCAGTTCGGCGGAAGCATTTCCTCCAAGCCCCTCACCGAAGAGACGGTGCGCAACAAGGGCGAGAAAGTGGAAATCGACTTCGCTTCTTACCTTACGAATAAAGACGGCTACAAAGTGACCTGGAACAAGGTCTCCGGAAAGGGCGCTCTTGACGCAAACGGCAAATACGTGCTTGACGCTATGACCGCGGAGAACGACGAAGTCGTCGTCGAAGTGTACAGCGCGTTCGATAAGCTCACGTTCAAGATCACGCTCACCGCAAAATCCGAAGGAACGGTCAATCCTCCCGAAGAAAAACCCGAAGAGCCGAAGGAAGAGGGCGGTTGTAATTCTTCGATCTCCGTATCGCTCGCGCTGGTCGGCGGAATGCTCGCGCTCGGTGCGACGGCAGGCGGAATCGCTATCAAGAAAAGGAAAAAATAAAACATGTCAGAATCCGGTTACAATTCCGTGCGGAAGGGCGAAAGCCCTTCCGTGGCGGAATCCACTCAGAAGAGTTTATATCAAACCATGCGCAGGCAGGTCGCGCTCTTCGCGGATACGTTAAAAAACGAAAAAGTGAAGCGAATGTTTGAAAAGTGCTTTTTCTCGTCGCTTGACACGGCGTCCGAAACGTTGGGCGACGGAAGCGTCTTTATGCTGACGGGCGATATTCCCGCAATGTGGCTGCGCGATTCTTCGGTGCAGGTCACGGGGTATCTTCCCTATGCAGGCGAGGACGGCGACGTGAAAAATCTCATCCGCGGGCTTCTGAAACGGCAATTCTTTTATATTACGATCGACCCCTACGCAAATGCGTTCAACCGCGACGACAACAATCGCGGGCACAAAGACGACGTTACCGACTTCGACAGCCCCTGGGTTTGGGAGCGGAAGTTCGAGATCGATTCGCTCTGCTATCCTCTGTGGCTTGCACAGAAGTATGCGGAGACGACGGGGGATTTTTCCGTCTATGACGGCGGGTTCCGCAAAGCGCTTTCGCGCATTCTCGATACGTTCGAGACGGAACAGTTCCACAATGAAAAATCCGTCTATGTTCACAGCCGTCCGCTCTATCCGCAGTTTCCCACCCTGCAAAACGGGGGAAAGGGAACGCCCGTCGGCTATACGGGGCTGATCTGGAACGGCTACCGTCCCAGCGACGACATGTGCGACTACGGGTATCTGATCCCGTCGAATATGTTTGCGACCGTCGTTTTAGACTGGCTCGAAGATCACTGCGAACTGACGGGAGCGATCGGCGAACGGGAGCGGATCGCAAGGATCAACGCCCGCGTAAAAGAGGGCTTGCAAGAGTTTGCCACGGTGGAACACCCCGAATTCGGAAGAATCTATGCCTTTGAAACGGACGGGCTGGGGAACTATAACCTCATGGACGACGCGAACGTGCCGAGTTTATTGAGCTTGCCCTATCTCGGCTACTGCGAAAAGGACGATCCCGTTTACATGAACACGCGCAGATTTGTTCTGAGCAAAAGCAACCCTTACTATTACAGCGGGGCGGCGGCGAGCGGAGTGGGAAGTCCGCACACGCCCGAAAATTACATTTGGCATATCGGAGTCGTCATTCAGCTTCTGACTTCCTCCGACCGCGAGGAGCGCAGGCGCTGTTTCGAGACGCTCGTAAATACCGACGCGGACTCGCTGGTCATGCACGAGGGATTCCATTGCGACGATCCGAACGAGTTTACCCGCCCGTGGTTCTGTTGGGCGAATACGCTCTTTGCGCTGGCGGTCAGAGAAATGAAAGCGGAGGGGGAAATCATATGAAAAAGAAACTTGCCGTTCTCACGGCTTCCGCACTGGCGTTTTCCGCGCTCGGCGCATTCGCGGGCTGTTCGGGCGATCCCTACAAGGATTTTAACGAGACCGCGCGCCTGTACGCGGAGCGGAGCGTTTTATTGAACGACTCCGTCCGTGAAAAGTACTGGTGGGGAGACGATACGCTGTTTATGTTTCACGCCTATCCGAACGATACGGAGGGGTATGTGGGCAACATGAGCGCGGCGTTCGCCTGGCCCTATACCGAAACGATTGCGTCGAACTGGCGCGTTGCCACATTGAGCGACGGGCTGAAAAAACAGGTTTCCGACTACTACAAAAAGACGCTCGAAGGGTTCGGGTACTATCGCGCGTTCCGCAACGATTATCACACCTACTGCGCGTCGCGCGCGGGTCAGATGGGGTATGCCGCGGGCGATACCTATTATGACGACAACGTATGGATCAGCAGGGAATTTCTCAACGCGTACGAACTGTTCGGCGACGACGCCTATCTGCAAACTTCGCTCGGCGTTGCAAAATACGTTTGGAGCGGCTGGGCGGACGACGAACTCGGCGGGATCTATTGGTGCGAGCAGAAAAAGAATTCGCGCAACACCTGTTCCAATGCGCCCGCTTCGTTGCTGTTTGCCCGCCTCTATGAGGCGACGGAGAATGCGGAATGGCTGGAACGGGCTAAGCGCGTCTATGACTGGACCTATACAAAACTCCGCGATCCTTCGGACAACGTCTATTGGGACAATATCAGCAACAGCGGAAACATTACAAACTGGAAGTTTACCTATAACACCGGCAGTATGATCTCGGCGGGCGTAAAACTCTACGAGATCACGAAGGAAGAGCGCTATCTCAACGAGGCGAAAGCGAGCGCCAAGGGCGCGTTCAACTATTGGTTCAAGGACAAAGAGGGGAGAGATTACAAAGTCATCACCTCGAACAATCCCTGGTTCAACGTGCTTCTGCTCGCCGCCTGGACGGAGCTCTATCCCTACGACAAGGAAGCGACCCTTCCCTATATCGAAGCATACGAGGCAAACCTCAATTACGCCTACGCGGATGCGTACAACGGGCTTATGGCGCCCGATTGGGTGAACGGCTGGAAGAGAGGAGAGGACGGAGCCGTGGATTACAGCGCCTACGGCGGTGATTACGGAAAAGGCGTAAACGTTCTCGACATGGCGGCGAATGCCGAAAATTTCGGAACGCTCGCTTACTTTTATCAATACATTAAGGAGTGAAAATTATGAAGAAATTAAGGAACGTGTTCGCGGTCGCCGTTGCGGCGGCGCTTGCCTGCACCGTGTTCGCCGCCTGCGGCGACACCGAAGAGCCCGAACAGCCCGTCAGCTATACCGTGAGTTTCAACGTGAACGGCGGTACGCTTGCGGAGGGCGCGTCCGCGTCGGTCACGGTCAAAGAGGGAGAAAGCATTACGCTCCCTGCCGCGACGCAGACGGACTATACCTTTGAGGGCTGGTATCACAACGAGGAGCTCGTGGGGCTTGCGGGCGCGACCTATAAGCCCACGGCGAGCGTTACGCTGAAAGCGGAGTGGGAGGAAGTCGTAAAAGAAGATTACGCCCTCATCAATGGCGAAAGAGCGACGGAATACGCAAAACTGATCAACGAGCTCTATTGGGATTCGAATACGCAGCTTTCAAAACTGACGCCGCAGGGCGGAACGCCCTATCTCTGGCCGTACACCGAACAGGCGAGCATGGTCAACGGCATTCTTCTTTCCATGGATAAGACGGACGAGAACTATGAGTTCTTCAAGACCTATCTCAAAGAACTTCTCGAAGGACTGCGCTACTACCGCGTGAAAGAGGTTACGGGCAACGTGACCTGGCAGAATGCGAATCACAAACTCGTCAATTACGGCGAAACGGACGGCACGGCAAATTCCTATGCGATCTACAATTCGGGCAGAAACAACTCTGCAAAGGACAGCGTTGTCACCGGAACGGGCGGGATCTTCTTCGACGACAATATCTGGGTTGCAAAAGAATTTTACTACGCATATCTCAACCTCGGCGAAGTCAAGTATCTCAACGAGTCGATCAATATCGTCAACTGGATCGTCGGCGAAGGCTACGAGGACGCGGTGGATCTGAACGGCATTTATTGGAATTGGTCGGCACGTTACAGATTCGGCTATAAAGACGGAGGGCTTGACGACAGCGTCCATGCTTCCCTGAACGCCTGCTCTTCGGCGCCGACCGCTATGATGCTTGCAAAACTGCATACGCTTTTGAGCGGCGACGAGGCTCTTAAAACAAAATTCTCCGCATTGGTGGACGATTATCTCGACAAAGCGGTATTGATCTATGAATTTTGTTATCAGACCCTGCGCGATCCTTCGAGCGGATGTATGCGCGATAAGATCTTCCTCAAAGAGGGATTTGAAACCTTGACGGGCGAGGCGCGGATCGAATTGATGGATGCGCAGACGCTTCCCTACAACACGGGCACGTTCATGACGGCGGGCGCGGAGCTGTATCATATCTATGCGGCGAAAGCGGACGGCGCGGCAATGGCAAAACTTTTCAATAAGCGCAACCAGAAAGTCGCGCAGGATGCGGATCGTTTCTTTGCCAACACGCAGGTGGTGCCGGGACAGTATTCCTATCATGAGAACAGCTGGTTCACCTCGTTCATTCTGGAAGGATTTATCGATCTGGACGAAACGGGCGTCGATTGCAGTGAGTACATCGAACATATGCGCAGCGCGCTCGACTACGCCTGGAAGAATCACCGTGCGGAAGATAAACTCGTCTGCCCTGCCTGGGTCGCGGGCTGGGGAACGTTCTCCGATAACGGCGCCAACAGCGAGGGGAATCCCCGTCAGATCCTGTTGCAGTCGGCAAACGCGCATTGCTATTCTATGCTCGCAAGATATTTTGCAGACTGATTCAAAATCACTGCGAAAAATCGTTTATCCGTTCATTTTGGTCGCTTCCCCCAAGCGGTTCATTCCCCCCCTTTATTTGATCCGAGGGGAAGCATACCAAAAAAATAAGAAAGAATCCCTTGACGGGGTTCTTTTTTTATGTTATAATTTGTAGGAAAAGTAGGAAATTTCCTACAAAAGGAGAAGCTATGAACGAAAAATTTCCCGAAGGAAAATTTATGGCGACCGTCAAACTGGGCGCCAAGGGGCAGATCGTGATCCCCAAGGAGGCGCGCGAGCTGTTCTCCCTGAAAGAGGGGGACGCGCTTCTTCTCATGGCGGACAAACATCAGGGGATCGCCATTCAGCCCTTTGCCTATGCGGAGGCGTTCTGGAACGCGGTCAGCGGGATCAGGGGCAAAAACGAATGAACGCGCTCGAAGTGAAAAATTTAAGAAAAGTCTATCCGTCCTTTACGCTTCAAAACGTCAGTTTCAGCGTGGAGGAGGGGCGCGTCACAGGTCTTGTCGGCGCGAACGGCGCGGGCAAATCGACGACGCTCAAAGGCATTTTAGGGCTGATCAAAACGGAGGGGGAAGCGCGCGTCTTTTCTTACGAAGCAAAGAGCCTGCGCGCAAAATCGCTCGTCGGCTATGCGGGCGGGGGCTTCCGTTATTATCCGCATAAAAAGATCGGAACGATCGCCCGCGTCGTGAGTAGATTTTATCCCGATTGGGACGAGGGGAAGTTCCGCGCCTACTGCGACCGCTTTTCCCTGTCGCCCGCAAAAAAAGTGAGCGAGCTTTCGGAGGGGATGAAAGTGAAATTCGCGCTGGCGCTCGCGCTCTCGCACGGCGCAAAGCTGTTGATTTTAGACGAGCCGACGAGCGGGCTCGATCCGTTTGCGCGGGAGGAGTTTGCGGACGTTCTTCTGTCGCTCGTGAAGCGGGACGGCGTATCGGTACTCTTTTCCACGCATATCGTATCCGACCTCGAACGCGTTGCCGACGACGTCATTTTGCTGTCGCGCGGGAAAGTCGCCGTGAACGAATCTCTTTCGGCGCTGAAAACTAAGTACTCGATCGCCTGTTTCAGGGAGAGACCGCATGAGGGTGTGATCGGGTTAAAGACCGTCAAAGAGGGGTTCGAGGGGCTTGTTCCCCGCACGGAGCATTTTGCGGGCGCAACGCTCAGAGAGGCGACGCTCGACGAAATTATGCTTCACCTTGAAAGGGAGGATGCGGTATGATCGGATTATTGAAAAAAGAATTTGCGCTCAGTCTGCACGCGACCTGTATTTTATTTCTTGCGTTCGCGGCGTTCGTATTCATTCCGAATTATCCCTACGAAGTCATGTTTTTCTTTTCCGGTCTGTCCGTCTTTTTCGTGTGCATCTCTGCGCGGGAAAATCAGGATGCGCCGTTCTCCTGCACGCTCCCCGTGCCGAAGCGCGCGGTCGCCTGCGCCCGCATTCTGTTCTGCGCCGTCTTTCAGGTCGCATTGTTGATCCTTGCGGGGATCGCGGTTGCGATCAAGGAGAGCTGTTTTTCGCCCGAAGCGCAGATCAATATGGCGGGGTCGGTTGCCAATCTTGCCTTTTTAGGACACGGCGGCTTGCTTTTGGGGCTGTTCAATCTGATCTTTTTCCCTTGGTATTTTCGGGATCCGACGAAAGTCGGTCTGCCGTTTCTCGTTGCCGCGGCGGTGCAGTTTTTAGTGATCGCGTGCCTGACCGTTCTCAGGTTCGCGGCGCCCGTCTATTCCGATCTGCTGTTGAGCGTTGATCCCGCAAATTTGGGGGTCAAGGCGATCTTCTTCTGCGTCGGGATCGCGTTTTATTTCGGCGCGACCGCGCTCTCCTGCTATCTTTCGGCAAAGCGGTTTGAAAAAACGGACTTATAATACGGTGTTTCCGATTCCGCCCGCCGATCTGCGGGCGGATTTTTTATTTGAAAAAAATTCAGGATATATCGCAAAATTACTTGACAATATATACTATGTAATGTATAGTATTAGGCAAAGCGGGGTATTTGCATGGACGTACAGTTAAAAAAGGGAATATTGGAAGTGTGCGTACTCTATGCGCTGAGCAGGGGAGAGAGCTACGGATATAAGATCATCAGCGATCTGGACGGAATTATCGAAATATCCGAGAGCACGCTCTATCCGATCCTGAAACGGCTGGAACTGGGCGGTTTTATCACGGCGCGGACGGCGGAACACAGCGGCCGATTGCGACGGTATTATAAAATCACGCCGTCCGGGCTAAAAAAACTGCGATCGGGCAGAGAGGATTTGCTGGAAATTCAAAGTATATACAAATCAATTTTCGGAGGAAGAATATGACTTATACCGAATGGAGAGACGAACTGAAAAGCAATTTGCTGTGCGTTTCGGAGAGCGAACGCAGGCGGGTGCTCGAATACTATGCGGAGGCGTATGCCGACCGCCGCGAAGCGGGATTTTCCGAACGGGAGATCATTGCGGAATTCGGCGCGCCCTACGACGCGGCGCAAAAGATTCTCAACGAGGATATGCGCGAGCCGGACGGGGCTGCGCGGCATACGGAGGACAGGCGGAGCGCGCCCGTCCGTAGCGAACCCGTGCGCGACGAATATTTCAACGAGCCGCCGGACAAAACCGAAGCGAAGCCGAAACAGGAAAAGAAGCAGGGCAAAACTTCCTGGGTGTTCGTGCTGTTGTGCGTGATCTTTGCGATCCCGATTTTTATGATCTTGATGGCGCTGTCGCTGATCACGGTCATGGCGTTCGTAGCGCCCTTTGCAGTTCTGATTTCCGGCGTGATCGCGGCGGGCGCGGGCGTCGGCACCATGTTTTCGGACGTGCTTGCGGGGCTGATTCAGGTCGGATTCGGTCTTATTTTGTTCGGCGCAGGGGTCATGCTCATCAGCATTCTGCCCCGCATTGCAAAACTCATCTGGATCATATTCAAAAAGATAGGCGGATTCATTAAATCACTGTTCACGAAGGAGGCGGCGTGATATGAAAGCAATCATTAAAGCGATCATCGCGGGAAGCGTTATCATTGGGGTGGGATTGATCATTCTGATCGTTGCGCTCGGTTTGAACGGCTGGAAGTTTATGCCAGATTTCAGTACGGAACAGTTTACCGCCGAGGGGGAGATCGCGGAACTTCGGCTCGAAGATTCCGGCGGAAAGATCAGAACGGAATTTTACGACGGGGAGAGTATCGCCGTAGATTACCCCGTTTCCGAACAGTACGTCATGGAAGTCAAGGAACAGGACGGCGTTCTTACGGTGAGCGGGTTAAAGCGGAAACACTGGTATAACTTTATCTTCATTCCGAACGCTCTGCCCGAAACGGTCGTTAAAATTCCGCGCGGAACGGTTCTGAAAATGAGTGTTACGGTGAATGCGGGCAGCGTGAGCCTTGCCGCGGGAGAGTACGCGGAGACAAACGTTACGGTCAATGCGGGAAATCTGAACATCGCCGACGTGACCTGTCCGAAGTTCGTCTGCAAGATCAATGCGGGTGCAATTTCCGCGGAATCGCTTGATTGCGATTCGTTTGAATGCGACATCAACGCGGGCGCGTTCAGCGCGGATAGGCTGCGCTGTCCGCAGATCCGCGCGGAGGTGAGCGCCGGCTCCGTCAGTCTGGCGGTGGCGGGGAACATGGAGGAATACTCGGTGATCATAGATAAGACCGCAGGCTCCTGCAACCTTTCGGGGCAGATCGGCACCGACCCTTCCAAGAGAATGGATATTAAAGTTTCCGCAGGCTCCGTAAACGTTTCCTTTCTCTGAGGGCGAAATTAAGCGCAAAAAGCCGACGGATTCGTTTGATTAAATCTGCGGAGTATGTTATAATAACCGCGGAATAAACAGAGGGGTACGTTTATGTTACAGGTTACGGGCGTCAGTCTTCAATACGGGAGCAAAAAACTGTTTGAGGACGTCAACTTAAAATTTACCAAGGGGAACTGTTACGGGATCATCGGCGCGAACGGCGCGGGAAAATCCACGTTCCTGAAAATCCTTTCGGGAGAGATCGAACCCAATAAGGGGAGCGTTTCGCTCGACAGGAACGAACGCATGAGCGTGCTTGCGCAGAATCAGAACAAATACGACTTTGAAACCGTTCTCCGCACGGTCATGCTCGGTCATAAACGGCTTGTCGAGATCATGGACGAAAAGGACGCGCTCTACGCGCACGCCGATTTTACCGAAGAGGACGGGATCCGCGCATCCGAGCTGGAAAGCGAATTTGCGGAACTCGGCGGCTGGGAAGCCGAGAGCGAAGCGCAAATGCTTTTGAACGAGTTGGATATTCCGGGGGAATTCCATTACATGACGATGTCCGAGCTGGACGCGAAACAAAAGGTGCGGGTTTTGCTCGCGCAGGCGCTGTTCGGCAATCCCGACGTGCTTCTTCTGGACGAGCCGACCAACAACCTCGACTTAAAAACGGTGCGCTGGCTGGAAAACTATCTGCTCGATTTCGAAAATACCATCATCATCGTATCGCATAACCGCCATTTCCTCAATAAAGTCTGCACGCATATCTGCGACGTCGATTTCGGGAAGATCAATCTCTTCCTCGGGAACTACGATTTCTGGTACCAGACTTCGCAACTCCTTGCCCGTCAGCAGAAAGACGCGAACAAAAAAGCCGAACAGCGTGCGCAGGAACTCAAAGACTTCATCGCGCGATTTGCGGCGAACGCGAGCAAATCGCGGCAGGCGACTTCCCGAAAGAAAGAGCTTGAAAAACTGACGATTTCCGATTTCAAGCCGTCTCTGCGCAAATATCCGTTTATCGATTTCAAGTTCGAACGGGAAATCGGCAACGACATTCTCTCCGTCGAAGGACTTACGAAAAAGGGCTATTTCGAAAATATTTCTTTTACGGTGCAGAAAGGGGATAAGATCGGCGTGATATCCGATAAATCCACCTCCGTGACCATGCTTTACGACGTGTTGACGGGCAAGGAACAGCCCGACGCGGGTACGGTGAAATGGGGGAAGACGATCTCGTATTCCT
>CAJUCM010000017.1:0-9963 GCA_910585235.1 uncultured Christensenella sp.
CGCACGCTTCACATGCGTGAGGTCACAGGTTCGAGCCCTGTTGTCCCCACCAATCAAACCGTGAAACAGAACTCATTTAAGAGTTCCGTTTCACGGTTTTTCATTTTTATGTTAAATATCTAATACATATAATCGAAACGCTTGACCGGATTCATGAAATGATTTATAATAAAATCCTATTGAGGAGAAAATAATATGCTTTGTAAAAACTGCGGAAAAGAACTTGCGGACAGCGCATTGATGTGTCCGAATTGCGGCGCGCCCACGGAGAACTGGCAAAAGATGATGCCCGTTGTCCCCGCTTCCGCCCCTGCGGAAACCAAAACTGCGGAGCCTGCGGTCAGTGAAACGACGCCGCAAAGCGCACCCGCACCCGCCGCAGCAATCCCCGCGGCGCCCGCGCCTGCAACGCCTGCGCCCATTGCGCAAGCGCCTGCCGCATCCGCGACTTCGTTCCGCATTCCGGGTCAGCCCAATTATGACAATAACGGTTTCAGACCTCCTGTCCAAAAACGGTTCCGCAAAGCGTCATCCCCCGTCAAAGAGCCGTTGACGCTCATCGGCTTTATCCTTTCGGTGATCGCGTTTACATGCGGATTTATTCTAATCACATGCACGTTAGCAATAGGCGGCATCGGAGGATTTCTTTCAGGGGTGTTATTTTTATCCGCTTTCACGCTGATCCCCACGTTTGCAGGATTTGCTCTCGACCTTTACGGACTATTAACCGCAAAAAGCAGATTGGGAAAAGCGCTTGCGATCGTCGGAACCGTTCTTACGGCAGTGATCATATTTTACTTTTTCCTCGGACTGATCCTCGGATTTACTGCATAACAATATACCGATCAAAAAGACGCGACGTTTCGTCGCGTCTTTTTCAATCGAAGCCTTCGTCGGTTATTCGTTTTCCCCTCCCGAAATGCACTTATAATATGCTTCGAGACGGCTGGAAATAATATCGAGGCACTCATAGAAATTGGAACGCTGTTCCTCCGTAAGCGTCCCGCCCGCGGCGTCCACCGCCCGTTGCGCCTTTTCCTCGATCGCGACGGCTAAGGAAACGCCGGAATTCGTCAGAGAGATCGGTGAATTATAACCGTCCGAATCATAACTAACAAAACCCTTTTCCGCGAGTAGTTTCAATGCGCGGGAAATCGCCGCTTTGTCTTCGAGCGTAACTCTGCTAAGCTCGCCCGCAGTCATCGCCCCTTGAACGAATAGATCGTAAATGCACAGCACGTGGATCCCTTTTAATCCGAATTCCTTCATTTCAATGAGCTTAATACGGTTTACGAGTTTATTTAACTTCATAATCGAAAAAGTAAAGTTCTGAAAACGGTCGTTCATTGAAATCTCCTTTTTGTTGATTTTTCAACAACTATTATAATGCCCTCTGCCCTTTCTGTCAAGCATATTTGTTGATAAATCAACTAAAAACACCCGCGGAAACAATACGTTCCATGGGTGTTCGACTGTGGTTTGATCGGATGAGACAATTCAAATCCGCAAAGCAAGTTCCAACGCGATCTGCAATTTGTCGACATTGTGGTTCGCGTCGGAAAGTTTACTAACGTCGTAGCCGTTTTCATACAAAACGTCGCCCGTAACGAGAAAATTATAGAGCTCCAAGCCGAGAAAATCACACACGGACTGCACTCCCGCGACTTCCATTTCAACCGCGATACACCCCTCTTTTCTGCGCAAGGCGGCTTGCCCTGCCGTCTCCCTCAAAAATGCGTCCGTCGTCCACACTCTTCCCTGCACGTTCGGAAGGTTCCATTCATCAAAGAGCGCTTTTACTTTGCCGCTGTTTTTCACGGTGATGTAATCGCTCGGCGGCGCATAGTGATAGGACATTCCCTCGTCTCTGTACGCCTCCGTCGGAATGACGAATTTATTGAACGTCTTTTCAGGGTCTAAACTGCCCGACGAGCCGAACATAATGAATTTGGAAGCGCCCGTCAGCCAATTCGCTTCGATCAGATACTGCGACGCCGCCGTCGAACCGACCGCAGACAGATAAAACGCAATCTCTTTGCCCTGATAAGTCATTTTATAAATCGGGTATTTCCCGTTACACATTTCAAGGCAGGCGATTTTCTCACACGGATAAGACGATAACAAATGGTTATATATTTGATCGGAAAACAGGATCAGGCAAATATCCACCAAATATTTGCGGTTACCGTAAAAATCCCGCAAAGTCATCAGCGGCTGTGTTTTGTCGTCAAAAGAATCGGTTATCATGTTGCACCTCTCTCCGCACCGATTGCGCTTTTATGTATGATAATACATTTTCATAAAAAAGTAAAACGAATCCGCCGACCTATAAAAAAGTCGGCGGATAATTCTAAACTTGAATTTACTCCTCTTTGGGTTTTTCTTCTTCCGCTTGGGGCGTTTCCTTGACCTCGTCCGTCTTTTCGTCCGCTACGGGAGCTTCCGCATCTTCGGAAGCCTTTTTCTCTGCGGCTTCCCTCTCCTCGCGGCGCTTTGCCGCCGCCTCTTCCACGCTTTCCTTTGCCGCCTTGCTCATCTGATGCACTTTATTGATGATTTTAATGATCAGGAACAGAACGAGCGCAATCAAAAGGAAGTTAATGATCGCATTGATGAACGCACCCCAGTCGATGTAAATAGAGTTCGCCAAGTCGATCGCTTCCGTCACTTTTCCTGTTTCATCGGTTAAGTACGCCGTTCTCAGGAAAGTATATACGCCTTCCAGTCCGTCCGCGCCGACGATCAAGGCAAGAACCCAGTTGATAATAGGTTTCAATATATTCTCGCAGAGCGCCGTCACGATCGCCGTAAACGCACCGCCGATAATAATGCCGATCGCCATGTCGAACACGTTTCCGCGGGAAATAAATTGCTTAAATTCTTTGAAGAACCCTTTCCTTTCTTTCCTTTCTTTCTTTTCTTTTTTTGCCATATTTTTCACCTCTCATAAAATTTTATCATTTTCTGTAATTTGCGCATATATTTCCCCGAAGGCAGGCTTTCAAGGCGGAACTTCCAATTCCCCTCCCCTTTTCCGGGCATATTCATGCGGCTTTCGTTATCGAGTCCCAAAATATCCTGAACGGGAACGATCGCCAATTTTGCTTTGGAAGCAAGGCACAGGTGAACGAGCGCCTCCGCGATATGCTCCGGCTTATTGCCGATCGGAACGCTCAGTTCCATTTTCTGCATTTCCGCCGCAATGTTTGAACGGAACAGAATAAAATCCTCCGCCGAAAGGCTCTTGCAGTAGCCCGCTACGGTGTCGTTGTCATGGGTGCCTGTATAGCACACGCAATTTTCGTCAAACTTGTGCGGCAGATAGGGATTGTCCGGATTAGAGTCGAAAGCGAACAGCAACACTTTCATTCCGGGAAAGCCCGTTTTTTTCAAAAGCGAAATAACGCCGTCGTCCATCACGCCGAGATCTTCTGCAATAATTTCTCCCGTCACGCCCTCGAAGAGCTTCTCTTTGGGTCCGTCCTGCCATTTGCCCTTCGTCGCGTCCTCCGCGTCCGCGTCGATCTCATAATAGCGGTCGATCCCGCGGAAATGGTCGATCCTCACAACGTCATAAATTTCAAACGCATTCCGAAAACGTTTTTTCCACCAGGAAAAATCCGTCTTTTCATGCGCCTGCCAATCGTATATCGGATTTCCCCAGAGCTGCCCCTTTTCCGAGAAATAATCGGGAGGAACGCCCGCAACTTTCGCGCACTTCTTTTTCTTATCGAGTTTGAACAATTCCGAATGCGCCCAAACGTCCGCGCTGTCGTATGCGACGTAGAGTGGAATATCACCCACGATTTTCAAGCCGATCGCATTGCATTCCTCTTTTAAGGCACGCCACTGCAAATCGAATTCATATTGCAGAAACTGCCAGAACAGATATTCTTCGTGATAGTCCGTTCTGAGTTTTTCAAGCGCCTCTTCTTCATGATCGCGGAGCGGCTCGTCCCAATCGGAAAAAGTCCCGCCGTAGATCGACTTTGCCGTCATGAAAAGCGCATAATCTTCCGCCTTCCCGCCCTTGACGAACGCGCGGAACTCCTCGTTATCCAGATTAAAACGCGAAAACGCCGTTTTCAGCGTTCCGTAGCGCTCTTGATACAGCGCGCCGTATTCCAATAAATTATTTTTACGGATCGCTTTCAGCTCGTTCTTTGTGAGAAGTTTTTGTTTTTTTAATTCTTCGAGGTCGATAAAATAGGGATTGCCCGAATCGGATGCAACCGACTGGTAGGGCGAATCGCCGAATCCCGTCTGCACGAGCGGAAGGATCTGCCAATAAGTAAATCCGTTCTTTCTTAAAAGCCGCGCAAAATCATGCGCTTCTTTGCCGAGCGAACCGATGCCGTACTTCCCCGGTAGCGAGGAAATGTGGCAAAGTACGCCGGCGCTGCGATCGATACTCATAATGTATCCCCTTTATTTCAATAAATCATAGATGCGGCGGCAAGCCTCTTTCGTCTCGTCCGCGTCGCCGAATGCGGTCAAACGGAAAAATCCGTCGCCGTTTTTCCCGAAACCGCTGCCCGGCGTTCCCACGACGTTCGCGTTTTCGAGAAGATAATCGAAAAATTCCCAGCTGTCCATGCCGCGGGGGCATTTCAGCCACAGATAGGGCGAGTTCTTCCCGCCCGTGTAAAAGATATTCAGACTGTCGAGACAGCGCGCAACCGTCTCCGCATTCTTTTTATAGTATCCGATATTTTCGCGTATTTCTTTCTCGCCCTCTTCCGTAAATACCGCGGCGGCGCCCATCTGCGAAATATAGGAAACGCCGTTGAACTTCGTACTTTGACGGCGCGCCCAGAGGCGGTTGAGGCTTGCTCCCCCGCGCACGAGGTCTTTGGGAACGATGGTATAACCGCAACGCACGCCCGTAAAACCCGCCGTTTTGGAAAAAGAGCAAAATTCGATCGCGCACTCCCGCGCGCCCTCTACTTCAAAAATACTCCGCGCACGGGTCTGATCTTCGATAAAATATTCGTATGCCGCGTCGTAGAGAATGACGGCGTTCTGTTTTAAGGCGTATTCCACCCAAACTTTGAGCTGTTCGCGGGTATAAGCCGCGCCCGTGGGGTTGTTCGGGGAACAGATATAGATGAGATCCGCCTTCACCTTTTCGTCGGGCATGGGCAGAAATCCGTTCGCTTCGGTCGCGTCCGCATAGACGATTTTGCGTCCCCCCATGATATTCGTATCGACATAGACGGGATAGACGGGATCGGGCACGAGAACGGTGTTGTCCTCGGAGAACAGATCGAGAATATTGCCGAGATCGGATTTTGCCCCGTCCGAAATAAACACTTCGTCGGAGCCGAGCGCGACGCCCTTTTTCTGATAACTTCTTTTAATCGAATCGATCAGCGATTCGTAACCGTAACAGAAACGGTCGGGACCGTAGCCCTTGAAAGTCTCTTTTTCAGACATATCATTTACCGCTTTCTGCATGGCGCGGACGACGACGGGCGCAAGCGGACGCGTTACGTCCCCGATCGAGAGACGTATCACTTTTTTTTCGGGGTGCTTTGTCCGATATTCCGCCGTTTTTTGCCCGACCTTGGCAAAGAGATAGCTGTCTTTGAGTTCTAAAAACCGTTCGTTGATTTTCATTTTAATTACTTCTTATTCTGATGCTTGACCGCCGCGCGGATAAACTCGCGGAAGATCGGGTGCGCGTTGTTGGGACGGGACTTAAATTCGGGGTGGAACTGCACGCCCACGAAGAAGTCGTTTTTATCATATTCGACCGCTTCGCACAAAAGACCGTCGGGCGAAGTACCCGCAATCGTCATGCCGTTCGCCTCGAAGAGTTCGCGGTAATCGTTGTTAAACTCGAAACGGTGGCGGTGACGTTCGGAGACCTCCTCCGCCTGATACGCTTTTTTGAGCTGTTTGCCGAGAACCTTGCAGGGATAGGCGCCGAGCCGCATCGTACCCCCCATTTTGACCCCGTACTGATCGGGCATGAGATCGATGACGGAATTTTTGCCCTCCGGACAAAATTCCGAAGAATTTGCGTCTTCGAGTTTCAAAACGGAACGGGCAAATTCGATGACCGCGACCTGCATTCCGAGGCAGATCCCGAAATACGGGATATTGTTCTCTCTCGCATATTTACAGGCAAGGATCTTTCCCTCGATCCCGCGGTGTCCGAACCCGCCCGGAACGAGAATGCCGTTTACGCCTTTCAGGATTTTTCCGACGTTGCTCTCCGTCAGCACCTCCGAATCGACCCACTCGATCTCCACCTGCGCGTCCGTCTCGTAACCGCCGTGCGCAAGCGCTTCCGCAATGGAGAGATATGCGTCGTGAAGCTGAACGTATTTTCCGCAGAGCGCGATCCTGACTTTTTTACTCCGCGCATGAATGCGGGCGAGCATTTCCTCCCACTCGCTCATGTCGATCGCGTTCGGTTCAAGGTGCAAGATCTTACAGACCGTCGTCGAAAGATTGCTCTTTTCAAGCATGAGCGGCGCCTCGTAGAGAACGGGAACGGTCAGATTCTCGATACAGCATTCGGGCGCCACGTTACAGAACATGGCGATTTTTTCGCGAATGCTCTCAGGCATAGGCTCGTCCACGCGCGCCACGATAATGTCGGGGTTGATCCCCATTCCCTGCAATTCCTTGACGGAGTGCTGCGTGGGCTTGCTCTTGAACTCACAGGAACCGCTGATATACGGAACGAGCGTAACGTGAATAAAACAACAATTATCCCGTCCCACTTCGCGCGACACCTGACGGATCGCCTCGATAAAGGGCTGACTTTCGATGTCGCCCGTCGTTCCGCCGATTTCGGTGATGACGATGTCCGCCCCCGTGGACTTTCCGACCTGATAGATAAAGGACTTGATTTCGTTCGTGATATGGGGAATGACCTGCACCGTCTGACCGAGATATTCGCCGTTTCTCTCCTTATTGAGTACGTTCCAATATACTTTCCCCGTGGTCAGATTGGAGAATTTATTGAGATTTTCGTCGATAAAACGCTCGTAGTGACCGAGGTCGAGGTCGGTCTCCGCGCCGTCCTCGGTGACGAACACTTCCCCGTGCTGATAGGGGCTCATCGTGCCGGGGTCGATATTGATATAGGGATCGAGTTTCTGCGACGCGACTTTATAGCCCCGCATTTTCAGAAGTCTGCCGAGCGACGCCGCCGTGATTCCCTTGCCCAAACCGGAAACAACGCCGCCGGTCACAAAAATGTACTTCGCCATAGTATAATTCCTCTCTCCTGTTTTTCTTATAGTTCGACTTCACCCGTAAAAGCGAGTTCCGCTCCGCCCGTCATAAAGACCGTATCGTCCGTATATAAAATTTTCAGATCGCCCCCGCGCAGATGCACGAGGACCTCTTTGTCCTTTTTACAGTACCCGTTGAGAATGCTTGCGACCGCCGCCGCGCACGCGCCCGTTCCGCAAGCCATCGTCTCTCCGCTTCCGCGCTCCCACACGCGCATTTGTATTTCGCGGTCATTCAGAACTTTTACAAATTCCGTATTCACCCGTTCGGGAAACGCCTCATGAAATTCAAATTTTTGTCCGAGCTTTTTGAGATCCAGATTTTCCGTATCCCCGACGAACGTCACGCAGTGGGGATTTCCCATGGAGACGAGCGTCACTTTGTACGTTTCCCCGTCCACTTCAAGCGGAGACCCGATCACCGAATCCCCCGTAAAGCGGGCGGGAATGCGGTCGGGACGAAGTTCCGCCTTTCCCATATCCACCCGCACGGAGACGACTTGCCCGTCCTCTACGTCAAGCGCAAGCGTTTTGACCCCGCTCAGCGTCTCCACGGTCAGAACGTTCTTTTTAATCCCCTTGATCTCATAGAGAAACTTGCCGACGCAACGCACGCCGTTGCCGCACATTTTCCCCTCGCTTCCGTCCAGATTGAATATCCGCATAAATCCGTCCGCGACCGCACTCTTTGTTACAAAGATAACGCCGTCGCCGCCGATCGAGGTATGCCTGTCGGAAAGCCTTATCGCAATTTCGGAGGGGTTATCGGGCATTCCGCCGAACGCATCGAAGTAAATATAATCGTTTCCGATCCCGTGCATTTTATAGAATTTTGTCACCATGTCCGTTAAAACTTCACGATCTCGTCGCGCTCCGCGCCGACAGACACATAGGTGATACGCGTATTACAAAGTTTTTCAATCAGTCTGATATAGTCGAGCGCCTCTTTCGGAAGATCTTCGGGCTTTCTGCAACCCGAAATATTCTGTTTCCACCCCTTGACCTTTTCAAAAACGGGTTTGCATTGATCGAGCAGATCGGGGAACGGAAAATCTTTGATGATCTTGCCGTCGAGTTCGTAAGCGGTGCAGATTTCAAGCTCGTCGAACCCCGAAAGAACGTCGAGTTTGGTGAGGGCGATCTCGTCCGCGCCCTGACAGCGGATCCCGTAGGTGGAAGCCACAACGTCGAACGGTCCGACGCGCCTCGGTCTGCCCGTCGCCGCGCCGTATTCTCCGCCCGCCTCTCTCAGATTATGCGCTTTTTCTCCGGAGTATTCCGCCGTGAAAGGTCCCTCGCCCACGCAGGTCGAATAGGCTTTCATAATCCCGATCGACTTTTCTATTTTCAGATTGGGTACGCCCGCGCCGATCGGCGCATAAGCCGCGATCGTCGAAGAACTCGAAGTGTAGGGATAGATCCCGAAGTCAATATCGCGGAGCGCGCCGAGCTGCGCCTCGAACATGATCTTTTTGCCCGCTTTTTCCGCCTCGTTGAGATACAGCCCCGTATCCGTGATAAAGGGCAACAGCGGTTCGCCGTATTGCTTGAAGTAGTCGAGCATTTCCTCCGCCGAAACGGGTTCGCTCTTGTAGCCCCCAACGATCGTCAGATTTTTCCATTCCACGATCTCTTTCACGCGCTCTTTCAAAAGTTCTTTATGGAACAGCTCTCCCATGCGGAAAGCCTTCTTCATATATTTATCGGAATACACGGGCGCGATCCCGCGGCGGGTCGAACCGAATTTTTTATCGGCAAGCCGCTCCTCTTCGAGGCAGTCGAGGCGCACGTGATAGGGCATCGTGATCACGGCTCTGTCGCTGATCTTTAAGTTTTCGGGCGTAATTTTAATCCCGCGCTCCGTAAGCCGCGCCATTTCCTCGGAAAGGTGTTTAATATCAATGACCATTCCGCACCCTAAAACGTTGACGACTTTCTCGCGAAGGATCCCCGACGGAAGAAGATTGAGAATAAATCTTCCGCGCTCGTTGATCACGGTATGCCCCGCATTGTTGCCGCCCTGATAACGGCATACAATATCATAATCGCTCGAAAGAAGGTCCACCATTCTGCCCTTTCCTTCGTCGCCCCAGTTGATTCCGCAAATTGAAGTAAGCATAATTTCTCCTTAAACGTTCGGAAACGGAATTCCCGAAAAACACATACACTTTATTATATAATAAACCGCCCGCCCTGTCAAGCCCTGCGGAGACTTTTTCCCTTGAATTCAGTATTTTTTATTTTTATGTTTTTGCCTTTTATCAACTGATTTTTTGCAAATTTTAACCATTTTTTGACTTCCTTTCACAAAAATACTTGACTTTTTTGAATCAAAATCATATAATAATATATTATATAGGAGTAAATTATGCATTGCAGAGATTGCGGAGAAAAACTTTCTCTCCGATTTTTAGAAAACGAAGGCTTAGTCCCCTACTGTACGAAATGCGGAAAATTCAAGTTTCCGTTCTTCCCCGTCGCCGTCTCCATGACGGTCGTGAACCGCGCCGAGGACAAAATTTTGCTTGCGCGCCATACGGGCGAGGAAGACTATAAACTGTTCGCAGGCTATATTAAAAAAGGCGAAACGCCCGAAAAGGCGATCCCCCGCGAACTCAAAGAAGAGACGGGGCTGAACGCGATCAAATGGCGTTATTTCGCCTCCCGCTATCACGACGCGAAAGAGGTGCTGATGCTCAACTATATCGTGACA
>CAJUCM010000017.1:9973-16396 GCA_910585235.1 uncultured Christensenella sp.
CGAGAACGACGTAACGCTGAACGACGAACTCGAAAGCGTGCGCTGGTGTACCCGCGAGGAGGCGCCCGCGCTCATCATGAAAGATTCCACCGCGGCGTATTTCTTAAACGCCGCCCTCCCTGAACTCGGCAAAAAGCGGTAATCGATCGTTTTTTTCAATCAATAACGATACTTGAAAATATGGGTAAAATACTTTGTCCGATATGCGGGAAACATTTTTTCAAAGAAGTAAATGATTTTAATATTTGTCCGTTTTGCGGTTGGGAAAACGACGGCATGCAAAATGATGATGAAAATTTATCCGGAATGGCAAATGAATTAAGTCAAAAAGAATACAGAATCGTTTACTTGAAATTACTTAACAAACAACCGGACTATGTTTGGGAGAAAACCCCCGAACTGATGATTGATAAGCAATTGGGGAATAAATAAAATTACATTTATCTTATTATAAAAAAGTTAGCGGAGATTTTCAAAAATCTCCGCTGACTTTTTTATAAATCCAATAATTTCAGATATTTTTCGCCGTGAACGAATTTCGCATAGGTGAGTTCGTTCCCGTCCCTGTCCTCTCCGTAGCGGATCGTGAACCAGTTCGGATGGCGCAGATATTTGACGGCAATATCGTCCCAGAGATAACACCCCTTTTCGCCCGACATCAGCGTCAGTTCGCGGGCGCGCGCGACGATCCGCAACAAAAGCGAATCCCCTCCGATCTTCTCATTCTGGATATTCAGAAATGGATCGCGGCAGGAATCCATCGTGACCGCGGTATGCGGATAGGCGACCGCCTCTTTGAACGCCTCCTTGTCGAGCGCGTGATTGAATTCGTACCCCTGAAAATTCGGTTCTTCCGCAATATTTCCGCCCATGAACACAAATTTTTTCGGGGCGCATTTTCGGAGCAACGCGGGAACGAGGGTCATGGGTCCGAGGCTCAACAGATAATATTCTCCCGAAAAAGCGTTCAGCCACTCGCGGAAAGAAAGCACTTTCGCGTGAAACGGTTTGTCGCGGAAAAGATCGCCCATACCGTCTCCGCCGTGGACGCTTGCGAGAAATTCAAACGGCTGTTCCTCCGCCGTCGTATCGACGACGGTCACGGGCGCATAGTTGAAATTACAGTTTGAAACAAGTCTAATCGCGTTGCGCAGCGAAATAGACGGCGGAACGTTCCCGCCGATCGCAACAAGAACGACCTCCTCATATCCGTCCTCAACGGAATGGGAAAGCACGTCCACCGTCGCCGCCGCATCGTCTAATCCGTAATCGCAGAACAAAACAAGTTTCATAACCGTACCCCCTTCAAACAATCACATGACGTTCCCGACCCAACGGGGGAAGAGCGTTACGTCGCGGATATTTTCCATGCCCGTCACATACATGACGAACCGCTCGAAGCCCAAGCCGAAACCGCTGTGCGGAACGCTCCCGAAGCGGCGTAAATCGAGATATTGTGAATAGGAACCGAGGTTCATTCCCCGCTCCTTCATTGCCGCTACCAATTTGTCGTAGTCCGCCTCGCGCTCGCTACAACCGATGATCTCGCCGATCCCTGGCACGAGCAGATCGGTCGCCGCAACGGTTTTACCGTCGGGATTCTGCTTCATATAGAACGACTTAATCTGTTTGGGGTAGTTCGTCACGAATACGGGCTTTCGGAACACCTGCTCCGTGAGATACTTTTCGTGCTCCGTCTGTAAATCCGCGCCCCACTCCACGGGGAAGCGGAAGTCCGCCTTTGCTTTTTTGAGAATTTCAATCGCCTCGGTATAGTCGCAGACCGCAAAGTCGCTGTTCAAAACGTGATTGAGCTTGTCCTTCAAGCCCTTTTCCATAAAGCTGTCGAAGAACGTCATCTCTTCGGGGCACTCTTCGAGAACGGCACGGATGAGATATTTGATCATATCTTCCGCGATTTCGATAATGTCGGGAAGCTCGGCAAACGCCACTTCGGGTTCGATATGCCAAAACTCGGAGAGGTGGCGGGTCGTATTGCTCTTTTCCGCACGGAACGAGGGACCGAACGTATAGATTTTAGAAAACGCCATAGCGGCGACTTCCCCTTCGAGCTGACCGGAGACGGAAAGCCCCGCCCGCTCGCCGAAGAAATCGTTTTTGAAGTATTCTTCTTCCGAAGCGGCTTTCGCGTTCCAGGGAGCGGTCGTCACGCGGAACATCTCCCCCGCGCCCTCGCAGTCGCTCGCCGTAACGATGGGCGTATTAATGTAATAATAACCGCGCTCGTGGAAATAGCGGTGCACCGCCTGAGCCGCAACCGAACGCACCTTGAACACGGCGTTAAAGGTGTTCGTGCGCAGTCTCAAATGCGGGATCCCGCGCAAAAATTCAAGCGTCGTGCGCTTCTTCTGAATGGGATATTCGGGCGGACATTTTCCGAGAAGGGTCACCGTTTCGGCATTGATCTCCGCGCCGTCTCCCTTGAACGCTTTTACGATTTCGCCCGTCGCCGCTACCGACGCGCCCAAACGGGTACACTCCGCGTCGAGCGTCATTTTGCTCTTATCGACGACGACCTGCAACTTCGTGAACGACGTTCCGTCCGCAAGCTCCAAAAAGCAGACACTCGACGATTCGCGGAACGTTCTGACCCAACCGCAGACCGTCGCTTTCGCGCCGATGAGATCTTTGTTCTTCAATATTTCCGAAATATCCGTATGCTTCATAACCGTTCCCTCAATAGGCTCTTGCAAAATAGAGCGTCGTCGCCGCTTTTTTACCGCAGGCAACGCATTTGCAGGCGGTGTGTTCTTTTGCCGCCACGCGGCTCGTCGCCTGCGCAAACTCTTTGACTTTATCCTCGCAGGCGCGCTCCCCGCACCAGCCCGCACGGACAAAATTTCCGCCGTCAACGCCCTTCAACAGTTCTCCGAGCGTATCGGCATCCGCAATGCGCTCCTCCATTCTCTTTTTCGCCTTTTCGTAGAGATTTTCGGAAATCTCCTGCAAGAGCGACGCAACGGCGTTTTCCGCGTCGCCGAGCGGCAGTTCCGTTTTTTCATATCCGTCGCGGCGGGAAACCGTCATTTTCCCCGCCTCGATATCGCGCGGTCCGAGTTCGATCCTGATCGGAACGCCCTTCATCTCCCATTCGTTGAACTTCCAACCGGGGGAATTGTCGCTGTCATCAACCTTGACGCGGACGCCAGCCTTTTTCAGCTTCTCTTCAAGTTCGCGGCACGCCTCTAAAACGCCCGCCTTTTTGGATGCGATCGGCACGATCACGACCTGAACGGGCGCAACGACGGGCGGAAGCACAAGCCCGCGGTTGTCCCCGTGCGTCATGATGATCGCACCGATGAGGCGCGTCGAAACGCCGAACGACATCGTATATCCGTATTTCTGCGCACCGTCTTTATCGGTAAATTTAATATCGAACGCCTTTGAAAAGTTCTGCCCCAGATAGTGGCTCGTGCCGGACTGCAAACTCTTGCCGTCGTGCATCATAGCTTCCATGCCGTAGGTAGCGACCGCGCCCGCAAACTTTTCTTTCTCCGTCTTTTTTCCCGTAAGGACGGGCATTGCAAGACAGGTCTTTGCAAACTCCTCATAGACCGCAAGCATTCTGAGCGTCTCCTCCTCCGCTTCTTCCGCGGAAGCGAACACCGAATGCCCTTCCTGCCATAAGAACTCGCTCGTTCTCAGGAACGGACGGGTCGTCTTTTCCCAGCGCATCACGTTCGCCCACTGGTTCATGCGGAGCGGCAGATCGCGCCAACTCTCGATCCACTTGCCGTACATCGTCCCGATGATCGTCTCGGAAGTCGGACGGATGCAGAGCGGCTCTGCAAGTTTCTCCCCGCCCGCGTGCGTGACGACCGCAACTTCCGGCGCAAACCCCTCGACGTGTTCCGCCTCTTTCGTCATAAAGCTCATGGGAATGAGCAGAGGAAAATATGCGTTCTCGTATCCGTTTTCCTGAAAACGCTTGTTAAATTCGCTTTGAATATTCTCCCAAATCGCATACCCGTAGGGACGGATGACCATCGTCCCTTTGACGGGTCCGTAGTCCACGAGTTTCGTCTTGACGACGACGTCCGTGTACCATTGTGCAAAATCCCCGTCGATGTCTGCAATCTGCGATACAAATGATTTTTCCATATTACGCCCCGAAAAATACTTAATTTCCTTATATTATACAGCTTTTTCACATATTTGTCTATCGTTTGGAAGAATTTTCCTTAACGATACAGGAGCGGATCAACAGCCGCGGCTTCCGCCGCCACCGCCTCCTCCGCCCGAAGAACCGCCGTGTCCGCCGCCTCCGCCACCGCCGCTGCTTCCACCGCCTCCGCCAACCGAGCCGATCCCATGCGAAACGCAACGCCCCAACGAATACAAAGAACAGCCGTTCATCCATTCGGGCGCCGCCACGCCGAGCGCACGGTAGCGCTTCTCTACTTTCTTTGAAATTCCCATGACGAAGCAGTAAGGAATGACGGCAGAAAACCATTCGGGATTTTCGTCAAACAGCCGTTGGATGCGCGGAAGCTCCGCCGTGAGAATAAATCTTTTGAACCCTTTCAGCCTGCCTAAATCGGCATTCGCCTGCTCGGTCCTGCGCGTCATAAAGAAATGTAAAACGTAGGCGACCGCCCACCAGACTACGGAGATAACAGAGAAAAACGCATAGTCGTAGATCCTTAACGAAACAAACAAGAGAAAGCCCAGAGCTGGAACGGGAAAGGTAAATAGAAAAATCAACGGAATAAAGGAAAATACATTCCACCTGCCGTGATAGTTGATCGCAGTCCCTGCCGCCAGAAACAGGAAAAAGAACAACGCGATCGCGTTTTTCAACAGGATGATATTATAAATCAACATAAGAAGTACGGGCAGAATTGCGGAAAAATACAACATGGCAACCGCAAAATCCCTTCTCTTGTACATGGGATCGGGGAAGTCCGCTTCGATCGTCAAAGCCCTTGCCTTTCGGCGCAGCTCCATCTGTTTCGTTCTCGCGCCGACCGATAAGGAACGGCGCAGTTTTTTCGTATCGAGCACGTCGCCGTTTTCGCCGCTCTCGGATAGGAACAGCGCATTGAAATATTCCTTATTTTTGCCGTCCTCTTCTGCGGGCAAATTTTTTACTTTGCGGACAATAATGTCGCGGTTCCCGTTCTGCTCCAAGGTAACGTATCCCTTTGCCGCCCACTGCAAAATAACGGCGGGAACGTCGTTCAAACGCGATTCTCCGTACAGCAATGCGGAAGCCCGCATGAGCGAAATCCCCTTCGGCGGAACGACTTCCACGGGTTCGACCGCTTTGCGCGGAAAGTATTTTACGGCAATCGCAAATCCCGCAACGATCAGTCCCAACGCGGGAACCGCAAACAGCCAATAGTACCAAAAATGCGTGAGCTCCGTTTGAAAATATCCTTCGGGCAAAAGCACTTGCACCGTATAACCCTTATTTCTCGCATAAGGGAGCGCGGTCAAAGTCACGGTATTCCCCTCAACGTGAACTTCTTCCCTTTTCTCCGGATCGGGCGACCACGCTTTTTTGTCGTTCGTCCGCACCGAAACGTTTGAAGCGTCGATGGGTTGCGGAAAATTGATCGTTGCGGAAAATTTCTTCGTAAACGCCATTGCATAGCCCAGAACGTCGAAAGTGAAATCGTCGTAGCCGGAAATTTTATCGTCGCTCATATCATAAGTGTACGAAAGAAGAAACTCGTGAAACCCCGTTTCGGAATTGCCGGTGGCTTCAAAATAAGATTCGTCCGCTTTCTGCATTTTTACGGAGAAAAACTGCCCCGCGTCATAATAACTTTGGGTGACCTTGGCTCGCTTTCCGTCGATCGCGACCGCGACGTCCGAAAGTTTCGCCAGATACTGTTGCCCGCTCTTTTCCTCCCCGTTGATAACGCGCGTCGTTTGAGATACCCGCTGAATATCGCGGATAAAGCCCGTATTGATCCCGCTCTTTTGAAATCCGACTTTGTAGCGTTCCGTAACGCGAAAGGTCTTATCCACGTTTACGTCGATACTAACGTGAACTTCTTCAAACCAATAGTTCGTATCGGGCGTCAGCTCCTCCGCGCCCGCGCTTATTTTTTCGCCCGCGGAACAGAACAACGGCAGAAAAGCGGCAAAAAGCATTGCCGCCAACAAAAGCGCCGTCATCCAAGTTTTTTTCAAAACGTTTTGTTTTCTCATCTTTCAAAAATTATAGCACGCTTCTTTTCGTTTGACAAGCCAAATTATCATAAATCTCGTTGCGAAAAATTTTTATAAAGTACTTGAAAAAAACTTTCGGATTCTGTATAATAAGATCTATGGAAATTTTTTCCGTATATCCGTGCGAGCGGGAATTCGCACGCGAGGGAGAGTTTATGACGAAACAGGAATTATTCAATCTGAGAAACGGAACCGACGTAAGAGGAACGGCGATCGAAGAAA
>CAJUCM010000017.1:16456-33733 GCA_910585235.1 uncultured Christensenella sp.
GCGGTTTCACTCATCGGCAGAGCGTTCTATGCCTGGACGCTGCAAAAGACGAACAGGGAGCGCGCCGCGATCGCGATCGGCTACGACTCCCGCCTCTCCTCTCCGCACGTAGCGGGGCTGATCGCGGAAGCCGTCTCCCGCTCCGGCGGGGACGCGATCCTGACGGGACTTTCCTCGACGCCTTCGATGTTCATGCTCCTGCAATCCTCTTTCGGGGCGGACGCCTCCGTCATGGTGACGGCGAGCCACCTGCCCTATCAGAAGAACGGGCTCAAATTCTTTTTGAAGAGCGGAGGGCTTGAAGGAAGCGACGTGCAGGAAGTTCTTGAAATCGCCGCCGACGGCGATTTCCGTCGGGGCAACGGAACGGTGACGGAGCGCAGTTATTTAAGCGAATACGCCGAAGGGCTCGTAAGTATGGTGCGCGCGCAGTGCGGGGATGAAAAACCGCTTGCGGGCAAACGCATCGTCGTGGATGCGGGCAACGGTGCAGGCGGTTTTTACGCCGACCTCGTGTTGAAGCCGCTCGGCGCGGATACGACGGGTTCGCAATTCCTCGATCCCGACGGCAGTTTCCCCAACCACATTCCCAATCCCGAAAACGAAGAGGCGATGAAAAGCGTTTGCAACGCCGTCGTCCGAAACAAAGCGGATTTCGGAATCATCTTCGATACGGACGTAGATCGCGCGGGCGCGGTTTCACCCGACGGGGAAGAGATCAACCGCAACCGCCTCATCGCGCTGATCTCCGCCGTGCTTTTGAAGGAGCAAAAAGGCGCGTATATCGTGACGGACTCCGTGACGAGCGACGGGCTCGCCGAATTTATCGCAAAGAAAGGCGGCGTTCACAGGCGCTTTAAGCGCGGCTATAAAAACGTGATCAACGAGAGCAAACGCCTCAATGCGGAGGGAAAATATTCCCCTCTTGCGATCGAGACGAGCGGACACGCGGCGCTCAAAGAAAATTACTTTTTGGACGACGGCGCGTACCTTGTGACGAAACTTCTCATTTCGCTCGCCCGCCTTGCCAAAGAGGGAAAAAATCTTCTCGATCTCATCAAGGATCTGCCCGAACCCGAAGAGGCGGCGGAAGTAAGACTGAAATTTGAAACGCCCGACTTCAAAGCCGTCGGCAAAGACATTATCTCCGCACTCACCGCAACGGCGATCGAAAAGCCCTACCTTTCGCTCGCGCCCGAAAACTGCGAGGGCGTGCGCATCAATTTCGATAAAGACCACGGCAACGGCTGGGCGCTCGTAAGACTGAGCCTGCACGAACCGATCCTGCCCGTCAATGCGGAGAGCAACGAGAAAGGCGGGGTCAAAAAGATCCTTTCGGAACTCTACAAATATCTGAAAGAATACCCCTTCCTCAACACCGAAAATCTTAAAAAATCATTATAAGGAGTCTATATCATGAACAACAGCACGATCAACGCCATCCGCATTTTATCCGCGGAGGCGATCCAGAAAGCGAATTCCGGTCACCCCGGACTTCCCCTCGGTTCCGCGCCCATCGCCTACGCGCTCTGGCAGAACCACCTCAAATTCAACAACGCCGATCCCAAATGGGACGACAGAGACCGCTTCATCCTCTCCGCGGGACACGGCTCCATGCTCGACTACGCCCTTTTGTATCTCTACGGATTCGGGCTCACCAAGGAAGATCTCATGAACTTCCGCCAGCTGAACAGCAAGACCCCCGGTCACCCCGAATACGGTCACACCGTCGGGATCGAGACCACGACGGGTCCCCTCGGACAGGGCATTGCAAACGCCGTCGGTATGGCGGTCGCGGAAGCGCACCTTGCGGCAAAGTTCAACCGCGAGGGCTTCCCCGTCGTCGATCACTACACCTATGCGCTGTGCGGAGACGGCTGTCTCGAAGAGGGAATCTCCTACGAGGCTTGCTCCTTTGCGGGCACGCACGAACTTGGCAAGCTCATTCTCTTCTATGACGACAACGACATTACGATCGAGGGCAACACGGATATTACGTTCAAGGAGGACGTTGCAAAACGTTTCGAGGCGCAGAACTGGCAGGTGCTCCACGTCGATCTTGTAAAGAATCCCGACGACGTCGCGCTCATCAACGCCGCGATCGAAAAGGCGAAAGCGGAGACGAAAAAACCCTCCGTGATCATCTGCAAAACGAAAATCGGCTACGGCACGCCCCTCGAAGGAAGCCACAAGTGCCACGGCTCTCCCCTCGGCGTTGAAAATTTGCAAAAGACCAAAGAGAACTTCAAATGGACGGACGAACCTTTTGACGTTCCCCAAGACGTCCTCAAACACACCGCCGAGGCGTGCAAGAAAGGCGCGAAGAAGGAAGAAGAATGGAAGGCAATGTTCGCGAAATACGAAAAGAAATATCCCGAACTCGCAAAGGCATACAAGTCTGCAATGAAGGGCGAGCTTCCCGACCTTGCCAAAATGGAAGAGCTCTTTGTGTGGGAAAAGCCCATGGCGACCCGCCAGACTTCGAGCGTCGTGCTCAATAAGATCGCGGCGAAGATTCCCGAACTCATCGGCGGAAGCGCGGACCTTGCGCCCTCCAACCTCTCCGACATGAAGAACACCGACGCGATCACTTACGGCGATTTCACGCCCGAAAATTATGCGGGCAGAAATATGCACTTCGGAATCCGCGAACACGCCATGGCGGCGATCACGAACGGAATGCAGCTTCACGGCGGCTTGCGCGCTTACTGCTCCACGTTCTTTATCTTCTCCGACTACTGCAAGCACGCAATGCGCCTCTCCGCGCTCATGAACATTCCCGTCGTGTATATTCTCACGCACGACAGTATCGGCGTCGGCGAGGACGGTCCCACGCACGAACCCGTCGAGCAACTGATCGCGCTCCGCTCCATTCCCAATATGAAAGTTTACCGCCCTGCGGACGGCAAGGAGACGGCGGCGGCTTGGATCTCGGCGCTGAGCGGCACCGCGCCCACCGCGCTCGTGCTCACCCGCCAGAACCTGCCCCAATACGAGAACAGCGGACTTGAAGCCCTCAAAGGCGGTTATGTGCTCAAAGACTGCGCGGGAACGCCCGACCTCCTTCTCATCGCAAGCGGATCGGAAGTCGAACTCTGCGTCAAAGCGCAGGAAGAACTTGCAAAAGAAAATATCAAAGCGCGCGTCGTCTCCATGCCCTGCATCGAAGAATTTGAAAAGCAGAGCGCGGAATACAGAGAGCGCGTCATTCCCTCCGCCGTCAAAGCGCGCGTCTGCGTGGAAGCGGGTTCCCCTTACAGCTGGTACAAATATGCGGGCGACAAGGGCGAAATCGTCGGAATGAATACGTTCGGCGCGAGCGGTCCCGCCGCAGAGCTCTTCAAGCTCTTCGGCTTCACGGTGGAAAACGTGATCGCAAAGGCAAAACTCAGTCTGAAAAAATAAAGCAAAACAATCATAAAAAAACGGCTGAACTTTTCGGTTCAGCCGTTTTTTTAATTGCGTTTCAGTCTTTATAGTGCTCGACGTTTTTCCCCGAATCCCAAAGCCGTTCGAGATAATAAAAGAGGCGGGATTCGTCGTTGAAGATATGCACGATCACATCGCCGTAGTCGAGAACGCCCCAGCGTCCCTCGCGCAAGCCCTCTTTCCGGATCGCGCTCACGCCCTGTTTTTCAAGTTCTTCCTCGACATTCTCGCCGAGGGCGCGCACCTGCGTCGTACTCGTTCCGGAGGCGATCACAAAGTAATTGCACATGACCGTCTGGTCGCCGACGTCAACGATCACAATATCGTGCGCCTTTTTGTCAGAGAGCGCTTTGCAGACCGCCAAAGCAAGTTTTTTTCCTTCCATAATCCTCTTTTCTCCTTAAATATTACTGTTTATGCGTGACATAATACTATGTTCTTTGATTTTTTAACCAGTTATATGCCCTTTTTGTCAGCGAATAGATCGCAGATCCCTTATTTTGGTTTTTTTCAAGATACGCGTTCTGATGTTCAAAACAGAGCAAAAGACACTCGTCCAAATCGCGCCAGAACGCTTTACGAAGCGCCTCCACCCCTTCAAACGTTCTTCCCGATTCCAGCATATCCGCAAGAAAAATGAGTTTTCCGAGCGGCGTCATATCCTCCCGCCCGCTCGTATGATAGCGGATCGCATCGAGGATCTCCTCATCCCCGATCCCGAAGAGACGCTCCGCAAGATACGCTCCCGTGTACTGGTGAACGACGGGCGCGGGAACGCCTTCGGGAAGAGAGAACCCCTGTAAAAGCGGGGAATCCAAGGGAACGTATTTTCCGCAGTCGTGAAGCGCGGCGGCAAGAAGCGCCTTTTCTTCGGAAACGCCTAAACTCCGCGCGCGGGCGGTCGCCATGAGTGCCACGCGGAAGCTGTGCTTTCTCCGCTCCTCTTTTTCAAGCGCGAGCGCGGGCGCAATGCACGGATAGCCGTACAGATTCTTTTCCCCGATATATTCCGAAACGCGGGGATCGAGCCCCCTCGCCTCCTCCCCGAACGCAAGCCTTACCCTAAGCTCGGTGGAAGAGGTATGATCGCCCGCAAAGGGAATTTCAATATAATCTTTATTGAAGCGTTGCACAAACCGTTCGTGCGTTTCGGAAACGCTCTCCCCGCCCCTCGCGCACGCCGCAAGCGTCACCTTAGAAAGGATCCACTCAGGCTCCTTCCAGGTAAAAAAGTCTTCGAGCATATCCGCGCCGACGAGAAAATACAGCTCGCTCCCGCGATAAACTTCCGCAAAATGCTCCGCCGTAATATAGGTATAGCTCTTTTCCCTGCGGGCAATTTCAAAGTCGCTCACTTCCGCATAAGAAATCTCCCCAAGCGCGAGACGGCACATATTCATTCTGTCTTCCGCCCGTGCCACCGCGCCGAAACTCTTATGCGGCGCACGGTAAGAGGGAATCACGATCACTTTATTAAGACCGAGCGCCTCTTTCGCCGCCCTGATATATCCGATATGTTCGTTGTGAACGGGGTCGAACGAACCGCCGAACAGAGCAATTTTCATATACCCGAATTATACAATATTTTTTCCCGATTTGCAAGTTTAATTTCAAAACTTTACGGGAAAAATTACCGTATGAAAAAAATCGACTTTACTCTCATTGCGGACGTCGTATTTTACGGCGCCGCCGTCTGGTTCCTCTCGATCGGGATATTGCGCTATTTCCGTATGGCGCTCTGGCTCTCCGCGCTGCTCGCAAGCCTCATCGCACTATCGGCGGCAGGCGCCGTCTTTCTCCTCTCCTATCACAGCCGCCGCAAACGGCGGTTGAGCAGAAAGGAGAGCGAAGCGCGGGAATCGCTCATGCTACACCTTGCGCTTGAAAAAGAAGAACGCGTCCGCGCCGCGCTCGTCACCGCGTTTCTCGCCGACCAAAAAGAAGCGCACTGCCAGGACGACGTACTTCTCGTCGGCGACGCCCTGTGCGTTCCGCGCTTTACCATGCAGCCCCTGTCCGCCGACGAAACGGCACGTATTCTGCGCGCATACGGAAGAGAAAAACTGACGATCCTATGCAACGCGCTGACGCCCGAAGCGGAAAAACTCGCCGCCTCGTTCGGCGTCAGAGTGATGCGCAAGGACGACATTTTTGCGCTCTTCACCCGCACCGAAACGACGCCCTCCCCGCTCATCTTAGCCGAACTTCCGCGCAAAAGCATCAAGCGCACGTTCCGCAGGATCGTCTCCAAAAAAAGCGCGCGTCCCTTTTTCGTCAGCGGCATTTTACTATTGATCATGAGCCTTTTTACCTTTTTCCCGATCTATTATCTGATCTCCGGCTGTGTACTGACTTCGCTCGCAATTCTTGTCCGCTTCTTCGGTTTTTCCGCCGAAAACGGCGATTATGCGTGACATAATACTATATATGCACTAAAAAACCGCCCGAAACAGGCGGTTTTTTGCATATTTCATTCAGATACGCTCATAACGGCACGGGGCAAAAGCTCAACAAGATCCGAGGAATCGGGCGCATACTGCCCGAATTTTTCCTCCATAAATTCCCCCGCCCGCCCGAACACATAGCACGCGGTGCAAGCCGTGTCGAACGGAGAAATCCCCCGCGCGCAGGTTCCCGCAAGGAACCCCGCCAGAACGTCGCCGCTTCCGCACTTGGCAAGCGCGGGCGATCCCGTGCAGTTGATCGCGGTGCGCTTTCCGTCGGTAATTATACTGCGGTTGTTCTTCAAGATCAGCGTCACGCCGTAGCGGGAAGCAAACTCCTGCGCCAAGGATACGGCATTATCCAACACCTCCTCCACCCCCAGTCCGCACAGTCTTGAAAACTCTTTGGGATGAGGCGTTAAAATCACGTTGCAGGTCTTTGTTTTAAGCGCTTGCACGCCGAACCGCGCCAGTACCGTAAGCGCGTCTGCATCCAATACGAGCGTTCCGCGGTAATCGCTCAATAGGCGCGTCAGAAGAGAATACAGCTCCTTAGTTGCGCCGAACCCCATTCCGACCGCCAACGCGTCGGACGAGAGAAATGCGCCGTCGGCTCCTTGGAGCCGCTCCACGACGCAGGACGGAAGCGCGGTTGCCACAGCGGGCAGAAGATGCTCCGGAACATAGAGCGACGTATAGCCCGCTCCCGAACGGAGCGCGGCGGAAGCGGAGAGCATTGCCGCGCCGATCCTTTCCCCCGCCGATAAGATACTGCATTTGCCGAACGATCCCTTGTTGACGCAGGACTTCTTTTTGGGAAAGAACCCTTTCACGTCGGTATCTTCCCAAATTTCCGCGCCCCGATCCCCGTAGGCGATCCCGATCTCCGCAACCGAAATAATCCCAGCATGATCCGCGCCCTCCCTTAAAAGAAGCGCGCTCTTCATTCCGCCGATCGAAAGAGTTTCGTCTGCAACGACGCAGGGCGAATATGCCTTGCCGTTTTCCGTAAGTCCGCTCGGAAGATCGCACGAGATCACATAAGCCCCCGATCCGTTGATAAAGGAAATCAATTCGGCATAGTCCCCTTCGGGCGGGCGTTTGAGCCCCGTGCCAAAAACGCAATCTACGATGAGCGGAAATTTCTTTTTCGGAATACTTGTAAGAATTTCCCCGCGGTAACGGGATCTCATCTCTTTGCAGTCGTCCGAAAAACGGTTTTCAAGGCAGAGCGCCGAAACTTTTACAGAACGCTCCGAAAGTTTTCTTGCGGCGACGAATCCGTCGCCCGCATTGTTGCCCCCGCCAAGCACAAACAGCGCCTCATCGGCGCCGATCTTCTCCATTGCCGAAACAACTTTCAAAAAGAGCGCGTTCCCCGCGCGCTCCATTAAATCAAGCGAATTTACGCCCGAAGCGATCGTCTTGCGATCGGCTTCGCATGACTCCGCATTGGAATATGCTCTGTACATTCTGCTCCTTTGAAATCAAATCCTCAGACTGATTTCCGCCGCCGAAAGCAGAACGGACTTTCCGCCCCGCTCCACTTCCAGTCTTCCGTCGGGATTGACCCCGACCGCCTTCCCGAAATACGTTTCGCCGCCGCTCTCTATCACGCGCACTTCTTTTCCGAGAAAGCGCACGCGTCCGATGTAATCGTCAAACGAAATCTTTCTCTGCAAATTTTCAATGAGATACCCGCGCGCCTCGTCGAGGGGAACGATACGCCCCGCCGCTTCGGAGAGGCTCACGGCAATCTCTTTCAATTCTCCCAGTTCGTTCAAAACGTTTAAGCCGATCCCTACGATACTCGACTTGACTTCCCCGCCGTCGATCGTATTTTCCACAAGGATCCCCGCAAGTTTCTTCCCCGCCAAAAGCACGTCGTTCGGCCACTTGATTTCGGGATCGAGCCCGAACGACTCCGCCGTTTCAGAGACCGCGACCGCCGCATGCGCCATAATTAAAAACGCGTTTTCCGCAGGAAAGTTCTTATAAAAATTCAAAGCGGATAAATATACGCCCCCGCTCTCCGAGAGAAAGGAACGCCCTTTTGTGCCCTTTCCGCCCGTCTGACGCTTTGCGATCACGATCCTGTCCTCTCCGGACAACAGATAGCGTTTGATATATTCGTTGGTGGAACCGACTTCTTCGAGAAATTCAATCTTCATTTTTCAGGCTCTCTATCGCTTCTTTGGCGGTATCGTAATCGAATCCCTTCGACAACAGATTGCGGTACGCTTTCTGAACCGCCGCCCCGTCGTCAAGATTCTTTCCGCGCAGATACTTCAAAAGACAGCGTTTCGCGCTCTCCGTTTCGTCTTCCAGCGCCGAAAGCGCGGAATCGACGGTCTCTGCGCTCACTCCCTTTTGGCGCAATTCGAGCCGGATCAGCCTGCTCCCCTTGCGTTTAGAAGCGCCCTCCACATAGGAGGCGGCAAACGCCTCGTCGTCTACGAACCCGTAATCCTTCATTTTATCGAGAACGTAAGCGACCACGTCCTCTAAATAACCCTTCTTTTTAAGGAACGCCGCGATCTCTTGTTCCGTCTTCATGGTGACGGAAATATGCCTGAGCGCCTTATCAAGCGCAGTCAGTTTTTCGCTTTCGAGTTGCAGACGCGACAGTTCCCCCGTATCGACGCTCATGCCCGCTTTCAATCCGTTTGCAAGAACCGTATCGAGCTTCATTCCGCAACAGAACTTGCCGTCGATTTCGATATTACAACGCGTTTTATCCTTTTGCTGGGGCGTTATCGCAGTGATCTCCGCCATGTTATTCCACCCCGTTCCATTTGCGGTTTGCCTTAAACCAATCGGTATCTTTCAGGATCGTCGTATTTTCGGAGCAGTACAGTTTATACGATTTTTCCACTTCCTCTTCCTTTTTTCCGAAATAATAGACGATGTTTCCGTTCATAGACGTATAATCCCACGAACTTTTCGTCGAGCTCGCCCCCAATACGATATTCGTCGCAAGCGTCGTCACATAAATATTTTTCGTATATTTTCCCACACGGTCGATAAAATCCTGCGTCGGAAACGTGTTGTTGTTATCGAGCGTATATTGCGGAGACCCCGCGCAACAGCATACGCATACCACCTCCGGTCTGATTTGACTGAGCAGTTTATCATGACTGGACGTTTTACTTCCGTGATGCCCCGCTTTATAAAGTTTGCAACGGGGCAAATCGTTATGATCCACGAGGGAAGACTCCCCCTCCTCTTCAAGATCGCCCGTGAACAGAAAATGATCTTCGCCGTTGGACAAAAGCACGCACACGGAATAATTGTTTTCCGCCGTTTTGCTGGAATCCTGTTCCTCGTAATACTTATGATATAGGATGCTCATGGAGACGCTTTCCGAGAGCGCGTACGTTTTTTTCGCGCCGTCCGTCTCGTTCCAGCACTGCAACGCATCATAGTGCACGGCGCCCGCGTTGACTTCCGCCGTGCGCGCCGCGCAATATTTTCCGTAAACGGTATTGGGGTTATTGGCAGAGTCCTTATCCTGTTTATCCTTGCTTACCAGCGGGAAATCGATGATCGTTTTGCATTCAAAACTTTCAAACACGCCCTTGCGGCTGTTTGTGCTGTAAAAAGCGCCGATATGATCCTCGTGCGCGTGCGTTGCAATGACGTATTCGAGTTTTCCGTCCGTACAATATTTTGAAATATAGGGTATAATGGTCTCCGCCGAAGCATTCGTCGCGCCCGCGTCAATCAACACCTCGGTATCCCCCGCCTTGATCAGCGTACAGTCGCCCGTTTCTTTATGCCCCAACTCCAAAAAATGAATGGAGAAGTCTGCCGTGACGATATCCGCCTCCGCCCCATCCAAGACGTTCCCCGGAGTGTCGTTGCCTTTCTTTTTATAGACCAAAAAGTACCATAAAAGACTCGCGACGATCACGGCGACCAATAAAATCGCAACGATCGCCAAAAATACTTTGGGGTTCTTTTTCGCGGCTTTTTCGGCGGCGCGCGCCGCCTTTTTTGCCGTCTGATTATTCTTTTTATTCGCCATGATAACTTCCTTTTATACGAGATTCAACGCCTTTGCGATATTGACGACCGCCGTATCGATATTATGCAGTAAACGGTTGAGCGCGGTCTGCGCACCCGCGTCGATCTCGCCGTTTTCCGTCGTGCGCAAAACGGCAATGATCATATCGAAATTTTTATAGACGATCTCCGTATCAGGATGTAACGAGGCAAAGATACCGTCTTTGCTCGTCGCCTCGATTTTGTGCATTTCCTTGATCGCGGCGTTCATTTCGGTAAAGAGCGCAAGATCCCCCCGATCGAAAAGCTCCTTCATGGTAGCGTTCAGGCGGACGAGCTGTTCGCAAAAAAGCTGTAAATCTTCCATATTATAATTCCATTCCGTATTATAATTCCATTCCGTTTTTTTTCAGAAGTTCCCTTGCTGTATCCACGCTGTCCGTTCCCGTTCTGTTTTTCACGGGAGCAAATTCCCTCTCCCGCTCAACCTCGAAGGGCAGACAGCCGTTCAGAAGATGAATGAGATCGAGAATGAGCGTCTCGTACTTATACGCGTTCTCTGTTTCTGGCGTTATCACTTTTTCCCCGTCGAAATACGGCACTTTCTTTTTGGCGCGGTGAACGGGAATTTTTTGGGACGCGATCTCTTCCAGCGCGGAAAGACGGAACAGATAATTGAGGATCACGCCGCTCCCGTAGAGGAGTTCCCCCTCTTGATCCCGCAAATTCGCCATTCTTTCGTCGAGTTCGTAATATTCGATAATATCGGGACGCCCGCCGCGGTTACAGAGAACGCCCACGCGCTCTTCGGGAGAAGTCTTTTTGACTGCTTTTGCACCGCTGTCGTTCCCGCTCAGCGCAGTCGCCCCTACAAAAACGGGATCGGCAATGCGCTGTAATACGTTATCCACCGAGAACACGTTGAACCACTTGACGCCCCGCGCCTTCACGGTCTCTACAAGCCCCGCGCGCCGCATGGACGAGAACCATCCGCCGTTTCCGTTCGGCGAAAACGCGATCCCGCACTTGTCGTCCAAAAGAATTTTCCCGTTGAGATCGGTACACGGCGCCATATCCTGTTGAAAGAAATAAATATCCTCTTCGGGATAGCCGAAATACGCATGCTCTTTTAAGAAACGGCGCGTCATTCCGTCGTTGCCCTCGCTCGTCATAATGAGAAGCGGTACGCGCACGCCGTACTTTTCCGTCACTTCGAGAAGATTTTTGATCTGACATTCAAAGATATAGACGGGTTTCGTAATTCCAAGATCATAAGTGCCCTTGGGCGCGGACGATCCGAGCCTCGTCCCCTGCCCGCCCGCAAGCATGACCGCTGCCACGCTTCCCTCGCGGAGAAGCCGCACGCCCTCTTTTTCAAACTCCGCCGACCGAAGTTTGATCTCTTTCAGCGTCATAGGCGCGATCGGCGTTACCTCCCCGCTCCTTTCCAACGGTATTTCTTCGAGAAGCGTCCAGTCGATCGTAGAAATTTCTCTGACGAGTTCTTTCTGCTGATCGGTTTTCAGCGAATCGAAACCGTTCAGAAGATGTTCCTGTCCTTTGGACCGTAAAAATAATTTCAGTTCTTCTATTTTGTTTTTCATGATTTAGTTCCACCTTTTTTCAAGAGAAACGCGCCCGCTGTAAAGGGCTTCCCCTCCACGCGCAATACGCCGTCCATTTCCCGAAAGTCAAGATCGGTATAGGCGCCATCCAGCCGGTATCCGCCGAGCGGGATCTCGACCGTCCCCTCCTGATCGAGAACGTGCAGAATGACAAGTTTTTGTTCGCCGTATTCCTTTTGGTATATCTGCCGCCCGACCGGATTGCGGTAAGAACGCACGTTGCAGTCGATCCCGCAAATATCGCCGTAGCGGACGATCTCTTTGATCCTCTCATAAAATTTCAGACCGCTTAAAATCAGTTCTCTTTTTTCTTCGGACAGATTCAAAACGTCTCCCGAAAGGCATATCCTGCCCATAAAAGCGGCGCACAAGGAATAAACCGTGCGGGAATCCGCTTCATCTTCGCGCAAAACCGCCCAAATCTGCGACTGCCGCGCAGGGATCACGCGCGACACGTTCGCCGCGACGAGCGGAATTTCGGCGCATTCGTGCGCGTCGGAAAAAGAGCACATGGAAACTTTGCTCATTCTGTAAGGCTCGATACGGCTTCCGCCAGATGAACAGTTTTCGATGACGATCCCCTCGACCTCTTTGAGTTTTTCAAGCCAGCCGATACTCTCTTCGGCAACCTGACGCCCGCCCTCGCCCAAGGACTCCGCTCCGTCGCATCCGATCCCGTATGCGTCGTTATAGTCGATTTTAAGATACCCGAAGCCGTTTTTCTTTAAGAAATCCAGCATTCTGCGGCAAAGATATTTTTCCGTTTCCTCCTTTCTCAGATCGAGAAAGCGGCGGTTTTTACCGGAAATAATCGCGCCGTCCCGCTTCAACAACAGTTCTTCGTTGGAAAAAAGTTCGCTGTTTTTTGCCGCGACCTCGAACTCGAACCAGATTCCGGGGATCATATTCCGTTTTCGGATCTGATCCGCCGTATGCTTCAAGCCGTTCGGAAAGAGTTCTTTGCTCTCCCGCCAATCTCCGCCCGCAAGGCTCCAATCCGCCTCCCGCGGCTTAAACCAGCCCGCATCGATGACAAACACGCCGATCGGAAGCCCTTCGAGCGCGCCGAGAATACGGTCGATATTTTCTTCGGAGGGCGTTCCCCAGGTCGTGCAGTATTCGTTGAACAGAACAGGCATATCCTCTTCGCTTTGGGGCACTTGCAACCGCTTATCCGCATAGTGCACGAACGCGTTGGAAACGGCGTTGACGCCGCCCCGCTCTTTGACCGTAAAATACGCCCGATGCGTGGAAAACCGTCCGCCGTTTTCGATCTCTTTGCGCCAATGACCCGTCTCGAAATCTGCAAGCCCGCCCGACAGCGCGACGCCCGCGCGTTCGATCAAAACTTCCATCTGCCAGGAGAACGGCGCTTCCAAAGTCATTCCCCAGATAACGCCGTCAACGTCTTCGACCGCCGCAAAGGGATAATAACCGCGGTTCGGCATACTGCCGACCGACCCCCACTTCTCGCTTTTCAAGCCGTACTGCGCCCAGCTCGCCTCCAAACCGAGTTCAAAGAACTTATCCTCTTTCAATCTGCATTCGCGCGACCAGGCGCTTGTCATACGGTAGAGACTGAGCTCCGCCGCCCCCTCTTTCGGAACAAGCGAAACGCACCCGCTCGCAAGATATTCGAGCAATTTCGTCTTACCCGATTTGTTCTCATAGGTAACTTCCGTGGAGAACACGCCCGTATCGCCGTCATACGCGAGGAGGTGCGTATAAAAATTGCCCGCTCCGTCCGTTAAAAGGGTCTCCACGCCGTTTTCGTCCGCCGTCTGCCTTTCGATATGTAAAATCGTTGACGCGCGGCGATTCATGCTGATCCCGCGCGAATAATCGAGGAGCGACCGATCGCCCGTAAACGCGACCTGAACGAGCGGATCGGGTAAAAACTTTGTCTCGTCAAATGCACGCGACTTGGGTAAAACGGTCAGCCCGACGCTCTTCTCTCCTGCGATCTCCGTCTCCGTATAATAAAACGCGGTATCGCCGAACACAAATTTTTTTATCACTGAAAACCTCACAAACCGCGAGGCGGGGCGAGAAAAAATCCCGCCCCGTAGCTCGTTTTCAACGCCGTGTCAAAGTCTCGTTTTCCAGACCTGATCCGACCACATGAGTTCTTTTTTGAACGCATCGATTTTCGTATTTTCGTCGATGAGAACGACTTCCATGCCCCACATATTGCCGAGATCGACAAGCTCTTTCGCCGTCACGACGGAGGAAACGACCGTGTGGTGCGCTCCGCCCGCATAGATCCATGCCGCCACGCCGTCCTTGAAGTTGGGCTGATACTTCCACATCAGACCGCCGACGGGAAGATTGGGCATCTTTTTGGGGTATTTGACAAGTTCGATCTTCTGCACGATGAGGCGCATTCTGTCGCCCATGTCGATCATGGAGACAGCGACTGCTTCGGGTGCGGAAATGCCCTCGAACACGAGGCGGGCGGGATCGGATTTACCGCCGATCCCCAGGGGATGAACCTGAATTTCGGGCTTCGTCGCCGCGAACTGGGGCGAAACTTCCAGCATGTGCGCGCCGAGGCAGAGCCCGTCTTTGAGATCGTAGGTATAGTCCTCCATCAGTCCCGTACCCTTCTGATCCGCCATGTACTGCATGACCGCGCCGAGCGCCGCGATCTTCCAGTCGCCCTCCGCGCCGAAGCCGTAACCCTTGCTCTGCAAATCCTGAATCGCAAGTCCGGGGAGCTGATTGAGTCCGTGCAAAGAGCCGAAGTGATCGACGATCCCGATATAACCGCCCTTATCTTTACAGAACTTATCCATGGCGATCTCATACTTCGCCTGTTCGCGCACAACGTCGATCCGCTTGGTCGCCATGGTGTATTTCTTTTCATATTCCGCCATGAGCGCATCCACTTCTTTGTCCGTCACTTTTTCAATGTATTCGACGAGATCGCCGATGGGATAGTAGTCCACCTGCCAGCCGAGGTTGATATGCGCCTCCACCTTGTCGCCCTCGGTCACCGCAACGTCGCGCATATTGTCGGAGAAACGGCAGACCTTGACCGTCTTTGAGAACGCGTAGCCCGCGGCGACTTTGCACCAGGAGGCAAGCTCTTTCAGGGCTTCGGGGTCTTTGTAATAGCCGACGACGACTTTATTGTCCATTCTCAGACGCGTCACGATATAGCCGAATTCCCTGTCGCCGTGCGCCGCCTGATTCTCGTTCATGAAGTCCATGTCGATCGTATCGTAAGGCAGTTTTTCATTGTACTGCGTCGCAAAGTGGCACATGGGCTTTTGCAGCATTTTAAGCCCCTTGATCCACATTTTTGCAGGCGAGAACGTGTGGCACCAGGTGATGATCCCGATGCAGTTATCGTCCGCGTTGACCTTTTTGACCGCTTCGACGACCTCGTCCGAGCTCTTGCAAGTCGTCAGATATTTCACCGTAACGGGCATATGTCCGTTGACGTAGTTTGCCATTTCCTCGGAGTGCGCCGCAACGTGCGATAAAACGTCGTCCCCGTAGAGCGTCTGCGAGCCCGTAAGCCAATAAATTACTTTCTCTTTCATTTTGATATTACCTCATTAAAAAATTGATTTTGATATTATTTTTTCGACTGTCCGTAGTATGCATTTTTGCCGTGCTTGCGCAGATAGTGTTTCTCCATCATAAACTGATCCGCCCGCTTCACGTCGGGATTGACCGCCTCGGTAATGAACGCCATTTTGGCGACCTCTTCGATGACCGTTGCGTTATAGACGGAATTTGCGCCGTCCTTGCCGAATGCAAATACGCCGTGGCTCTTGATGAGAACGCCGGGGACTTCCAAAGGTTTCAGGTTGTCGTTTTGGAATTTTTCAACGATCGCAAGCCCCGTATTCTTTTCGTATTCCCCTTCGATCTCCTCTTTCGTGAGCGACCTTGCGCAGGGGATATCACCGTAAAAATAGTCCGCGTGCGTCGTTCCGTAGAACGGAATATCCCTGCCCGCCTGCGCCCATGCGGTCGCAAACGTGGAGTGGGTGTGCGTAACGCCGCCCACGTCGGGGAACGCTTTGTAAAATTCGAGATGCGTGGGCGTATCGGAGGAAGGGCGCAAATTCCCGTCCACCACTTTGCCGTTGAGATCGACGACGACCATGTCCTCCGCCGTCATGCCGTCGTAATCGACGCCGGAGGGCTTAATGACGACAAGTCCGCTCGCCCTGTCGATTTCGCTCACGTTCCCCCAGGTAAAGAGAACGAGCTTATTTTTGACAAGATCAAGATTTGCTTTGAGTACCTTTTGTTTGAGTTCTTCTAACATATTTCACCTCAATCCATGCTCTTGACCGCCTGTCTGACGATCGGAAGTCCCTTTTTATAGCGCTTGGTAAACGCTTCAAAGCCCTTTTCATCTTCGGGATCTGGCGCAAGCGTCACGCCCTCCTGCCCCGCGAAAACTTTATTTTCGAGATAGTCCGCAAGCGTTTCGAGCTTTCCCTTTTGAACGAGGAAATTTGCAAGGACCGCCATACCCCAGGCGCCGCCCTCGCCCGCCGTCTTCATGAGCGTTACGGGAACGTTTAGCGCCGCCGCAAGAAAGCTCTGCCCGACGCGCTCCGTCTTGAAGATACCGCCGTGACCCGTGATGCGGTCGAGCTTCACGCCCTCTTCTTTGAGCATAATATCGCACCCGACTTTGAGCGCTCCGAACGCGGAATAAAGGTGCGCGCGCATCATGTTGGCAAGCGTGAACTTCGATTCGGGCGTGCGCACGAAAAGCGGTCTGCCCGCATCCACTTCGGTGATATTCTCCCCCGAAACATAGTTGTAAGAGATGAGACCTCCGCAGTCCTTATCCCCCTTTTCGCCCTCGAAATAGAGCATATCGTAGAGTTTCCATTTGGGAATATCCACGCCCGTAAGCGCGGCAAATTCGCCGAATACGTTGACCCAGGCGTTGAGATCGGACGTGCAGTTGTTGCAGTGCACCATGCCGACGAGATCGCCAACGGGCGTCGTAACAAGGTCGATTTCGGGATAGGGCTTTGAAAGCTCCTTTTCGAGAACGATCATTGCAAACACGCTCGTTCCCGCAGAGACGTTGCCCGTGCGGGGTTTGATGCTGTTCGTTGCGACCATGCCCGTTCCCGCGTCGCCCTCAGGCGGGCAGAACGGAATACCGCTCTCCAAATCCCCGTCGGGATCGAGGAATTTCGCGCCCTTTTCCGTCAGCGCGCCCGCGTTCTCGCCCGCGACCAGAATTTCGGGAAAAATCTGCTCCGTTCCGAAAGGAATACCGTTGACTGCAAGGATCCCGTCGAACGCCTTGATCATCTCCGCATCGTAACGGCGCGTCTTCGGATCGACGGGGAACATTCCCGAAGCCTCGCCCACGCCAATGACCTTTTTCCCCGTCAGGAGCCAGTGAACGTACCCTTCGAGCGTCGTCTGGAACGCGATCTCTTTGACGTGCGGTTCCTGATTCAAAATCGCCTGATACAGATGCGCCACCGACCAGCGCGCAGGGATATGATAGTTGAATATTTCCGTCAGACGCTCCGCCGCCTCCGCCGCGTTGTTGTTGCGCCAGGTGCGGAACGGCACTAAAAGTCTGTCGTTTTGATCGAATACGAGATAGCCGTGCATCATAGCGGAAATACCGATCGCACCGGTTTTTTTCAGCGTTACGCCGTATTTCTCTTTTACGTCCCTTTTGAGTTTTGCATACACGTCCCGAAGCCCTGCCGAAATGTCCTCTTCGGAATACGTCCATATTCCGTTTTCGAGGCGGTTTTCCCAGTCATGACTTC
>CAJUCM010000017.1:33743-39455 GCA_910585235.1 uncultured Christensenella sp.
CCGACGCGACGGGCAAATTGTTTTCGTCCACCAGAACGGCTTTGATGCGCGTGGAACCGAATTCGATTCCGAGCGCCGTCTTTCCGTCCTGAATGAGTTTTTTTGTTTCCATAAGTCCCCCTTTTATCCGCTTTTTGCAAGACTGCTTTTATTATAAAATAAATTCGATTAAATTTCAAGAGTTTACGGAAAATTTTTATGAAAATTACGGCGGCGAACGGATACTTTTCTTTACATTTATAGATTGCCGGCGTATAATCTCTCTATGAGACTTACCATAGCGATCAGAGAATACCGACCGGACGACTGCAAAGAGACAGCCGATCTCTTTTTTAACACCGTACATACCGTCAATGCAAGCGACTACACGCGGGAACAGCTGAACGTTTGGGCGACGGGGCGAACGGATCTTGCGGAATGGAACAAATCGCTTGAAACGCACCGTTCGTTCGTAGCGGTTTACGAAAATAAGATCGTCGGCTTCGGCGACGTCGATGAAAGCGGTTATCTCGACCGCCTGTTCGTGCATAAGGATTTTCAAAGACGGGGCGTTGCGACCGCCGTTTGCGACAGACTGGAACGCTGTATCCAAGGAAAAATCACCGTGCATTCGTCCGTTACCGCAAAAGCATTTTTTGAAAAACGCGGTTATACCGTGACCGAGCGTCAATGCGCGGTGCGGCAAAGCATTGAATTACCCTATTTCGTTATGACGAAACAATTAAAATAAAGCGCGGAGATGATCTCCGCGCTTTTTATTTTTTATAAATTATTACAGCAGGATGCAGATAACGCCGCCCTTTCCCTCGTTCACGATACGCGTGACCGTCTTGCGCATCTTCTTTCTGACGTTATCGCCCATGGAGCGGTTTTTGACGAAGAGTTCCTCGCCCAGCATATCTTTGAGCGTTCTACCGAACATATTCGTGTTCCAGGCGCGATCGGGTTCCGACTGCATATTCTCCGAGATCTGTTTTGCAAACGCTTCGCTCTGCTCCGCTCCGCCGAGCGCGGGTCTGACTTCGCCCGAAACATCTACGCGGATAATATGATAACTCGGCGCGTCGGCGTGAAGATTGACGCCCACTCTTCCGCTCTTTTTGACCACCTTGGGCTCTAAGAGCTGCATTTCGTCCGATTCGGGCGGGACGATTCCGTAGCCGAATTCCTTTGCGTCGGCAAACGCCTGCCCCGCGCGTTCGTAGAGTTTCTTCGCGTCTTTCAGCCCGTAAATATAGCTCATGAGCGCAAAATCGTCCTGAATATCTACGCCGCACTGCTCGCCCAGAACGCGGTAGAACGTTCCCTCTTTCGCTTCGACCCTGACGTACGCCTTGCCCGTCGCCGCATCCACTTTGACGGATACGGGCGGATTCAGGCGCTCGCTCTCCGCATACATCGTATCGAGAAGCGCGCAGTCGTTCATCTTTGAGATCTTGGGCGCGATCTCCCTGATGCCCGCAAGCACCTCCGAAATGAGCGGGGTATCCGCGTCTAAAACGCGCATCCAATCGGGAAGATCGACGTCGATCGAGAGCACGGGGAATTCATAGAGTACCCGTTCGAGAACGCCCGCAAGCTGTTCTTTCTCCGCAGATTCCGCGTTCAGGGAGACGACGGGCGCGCCGTACTCCTCTTCGAGCTGCGCGCGGAGCGACTCGGATTTTTTGGGCTCCTTGCAATTCAGAACGATCACGAAAGGCTTTTTGGAATCTTTGAGTTCCTTCAACGCCTTTTTCTCCCCCTCGACGTACGCCTCACGCGGGATCCCCGTAACCGAGCCGTCCGTAGTCATCAACACGCCGATCGTCGAATGATCGCGGATGACGCGGAGCGTCCCCTCCTCCGCCGCCTTTGTGAACGGAACGGGATTCTCGTTCCACGGCGTTTTTACAAGACGCGGTCCGTCCTCCTCCTCGAATCCCGCGGAACCAGCCACGGGGAAGCCCACGCAGTCAATGAGGCGCACTTTGGCGACAGCGTTGCCTGCGGAAATTTCCGCCCCCTCTTCGGGAACGAACTTCGGCTCGGTCGTCATAATGGTCTTTCCCGCCGCCGACTGCGGAAGCTCGTCGTTATACCTCTTTTTCTTCTCCCCGTCGATTTCGGGCAGAACGAGCTCCTGCATAAACCGTTTGATAAAAGTTGATTTGCCCGTGCGGACGGGTCCGACCACACCCACGAAAATTTCGCCCTTCGTGCGCGCCGCAATGTCCTCGTAAACGCTGAAAGTTTCCATAAAAAAACGCCTCCGCCGATTTCCTTCTTGTCTATCTTATGGCGCAAGGCGTAATTATATGACTTTTAGGTTACTCTTTTTTTTCCTGCATGAAATCGGGCATAAACTGCTGTTCGGATAAAAACGCTTCGTAGTAGGGATCGTTCGTAAAATCCCGTTCCTCATTGTATTCCCCGCCGAGCGCCTCGATCGCGTATTTCAGCTCGCGGAATTCCAGAAAGTTGATGTCCTCCCCCGCGATCCGATCCAAAAGAACGGGCAGGGCGCGGCTGTCGCCGTAGGCGGCAAGGTAACTTGCGCGCATGGGCAGATCCTCCCCTTCGCGGAATGCCGTCATCAGCGTTTCAAACACTTTCTCGTCGCGCTCTTTCGTGCGGGACAGAACTTCGAGCATCAGCTCCCGTTCCACGCCCTCCTCCAAAAAAGCGAGCGCGCGCGCTTTCGCCGCATCCGCGTTCGCTTTGAGCTGATCGACGACGGCGTCCTTGATCTCCCTGTCCGCATCCCCTTTCAGCAGAGCAAAATACTTCTCGAACGCGACGGGATTCGACCCCGCAAGATTGACGGCAAGCGTCAAAAACTGCTCGTCTTTGCATTCCAAGAGCGGCAATATCTCCTCCGGACAGTCGCGCGATTCGATCTCCCTGCAAAGAAAATCGGAGACGGGAATATCCTCTTTCATGTGGGCGAGCAATTCATCCACAAGCTCTTTATCGCTCATTCTGCGGTAGTATTCGCGCGGCGTCGCGTCGATACGTTTCAGGTATGTATCGCCGAACTTCTGATACAGCAACGGGATCCTGTCCTCCCACTGCTTTTCCGTAAATTTTCCCGCGTTCTCTTTCAAATACTTTGCAAGTTTCTGATCGAACAATCCGTCAAAATCAATCGGTTTCATAACCCCTCTCTCACATCATATAATTCAGAATGCGTTCCACGATAATTTTATCCGCTTCAAACATCTTTACGACCTCGTCGAGCGAACGCTCCCCGTGCTTCATGCGGGATTCCCTGTAAATCGCCGCCGCAAGCGACGCGCGCTCGTCCATATATTCCCACGCCTCCGCCTCGCTGAGCGTTGCATAAACGTCCTCCGCCGCCGCGCAAATCTTCCCCTCGTTGTCTTCGCCGAGCAGGGCGAATTTTGAATAGACGTCCGCAAACGCCTTTAAGAACTGTTCGCGCTTGCGTTCGCCGATTTGCAGGCTGTGCGTAAAAAATTCCTTATAGAGATTGCAGATCACAACGCCGAAAGAATCGTCCTCGTTGCGGACGGTCAGATCGTGCAGAATGGAGAGCTTGATGATCTCGTCGCCGTTATAATCGAGCAGAACTTCCCTGATAAATTTATCGGCGCGACAACGGACCGCCACTTTCGCCGCGATCATCTGCAATTTCTCGTCCCGCCCTTCGAGTTCGTCGAAAGAGAGACGGTAGAACTCGTCGAGCGAGGTAAGCTCGCTCAGCAATTCGGGTTCGGGCGCATTGCTCGCCGCGATCAGAAAATCCGCCACCGTGCGGTATTCCTCCTCCGGCATACGGTAATAATACGTCATGGAAACTTCTTTCCGCTCCCCGTCGCGAAATTCCCTGAGCCGTTCGAGATAATATTTTGCGACCGCCTTGCGCGGAAAGAGCGTCGTGAGCCGTTCCAATGACTCGATCGCCTCGTCCGTCTTTCCCGTGCGGTACGAAGCGACGGCATGAAAATAGAGCACGTTATCGTCGTTGGGAAGGCGCTTTTTGAGCAGCGCCAATTTCTCGTAAGCCTCTTCGTCGAGTCCCGTTTCGCACAGCGCGGTCGCCACGCGGTACAGATCGTCCGTTGCGTCCACTTTCAGAAGAGAAAGTTTTTTTGCAGCTTCCCTGGCGCCCTTTTTATTTTCCCGCGCGCCCAAAACGGCGCAATAAGTCGTGAGCGCCTGCACGTTGTCGGGGTGCGTTTCAAGCAAGTCGCGGCACTCTTTTTCCGCGCCCTCCGCGTCGCCGAGCATCAGCGTGCACATGGCGGCAAGTCCCGCCGCGGATGCAAAATCCCGATCGTCCGACGGCATTTCCAAAAACTTTTCGCGCGCCTCTTCGAGGCTCCCCTCTTTCAGAAGCGCAAGTCCTTCGCTGAGCGCGTGCGGATTGCCGTACTTGCCGTCCGCCGAATAGACAAGGCGCAATTCGGGCTTTTTTTGTTCCACTTCGAGGCTGAGCTCTTCCAATCTGCCGAACACGCTGTCGAGATCCTCTTCCGTGAGCGAGCGGCGGTAATAGTAGGCGGACTGCACGTCGTTATTGAGGTTCATAAAGGCGATCGCCAGCCCCTCGTACCCCTCCGGAAAATCCGCCTCGTTGCAGGTATCCAGAAAGCGGAACCAGGAATCGGCGGCAAGCTCGTAAAGCTCCATTTCCTCATAAATATCGGCATAGAGCGCGCAGGCGTCCGCACTCGACGCATAGCGCTCCGCCCGCTTGTTGAGCATGGTGAGCGCGCCGAGATAGTCCCCGTCGTGAAAACGCTTTTCCGCGCTGTCGAGCAGAAATTCGTCGCTGAAATCAAGTTTTAAGACGTTATCTTCCTTCATGTTTTCCAAACAGTTTCCTTATACGGTCCTTTCCGAACACATAATCGGTATTGCAGTATTCGCAGTGTACTGAGATTTGTCCCTGCTCTTTCAAAAGCGCGAACGCGCTCTCTTTGCCCATCGAGAGGATCAGCGCCTCTACCCGTTCCTTGGAACAGCGGCAGGCGAATTTCATTTCCCGCGTTTCAAACGCTTCTACGCCGAACGCCCCGAAAATTTTTTCATATTCTCCCGCTTCGAGAAAATCCCTGAATCCATCCGCGCCGCGGGCAACGAAATCGCACGCTCTTTCGTCCGCGAAAGGAAGCGCCTGCAAAAAAACGCCACCCGCCCGCAGGACTTCGGAATTTTTTGACACGACGGAGAGCGCTATCCCCGTTTTGATCTGTTCGCTTTCGCGAAAATACGCGACAAAATTCTCTTCCGTCTCCTCCGAGACGAGCGCCACCGTTCCCGCAAAGGGAAGCCCCTCGCCGTCGTCGCGGACAACGCTCAGCGTACCCTTGCCGAGCTTTCCCCGCGCGCAGGCGTTTTCAACATATCCCCTCAGATTCAGATTCCCGTCGCCGAGCACGCTGATCTTTCCGAAATCCCCGTCCGTGCGGACGGAGACGGTCAGAGAACTCTTTTCCCCTTTCAGCCAACCGCAGAGGTATCCCGCCGCCGTCAGCGTTTTGCCGAGAACAGTCAGCGCGTCGCCCGTCAGCGAATGCCTATTTGCCGCCTCGCAAACGAGCGCCGTCGTGTCGAGAACGGCAAGAGAAACTTGTCCGTCCATGATGAGCGCACGGGAAACAGTACTCGGTCTGACCTGCATATCGGCGGTTCTCCTTTCTTTATTATTCGCAATCCGTAGTTTTATATAAAGACTGCGACTGAATTAGCCGCAGTCCTTTTGAC
>CAJUCM010000018.1 GCA_910585235.1 uncultured Christensenella sp.
ATGCGCTCGGTATGATCGTTGACGTGTCGCACGGAAGCGATCAACTCGTCAAAGACGTTTTTTCCTGTGCGAAAAAACCCTTTATCGCAAGTCATTCGGGCGCGCGTTCCGTATTCGATTGCGCGCGGAATCTTACGGACGAGGGCATTCGCTTGATCGCCGAAAGCGGCGGGGTCGTGGGACTTTATTTCTGCGCGGATTTCCTCTCTTCCGATCTGTCGCGGGAGGGGCAGAAAGCGGCGCTTCTTGCCCATGCAAAGGCGATCGTGAACGCGGGCGGGGAGGATTGCCTTGCGATCGGGAGCGACTTCGACGGGATCCCCGAAAATCCGTACATAAAAAATCCGTCCGCGATCCCCGATTTTTTGTCCGCGCTTTCAAAGGAATTCGGGGAGAAGAGAGCGGAAAAGTTTGCCCGTAAAAACTTTCTGAGAGTATTTTCAAAACTATAAAAAAACACCCGCCGATAGGGCGGGTGTTTTTGAAAACGTGCTTAAACTCTCTCTACTTTATCGCTTTTGAGGCATCTTGCGCAGACGTAATCATTGACCTGTTTTCCGTCTTTTTTATAAGTTACCTTCTGAACGTTTGCCTGAAACGTTCTCTTCGTCTTGCGGTGGGAGTGGGACACGTTGTTGCCCGCTACCTGACCTTTCCCGCATACGCTGCATACTCTCGACATATTGTTCACCTCCGCACGGATATCATCTTAATAAGGCGCGAAACAACACGTTGCGCCATTCAACGGCAATATAATATCATTTCAGGAAAAAAAAAGCAATTAAAAAGGCGGGTGTAATGCCGATTTTTTTAGGAAAATCTCATTTTTTTTCAAATTTCGCTTGCAAAAACTTTCTATATGGGGTAAAATATAGCATAGATAATTAGGAGAGTTCTATATGTCGGTCAGCACAAGCAACGCATACGGAAAATTTTCAATATCCGACATTGCAATCGCAAAAGTCGCGTCGCAGGCTACGGTGGAAAGTTACGGCATCGTGGATACCGTTTCGCGCCGTTTTACCGATACGCTCGCCGAATTACTCAAACGAGACGCGGGAGGCAAGGGCGTGAAGATTACCACGTCCGGAAACCGTATCTTCATCGACGTTTACGTCCTCATCAAGTACGGCGTGTCCATCGAGGCAGTTGCCGAAGCATTGAAAGAATCGGTGAAGTATAAAGTAGAACACTTTACGGGTATGATTGTTGACACCGTAAACGTGAACATTGTCGGTTTGAAAATTTAACTCTCGTCTCCGCGTATTCATTAAAATTATGAGGAGCATTCCATGCAGAAAACGATAAATTGCGCGACGTTCCGCAAAATGGTTTTGGTCGGCGCAAAAATGCTTGATAATAATCGCGCGAAAGTTGACGCGCTCAACGTATTCCCCGTTCCCGACGGCGATACGGGTACGAATATGTCGCTTACCATTCAATCGGCGGTCAAAGAGCTTTCGGCTTGTACCAACAACGGTTTTTCCGAAGTTTGCGACTGTATTTCCAAGGGCGCGCTGAAAGGCGCAAGAGGAAATTCGGGCGTCATTCTTTCCCAGATTTTCAGAGGGATCTGTTCCGTCCTGCGTGAAAACAGGCAGGACAGCGTCGATACCAAAACGTTTGCAAAAGCAATGGAGGCGGGCACGAAAGTCGCTTATAACGCCGTTTCCATTCCCAAAGAGGGCACGATTCTGACCGTTGTGCGCATGATGAGCGAATATGCAGTCAAAGTCGCCGGCAGAAACAAAGATTTTGAAACGTTTCTCCCCGCCGTGATCGAAGAGGGCGACAAGGCGCTTGCCAAAACGCCCGAACTTCTCCCCGTACTCAAAAAAGCGGGCGTCGTCGATTCGGGCGGCGTAGGGCTTATGACGATCATGCGCGGGTTCCTTGCGGCGCTCATGGGCGACGAAATCGTCTCCGAAGTGCAGACGGAAGCCGCAAATTCCGTAAATTCTTCTGAATTCGGCGATAATTCCGATATTATCAATATGGATCTGGGCGAGATCCAGTTTGCCTACTGCACCGAATTTTTTATCATTAACCTGAAAAAGAGCACGACGCTTGCCGATATTGACAAGTTGCGCGAAAATCTTATGGGGATCGGCGACAGCGTGATCTGTATCGGCGATCTTGAAATGGTCAAGGTTCACGTTCATACGAACTGCCCCGGCGTTGCGCTCACTTACGCGCTCGAACTCGGAGAACTCGACCGCCCCAAAATCGAGAATATGCTCGAACAGAACCGCGCGCTGAAAGCAAAGCGCGAGGCGGAGAAAAAGGATCAGGGTATGCTTGCCGTATGCGCGGGCGATGGGATTGAAGAGATTTTCAAGGATCTGTTCGTCGATCGCGTCATCAAGGGCGGTCAGACGATGAACCCTTCCGCATCCGACATTGCGACCGCGGTGCAGAAGATCAACGCCGAGCACGTCTTTGTGTTCCCGAACAATAAAAATATTATTCTTGCGGCGGAACAGGCGCGCGCGCTCGTGGAAAACCGCACGATCCACGTCATTCCGACCAAGAATATTCCGCAGGGCTTTGCCGCGGCGCTTTCGTTCAGTCCCGAAGCGAGCGTTGAGGAGAATAAAACGAATATGATCCATGCGCTCGACAACGTGAAGTCCGGACAGGTCACGCACGCCGTCCGCACGACGAACGTCAACGGATTCAAGATCACCGAGGGCGACATCATCGGTCTCGACGATAAAAAGATTCTCGCGAAAAGCGACAAGGACAAAAAGGACAATATCAGCGAAGCGGTTCTCAAACTGATCGAAAAACTCAAAGAGGACTATCACGAAGTCATTACGCTGTATTACGGCGAGGGCGTGGAAGAGGCGGATGCTTCGGCGCTGGCGGAGCGGGTGCAGGAAACGTTCTCCGATTGCGACGTGGATTGTCATTACGGCGGACAACCCGTATATTATTATCTGCTTTCTTTGGAATAAGCAAATAAAAAAGAGCGGGGAGAACCGCTCTTTTTTTGTGCGGAAACGAAGTGCGTTTATTGATAATTATATTATAATATATTGAAATATAATTTATAAAAATCAAATATAATGAATATCGAGCAATTGGCGGGCATAGGAGAAAAGCACGCAAAGGATTTTAAGAAGTTGGGCATTGAAAATACGGCGCAGTTGGCGGCGTATTTTCCGCGCGCCTATCTCGATATGACGAACCGCGTTTCGGTATTCTCCGTCTATCACAACGAGCTTGCGCTCGTCGCCTGCACGCTCACTTACGTCGAGCCCGTGCGCTATGCGGGACGGCTGAAAACGGTGCGCGCGCACCTCGTGCAGGACGGCAGAAATTTTACCGCCGTCTGGTTCAATATGCCGTATATTGCAAAGCGGTTAAAGGCGGGCGAGTATCTCTTTTACGGAAGAGTGAACAACAAATACGGGCAGGTCTCTCTGGTGAATCCCTCGTTTGAGCCGCTGGGCAGCGTTTCGCGGCTCAAAGGGCTTGTCCCCGTTTACGGGCTCTGCGGAAATTTAACGCAGAAGACCGTCCGCGACGCGGTGCAGAGGGCGCTTAAAATCGAAGATCATATTTCGATCATTCCCGCCGATCTGCGCAAAAAATATGCGCTTTCGCCCTTGAATCAGGCTTATTTTGCCGTTCACGCGCCCAAAACGCAGAAAGAGGCGCGGGATTCGGCGGAACGGATCGCAATAGAAGAGTATTTTACGCTTGTTTCGGCGTTCAAACTCATCAAAGGCGACAGAAAGGAAGCGCGGGGCAGAGTTTACGGCGTGACGGAGCGGGAAGTCGCGGAATTTGAAAAACGCTTTCCGTTTGAATTTACGAAAGGTCAAGAGGAGGCGGTGCGGGCGATCTATCATAACGTGACTTCGCCCGTCAGAATGAACCGGCTTTTGCAGGGCGACGTCGGCAGCGGAAAGACGGCGGTGGCACTCACCGGCATTTTTATGGCTCTTAAAAGCGGATTTCAGGCGGCGTATCTCTCCCCGACGGAAGTTTTGGCGGAACAGAATTTCCGCCTTCTTACAAAAACGTTTCCCGAATACAGGGTGGCGTATCTTGCGGGATCGTGTACCGCAAAGGAAAAGCGGGAAATAAAAGCCGCTCTGCAAGCGGGGGAATACGACGTGCTCTGCGGTACGCACGCGGTCTTGCAAGGCGACGTCGTGTTCCGTGATCTTGCGTTCTGCGTGTGCGACGAACAGCATCGTTTCGGGGTAGCGCAGCGCAATATATTGAGCGAAAAAGGAGAGAATGTTGACGTTTTGGTGATGTCCGCAACGCCTATTCCGAGAACGCTTTCCCTCATTTTTTACGGCGATCTCGATATTACCGTCATCAAGGATAAACCGCTCGGAAGAAAAGAAATTTCCACCTCGATCATTCCCGCCTATAAATACGACGATATGCTCGCCTATATCGCGGCGGAGACGAAAAAGGGAAGGCAGGCGTATTTTGTCTGTTCCAAAATCGACGATGAAGAGGGGCAGGTGACGAGCGTGAAAGAGCTGTTTGAAGAATTGCGGGGAAGGCTTCCTTCCGTTCGGTTCGCGCTCCTGCACGGGCGCATGAAAGAGAAGGAAAAGACGGAGATCATGTCGGCGTTCAAACGCAAGGAATACGACTGCCTCGTTTCGACGACGGTCATCGAAGTGGGCGTGGACGTACCTTCGGCAACGATCATGGCGATCTATAATGCGGAGCGGTTCGGGCTTTCGCAGTTGCATCAGCTCCGCGGGCGCGTCGGCAGAGGCGAAGATAAAAGCTATTGTTTTCTGCTCGTCGGTTCCGAAACGGAAGCGGCGTACGAGAGGCTGAAACTTTTCAAGAACACGAACGACGGATTCGAGCTTGCCGAACGCGATCTCGAAATGCGGGGCGGGGGCGACTTTTTGGGAACGCGCCAGAGCGGAAGATTTTTAAGCGAGATCAAAAATCTGCGCTATCCGAAAGAAGCGGTATTTTTGGCGAAACAGCTCTCCGACGAGGCGTTTGAAAGGGGAGATCTTACCGAAATCCGCGCCGCCGCGCTCAGAAAATACGAGAGTCTGAAAGACGTCGTTCTCAATTAAAAAATCCACCCCGTCAAGGGTGGATTTTTTAATTGCCGTTTTGTTATGCAAACAGGATCTGAATATATGCAAGATTGATGCAGAGATCGTCGGAAGCAATGTCGAGCGTCAGCTCTCCGTTCGTTACGGTGACCGTAAAGCTAAGCTCCTCATTGACTGCGCCGTTTGTGATTTTCGTTTCGCCGTTTGCTTTGACGATAGGATTTTTGGAGACGCCCCACGGGTCGGTAAAGTATAGCTTCACCGTATAAGTTCCGTTTTCCAACTCGAATTTGTAGCCGAGTTTGCGGGCGAGATTGCTTTCAAACTGGTTTTTCGTGTAGCGGTTGGAGACGGTTTTTTCTACGCCGTCGCCCGCAATTTGCTCGTTCGCCCAGGTGCTGTTTGTGAAAGCGCCCTGCGGCGTTGCGCCCGACCAGGTTTGATTGTATCCGTCAACGATTCCCCACATTTTACCCGTGAAGGGGTCTTTTCCGTAGGCTTGTTCGGTGACGGACTGGTACGTTCCGAACAGATCGCCCTCGCTGAGCGTATATACGTCGAAGTCGCCGCAATCCACGAAGTAGGCGACTTTTTTGTCCTGCGCCGCGGGGTTGAAGGCGCGCTTTTGCGAATAGATATAGGAGCATACCCGCGCCGACGCCGCGCCGCTTACGCCGCTGAACGTGATCGGAAGAACGACGGCTTTCGCGCTCTGTGTATCGTTGATCTCGTAGCTGATTTCCTGCGCCGTTGCGGCAAGGGAAGAGGGGATTTCGATACTGACGCTGTACATTTCGCTTGCACCGTCGTAGTTGAGGGTCTTACTGTAAAGCGTCGTATTGCCCGATTTGATGAGAATGCTCTTGCCGTTGTCTGCCTTTGCAAAGGAAACGACGAGGCGGTTCTGCGCCTTCGGATCGGCGATCATGCGGTAGGTGAACGATCCGCCCGCGTTTGCCGCGCGCGTCGTGCCGAGCGTGGGAACATTCTGCGCGCCCGTGGTGTTTGTCTCCTGCATATTGTGGAGCGTGTCGTTTTCGTACTGCCCGTAGCCGGGTTGAACGGTGTCCTGCGTGTTCCAGGTCCAGGGTACGACCTCTTCTCTGACTTCCTCGGCGGTGAATTTGAAATAGATGCCGTAGCGCTGTTGATACTGGCGGAAGTGATAAGAATAGATGAGCGTGCCGTTGTTGCATTGCAGAGTGAATTGATTGTTTTCACCCTTGACGAGAAGATCGTTGATATTGTCGCGGAACGCTTCGAGACTGCCTGTATTGACGGAATAAGTTTTGTTTCCGATCGGCGTCTGCGGGATCGAAACGTTCACGCCCGTCGTCGTTTGATCCATGTTCTCCGTGCCGAGTTCCGCAGAGAGGACAAAGGGACCGTATCGGAATGCGAAAACGTCCTCGCCGTCGGGCAGATCGTATGCAACGATTGTTTTTTCAAGATCGATTTTTACGTCGTCGCCCGCTTTGACGTCCACCGAGACAAAGCTGTTCTTTTCCTGAATCTCCACATTTTTGCCGTTGACGCGAACGGAGAACGATTTCGTCCAGTCGGGTTTTCTCAGGCGGAGAACGGTGCTTCCGCTGTCGATATGGATTTTAACTTCGTCGGAATTTTCAAGGTCGGCTGTCTGCGTCAGCGAAACGCTGTCCGAACGGTAGGAGGAGCCGATATACAGGGAGACGTATACGGAATTTTCCGTTTCATAATAGATACTGTCGTTGAGCTTTGTAAAGCTCTCCATTCCGCTTCCCGTACAGCACCAGAAGTGATTCGTTTCGGAGGAATATACCTTGAAATATCCCGTCGCCATGGGCTGGAAGTAGGTCGTCATGCCCGTTTCGGGATTCTGCGACGAGAGGATCGCATTGTAATAGGTGTTTTCGTAGAAGTCGAGGTAGCGCTTGTCGTGCGTGATCGTAAAGAGCGTGCGGGAGAGTTTGAGCATATTGTATGTGTTGCAGGTCTCGCAGTTTGCGTTCGTGCGCTCGCGGTTCAATACGTCGTCCTGTCCGAAATGCTCCCATTCCGAGTTTCCGCCCGTGACGTAGGTATGGTGATCGACGACGTAATCCCAGAAATTTTCTGCGGTTTCGAGATAATCGTATGCGTCGATTTCTTTTCCGCCGATCGTCTTACCGTCGCAGGTCACATAGCGGTTGAGTGCGCCGATGACTTTGGGAATGGTCGTGTTCGCGTGCAGACCGTCGAGGTAGTTACGGGGCGCCGTTCTGATTTTCGTAAAGAGCGTCTCCTCGTCGAACTTATGCGCCGCGACCGCGTATTTCTCTTCGCCCGTGAGCGCATAGAGGGTATAAAGACTGTCGTTCATGCCGCCGTATTCCGCTTTGAGTACGGTTGCCTGCGTCGCCGACGACCAGGCGTTTACGCGGTTATAGACCCAGTCGCCGAGACCTACGGCGACCGTCTTTGCGGTCTCGTTGCCCGTCAGCGTATAAACGTCGATGAGTCCCTGCAAGATCTTGTGCATGGTGTACCAGGGGACCCAGACTTTTCCGACGACGAAGCCGTTCCCGTCTTTTTCCACGGCGTCGAACTGGGATTCGATCGAAGTCGCGCCGGCTGCCGCCGAGGCGCCCCAGAGAAAGCCCGCCTTTGCGCCCGCGGTCACGGCGTTATCCTGACAGCGTTTCAGTTCGTTTACGATATGCGTGATTTTTTCGGCAAATTCCGCTTTGGTATTCTCTCCGGTTTCGGGGGTGTTCGCGTTTGCGTAGCCCTGTGCGAGCGCGGAGAGGTAGTGCCCTAAAATATGTCCTCCGATGAGCGCGCCCTCCCATTGTCCGCCGTAAGCGGAGGAGGCAAGCGGTTCTAACTTTGCGTTCCTGTGGAACCAGTAGAGAAGTTTATCCCCGTCGAGCGTATCGAGAAGATATTTGCGTTCTTTTTCCATTCCGTTGAGCGTATAGGCGTCGGAAAGGGTGACGCGGTCAAGTCCCGTAAACGCGATCTCGCCTGCGTCCTGCGTCGTCGATTGTTTCATGCTCGCTCCGTCCTCCGGTGCGGAATCGTTACAGCCCGCCATGATCCCCAGTGTGAAAGGGACACAAAGTAAGGCGGCAAGTACCGCATTCCGTTTTTTGAATCTGCCTTTTTGTTTCATTGTTTCATTTTCCCCCGTTATTCGGTTTTTTCGGTTCAGAAACTTGTGAACTTCAAAACTTTATGATATAATCATAGTAGAATAAACGGCTTGAAAATACAATTTCAAATCGGCATATATAGGTGTAAAAAAGTAAGATGCTCTACTTCAATCTCGAAAAACCCGCACGCCTTGTCTGGGCAGGGGAATTTATATCGCCCGAAAAGGGGTGGAGGCACCTCACGCGGACGCTGATCGACTACGAACTCATGATCGTGACGGAGGGCGAACTGAAAATCGGGGACGATAAAGAAGACTTCTGCGTGAGAGCGGGGGAATATTTTATCATGAGTCCCACGCGCTATCAGCACGGGACGGCGGAATGTAAGTGCCGTTTCTATTGGGTGCATTTTACCGCGCCCGCGCTGCCCGCGTCCCTTGCTCTGCCGCCGCAGGGGAAGTTTTCGGACGGGGAGAGGATCGCAAGCATGATGAAAGAGATTTTTCTTGCCGACAGCGAAAACCACGGCGGACTGCGGGCGCAATATCTTACGACAATGCTTTTATTCGAGCTGGCGGCACAGAGCAGAGGAACCTGTTCCGACGAATGCGCGCCCGATCCGGCGCGCTCGCTGTGCGAGAGGGCAAAGGCGATCGTGTGCGCCAAACGTTTTGCCGACGTGCGCGTAAAAGAGATCGCGGACGAACTCGGATATCATGAAAAGTATCTTTCGGCAGTGTTCCGCAAGACGGAGGGGATCACGCTCAAACGGTATATATCCGCTTTCCGTATCGGGGAGGCAAAGCGCATTCTTCTCGAAACGGAATTTACAGTCGCCGAAGTCGCCTACTGTCTGAACTTTGATGATCCGCATAACTTTTCGCGTTTTTTCAAACAGGAAGAGGGGGTAACGCCCTCGGAATACCGCAGTCTGAATCGGCTTTAATAGGAGGATGCGAGCTTTCCGATCTCCTCTTTGACGCGTTTTACGAGAGATTCGGGCGACAGAACTCTGAATCCCGCGCCCGCGGAAAGGATTTTTCCGACAAGCGATTCGTCGTCGGGCAGGATCGCTTCGGCGTAGTATTCCCCGTTCTGTTCGTACACGTTGGAAACGCCGAGCCACTCCTCCGCAAAGGGCAGGCATTCGGGGGAGACGAGGAACTTTGCATCAACTTCGCCGCTCTCTTTCCAGAACGAAAGGGGAATATCTTCGCGCTTGAAGGGAAGTCTATCAAACGTTTCTCCCGTTTGATAGACGGTGCGTATTCTGCCGAGTTTGAAGAGGCGGAATCCGTTCCTCAGCTTGCAGAAGGCATAGAGATACCATACGTTCTGTTTGAGAACGAGCAGGTGCGGCAGGATCGTGCGGTGCGTTCGTTCGCCGCCGCGGTCCACATATTCGATCGAGAGCTCTTCCCGCTCGTCCGACGCGCGGGAGATGAGGGAGAGAAGATCGGAAAATTTCCGTTCGTCGCCCCAGGTCCCGCCATCTACTAAAATGTTTCCGCTCAGTTCCGCGTTCCGCGCCTCCGCTTTTTCTCTTCGGCTGAGTTTTTCGATCACGTCGCTGAGGACGGGATCGTGCAACTGTTCGTTCATAACAAAGAGGCTTTCGAGCGTCTTTTCAAATTCTTCTTTCGTCAACAGACCCTTGGGTAGGGTAAACGCGTCCGAAATAAAGATCCCGCCGCCCGCTCCGCGTACAATGTCTATGGGAACGCCTGCAACGGTCATTTCGTCAATATAGCGGTAGATGGACCGCAACGAAACGCCGTATTTTTGCGAAAGATAGGAGGCTTTGACTTTTCTCCGCGCAAGGAGCGTGAACAGGATCCCCAGCATAATCTGAAATTTCATACGATTCTTCCAAAAAAGTTTTATTTTTCTGAAATTATTTTAATATATATGACAATATCTGTCAACTATTTTCCGTATAATCATAGGTACTATGAGATATACGGAAATGGAAAACCTGTTGGAAACTTATCGCGGTCAACTGCGGGAGAGGAGGAACCAAGAACTCCGTGCCCGCCTTGCTCGCCCCTGTTCCCGCGAGGAGCTTTTGAAACGGCTGGGTGAATTTACGCCTGCCGCGACGGAACAAATTCTGTTGACAAAATCTTCCGCCCCGTCTATAATGGAGGCAGCGAGGTAATTTATGAAAAACGTAATGGATACCCTGCGCGCGCGGGGATTTATCAAACAGACGGTCTATGAGGACGAACTCTATGAAAAGCTCGGAACGGAGAGCGTCCCTTTCTATACGGGGTTCGATCCCACGGCGGACAGTCTGCACGTCGGACACTTCATGCAGCTTGTCGCCATGCGCCATATGCAGGAGGCGGGGCACAAGCCGATTATTCTCATCGGCGGGGGAACCGGCATGGTGGGCGATCCGTCGGGCAGAACGGATATGCGTTCCATGATGACGAAAGAGACGGTCGCTCACCATGTGGAATGTTTCAAAAAGCAGATGTCCCGCTTTATCCGTTTCGACGGCGAAAACGGCGCGATCATCGTGAACAACGCCGACTGGCTTTCCGAGCTTAATTACATTGATTTTCTGCGCGAGATCGGCGTGCATTTCTCCGTGAATAAAATGCTCACTGCGGAATGCTTCAAGTCGCGCATGGAGAAAGGGCTTTCCTTCCTCGAATTTAACTATATGCTCATGCAGGCGTATGATTTTTTGGTACTGAACCGCAAATATGGCTGTCTTTTGGAGCTGGGCGGCGACGACCAGTGGAGCAACATTCTGGCGGGCGCAGATCTCATCCGCAGAAAGGAGCATAAGAGCGCGTTCGCAATGACCTTTACCCTGCTCACGACGAGCGAGGGCAAGAAGATGGGCAAAACGCAGAAAGGCGCGGTGTGGCTGGACGAGAGCAAGACAAGCCCCTATGAATTTTATCAGTACTGGCGCAATACCGCTGACGAGGACGTTGAAAAGTGCATGAAACTTCTCACGTTCCTGCCGCTCGATGAGATCGCGGAACTGACCGCCCACAGGGACGAGCGCATGAACCGCGCCAAGGAAGTGCTTGCTTACGAGCTTACCAAAATGGTACACGGCGAAGAGAAAGCGGAAAAGGCGCAGTCCGAAGCGCGCGGCGCATTCGGCGGCGGGGGCGATATGCCCGAAAAAGAGATCGCAAAGGACACGCCGAATCTCATCGGCGCGCTTGTGGCGGCGGGACTTGCCAAATCCAACGGCGAGGCGAGAAGGCTCATAGAACAGGGCGGCGTCTCCGTGAACGGCGAACGCGCGACGGACGGAAATATGCCGCTTCCCGCGGAAGACTTTGTGCTTGCCAAGGGAAAGAAAGCGCGCGTTAAAATCGTGTTCAAAGGATAATGGCGGCGTATCTGAGCGTTTCGGGCGAACATTCCTGCGAGCGCATCATTGAAAAATCGCGGTTTATCTCTTATGCTTCACACATTGAAAGCGAAGAAGAGGCGCATTCGTTTCTTGCAAAACTGCGCGCGGAACACCCGCTCGCAACGCATATCTGTTATGCCTATATTGCGGACAAAGTCGGGAATTTTGTCCGCTTTTCTGACGACGGAGAACCGCAGGGGACGGCGGGAATGCCCATTTTGGGCGTTCTCAAAGCAAAAAAGCTCTTTGAGACGGCTGTCGCCGTCGTGCGCTATTTCGGCGGAGTGAAGCTCGGCGCGGGAGGGTTGACGCGCGCCTATTCGTCGTGCGCCGCAGAGGGGCTGAACGGGGCGGAGATCAGTTTATTCGATCTGTGTATTAAAATCTCCGTCGGCGTGTCCTATTCCGACGGAAAAACGCTTTCACGCTTTGCGGAGGGTAAAACGCTTACCGGTCGGGAATATGCCGAAAATACGGTCTTTACTTTCCGCGTCAGAGCGTGCGAAGCGGAAGCGTTTATTGCGGAAGTTCAGAACTTGTTCCGCGGAAAGGCGGAGATTCGGAAAGGAGAACAAGGATATTATCCCTGTTTACAGGATTATAAACAATGAACAATAAACCGCAATTATCTGCCGAATTGAATATCGAAACTTTCAAACAGTTTTATTATCTAAAAGAAGAACTTGTTTGTTTTTGCCGTGATAACGGGTTACAAACGACAGGCAGTAAAGCGGAATTGACGGAAAGAATCGCCACATATTTAAGTATGGGAAAAAGCATAATCGCAGTAAGGAAAATCGAAAAGAACGCTGCGCCGCAGACAATTACACTCGATACCGAAATTGAAAGCTATTTTGTGTGTTCCGAACGGCATAGGGCTTTTTTCAAAGAACACATCGGCACCCGATTTACATTTATTGTTCCGTTTCAAAAATGGCTCAAAGCAAATGCGGGAAAGACTTACCGCGAAGCAGTACAAGCGTATTACACAATAATCGAACAAAAGAAAACGGTAAAATTACCGATAGACGGTCAGTTTGAATACAACACTTATATCCGTGATTTCTTCGCGGATAATCAAGGCAAATCATTACAAGACGCTATACGTTGTTGGAATTATAAAAAGAACTTACAAGGTCATAATCGTTATGAAAAATCCGATTTGATCGCGTTAAAGTTAAATAACAATTTATCGGGCAGTTAAAGATACGATGAGAATAAGAACAGAGAGATTATCAATAAAACCGTATTCGCAAAAGGATAAGGTAGCGATAATCGAATTATTAAAGGACGATAAAATAAAAGAAACGTTTATTATTCCGGATATACACGGGCAAGACCAATATGAAAAAATGTTCGATAAGATGAAGCGTGATACGGAATCAAATCAACACTATGCAGGCGGAATATATCTGAATGATATTTTGATCGGTTTTATTCTCGATACGGATGTCGTTAATTCTACGGTTGAGATCGGGTATGTGATCCTTCCTTCTTATCAAAATTGCGGTTATGCAACGGAAGCGCTTAACGGAGTCATCAAACATTTATTCCAAAATGGCATAAATGAAGTCATTGCCGGTGCGTTCAGTGATAATTTACCAAGTATCAGGGTTATGATAAAGAATGGTATGAAACTAATTGATAGGCGAGAAGATATTGAATATCGAGGGCAAATAAGGCATTGCGTATTCTACTCCATTAAAAAATAAAATATGAGGTTTGTAAATTCAGTTGGGAGAAATGGTATGGAGAAAATTTTATATGTTGTCTTGGAACAGTGGGCGGATTGGGAACTTGCATATATATCGTCGGCAGTCAATATGCTCGGACAGGGGAAGTTTGAAAACAAAACGGTATCGCTTACCAAAAATGCGGTAACCTCTATCGGCGGAATTAAGTGCTTGCCCGATTACGACTTGCAGAACATTCCGCCCGACAACGCCGCAGTAATACTGATAGGCGGAATGTCGTGGCATAACGAAAACGCGTTGCAAGTGAAACCGCTTGTGAAAAGTTGTATTAAAAGCGGTAAGGTATTGGGCGCGATTTGCGACGCTTGCAGATTTTTAGGCTCGGTAGGCGCATTGAACAACGAAAAGCATACGGCAAACGATTTGAACGAATTGAAACAGTACGCCGCTTATACTAACGAACAAGGCTTTATACATAGACAAGCAGTGTCGGATAACAATATCATAACGGCAAACGGCACGGCAACGCTCGAATTTGCGCAGGAAATATTACGGGCTTTGTCGGTGGCAACCGAAGAACAAATCAGCGGTTGGTACGATTTTCACAAGCTCGGATTTTATGTTGCGTCTATGCCGAAAATGTAAGCAAAAGACATAACTGCAAGCAAAACAATAATTTAGCGGAGAAAAAATTATGCCATTTGATTTCAAAAAAGAATATAAAGAGTTTTATATGCCGAAAAGCGTGCCTTCTATAATTAGCGTGCCGAAAATGAATTACATAGCGGTACGCGGCAAAGGCGACCCAAACGATGAAAACGGAGAATACAAAAACACCATCGGACTTTTGTACGGCATTGCATTTACAATCAAAATGAGTTATAAAGGCACACATAAGATAGACGGATTTTTTGAATACGTCGTGCCGCCGCTCGAAGGTTTTTGGTGGCAAGACGGCGTACAGGGTATAGATTATGCACACAAAGAGAACTTTAACTTCATTTCAGTTATTCGTCTGCCCGATTTTGTAACGAAAGCCGATTTCGATTGGGCGGTGCAAGAAGCGACAAAAAAGAAAAAGCAAAACTTTTCAAAGGTTGAGTTCTTCACTTATGACGAGGGTGTTTGCGTTCAATGTATGCACGTTGGTTCTTACGACGACGAGCCGAAAACAGTTGAGATTATGCACGATTATATGAAAGTAAACGGATATGTTTTGGATATATCCGATAAGCGATTACATCACGAAATATATTTGAGCGACCCACGCAAGTGCGAAACAAGCAAACTAAAAACAGTTGTGCGCCACCCTATAAAGAAAGTTTGAGACAGATAAATTACAATTTATCGCATTCAAACAAGCGGAGATAAAAACCTCCGCTTGTTGTTTTTTTGTCCGTTTAGCCGTTTTTATTCTGGGTATAATAAAAGCGAAATAACAATACGGAGGGTAAAAAAATGGATTCGGAACGTTATACGAAAAATTCTCTGAAAGCGTTGGAGGGCGCGCAGTCGCTCGCGCTCGAATACGGAAATTCCGAACTTACGACGCTGCATCTTGCTTCGGCATTGCTTGTAAAAGACGGCACGCCGTTCAGAATGCTGAAAAAGGCGGAGTGCGATGCCGAGGGACTCAGTCGCGCCGTTCTGGAAGAGGTCAAGCGCCTGCCGCGCGTTACGGGTTCGGGTGCGGGCGACGTATATCCTTCGGCGTCTTTGCGCCGTCTGCTCGCCGAGGCGGATAAACTTGCCGCGGGCATGAAAGACGACTACGTCTCGGCGGAACATCTCTTTTTGTGCCTCTTCGACAACGCGGAGCGGGGGCTTGATAAAGTGTTCCTGCGCTTCGGCGTCAACAAAGATAAGTTTTTAAGGGGGCTCAAAGCCGTGCGCGGCACGCAGAGCGTCAAGAGCGACGATCCCGAAAGCACCTACGAGGCGCTTGAAAAATACGGAACGGATCTCACAAAACGCGCTTCCGAGCATAAGCTGGAACCCGTTATCGGAAGAGACGAGGAGATCAGAAACGTCATCCGCATTCTTTCGAGAAAGACGAAAAACAATCCCGTTCTGATCGGCGAGCCGGGCGTCGGTAAAACGGCGATCGCCGAGGGGCTTGCGCAGCGAATCGTCAAAGGCGACGTCCCCGAAGGGCTGAAAGACAGAACGCTTTTTGCGCTCGACGTGGGCGCGCTGATTGCGGGCGCAAAGTACCGCGGCGAGTTCGAGGAACGTCTCAAAGCCGTGCTTGCGGAAGTGACGAAATCGGAGGGAAAAATTCTCCTGTTTATCGACGAATTACACACGGTCGTCGGCGCGGGTAAGGGCGAGGGCGCGCTCGACGCGGGCAACATCCTAAAACCGCTTCTGGCGCGCGGTGAACTCCACTGTATCGGCGCGACCACGCTCGACGAATACCGTCAATACGTTGAAAAGGATGCGGCGCTCGAACGCAGATTCCAGCCCGTCCTTGTGGGCGAACCGACCGTTGAGGATACGATCTCCATTCTGCGCGGGCTCAAAGAGCGGTTTGAAATCTTTCACGGCGTGCGCATTCACGACGACGCGATTGTCGCGGCGGCGACGCTCTCCAATCGCTATATCTCCGACAGATTCCTGCCCGACAAGGCGATCGACCTTGTGGACGAGGCGGCGGCGATGATCCGAACGGAGATCGACTCCATGCCCGCCGAGCTCGATTCCATGAACCGCAAAATTATTCAGCTCGAAGTGGAGGAGAACGCGCTCTCCAAGGAGAAGGATAAACTTTCGGACGCGCGCTTAAAATCGCTCAGAGAGGAGCTGAATAAACTCAAAGCGCAGTTCGATTCCATGAAAGTCGTCTGGGAAGAGGAGAAGGACCGCATCCGCGAGGAAAAGGATTTGAAAGAACAAATCGACTCGTTGCGCGGCGATCTCGAACACGCAAGATCGCACGGCGATTACGACACGGCGGGGCGGATCGAATACGGCGAACTGCCTGCCCTCGAAAAGAAACTCAAAGAGGCGCGCAAGAACAACAAAGAAAAGCGTATGCTTCAAGACGAAGTGACCAAAGATCAGATCGACGAGATCGTCTCCCGCTGGACGGGGATCCCCGTCAAACGGCTCGAAGAGGGGGAGCGCGAAAAAGTCCTGCGCCTCGGCGACGAGCTTCACAAACGCGTCGTCGGTCAGAACGAGGCGGTCAGAAAGGTCTCCGACGCGATATTGAGGGCGCGTGCGGGCATTTCCGATCCCAACCGTCCGATCGGTTCGTTCCTGTTCTTGGGACCCACGGGCGTGGGCAAGACCGAACTTGCAAAATCGCTTGCGGAAAATCTCTTCGACGACGAAAAGAATCTCATCCGGATCGATATGTCCGAGTATATGGAAAAGTTCTCCGTCTCCCGTCTCGTCGGTGCGCCTCCCGGATACGTCGGCTACGAGGAGGGCGGAACGCTCACCGAGGCGGTCCGCAGAAAGCCCTACTCGATCGTGCTGTTCGACGAGATCGAAAAGGCGCACCCCGACGTGTTCAACATTTTGTTGCAGGTTCTTGACGACGGCAGGGTGACCGATTCGCAGGGCAGAACGGTAGATTTCAAAAATACCATCATCATACTGACTTCCAACCTCGGCTCGGATATTATCATGGACGGGATCGAGAACGGCGAAATCTCGCCTGCTGCGCAGTCGAAAGTGACGGAGCTTCTCAAACGCAGTTTCCGACCCGAATTTCTGAACCGCCTCGACGAAATCGTCATGTTCAAACCGCTGTTGCAGTCGGAAATCGACGCTATTGTGGACATTCTGCTCGAACGGCTGAAAAAGCGCCTCAAAGCGGAAAATCTGACGCTCAACGTGACCGACCGCGCAAAGTCGTATATTTCGGACAGCGGCTACGATCCCGTGTACGGAGCGCGTCCCTTAAAGCGGTTTATCCAGTCGCATATTGAAACGCCGATCGCGAGATACATTGTTTCGGGTTCGCCCAAAGAGGGCAGTAAACTGACGCTCGACTATGACGGCGAAAAAATCGTTATCAAGTGATTCTATCAGAACTCCCGCGCTTTCTAAGCGCGGGAGTTTTTGCAAGGTTGAAAAAATTTTAATTATCCGTACATTATCGCTTGACTTAAATTTTGATTTTGAATATACTGATATATGTTTTTGAAATACGTTTGTTGCTGCTGTGGCTCAGTCGGTAGAGCACATCCTTGGTAAGGATGAGGTCGGCGGTTCAAGTCCGCTCAGCAGCTCCATCGTCGCAACAAGGCGAATTCAGCAAAGAGTTACTCGTTAGAGTAACTCTTTGCTTTTAACGCCTGTCGCTCCTCTTTCCAAAAAAATACGTTGTCTTTTTTTGGAAGCCTGATGATCGGCAAGAGGATTTTTTCGTGCTTCGTGTAATATGAAAAATCAGGAGCGCGGAAGAATTTTTTATAACTTTTTTATAAAAACGCTTGCGTTTTTGTTAAGAAACTGCGATAATGAAAAAAATAAATCACCAAGGGGAAAATGATGACGAAGAGAAGCATAGCAAGAAGAGTATGCGATTTGCAATACGAGATGCGCGAACTCGAAAGTAAGCGTTCCCGCTCTATGGCGGTCATTCTCGAAGCGCTTGTGAGAAAGACGGAACCGAATGCCGTGGAATTGATGTATTTCCGCACTTACAGCGCGAAGATCGACGAAAAGCGCGAGCAAATGCAGGCGCTTTTAAGACAGCTCGAAAAATAAGCGAATACAAAGACGGGACGCCGATCGGCGTCCCGTCTTTGTATCAATAATTTTCGTTAAAAAGTCTATTCGATTGCTTTCAGGCTTTCGTTCATGTCGATCTTTGTGATGCGGCGGCGCAGAACGAGCGTTACGAGATAGGTGAAGAGTTCCACGATAAAGGGGGCGATCAGCCACACGAACCAGCTGATCCCGTTGAGCGTTCCGAACCCGATCGTCGTAAATACGATCCAATTCAGAAGGCAGGAGAGCGGGTAGCCGAACAGAATGCCGATCAGGGAAGTGATGATGACTTCACGGAAAATGTAGCCGTAAACTTCCCGATTCTGATAGCCGAGCACCATAAGGGTCGCGATCTCGCGGTTGCGTTCGCTGATATTGATATTCGTGAGCGTATAGATGACGAGTACGGTCAGAAGTCCCGCGAAAATAACGACAACCATGGAGATCCCCATAATGGACGCCGACCCGAAATCATGGAACAGGCACAGATCGAGAAGCCCCAACCCGACAAGCACGAGCGCGGTCGAGAGGGCGACGGCAATCACCGTCATGAAAAATCTGCCTTTGTAGCGCAGTACGTTGCGCAGGGTGGATTTATATTTGAAGGACAGCCGTTTCCAGAGAAAGGGGATTCGTTCGAGAAATACTTTTTTGCCCGATTTCGGGGGACGGGGACGCAGAAGGTTTGCGGGGCGTTCGCCTGCGGTCTTAAAGCCGGAAATCGCGGTCGCGACCAGCGTGCCCGCAACGATTGCCGTGACCGTGATGATATAATACACGATCGCGATGCTCGACGACATCGGCGGCATACAGAAGCTGTAATTGAATATAAAGTATAAAAGGTAAGTAAGCCCCAATCCGACCAGATACGCAACGCCCCCTCCGATGAGCGTTGCCGTCAGTGCGAACAACAGATATTTACTGACGATATTGCGGGAGGAATAGCCGAGCGTCTTCAAGCAGGCGATCTGAGCGCGCTCTTCGTCGATGAGGCGCGTCATGGTGGAGAACACGACGAGCGCCGTCACGAGCAGGAACGCCGCCATGAGAACGTAGCCGATCGCGGCAACTTTTTTCCCGTACGAGGTCAGCGACTGAAAACTGAAATTGTCGTAGAGCGTAATCACTTCGACGTCCGTAAGTGCGGCGCAGATTTTTTCTTTACCGTCTGCGACCGCGTTTTTATAATTGCGGGAGAAAGCATCGAACAGATTGCGGTTTTCGATCGCAACGTATATATCGCCCGTTGCGATCAGGGGTTTGTTGTTCTCTTCGGGCACGAACGGAAGAAGGGCGCGATAGGTCGGGATCAGGTCTTTGGAGAGGTAGAGGATATTTTCAAGGCAGTCCATATCCGTCGTGCCCGTCGTTTCGTAGGAGATTTCCGCATCTTCCGGGTTGTTGTAACTCGGTTCGCCGTCGCGCGCAAAGGTCAGCGGACTCTGTACGATCCCGCTCACGGTAACTTTGACGGGGGACAGCCTGTCGAGCAGGGCGGTGATCTGTCCGTCCAATTCTTTGCCGTTCTGCTCGCTGAGTTTGGTGAGAATCTCTTTGAAGCTGAGTTCGATCTCTTCGCCTGACGCATAGCCTTTGATAACGTTGTCCGCCTGTTCCGCATAAGCCTGCGCTTTGTCTTTCGGCATGGTTCCTTCGACAAGGTCGGGAATATTGACCGTCGTATTTTCAAAATCGAGAAAGTACAGACGAAGCGAACGCTTTTCGTCCGTTTTCAGATCGAGAGAAATTCCCGTATCGACGTTCGCGCCCTTGAAAATTTCTTTGACGGTATCTGCGTCCTGTTGGGAAAATCCGTCTTCCGACTTGCTCTTAATGATAAAATCGCTGACGGACTGCGCCTTGTAGTAGTCGGACAGAGAATAGTTTATTTTGTCCTGCAAAGAGCCGATCCCCGAAATGAAGCCGACGGAAATCAGCACCATTAAGATGAGGGAAATAAATCTTAACAGGTGCTTTTGATACATTTTGCCGAGCGTTTTCAAATACGTTCTCATTACCACTCGATCTCCTGAATGGGGATGGGATTTTCGTTGATTGTGATTTTTTCGATTTCGCCGCTCTTTAAGTAAATGATTTTATCCGCCATATCTTTGAGGGCGGAATTGTGCGTTACGATGATGACGAGCCGTTTGCGCTCTTTCGATACGTCGTACAGAAGTTTTAAGATCTTTTTGCCCGTAACGTAGTCGAGCGCGCCCGTCGGTTCGTCGCACAAAAGAAGTTTCGGGTTTTTGGCGATCGCGCGCGCAATGGAGACGCGCTGTTGTTCTCCGCCCGAAAGCTGGGCGGGAAAGTTGCCCTTGCGCTCTTCAAGCCCGACCTCGTTCAGGATCTCGTCGGGGTCGAGGTGATCCTTGCAGATTTCGACGGCGATCTCCACGTTTTCCCGCGCCGTCAGATTGGGCATGAGGTTGTAGAACTGGAATACGAATCCTACGTCGTTTCTGCGGTATTCGGTGAGCCCGCGTTTGTTGAGCGCGGTCACGTTTTTTCCGTCCAGCTCGATCTCTCCGCCCGTGGCGCTGTCCATACCGCCCAACAGATTCAGAAGGGTGGTTTTCCCCGCGCCCGAACTGCCTAAGACGACGACGAATTCCCCGTCGTTGAGTTCAAAGGAAACGTCTTTGAGTGCGTTCACTTCGATTTCGCCCGTTTTGTATTGTTTGCTTACATTCGATAATCTGAGATAGCTCATAAGGTCTCCCGAACAGAATCCGATTTTATGATCTTTGATAAAATGATTATACGATACGGGAAACATTTTGTCAACCGTTAAAGATTCGTACTGTTCATGCGGAAAGTGAAAAAACCGTCACATCCGTAATTTGTAAGCGGGGCAAATACATGAAAGCCGACTGCCGTACACAAACTGTCCGAGAGGTGACGGTAATGTGTACGGCAATTTCTTACAAAACCAAAAACTTTTATTTCGGGCGGACGCTCGACTATGACTGCTCCTACGGAGAACAGGTCACGATCACGCCCCGCAACTATCCGCTCCGTTTCAGAATGACGAATGAAATTAAAAGACATTACGCCTATATCGGAATGGCGCACGTCGCGGACGGTTACCCGCTCTATTACGACGGCGGAAACGAAGAGGGGCTTGCCGTGGCGGGGCTGAATTTTGTGGGAAACGCCTGTTTTTTTGAGGCGCGGAAGGATAAGATCGATCTTGCGCAGTTTGAACTGATCCCGTATCTGCTCGGCGTTTGCAAGAGTGCGGAGGAGGCGGTCTCCCGCCTCAGAGAGATCAACCTTGTTTCGCTCCCGTTTTCCGACCGGTTCCCCGTTGCGGAACTACATTATCTGATCGCGGATAAAAACGGCTCCTATACCGTTGAGTTTGTCAAGGAGGGATTGTGCGTCTATGAAAATCCCGTGGGCGTTCTGACGAATAATCCGCCCTTTCCCGCACAGCTCTTATCGCTTGGCGACTGTATCAACGTGACGAGCGAAGAACCTCGCAGTCGATTTTCAGAAATATACAACCCTGCGGAAATCAGCCGCGGAATGGGCGCTTTGGGGTTGCCCGGCGATTGGTCGTCGAAATCGAGATTTGCGCGGGCGGCGTTCGTAAAACTCAATTCCGTTCCCGCGGGCGACGGCGAAGAGGAGAGCGTGAACGAGTTCTTTCACGTTATGAACACCGTCTCGCAGCCGCGCGGCAGTTGCAGGTGGAAAGGCGGTTATGAGATCACCGTCTATACTTCCTGTTTCAGCGCGCAAAGGGGTGCTTACTATTATACGGCTTACGGGAATCACCGCATTTGCGGGGTGGAACTTTTCAAACATGATTTGGAGGGGGAACGGATCGCCGCATATCCCTTAATGCTTCACGAAGATATTGCGTATCAGACTTAGAACAAAACGGCGGGTCAGTTCCCGCCGTTTTTCTTAGGATTCGGAAAGGATCGCGTTCCGATAACTTATATACGCGATCAGCGCGCAGTCGAACAGACGGTATTCGGGATCATGATGATAACGACGATTGCAAGACCGTAATAATTGAACCAACACATTCTGCGATTTTATTTTTTCTCTTTTCTGCGCTTGTCGTTGATGATTTGAAGCGCGGCTTCGTCAATGACGGAAATTCCCTCTTCCTTGGCGATGGACACCATTTGGCTTAAAGCCGCTTTCAGAAAGATGCGGGGGATCTTCGTAAGTTTTGCGCAAGCCTCGTCGGTAAAAGTCACGTTCGGGTCGATGCGCTTTGCCGCATATTTGACGGAATCGAAATCGCCCTCTTTCGCCTGTATCTTTTCGGGAAAGGGCTTCTTGAAACGCGAACACCAGAAATTCGTGCTGTCGCGATAGCCGTAATCCACGGGAACAGGCGGGAAGTTCTTTGCGGAAACGCCGTCCACAATGGAATTATAGTATTTTTCTTTCATTAAAATTTTATCGATTTTCAGAATGAAGTGCGCGCCGAACTTGCTTGTGATGCCGTTAAAATTGCGGTAGGGCGCCTCGTACCCTTCAAGGCAGCCCGCTTTGTCGAGGTGCGCGTCCTCCAAGCTGCTGTCCCAGGTGCATTCAAACACTTGAAAAGCCTCTTTCAGCACTTTGGGTCTTTCGCCTTCGGCTTGCCCGTCTTCCAGCGTAAAAAGACAGTTTTTCATCTTTTCGTCCGTCGTTTCGCCGGGGAATCCGAGGCGCACCGCTTCGCGGAAATATTTTCTGTCGTCGGGAATAAAATTGAGCGAAACTTTGCTTCCGCGCAAAATGTTCTGCGCCGTGTTGGAACTATTGCGGCATTCCAGAATCATGGCGTAATATTCCTTGCCCGCGATGTAATAAGGGAAGCAGAGGGAATAAGCGCCGAGGTTGGTTTTGCCGTTTTCCGAAACCGTACCGACGAGGGTCGTCGGCATGGGGAAGAACGAAGAGGTCTGATAAAAATTGTCAACGATGCGTAAGTCTTTGAAAGAACTCATTTGATTGCTCCTTATTTTTTTTATTTTATGATATGCGGTCGTTGCGGGAAAACAATCCCGCCGCGTTGCGGCGGGACGGCTAAGGCAATAAAATCATTCATGAATTTTAGGAAGGTAGTTTTCAAAGATGATATTGTCCGCATATTGTCTTGCGTAAGCCTCGTCTTCGGGCGAGCGAACCGTCCAGGCGAGTTTATTTCCCGTAAACTTTTCCGTCGCCTTGTTCGGATAACCCTTGAAGTGGTAACTGATAAAATCGGGTTTGACGCTGTTGTTGAAACTCATGTTTCTGACCGCGCGTGCCTTGATCCGCCAGATGGGGGAATTGTTAAAATCCGCTTTCGTGGATTCCTCCGTTGCCAGAATGCCCACGGGAATATCGGGGCGGAGTTCCTTGAACGCCCGCATATAAAAGGGCTGAAAACTCTGTACGGCGTATTCGCCGCGATAATCTTTGAGTTCCTCTGCGGCAAGGCGGATAAAATCTTTGGTGTTCACGCTGGGCATATTTTTGAATTCGATGAGGAGAGGAACTTTTCCGTCGATTTCTTTGAGAAAATCGGAGAAAAGGGGAATGCGTTCCTGACTGCCCGTCAGCCTCAGAACGGACAGGTCTTCAAACGAACAGTCGATCACGCTGAGATTCGCGCCCGTCATGCGGGAAAGCGTATCGTCGTGAAAGACGACGATTTTTCCGTCTTTGGAGAGGCGGATGTCCATTTCGATCGGAAATCCGCAGGCAATTGCCGCATGGAACGCCGGAATGCTGTTTTCGGGATTGTTTTCGTCGTGCAGACCGCGGTGTGCGATCGGCTTTTTAAGAATAAAATCAAGTTCCATAGTTTTATTTTAGCAAATTCGCCCGAAAAATGCAATAGTTGTTGCAAAAATTCCCGATATTTATTATAATATCGTTATGCAAATTGATTCCCGATGAGAAAAGTCGGGTATTTGCTACGGAGAAGCTATGTCAAAACCCAATCGGAATATCCGCAATTTCTGCATTATCGCACATATCGATCACGGCAAGAGCACCATTGCCGACCGTATCATGGAACTGACGGGACAGGTCAGCAAGCGCGATATGGAGGATCAGCTCCTCGACAGTATGGATATCGAGCGCGAACGCGGCATTACGATCAAGCTCACGCCCGTGAGAATGTTCTATACGGCGGACGACGGTAACGAATACGTATTTAACCTCATCGATACGCCGGGTCACGTTGACTTCACCTATGAGGTCAGCCGTTCGCTCGCCGCCTGCGAGGGCGCAATATTGGTCGTCGATGCGACGCAGGGGATCGAGGCGCAGACGCTCGCCAACGTCTATCTCGCGCTCGACAACGATCTGGAAATCGTGCCCGTCGTCAATAAAATCGACTTGCAGTCGGCGCGGATCGACGAGACGAAAAAGGAGATCGAGGACGTGATCGGGCTGGATACGGAGGGGTGTCCCTGCGTTTCCGCCAAGGAGGGAACGAATATCCGCGATATTTTAGAAGCGGTGGTCAAGAGCGTTCCTCCCCCTGCGGGGGATACCGAAGCGCCGCTCTCCGCGCTCATTTTCGACAGCTATTACGATAACTACAAGGGCGTTATCCTCTTTGTGCGCATTATGGACGGGAGCGTGAAGCCGGGGGATAAGATCAGAACCTTCCTTTCCGATAAAGTATATGAAGTGACGGAAGTCGGCGTGTTCGCTCCCTCGCTGCAACCCAAAGAGAGCCTCTCCGCGGGAGAGGTCGGCTACGTTGCGGCGAGCATCAAATCCATTCAGGACGTGGCGGTGGGCGATACGCTGACGAATGCGGACAGACCCGTCAAGGAACCGCTCCCCGGCTATAAAAAGGTTCAACCCGTCGTGTTTTCGGGTATATTCCCACTCGACGGAAGCAAGTTTCAGGATTTGAGGGACGCGATCCAAAAGCTCAAACTCAACGACGCGGCGCTTACGTTCGAGCCGGATAATTCCGCCGCGCTCGGCTTCGGATTCCGTTGCGGATTTTTAGGACTTCTGCACATGGAAATTCTGCAAGAGAGGATCGAGCGGGAATTTAATCTTGAAATCATCACGACCGCGCCCTCCGTTTCCTATCTCGTCCACAAGACGGACGGCGAAGAGTTCTATGTGGATAACCCCTCGCATTTGCCGCCCGCTTCGGATATAGACTATATGGAGGAGCCGATCGTCAGGGCGGAGATCTATACGCCGCCCGACTATCTTGGACCCATTATGGATCTATGCAGGGATAAGAGGGGCGTGTTCGGGGATATGACTTATCTCGATCCGCGCAGGGTCAAGCTCAACTACCGCCTCCCGCTCAACGAGATCGTATATGACTTTTTCGACGAACTCAAATCGCGCACGCGCGGCTATGCGAGTTTCGACTACGAGCTTGCGGGCTATGAACGGAGCAAACTCGTCAAGCTCGACATTCTCCTGAACGGGGAAGTGTGCGACGCGCTCAGTATGATCGTACACGAGGATCACGCCTATTCGCGCGGAAGAACGCTGTGCGAAAACCTCAAAGACGCGATCCCGCGCCAGCTCTTCGAGATCCCCGTGCAGGCGGCGGTGGGCGGAAAAGTGATCGCCCGCGAAACGGTGAAAGCCGTCCGCAAAGACGTTCTTGCCAAGTGCTACGGCGGCGATATTACCAGAAAGAAGAAGCTCCTCGAAAAGCAGAAAGAGGGCAAAAAGCGGATGCGCAAGATCGGCTCGGTGGAAGTTCCGAGCGAAGTCTTTATGGAAATTCTCAAAACGAATAAGGATAAATAAGCATGGCGGATTTTTCGGATCGGGTTTACGAATACCTGAAAACGGTGCCGAAGGGAAAGGTCGTAACTTACGGCATGATCGCGTTTGCGATCGGGCGTCCCCGCGCAGCAAGGCAAGTCGGAAACGCGTTGCATCATAACCCGACGCCCGTCGTCGTTCCCTGTCACAGGGTGGTCAACCGCGAGGGCAGGCTGGCGCCCGAATTTGCGTTCGGCGGTTGGGAGATGCAGGCTTCGCTGTTGCGCGCCGAGGGCGTGGAAGCGGAGAACGGCTTTGTGGATCTGAACAAATACCTTTGGAGAGAATAATATGGCGGGGATCTATCTTCACATTCCGTTCTGTAAACAGAAATGCACCTATTGCGACTTTGCGTCCTTTCCCGATAAACTGGGCTTTGCGGAATCCTATATGGCGTGCCTGTATAAGGAGATTGAGCTGAGAGCCAAGGAGCTCAAAGATTACGTCTTTGACACCGTCTATATCGGCGGCGGAACGCCCTCCGTCATCGATCCCAAATACATATACGGCGCGATGAAGCAGATCACAAAACTTCTGCGTCTCTCCAAAAATCCCGAAGTGACGATCGAGATGAATCCGGGGACGGTCAGCGAGAGCAAGTTAAAGACCTATTCGAGCGCGGGGGTCAACCGCTATTCGGTGGGATTGCAGACGGCGATCGATTCTCAGCTCGAAAATCTCAACCGCATTCACACGGTGCGCGAATTTATGACCTGCGCCGCGCTTCTGAAAGGCAGAAATTTTTCGGTGGACGTCATGCTCGGCATCAAGGGGCAGACGCAGGACGACGTAAAAAAGACGATAGAGCTTGCTACGGGCGTCGGCGCGAAGCACGTCTCCATGTACGCGCTCACTCCGGAGGACGGCACGCCGATCTATACGGACTATCTGAACGGCGAACTTCCCGACGGGGACGAGGTGCGTTCGCTCTATGATTTCGGCTACGCGCTTTTGAAAGAAAAGGGCTATGCGCGCTACGAAGTGAGCAATTTTGCGAAAAAGGGATTCGAGAGTAAACATAACCTGAATTATTGGAAGCGCGGGGAATATATCGGCTTCGGCGTTTCGGCAAGTTCGTTCATGTGCGGAAAGCGCTTTACGAATACGTTCAATCTGGACGAATATATCAAGTGCGTGCTTTCGGGATTTCTGCCCGTGATCGAGAGCGAAACGGTGACAAAAGAGGACGCAAAGTTCGAGTTCGTCATGCTTGCGCTCAGAACGGCGCGCGGGATTTCCGCTTCGGAATATCAACAGGCATTCGGGAGCGACTGGAAAGAGGACTTTCAGGAAGCATACCGAAAGACCGCGCAGTATTTGGAGGCGGACGGCGACAGAACGTTTATCAAAGACGAATTTCTGTTTGTACAGAATCAGATTTTAACCGAATACATGAAAAGCTGAAAATAACAAAAAAGGCGGCGCGACCGATCGGTCGCGCCAAAATTTTACCAAAGCGTTTCGGGATCGAAGCCGTAAACCTGAACGACTTCAAAGAGGGGAGAGCGGGCAATATCGCGGGGCGTTACGACGAGACCGCCGTTTGAATCGATGTCGTATCCCGCATTTTTATACGCCTGCCAGACGAGGTGGGAGCAATGCGTGCTTTTGGGCGAAGTCCCCTGATCCTTTTTGGAAAAGACGCCGACGGTAATGGAATAAGGGATCCCTTTGAGGTCTCTCAGCGCATTCTGCGCGATTTTGGCGCGCGTCTCTTTATCGACGTTTTTCAGTCTCAGCAGAATAAAATTGGAAGATTCCGCGAACCAACGGTCCCCGCCCTGCGAGACGGCGCTGTTCCTGCCGAGTTCGAGCGATTCCAAAACCGATCCGTATTTGTCGAGGACGATCGCGGCGTGACCGTTGCGGAAGCCAAGCGTGTGCGTCGAGGAATTGACGAATACGTCGCCCGCCTCCATGACGGGCGCGACGGGCGCCGTAAAATTTTTCATGAGATCGCGCTTGGATACGTCCGCGACGAGTTCGTGCTCGGTCTCCCCGTCGTAAAAGAGCGCGTCCTGAAAGGGCTTGACCCGTTCGGAGAGGGGAACGGGTCTTCCGTTTTCGGATACGGCTTGTTTTTTCATTTCAAGGAGCGCGGCGCTGCCGAGCCCCGTTTGGCGGAAGAGCGTGCGGAGTTCTTCTTCCGTCCAGTCCACCTGTTTGTCGCAGAGGGCGGAAATATCCTCTTTCGGATAGGAGGGCACCGTGCGTGCAAAACGTTCGCAGACGCCGTCTGCGATCAGAAGGGATAGGATGAGCGCGGCAATAAAAACGAAGATTCCGAGGAATACCGCCAAAGTCCTGTACAATCTTTTTGCACTTTTTGTTTTCATTGGTTCTTATTATAGTTCTCCCGCGTAAAAAAGTCAAATGAATCTTTATTCGTGCCTTGCAAGGACTTCTCCGCTCTCGCTGTCGAGGAGCAGAGAGATCATTTTGCCGTTGCGATCGACGATCCCGACGTAAAAATAGTTTTTGTCGCGGCGCAGAAGGCGTACATAAAATTCGCCCGCGAAAGCGCCGTCCGCGCTCATTCGCCCGATCGTCGCCTGTTCCGCTTCCAGCGCGTAGGAGAGCGCCTTTTCGGGGGTGATGGTGTTCTCCGTTTTTACCGAAGTCGCAACGACTTCGCGGCTCTTATCCTCCCATTCCACCCGCAGGCTGACGCTCCCTTCGGGAAAGGATTTTACGCCCTGCGAATAATAGAAGTCCCCGCGCGTATTGCGGAAAGACATCTCTCCGCCCATGTTTTCTTCGCCAAGAAAGTAGATGCTGTATTCTTCCGCGTCGCCTTCGAGCGTGACTTCGATCACGTCGTTGAGGGGCGCTTTGATCCCGTCGCCGTTGTAGGGATATTCGCGGGAAATGCAGGCGACGGTCAGAGAGAACGCTTCGTCGCTTGCCGTAAACAGATCGGAACGCAGTTCGGAGACGTAGGAAAAATAGTCGGGACTTTGCTTGCAGGAAGCGAGGAGCGGAACAAGCGCCGTCAAAAAGAGCAATGTAGTAAATTTTTTCATGATATACTTTATGAATTTTACGATAGTATCATGACTTTTTTCTTTTATACGGTTGCTTTTTTATAAAGTCTGTGATAGAATAGATAAAATATCCGATCACCTGACAAAGGATTCATGAAAAAGATTATTGTACGGACGGCGCTCATTACGCTCGGAATAACTCTTATTATGGCGATTGCCGTTTTCGGGATCGTATCTTTTTGTTTTCCCGCTTCCATGATGGAATTCACGGCGTCGCTCGGAATGAAGAATCTGAGCGGGGATTACGCCTATCAGGAATATGAGCGTTCGGGGGATATGGATTGCCTTGTGCGTTCTTTCGTGATCGCGGCGGAAAAGAAAAACGACCGCGTGGCGGACGAGCGGTTCGGCGTGTTATACGGAGAAACGGACAGCGAGGCGCGCGGAAGATTTGAGGAATACTGCAACCTGTATTCGGTGGATTCCTCCGAGGCGGGCAACGTCGAAGTTTCGATGCGTTCCTATCTGATGGGACTTGCCTCCTGCGTCAAATACCGCCTTGCGAAGACTGCGAACGATAAACAGGAAGTCTGCCGTTTTGCGATCGAAGCGACGGACGTATCTTTCCCGCAGGGGAATCCCGTCGTGTATCTTGCGATCGAAGCCGTCGAAAAAGAGGACGGAGCATTCTGTCAGGTACTGCTCGACGAAATCGGGAACTGCGGTTTTGAAGAGAATGCCGATTACAACAATATCGTTAAAATCTTAGGAGGAAGCGGAGCATGAGTAAAATTGTAAAAGAAGGATTGACTTTTGACGACGTGCTTCTGATTCCGGAGGCGTCCGACGTATTGCCTGCGGAAGTCGATCTCAGAACCACGCTTGCCGAGGGGATCAATCTGAATATCCCGATTATTTCCGCCGCAATGGATACGGTCACGGAGAGCCGTCTTGCGATCGCCATGGCGCGGGAAGGCGGTATGGGGATCATTCATAAAAATATGTCGATCGAGGAACAGGCGAAAGAGGTCGATAAGGTCAAGCGCAGCGAACACGGCGTCATTACCGATCCGTTTTTCCTCGCGCCCGACAATCTTGTAAAGGACGCGATCGCGCTCATGGAGCGTTACCGCATCAGCGGCGTTCCCATTACGAAGAACGGCAAACTCGTTGGGATCCTCACAAACCGCGATCTCCGTTTCGAGACCAATCATGAACAGCCCATTTCGGACGTGATGACGAAGGACAAGCTCGTCACCGCCCCCGTGGGAACTTCTTTGGAGGATGCAAAGAATATCCTCGGCAAACACCGCATCGAAAAACTTCCCATCGTAGATGAAAAAGGATATCTGAAAGGTCTTATTACCATTAAGGACATCGAAAAGAGCATTCAGTATCCGAACAGCGCGCGCGACAAGCACGGCAGACTTCTCGTCGGCGCAGCGGTGGGAACCGCGGCGAACACCATGGAGAGAGTGGAAGCGCTTGTCGAAGCGAAAGTGGACGTGATCGCGGTCGATACCGCGCACGGGCATTCCGCAATGGTCGTCAAGAAAGTGGGAGAGATCAAAAAACAGTTCCCGAACGTCGTTCTCATTGCGGGCAACGTTGCAACGGCGGAGGCGACGAAAGCGCTCATCGGAGCGGGCGCGGATATCGTAAAAGTCGGGATCGGTCCCGGATCGATCTGTACGACGCGCGTCGTTGCGGGGATCGGCGTTCCCCAGCTTACGGCGGTCATGGATTGCGCGGAGGCGGCGGATAAACTCGGCAAGCGTATCATTGCCGACGGCGGGATCAAGTATTCGGGCGACATCGTCAAAGCGCTTGCGGCGGGCGGCAGCGCCGTCATGATCGGTTCCATGCTTGCGGGCACGCAGGAGAGCCCCGGCGAGATCGAGCTGTATCAGGGCAGAAGTTTCAAAGTTTACAGAGGCATGGGTTCGCTCTCCGCAATGGCGGCGGGATCGAACGACAGATATTTTCAGGAGAACGCGAAAAAGTTTGTTCCAGAGGGCGTGGAGGGCAGAGTGCCTTACCGCGGAAGCATTTCCGAGATCATCTATCAGATGAAAGGCGGTCTGCGTTCGGGCATGGGTTACTGCGGAAAACACAACATTGACGAATTGCGCAAAGATTCAAAATTTGTCAGGATCACGAACGCGGGACTTCTCGAAAGCCACCCTCACGATATTTCCATCAGCAAAGAAGCGCCGAACTATTCGGCGAGAAACTAAGCGGACAAAACGCCCTGCGCGGGGCGTTTTTGCTATTGATTTACGGAGATTTTATGAATCACGAAAAAGTGCTTGTTCTCGATTTCGGCGGACAGTACAATCAACTGATCGCACGGCGCGTGCGCGATCTGGGCGTTTACTGCGATCTGAAACCCTGCTCTATGCCGTTGGAGGAAATCAAAGCGTATGCGCCCGTCGGCATTATCTTTACGGGCGGTCCGAACAGCGTCTATGACGAACGTTCTCCGCACGTTTCCGAAGAGATATTTTCGCTCGGAATCCCCGTTCTCGGAATATGCTACGGCGCACAATTGATCGCCTACACGCTCGGAGGAAAGGTGACGCACGCAAAGGCGGGTGAGTACGGCAAACGCGAATTTTCCTTTATGAAAAAAAGTCCGCTCTCGGAGGGGATCCCCGAAAAGAGCGTGTGCTGGATGAGCCATACCGACCTCGTCGGCGAAATACCGTCGGGCTTCGAGGTGCTTGCAAGCACGCCGACCTGCCCCGTGACGGTGTTCGGGGATATTCAAAGGAAGATTTACGGCGTGCAGTTCCACCCCGAAGTCGTTCATTCCGAATACGGAAACGAACTTCTTAAAAATTTCCTGTATCGCGTCTGTAATGCCGCGGGCGACTGGACGATGAAAAACTTCGTCGGGGAACAGGTCAAACTTCTCAAAGACAAGATCGGGAACCGAAAAGTACTCTGCGCCATGTCGGGCGGAGTGGATTCCGCCGTCGCCGCGGCGCTCGTCCACAGGGCGGCGGGGGACAATCTCGTCTGCGTTTTTGTGGATCACGGTCTTTTGCGCAAATATGAGGCGGAAGAGGTCGTGAGCGTATTCCGCGACGGATTGGGCATGAACCTCGTCAAGGTTGATGCGGAAGAGCGATTTTTGGGCAAACTTGCAGGCGTTGCGGAACCCGAAGAAAAACGCAAGATCATCGGCGCGGAATTTATCAAAGTATTTGAAGCCGAGGCAAAAAAGATCGGCGCGGTAGATTTTTTGGTGCAGGGTACGATTTATCCCGACGTGATCGAGAGCGGAAAGGACAAGAGCGCCGTCATCAAGAGCCACCACAATGTGGGCGGACTTCCGTCCGTTGTTGACTTCCGCGAAATCGTCGAGCCATTGCGCGATCTCTTTAAGGACGAGGTGCGTAAAGTGGGAACGGAACTCGGACTTCCCGATTCCGTCGTGAACCGTCAGCCCTTCCCCGGACCCGGACTTGCGATCCGTATCATGGGCGAGGTGACGAAAGAAAAGCTCGAAACGTTGCGCGATGCGGACTACATTTTGCGCGAAGAAATCAAAAATGCGGGACTCGATAGGGAGATATGGCAGTATTTCGCCGTCATAACGAACAGCAAGACAGTGGGCGTGCAGGGCGATTTCAGAACGTATGAAAACGTCATCGCGCTCCGCGCCGTCACAAGCGTTGACGCCATGACCGCCGACTGGGCGCGTATTCCCTATGACTTATTGGAAAAAATTTCCAACCGCATTACCAACGAAGTGAAGTATGCGAACAGGATCGTCTACGATATTACGAGCAAACCGCCCTCAACCATTGAGTGGGAATAAGTTCACGAATTTTCTTTTGCTACACAAAACAAAATTCCGTGAGGGCTGAGGTCGTGAAAGCTATGCTTTCCGACATTAGCCTCGCAGGGTACCGCTCGGCAGAACAAAAGACATATTAGCAAAATCAGTATTACGGAGGAAATATAAAATGGAGAACAACAAAAGACCGGACAGCATGAAACGCATTACAAACGAAACGCTTGCGGGGGCGTTTATCGACGAACAGGTTACGCTCGTCAAAAAACAGGTCGGCGATAAAAAAGTATTGCTTGCTCTCAGCGGAGGGGTGGACTCTTCCGTCGTAGCGGCGCTCCTGATCAAGGCGATCGGGAAAAATCTCGTGTGCGTGCACGTCAATCACGGACTGTTGAGAAAGGGCGAGCCCGAACAGGTCGTCGAGGTGTTCCGCAATCAGATGAACGCAAACCTCGTCTATGTCGATGCGATCGACCGCTTCTTGAATAAACTCGAAGGGGTTGCCGAGCCGGAGAAGAAACGCAAAATTATCGGCGCGGAGTTCATCCGCGTGTTTGAGGAAGAGGCAAGGAAGCAAGAAGGGATCGAATTTCTCGCACAGGGAACGATCTACCCCGACATTCTCGAAAGCGACGGGGTCAAGGCGCACCACAATGTGGGCGGACTTCCCGAAGATCTGAAATTTGAATTGGTCGAACCGCTCAAATTCCTCTATAAGGACGAAGTGCGCGTCGTGGGAAAAGCGTTGGGACTGCCCGACGGAATGGTCTATCGTCAGCCTTTCCCCGGACCGGGGCTGGGCGTTCGTTGCCTCGGCGCGATCACCCGCGACCGTCTTGAAATCGTGCGCGAATCGGATGCGATTTTGAGAGAGGAATTTGCAAAGAACGGGTTGGAGGGAAAAGTATGGCAGTACTTTACGGCAGTTCCCGATTTCCGCTCGGTGGGCGTCAAGAACGGCAAGCGGACCTATGCCTATCCCGTGATCCTGCGCGCGGTCAATACAAAGGACGCGATGACGGCGACCGTCGAAAACGTTCCCTTTGAACTTTTACAGCATATCACGAACCGTATCACGGGCGAAGTTGAGGGGGTCAACAGAGTTCTTTATGACCTTACCCCGAAGCCCTGCGGTACGATCGAATGGGAATAATATTTCTTTATAATAGTCCCGCCCGCGCATTGCGCGGGCGGGAGTTTTTATTGTTTTGCGTTCGCGGTCAATAAAAATTCGAGAAAGGCGGAAGCCTGCGCCTTTTCGCGTTCTTGCAAGCGTCTGTAAGCGGATAGCAACGCCTTTTCGCGTTCGCTAAGATCGCTCTGGATATTCACGTTGCCGAAGTCGTCCTCCCGCCCCAACAGATAGTCCGTGGAACAGCCGAAGCAGTCCGCAAGCGCGCAGATAAATTTTGCGGTCGGCTCAGACTTTTCCTTTTCCCACAGGTCGATCGACTTCTGACTCGAACCGATTTTTTGCGCGAGCTCGCGCTGGCTCAATCCCATTTCTTTTCTGATCGCGCGGATCTGTATCATGATATCTCCTTTATAAAATGTCTCTGTCGTTGATTTTTGTATCATTATAGTAAAAAACTACTTATAATCGCTTGACAAAGAAATATATTACCGATATAATATTGACAATTGAGTATTAAAATACTCAATAAGTAATTTTTTTAAGGAGAGAAGAAGTATGAACTATGTAGATAGAAATCTACGGAACGGGGAAGAAGTCATTGTGAAAGCGAAGATCAGTTTTTGGTACGTGTTGCCGAGAATTATTTTTTGCGCCCTGATGATCGCCGCCGCGGCGGTGCTTACGGAGGTGGTTTTCAAAGAACCCGAATTCGGCGATTCGGACTGGAAGACAAAGGCGGAATTGTTTTCCTATCTGCGCACCGCCGTTTGGGCGGCGTTTCCGGTCGTCGGGGCGTTTCCGCTTCTTTTGAGGATCATTGCGATTTTTACCACACACCTTGCGGTCACCAATAAACGCGTTATGGGCAAGCAGGGGAATCTTAAAATCAAGACGCTGGACGTTCCGATCGAAAAGATCGACGGCGTTTCGTTCAACGCGGGAATGCTCGGAAATCTGTTCCGCTACTATCACGTTAAAATTGCGAGCGTCGGCTCGCAGGGCTATATTTTTCATGCGGTGAGCAATGCGCAGAAGTTCAAGGACGAAGTGAACGACGCGATCGAAAAACACGCCGAACAGGCGCGGAAAGATCAGGCGGCGCAGATCGCCATGGCAATGAACGGCTCCCGCGCAGGGGACTGATTCGGAATCTAACATAAAACCGTAAAACAGGCGTGTAAAAACACGTCTGTTTTTTTATTTGTCGGAAGAAATAAATCAAATAGAATACGACGATATGTACTCAATTTGTAATAAACCCTTAAAATAATTCAAAAATCCATGCAATTTTAGGACAAATTTGCCAAAACTGCAAAGTACCGTTGAGTTATCGGCGGTTATGAAATACAATAAAGCCGAAACCGGCAAAAGCGGGGCACTATGAGAAAAATAACTTTTGAATCAAACGATAAAAACGGCGTGTTCAGCGAGGGCGAATACACGTTCAATATCCAGAGGATCGGGCAGGAGTACTGCAAGGTCAATAAAAAGCGGGAGTGCCGCGTTCCCGGCTGTTACGCCCTGCATTTTATCATGTTCGGCACGGGGACATTGAAAGTCGGCGACAACACCCGCGTTCTCGGCGAGGGCGAAGTATTTCTGCTGTATGAGGGAGAGTATTACGAATATCAGCCGAGCAAGACCGATCCGTGGTCGTACGTCTGGGTCGACATCAAGGGGAAGAATCTTTCGGGGTTCTTCGGACTGTGCGGCTTCACCAAGGAAAATCCCTGCGTGCGGCTGAGCGACTATAAGAGCACCGTTCCGCTCCTCAGGGAGCTGTACGACGTATATTCGGAAAGTCCCGTTTCGGACATCGAATCCGAGGCGTATTGTCTGTTATTGTTCGGCAGACTTCTGAAAGAGCGGACGGGCAGCGCGCTTTTCAAGGATTCGGCGCAACAGCGCGAATACAGAAAAATGCGCAACGCGCTCATCTACATGAACAACAATTTCCGCACGGACATGACGCCGATGGAAATTGCGAACGAGTTGCATATGTCATACCGTTCGTTCATGCGCTTGATGTCCGAAACGGTAGGAATGACCCCGACCGAATATATCAACGCCTGCCGCATTTCGTCGGCGTGCGTGATTATTCAGCATTGCGACTACACGATGGACGAGGTTGCAAACGAGGTGGGGATTTCCGATCAGAGCTATTTTTCCCGTCTGTTCAAAAAAATCAAGGGAATGACGCCTACGGAATATGCGGCGCAATGCAGGGACGACGATCCTTTCCTTTGGATGAAGGAAAAGAATATCGATTTTAAGTAAATACGGAAGAAACGATTAAAAATAACAGGAGGAAATTATGAAGAAACTCAAAAACGTTTTGACGGCGGCGGTATGCTGTGCAGTCGGGCTTTCGGCGGCGGCTTGCGCCGACGGAGGTGGGGCGACGAAGATCAGATTTTATTACGATATTTCGGGCAACCGTACCGCGGTGTATTCGGAAATCGTGGACGCCTACAACAACGGACAGGGCAAGGCGGACGGCGTAAGCGTCATCAAAGTGCCGCTTACGGGAATCGCGGAGGACGCGCAGGCAAACCTTTCGCGTAAGAACGGCGCGAACATATATACGCTTTCGAGCAAAGTGTTCCGTAAAATGGCGGTTCTCGATCTGATGCTCGAACTCGACGGCTATCTTGAAAACGATCCGGGCGATCTCGACCTTTCCGATATTCCCGTGACCGCAACGGATATGTACCGCTTTACCCCGCGGAAAAACGCAAAGGGCGTATATGAAGCGGAAAAGGGCGCGTCTTATTTGGGGATTCCCAACGGCATTACGCCCTCCGTGCTTTATTACAACAAATCTTTTTTCCAGCTTGCGGAAATCAACGTGGTCTCCGTTGCCGAGAGCGACGTCGGAAAGGGCGAATATGCAAAGGTAAAGCCGCACGGCTATGCGGAATATGCCGAAGAATACGGCGCTCCCTATCCCGACGCAAAACTTTCGACCAACTTAAAGGGCGAGCGCGTCTATAAAGTGTTCAACAATCAGATCCCCATGAACTGGGAGGAGATGCGCTATCTTGCGAAATGCTTTACGAGAACCAAGACCGATCAGAGCGGGGCGACGACGGGATATAATCCCTCCTCGCCGTCGGCATACGGTTACATGACGGAGTGGTGGTTCAATTACGGCTGGTCGGTCGGGGGCGACTGTATCGGTTACGACGGAGAGAAATATTCCTTTACCGTCTGCGACAAAACTCCCAACTGGCTCGTGACGGCGCAGGAGGGGGTCACGATCAACGGCAACAGCTATGCGGCGGGCGAGGTCGTCACCTATGAGGATAAGATCGCGGAGAGCGATATTGCCTCCAAAGAGGGCTTGACGGAATTGCCGTCGCAGTACGACGCATTTTTGGAATTCTGCCGTCTCGCCGTTCCGGAGGCGAACGAAGTGGATGCGGGCAAGAACGGTTACGCGCTTCTGAACAACAAGAGCTTATCTGACAGAGAGGGCAGTTTCACTTCGGGTGAATCGGCGATCATGATGGGCGATTTTGCTTCCGGCGTGAGATACAGCTCGATCTCGACGCTCTCCTTTGATGTTGCGCCCGTGCATCAGTACAGAAAATATGTGGGCGGAAGCACCTACTTTACGGGCGAAGAGACGCTGAAAAACGAATATCTCAAAGTGATCGGCAAGGATTACGGGGACGGCGAATACACGGGCGATCTTCTCTATGAAGACGGAACGCCCGTCGTTGGCAGGGCGGCGACGTTCGCCGCGGGACTTTCGCAGGCGCTCGTGATCCCCAAAAACAGCGATCCCGATAAATACGACGCTTCCTGGAAGTTCCTGCGCTATATGGCGGGAGCGGAGGCGCAGCTCATTCTGGCAAAGGCAAATCAGTCCGTTCCCAATCAGATGAGCGTTGCAAACAGCGACGCCTATCTGAAAGCGGAGGAGGGCAAACACCTCAACCGCGCCGCGCTGATCTTATCCTCGCAGGAGACGCACGTCGGCGACTGGGGCTACTTTGAAGAGGGCGAATGGGTCACGGCATGGGCGAACGTTCTGAATAAGCAGGTGCGCTTCGGCACCAAGACGCTGAGCGAATTTATCGGCGAAGTCAAGGCGGACGCGGATGCGGCGCTTGCGGCAAAACAAATCGTGATCAACAGGAGATAAATCTTGAAAGAGAAAGCAGATTCGGCAGTGGTGTTTACGGACGCGGATGCGACCCGCAAAAAACCGTTTAAGCCGAGGAGAAAATTCAAAGCGGAAGCGATCATCGGATTGTGCGGGGCGCTGTTCCCGCTCGTCGGGTTCGTTCTCTTTAACGTCTTTCCCATTGCGCTCTCGTTCGGCGCCATGTTCTGCGACGTGGAATACGGACAGATCGATACGATGGTCTGGAATAATTTTGCAAATTTTTCCGCGGCTTTCACCGATCAGCGGTTCCTGCATTCGATCGGGATCACGCTGTGGCTTGCGACCGCGCAGTTCGTTTCGCTCGGCATTGCGCTCTTTATCGCGTTTCTGCTCTCGAAAAAGACGTTCGGTTCGCGCGTGTTTCAGATCCTGTACTTCATTCCCTACGTTTGCTCGTCGGTGGCGGTCGGGATCATGTGGATGACGGTGTTTTCGCACAACGGCATTCTCAATCAGATTTTCAACAACGATATTAACTATCTCAACAATCCGGACGATACGAGCACGCTCACCTGGGCAATCTTTATCTCCATTGTATGGCAGTCCCCCGGCTACGGGATCGTGATGTACAAGGCGGCGTTCGCCGCGGTCAATCCCGTTCTCTACGAGGCGGCGAAGATCGACGGCGCGAACGAATGGAAACAGTTCGTGCATATCACGCTTCCCGGAATCGCGCCCACGACTTTCTTTTTGATGATGGCGGGCATCGGCGCGGGGCTCACGATGTTCGACGCGGCAAAGCTGATGGCGCCCGCGGGCTGGGACGGTCTTGCGGGACTTGACGACATGGGTCTGACCGTCTCCTATTATATCTA
>CAJUCM010000019.1:0-27968 GCA_910585235.1 uncultured Christensenella sp.
AGCGGTACGTTCGCAACGTACAGGTAACGTGTTCGAGTCACGCTATCTCCACCACCATAGGGGAACACCCCGATAAAAGAGAAATCGCGTTTGCGGTTTCTTTTTCTTTTATCTTCAAAATCTATGCGTTCAATTTTTCATGGTTGATTCGATGAGTTCGCAGTCATAGAGCGTGGGGTTGAAAGCGCGGTCGCTCGGATAGGAGAACCGCACGCTCATGTTGTAATCGCGGGGAAGTTCGCGCGGAGAAAAGCCGGTATATTCTTTGAAAATGCGGTTGAAATTCCGTATCGTTCCGAATCCGCACAAGTCCGCGATTTCGGTCATAGATTTTCCGTCGTTCTCGCGCAAAAGCTGTACGGCGTTGTCCGTGCGCACGCTGTTGAGCTGTTGCGAAAAGGTGATGCCCGTCGTTTTCGCAAAGTATCGGGAAAAGTATGAGGGGCTCATTCCCATGAACGAAGCGGCGTCCCCGAATGAAATAAAGCGGTAGCGGGCGTTGATTTCTTCAAGTAATTGTTTGAACCGTTCCGTTGTGCGGTTGTCTTTCAGATTTTTTTCTTCGAGTTCTTCTTTGCGGAAAATATCGATCATGAGGGACAGGACGCGGCAAGCGGCTTCCGCACCGAAAAAGGGGTGCCGGGATAAGAGCGTTTCGCGCAGTGCGCGGTATTCGGAGGAGAGGTCGTAACTGCCCGACAGAACGGGAGAGGACAGGCGGAAGTTTTCGGCAAATCCACGGATAATGTCGTAGTCAAAAACAATGACGATCAGAACGGTGTCGGGATCGGATGCGCTCATATAGTGGACCTGTCCGCTGTCGATGTACAGCGCCTGTCCCTCGGTGAGCGTATGTTTTTTTCCTTCGCAGAATACGTCGATTTTTCCGTGCTCCACGGAGAGCAATTCGCAGTCCGGGTGCCAGTGCAGTAAATTCTGTGAATTTCTGTATTTGCCGACCCAGACTTTACCCGAATCGGAATATTTCCATACTTCGCGCCTTGCAATCATTTCCTGCGTTCCTTTACTTTATTTTTCAGAGATATTATACCGCGCTAAGGCTTGTCTGTCAAGGTGTGAAATTATTAAAAAGTCAATAAATGTCCAATACTACATAAATAAATGCTTGAATGGGACAGGGAGGCTCTGTTATAATAATCCCGACGAAAGCAAAAGATACTTGCAATTCGTTAGGAAAATCTTTCTCACCCCCCTAAGAAAGATGAAAAGGCGGTATTTTTGTGCCGCCTTTTTTCCTAAAAAACAATAAGGAGTCGGAATATGAACGTATTAGTGACGGGCGGAGCGGGTTATATCGGAAGTCATACCTGCGTAGAACTTTTGGAGAACGGATATAACGTGATCGTAGTGGATAATCTTTCAAACGCCTCGGTGGAAAGCATTCAGCGCGTGAGAGAGATCACGGGAAAAGAGGTCTTATTTTACGATACGGACGTGCGCGACAAAGCCGCGATGGATCTGATCTTTGCACGGCAGAAAATCGACTGGGTCATTCATTTTGCGGGGCTCAAAGCGGTCGGGGAGAGCTGTAAAAAGCCCGTGGAATATTACGACAACAATCTGAACGGCACGCTCGTTCTCTTGCGTGCGATGCGGGAACACAACTGCAAGAAAATCGTGTTTTCTTCGTCGGCGACGGTGTACGGCGATCCCGAAGTTCTGCCGCTTACCGAAGAGTGTAAAACGGGCGGTACGACAAACCCGTACGGCACGAGCAAGTATTTTCAGGAGATCATGCTCCGCGATCTGTACAATTCCGATCCCGAATGGACGGTCGTGCTACTGCGTTATTTCAATCCCGTGGGCGCGCACAAGAGCGGGCTGATCGGGGAGGACCCCAAAGGAATCCCCAATAATTTGACGCCGTATATCGCAAAGGTTGCGATCGGCGAACTCAAAGAGATCAGCGTGTTCGGCAACGATTATCCCACGCCGGACGGTACGGGCGTGCGTGACTATATTCACGTCACCGATCTTGCAAAGGGACACGTTGCGGCGATCGAAAAGATCGGCGGGAACGGGGTCTATACCTATAACCTCGGCACGGGCGTCGGGTATAGCGTTCTGGACGTGATACACGCGTTTGAAAAGGCGTGCGGGCATCAACTTCCCTACGTCATCAAGGAACGGCGCGCGGGCGACATTGCGGCGTGTTACGCGAACGCCGAAAAGGCAAAGAGAGAACTCGGCTGGGAGGCGAAGCTCGGAATTGACGAAATGTGCGCTTCGCTCTGGAACTGGCAGACAAAAAATCCCAACGGATATAAGCGGTGAAGAGCATGGAAGACGTTTTGAAAAGAGCGGACGAACTGACCGCGTATGCGGTCGAAAATCTGGAACTTGACGCGCGCAATCAAATTTATCTGCGCAACCGCCTTTTGGAGTTTTTGCAGAACGCGGAGGGGGAAGAACTCTCCGAAGAGGAGACGGACGAGGTGTTCGGCTTATTATCTCTTCTGCCCGCCGAAATCAACGATAAGTTTTATGCTCTCTTTCGGGAGGACGCTAAAAAAGCCACGGATTGGTTTTACGGATACTGCGTGAAGAACGAGTATGTGAAAAAGGCGAAACTCGACAGGAATCCCCGTTTTGAAGCGGGCGGGCTGATCGTGACGATCAACAAAGCCAAGCCGGAGTTTCGCGATCCCAAAAAGGCGAAAGCGGGCAACTCGGTGGACGGCGGTTTTGCGAAGTGCGTCATTTGCCGCGAAAACGAGGGCTACGGCGCGCGCAACAAGCGGAATCTTAGAACGGTCGATCTGACGCTGGGCGGTGAAAAGTGGTTCTGGCAGTATTCGCCCTACGGTTACTTCCGCGAACACGGGATCGCCGTGAACTGCGAACATATCCCCATGCACGTCGATCGGGCGACCTTTACAAAACTCATGGACTTTGCGGATATGTTTCCGCATTACTTTATCGGCTGTAACGCGCCCCTGCCGAGGATCGGCGGAAGCGTTCTGGCGCACGACCACTATCAGGGCGGCGGGGAAATTCTGCCCATGCACAGGGCGGGCGCCGTCTATACCCTGAAACGCAAGGATCACGGCGACGCGGTCGTGGAGGTCGTGGATTGGCAGGGGACGGTTATCCGCGTCGTTTCAAAGAACCGCTTGACGATCGAGGAGATCTGTTCGGAGATCAACGAAAAGTGGGTGAATTATGACGATCCCGCACTCGGAATCGTGCATGAGGACGCGGACGGCGTTCACAATGCGGTCTCTCCGACGGTGGTAAAAACTGAGCGCGGATATGAAATGAGCTTGATTTTGCGCTCGAATATTACGAGCGAACGCTATCCCGACGGGATATTCCACGCGCACCCCGAATTTCACATGATCAAAAAAGAGAGTATCGGATTGATCGAAGCGCAGGGGCTGTTTATTCTCCCCGGAAGGCTCGAAGAACAGCTCGGCGAATTGGAGAAGATCATTGAGGCGCAAAAGCCTCTTCCCGCGGAATTTGCCGATTTCAGACTCGTCTATGACGAAGTGAAAGAAATCGGCGGGAACGTACACGAAGCAATGCAGACGGAGCTCGGCAGGATCTGCAACCGCATTCTTTTGAATACGGCGGTATTCAAGGAGAAGGCGCAGACGGTAGAATTTCTGAAAGAAATGGGGTATATACTATGAAAAACAATTATGATTACAAAGTATCGGCGGCAGGAAGGGTGAATCTGATCGGCGAACACGTCGATTACTGCGGCGGAAAAGTTCTGCCTGCGGCACTCTCTTTGCGCAATACCGTCTATGTAAAGCCCAACGGCACGGATAAACTTAATTTATCTTGGACGGACATTCCCGATAAAATTACGCTCGACATTGATAAACTCGATGATTACAGAGACGTAAAATATGCCAACTATCCCGCGGGAAGCGCGCTCATGTGGCAGCGTGCGGGGAAAAAGATCGTCGGTTGCGATATGCTTTACGACTGCACGGTGCCGTTCGGGAGCGGACTTTCCTCTTCGGCGGCGATCGAAGTATCCACGATCGCGGCGCTTGCGACTGCGGCGGGGGAAGAGATCGACCCCGTGGAGATCGCGCTCCTTGCGCAGAAGGCGGAGCGTGAATATACGGGCGTCAACTGCGGGATCATGGATCAGTACGCTTCGGCGTGCGGAAAGAAAAATCATGCGATCCTGCTCGATTGCAAAACGCTCGAACGCGAGTATGTGAACATCGATTTGGGAAACTGCACGCTCGTTATTATCAACTGTAAAAAGCCGCATAACCTTGTGGAGAGCAAATATAACGAACGCCGTGCCGAGACGGAGGAAGCGCTTGAAAAGTTAAAAACGAAGAAGAACGTTTCCTGTCTTGCCGATTTAACGCCCATGGAGTTTGCGTGTATCGGCGGCGTTCTCGAAGGAAAGGTCAAAGACAGGGCGCGCCACGTCGTGGAAGAGTGCGAACGCGTCCGCCTTGCTGTTCAGGCAATGAAAGCGGGGAATATGGTGGAGCTTGGGTCTCTTCTGAACGCCTCGCACGCGTCTCTGCGCGATTTGTATGAAGTTACGGGAAAGGAACTCGATACGCTGGCGGCGGTCGCACAGGCGCACCCCGCGTGTCTCGGTTCGCGCATGACGGGCGCGGGGTTCGGCGGCTGTACGGTATCTCTTGTGAGAAAATCGGGCGCCGAGAGCTTCAAAAAGCAGGTGACGGAGGAATATTTTAAGGCGACGGGGTACCGCGCGGAGGTCTATGACGCTTCCATAGACGACGGGATCCGCGTGGAAAAATTATAAACGGATATGAAAACAGCCGTTCGGGATCAGCCGAACGGCTTATTTTTTATAAACGTTTCAAAAACGCTTGACAACGCAGTACAGGGGGGGGGTATAATCGAAGTATCTTATCGACAAGGAGAAAAAGGTATGAAAAAGAGATTTGCAACAACTTTGGCAAGCGTATTGCTTGCGAGCGTTATGTGCGTCGGCTTTGCGGCGTGCGGCGACGATTCTGCGGAAGGTGATCCCGCGAAAGAAGCGGAGAACTTAGTCGGCGAAGAGGTGAATAAAGCGACTTGGGACGCGGCGTTTGATTTGGAGAATTATACGAATTTCAAAATGGAAACAATCGGAAATAGCACTATGGTGGATAGCGCGGGCGGGTATGAAATCGTTGCCGAGGGCATAACGACATACATTTATGCCGATCAAACGACTTACGGAAAATATAAGTGCGATATTTCATATTCCGGAAACGTTCCCGATGAAGTAAAAGATTTTTACTCAAAAATATCGAACATGGAATACTATCTTGATGAAAAGGAAAATAAGTGTATTGAAAAAATTGACGGGTCTTGGGCGGCTGTTGACGAAAATAGCGGAGATCATTATGTCAGTGCGTTTGAATTCTTGGATGAGACAGTTGGCGCACTTAAATATACGGTCGGCGGATATGATAAATTCGAGTACAGCGCGGCGGCAAAGGGCTATGTGGTAAAAACTTCGGAAAATGATTTGCAGGGTTTATCCTATGTGATAAAGTTCAAAGACGGAAAATTGAAAGTCTTTACGATCAATAGCGAACTTGATGAGACTAACAAAAGGAGTGCGATGATATTGCTTACCTGCGGCGGGCAGAGCGTGACGCTGCCGGAAATAGTATAAAAATTAAAAATAGCCCGCCCGCGCAAATTCGCGGGCGAAGTTAATTAAAAACCTCACCCCGCTTGGCAAAAGCCAAGCGGGGTATAGTTTATGGAAATCATTTTTTTGACAGGTATTCGTCGATTGCCTTGGCGGCGGTCTTGCCGGCGCCCATGGCGGAAATGACCGTGGCGGCTCCCGTGACGGCGTCCCCGCCCGCATAGACCGCTTTCCGCGACGAAAGACCGTTTTCGTCAACGATAATGCCGCCGCGCGGATTGACGGAAAGTCCCTCCGTCGTGTTCTTGATGAGGGGATTGGGGGAAGTGCCGATCGCCATGATGACGGTATCGACGGGCAGTTCAAATTCCGATCCTGCAACGGGAACGGGACGGCGTCTGCCTTTTTCGTCGGGCGCGCCCAGTTCCATGCGGATACACCTGATCCCCGTGACAAAACCGTTTTTCGGATCGCGCGGATCGTTTTCGTTATAATAGCCGAGGATTTCGACGGGATTGCAGAGCAGGCGGAACTCGATTCCCTCCTCCTCGGCGTGTTCGACTTCTTCGCGGCGCGCGGGAAGCTCCTCCATGGAACGGCGATAGACGATATAGACTTTTTCCGCGCCTAAGCGGAGCGCCGTTCTCGCCGCGTCCATGGCGACGTTTCCGCCTCCCACGACCGCGACCCTACCGCCTTTCATGATGGGGGTATCCGAATCGTTGTGGTACGCTTTCATGAGATTGCTCCGCGTGAGGTATTCGTTGGCGGAATACACGCCTTTGAGCGATTCTCCCTCGATCCCCATAAAATTGGGAAGTCCCGCGCCCGAACCGATAAAGACCGCTTCGTAGCCCATATCGAAGAGTTCGTCCACGGTGAGCGTAGTGCCGATGACGACGTTCGTTTGAATATCCACGCCGAGCGCTTTCAGCGTTTCGACTTCTTTGGCGACGATCGCTTTCGGCAGGCGGAATTCGGGAATGCCGTAAACGAGAACGCCGCCCGCGGTGTGGAGCGCCTCGAACACGGTGACGGAGTAGCCTTTTTTTGCAAGGTCGCCCGCGCAGGTCAAGCCCGAAGGTCCCGAACCCACGACGGCGACTCTATGCCCGTTGCTCTTTGCGACCGCGGGGGAAGCGCCCGTATGCGCGTTGTGCCGGTCGGCGACAAAGCGTTCGAGCCGCCCGATCCCGACGGGTTCAAACTTTACGCCGAGCGTGCATTTGCATTCGCACTGCGTCTCCTGCGGGCAGACCCTGCCGCATACGGCGGGCAGGGAAGAGGTCTTTGAAATGATCGCGTAGGCGCCTTCAAAGTCGCCCTCTTTGATTTTTGCGATAAATTCGGGGATGTGAATATTGACGGGACAGCCCGCGACGCAGGGTTTATTTTTGCAGTTCAGACAGCGCATTGCCTCGGCGATCGCCGTCTCCTCGGAATAGCCGAGCGCGACTTCGTCAAAGTTTCTTGCGCGTACTTTCGGCTCCTGCGTCGGCATGGGGTGCTTTTTCGGGTCGATTGCCATTATTTTCCTCCTTGCGCCGATCTGAACAGATTGCAGACGCGTTCGCGCGACTTTGTTTCAAAATCCGCATACGCCCGCCCGCGCGACATCGCTTCGTCAAAGTCGATTTCATAGGCGTTGAAATCGGGTCCGTCAATACAGGCGAATTTCGTCACGCGTTTTCCGTCTCGGTTGAGCGTGAGACGACAGCCGCCGCACATTCCCGTGCCGTCGATCATAATGGGGTTCATGGACGCCGTGACGGGAATATGATAGGGCTTTGCCGTAAGCGTTACGAACTTCATCATGACAAGCGGTCCGATCGTAATGATTTCGTCAAACTGTTCGCCCGCGTCGAGAAGTTCCTTTAAGGGAACGGTCACGTTTCCCTGCCTGCCGTAACTGCCGTCGTCCGTCATGACGGTGAGGCGGTCGGAACAGGCTCTGAACTCGTCTTCGAGAATCAGAAGATCCCTGTTGCGGAAGCCGATAATGCTTGTGACGGAAGCGCCCCGATCGTGGAGCGCCTCGGCGACGGGAAGGGCGATCGCGCAGCCGACGCCCCCACCCACGACGCAGACTTTTTTGAGATTTTCGATTTTCGTCGGAACGCCGAGGGGACCTACAAAGTCCTGCAAATAGTCGCCCTCGTTTTTATGGTTGAGCTTTTCCGTCGTCGCGCCGACGATTTGGAAGATGATTCTGACTGTGCCGTTTTCTCTGTCCGTTCCCGCAACGGTGAGGGGAATGCGTTCGCCCTCCTCGTCCACGCGGAGAATGATAAACTGACCGGCTTTTGCCTTTTTCGCAACGAGAGGCGCTTCGATCTCCATTTGCGTGACCGTCGGATTCAGCGCCCGTTTTTTTACGATTCGATACATATAACACCTTTACAAACGCTTTTTGATAAAATATGCGGCGTTGACGCCGCATATTTCACTTTGATCCGCCGGCTCAGAAATCGACTTCCGTGTCGTAGTAGCAACACTTCAACAGTTTTTCCATTTCCGCAACCGAGGGCTGGCGGGGATTGCTTCCCGTGCAGGCGTCGCCGATCGCGTTGACGGCAATGTCATGCAGTCTTTCGAGGAACACTTTTTCGGGAACGAAGCCCTGTTCGCAGGGATAGCTGTCCGCGCCGTAGTTTTTGATGCAGTGGGGGATATTCAGATCGTCGTTCATCTTTCTAAGATACTTGATGAGGAGCGCGACCTTCTCGTCGTCGTTCTTTCCGCCGAGTTCCATGTAATCGGCGATCTCGCCGTAGCGTTTCTTTGCCGTCTTGTCCTTTGCGTTGAACGCGATTACCTTGGGCAGATACATTGCGTTTGCCGCGCCGTGAATGATATGCGCGCCGTAGTCGGCGAACGCCGCGCCCGTCTTGTGCGCCATAGAGTGAACGATCCCCAAAAGAGCGTTGGAGAACGCCATACCCGCAAGGCACTGCGCGTTGTGCATTGCATCGCGCTTTTTCATATCGCCGTTGTAGGAATCGACGAGGTCTTTCTGGATCATTCTGATCGCAAAGATCGCAAGAGGATCGGTGTAGTCGCAGTTGGCGGTCGAAACGTAAGCCTCGACTGCGTGCGTCATTGCGTCCATACCCGTGTGAGCGACGAGCTTTTTGGGCATGGTCTCCGCAAGGTCGGGATCGACGATCGCAACGTCGGGCGTGATCTCGAAATCGGCGATGGGGTATTTGATTCCCTTTTTGTAGTCGGTAATGATCGAGAACGCCGTGACTTCCGTTGCGGTGCCGGAGGTCGAGGAGATCGCGCAGAACCTCGCCTTTTTACGCAGTCCGGGTATGCCGAATACTTTGCACATTTCTTCAAAGGTGATTTCGGGATATTCGTATTTGATCCACATTGCCTTTGCGGCGTCGATGGGGGAGCCGCCGCCCATGGCGATAATCCAGTCGGGCTTGAATTTCAGCATTGCGTCCGCGCCCTTCATGACCGTTTCGACGGAGGGATCGGGTTCGATGTTTTCAAAAAGCTCGACTTCCATGCCCGCTTCTTTCAGGTAGGAAATCGCCTTGTCGAGGAATCCGAACTTCCGCATGGAACCGCCGCCGACGCAGATCATCGCGCGCTTGCCCTGAAAGGACTTCAACGCTTCGAGAGCGCCTTTTCCGTGATACAGATCGCGGGGTAAAGTAAATCTTGCCATAAAAAAATCTCCTTTTTTCGGGAATTACCCGTTTATTTTCTGATTGAAAACATTATAACACGCCGTTGTGTATAATACAAGGGTCATTGAAAAATTTCCGTGAAATTTTTTAAGATTTTTGAGTATTGTTTTGTCGTTTTCCCATCCTGCTCCAATTGATAAAGCCGTAGGCGTCGAGGACGAAAAAGGCGGCAAAACAGATCGCTATGGGGAGATACGTTAAGTTTTCATAGCTTGCCATGCTCCACAGGACGATCAGAACGGCGTCGTTGAGCGCGTAGCCGACCGCGTAAAAACGGCTTCTCCGCGCCGTCAGATACGCCGCCGCAAAGGAGGTGAAAACGGAGAGGGTACTGATTATGAGATTTGCCGTGTTCAGCGCTTGCAGAATAAAGTAGAAGGCGACGGTGATAACGGTTGCCGCCGCAAGGAAGAGGAGCCATTCCCTGCGGGACAGCGTATTGACTTTTACCTCGCTCCTGTTTCCTTTATAAGGGTTTTTCAGCCAGGATACGAGCGCCCAAAGCGCGATCGGCGCGCTCATGCCGAGATAGGTGATCATCTCGCCGTAGTAGCGGAACGAATAGGACACGATACCGTAAAAGATACTGAATACGATCGTCAGGATCTGCCCCAAAGGATTTCCTTTGGAGACAAAGAGTAGCGCCGTTACGCCGATCACCGCGCCTATGAGGTACAGATATTGCGTGTTGCCGAAAACAAAAAAGCAGACGGCGACAGAGAGGGTTGAGGCGATCCAGATCAGCCATTCGGCGATCGTTATGCTTTTGAGTAATTTTTTCATGATTTCTCCGAAAAAAACGGCATTCCGCTTATATCTTCTATGACCTGACGATATAAGCAAAATGCCGTTTTGCATTTGCAGGCACTCGGTAGCGCCTGCGGATCTATTCAGTTGTGGATTCCGACGGTCGGAGAGGGGAATTATCCCTCGTTATAGACTGCGAACGAGTCGAAGCAGACGGCTCCCTTACAGCGGATCTCGACTTTGTGTTTTCCGCTATTAAGTTTTTGCGAAAGATAATTGACGGAATATTCCCCGCTTGCTTCCTTGACGTCGATCGAGGGGCAGAGGACACCGTCGATGAATACTTCGTAATTCTGCGTATATTGGTTTGACGTGAGAACGGCGAGCCTTGTTCCGATCATTTCAAACGTGACCGTACTTCCGTTCTGCCCCAGATAGGCGTAACCGTAGCTCGACTGAATGTGAACGGTCTCCCAATTGCCGTCGTATCTGAGGTTGGGATTGTCGGGTGCGACGTGGTTTGAACCGTTTCCGGCGAGCTCGAACGTGTGCCACATTTCGAGTTCGCGGACAATGACGTAACTATTCAATGAATCGGTGATTTCGACTTTATAATATCGCAGTTCCGTTTCATTGAAATTTAAGGTTTGCCGATCGTTTGAGAAGGTCAGATTCGTATAACTCTGAATCAGCGTATAATTTTCGCCGTCCATGCTTGCATAGAGGTTCAGCGCTTTCGGGAAGAGGGGATCGGGTCTGCCGGCTTGACTGTAAAGGATCAGGCGGTTTGCGGTGCAGACTTTGCCGAGATCGATCGTAAGCGTAAACGGTCGTGCCGCAGTGGGTTTCGCGTTTGAGTGGAGTTGCAACTTTCCGCCCGAATTTGTGATTCCGTCCGTTAAAACGGATAAGTCGGTACCGCCCCAATTGGTACTCAGGTATACGTTGCATTGATCCGCCACAGCATGCGGCTCGTCGCCGAGAATTTTGTTGTCTGCATAGTTGTAGTTATAGCTCCGGACGTAGAAATAGTCGGACTCAAAACTGCTGTTGTCGGGATAGTGATAATTGTTCCGATAAGCATTCAGATAGCTCGGATAAGCGGTGGGGGCAACGAGTTTCGACTCGGTCATCGCTGAAACTTCCTGTTCCGTGGAGGGTTCGCGGCGGTTGTTGATGATTTTGAAATATTCGGTTTCCCCGTTTTTCTTGGCTACAACGACCGCAACGGCGGCGCCGGAGGCGTCGTTATACGTTGTTTCGGTGCGGTCGTAATTTTCATTTTCGGGGCTGTCTATTTCCGTGCCGTTGGCGGTATAGTATCTCTCCGCGATCGTGAACATGGTCTGCGTCCATTCATTCATGCCGAGACCGATATAGCTCACCGCAGGCTTTGTCTGAACGATCAGAATTTCTTTGAGATACACCCAAATTCCGTCTTCACCGATATTTTCGTCCGTAAATTCCAGATCGAAGTAGGTGTTTGCGTCGTTCGGGTGGAACTTTGCGCTGTCTGTATAGAGCGTTTTGATTGCCGCGCCCTTGGTAAAGTGATTATTGTCGCCTATGGAATAATATACCGCGCAGTTGCTTCTGCCGCGCAGATAAATGCGGTATTTTCCGGTTTCCGAAAAATGGATTTTACTGTCGATCACTTCGATCGTATTTTCATGCACAAAATACGATTCCGGAGCGTCGGGATATTTGTTGCGGTTTTCCTCGGTATCGGGATAGAACCATATATCCGTATTGCAGTTCTGCGTCGGATTCTTATGATCCCAATTGAGGTTTTTGTTTATATAATGCCTGAACCCGTTTTCGTAAGCCGTTTCCGCGTCGTCGTACATATTGTCCGCAGTGTAGGTGTAGGTTGATCTTTCGAGCGTCATTTTGTTTGTTTCAAACGACTGCTCGAATTCAAGCACCAGATCGACGTCGTCCACTTTGAATGCCTCGTCGTTCTTTACGATTTGGAGCGTTACGACGATCTTGCCCGATTCCAGGTTCGGATTGTCCGGATCGGGCGTATATTTCAGATTATAGTTATCGACGATTTTGATCTTGCCGTTGGAGGGTTGGGATACGCTCTTGATCCTATAAACAAAGCCTTCGGGCATGACGATGCTGCCGCCCGCATATTGCCCGCCGGGTGCGGAATAGCGGTTCAGATCAATATTGAACGGCTGACCCGCGGGAATGACATAGGGGCGCATGGTTTCAAAATACCGTTTTTCGCCGTCGTACATATAACTTCTGCCCGTCTGATAGACGCAGGAGATCGGAACGAATGTCGGATAAGACGGATCGGCGTTATCCGAAATTCCCGTTCCTTCGAGAATTTCGTCAAAATAATAGTACATATTATTGTGCGTGACGTTCTGCCAGGCGTTCATGTATGCCGCATAACTCTGCCCGCCGCCCGCGACTTTTGCATTCATATATGCGTCCGCGCCGAAGTTGTGCAGAAGGGTCGCATAGAGCGCAAGCCCCTGTTTGCCGTTGCTCGGACTTCCGCCGCGCGAGATTTTCAAAACGTCTTCCAAAGCCCAGGTCGCGCTCGTGTAGTCGTTCCAGCCGCCCAATCCCTGCGCTCCGAAATTGCCGATCCCGCGCTTTGCGGAGATTTTGGTGAAGAGGGCGTAGGAGACGAGCGTCAGCCCGTTGTTGGTCACTTCACCGCCGTTGCCGACGCCATATCCCTGGAAGTTGTGGTGATATTCGTGGAAGTTGCCCCAGCTTCCCGAAGTGACGATGCCGTTGTAGTTGAGCGAATCGCGCATCCAGCTTTCGGGACAGTTGACCGAGCGTCTGCCGGGGAACGCCACCGCCGCGCCCGCCGCCACGAAAGGATCGTAAATAAATACGATTCCCTGATTGGATTTGTAAGTGGTGACGCTTGCAACCTTTTCCCAGAGAACGGCGACTTTGTACAGTTCCTCGTACGTTCTGTTGGCGGCATAGACTTTCGGACCGGAGTGGAGGACGCCGCGGTCCCATACTTCCAGATCGAAATAGGGGGCGGAGGATTTTGCGTTTTCCTGAAATTCCGCCTCCGTCGTATAGCCCAGTATGAAGTGGGAATATCTGACGCAACCGGAAATGGTCGCGGTAAATTTAGAATTGGTGTTGCGGATATAGAGGGGACCGCCGAGGAATGAGCCGACGTAGCCCGTCCATTTTCCCGTCTCTTCGTCGTAGGTTGCGGTGTTCTTGTTGATCACCATGGTGTTCAGGATGATGGGGAAGCGTTGCATCTGGTTTTTATCTACCCAAATGTTGTTTGCCTGCCCGTTGTAAAGAGCCTGCCCGATATGGATGGTCAATCCGCCCGTGGCGTTCATGTCCTTATTGTCGATTTCGATTTTAATGACTTCGCCCGCGGGAGCATAGAGACCCGTAACGCCGTAACCGTTGTAGCCGCGGGGACGCATCGTCACTTCTTTGACGATTCTGGGTTCGCTGTCCGAAACTTTTCCGCGATACATCGAATCCGCGGTGGAGTGTTTATATAACGTTCTCTGATCTCTGGCGGTATCGGTAGAGGGCGTTTTTGTAGCGCTGTTGACAAACCACAGCTTTCCCTGCGCGTCCATCATGTTGTAAGCGGACGCATTGGGTGCGGGATTCGTAGTGTTCGTTGAGGCGATTAAATAATTGGATTCCCGTATCAAAGCCGCTCTTTTCGCCTTTTGCTCGTCCGAACTGCCCAAAACGGAGCCAAAGTTCGCTCCGTAAGAAGGGTAGCCGGTTTCAAGCCCTTCGTTGGTCGCTTCTTCAACGGGTTTTACGATCTCCGTCACGTCCATTTCCCGAATGACGTCGGAGGAATATCCGACAAGAGAATTGCCGGCGTATTCAAATACGGATTCATTGTCCGAAGCGTAGGTATCTCCGAGGATCGCCGAATCGTTTGAGATGGGTTTATCCGTTCCGATCGTCGGGGTAGTCGTCACGATTTTCGGGGGATCGTTCCAATTTTCGGCAAGATCAGGCATTCCGGGGTGCTTGCCGCCTCCCGAAAGGATCCCCAGAACGCAACCGAGAATGATAACGAGCGCCACGAATATGGCGACTGCCGATAAAATAATAGGTTTTTTATCGATCGGCATTTTGACGACCGCGGCGGATTTGGACTTTGTTGCGTCGCGCTCGTCGGGATTCGCCGCAATATTTTCAACGTTCGTGTATTTCGACCGGAACGCCGTTTTGTCGCCCCGATCGTTTTCGGTCACGGTATGACGGGGCATCGGTTTTGCTTCGGCTGTCCGCACCGACGCGCTCAGACCGGTGTAGTTCGTCTGCGACGGCTTTCCGGCGGATTGGGGGCGGGGGAATACCGCTTCCGAAGGCTTCGGCTTTTCGCGGGCGGAGAGCGGTTGCTTCTGCTCTTGGGTAAGCGCTCCTTCGGAGGTAATGGAATCGAGTAAATTCGACGTCGCCGTTTGAGAAGGTTTTTCGCTCCGTTTCATGGGGGCGGGATTCGATCCGGCGGAATGCCGTTTCATGGGATTGGGTACGGCTTTGCCCTTAAAATCTTTTTCTGACATAGAAACACTCCTGAAATAAGATACTCAATCACTATTATTATATAACAGCGTCATTCGTTTGTCAAATTCTTTCGCTCGGAGAAAATGAAAATCGGCGCAGGATTCCGCGCCGTTTGATTTATTCGTGGTTTTCTGGCTCCGAAGGGGTTTCCTGCGGTTTCGGAACGGTTTCGATCCCGAAGAATTTTTGCGTAAACGTCGGAAATTTTTTACGCATCAGCGCAAGAATGCCTTTTGCGGCATAGTGTCCCGCGATTCCGCAGGCAGTTCCGATGATAACTCCGCCGAGAACGTCGGTGGGATAGTGCAGGCAGAGATAAATTCTCGACAGGGCGACAAGCGCCGCTATGACGATCGCGGGCAGGGCTTTGAGTTTATAGGAGAACAGAAGAGAGACCGCTCCGCAGAAACAGATCGCCGTGTGCCCCGAAGGGAAAGAGGAATCGGTGGGTTGGCGGATACCGAACTCTTTATAAAAGCCGATCAATTCTTCCGCTTCCGTCCAGGGGCGGGCGCGGTTCACCGCGAGTTTCAAAATAAGGTTGACGATGAGAAGATCAAAAACAATTCCGACCGCCATATCGAATCCCGCGATCCGCGTCTTTTTTATGATAAACAGAATGAGCGCGCATACCATAACGGACAAGCCGAATTCGCCGATGTAGGTGATCCCTTCCATGATATAATTGAGCCAGCTTTCGCCGTGAAACGTAGCGTGGATCCATTTGAGAACGTCGATCTCTTTCATGTCTGCGATTATAACATAAAGCGGGAACGGATGCAAGAAAATAGGGGATATTTCGCGAAAAAAAGTTAAAACCGTAATCAAAAAAATGAAAAAACCAAAGAGATTCGGCGCATAAAATTATTAAAAAAATTGACAAAAATCACTGAAAAAATGACAAAAAACAGGGTGGAATATGACAATTTATATGACAGATTTTATGACTGAAAAACGCCGTTTTTTTGTTGCTGTTCCGCTCCGTGTTCAGTCAAAAAATAACACGTTGAAATTTGTCGTTTTGCGTCGTACCGCGCGCGTGTTTTACGAAATATAAAATAAAACGGCGCGGATTGCCTCCGTGTCTCCGCAAACAAAATGAAAAATTTCACAAAAAAATGTTATTTTTCCATCGGTATATTGTTGACAAGTCATGCGTATCATGGTAATATTATGTCATAATAATTTATGACAGACGATTTTCGCAGGATTGCGAGGGTGAATTCAGATGGGAAAACGGGAAAAAGTCCGCCGTATGCAGGACGAGGGACTTCACGAGATCAAAAATAAGTACCGCGTTCATGCGGTCAATAAAAAACGGAAGGGGTTGGTGTTTACCGCCAAAAAGAGACGGCGCGCTTTGAAAGCGTGCGCGTCGCTTTCCGCTATCTTCATTTTGCTTCTCGGCGTGTTTGCAGTCGGCTCGGCGTTACTCTCTTCCGTGGTTCCCAACGTCGTTCCCGACGACTTCGTCACCGTTTCCTACGAACTGCCGACCGACGGATCGAAGCCCGACAGTCATTCCGCGCTTGAAAATATCGGTTACATGAATTACCGCTTCAAAAACCAGCCGAACTGGTATGCGGAAGTGCACGGATCGACTTCGACGCCCATCGGACCGCAGTCGATCAATACGTTCAAGCAGTATTCGGACGGCGTTCTCGTTATGGCGGACGTTACGTCGAGTTCGTTTATCAATGCGGGGCGGCAGTTCTGCTACGTCGGGAACGAGGTCATGTGGAGAGAACTTCCCAAAAACAGTTCTTTCCGTGCGAACAATTTTGACGAGATGATGCAGCTCACGTTCAACGACGAGTTGGAAGCGCACATGACGATCCCTGCGTTCATGAAAAAGAACGGTCTGCCCGGAACGGAGATGAGCGTCTATGTGATCAACGAGAGCACGCTCGAACGCGCGTCGGAAGTGGAGGTCGTAAATTCTTCCGAGTGGGACGGGACCGACTTTGCCGAAAAACCCGTCTATCGTCAGACGTATTATCTCAGACCGGGCGATTCCGAAAATTTGGGCGCGGCGGCGCACTATGCAAACCAGATGGCGTTTACGGGGGGACTTACGGGACTTCCCGAATTCAACTATATTCAGGTGACCTACACGTTCGATTCCTCGTGGCAGGTTTTGCGCGTAGAGACCAGCGAGTCCTACAAGGCGACGATGGGCATTACCGTCACCTGTTCTTCCACGCTCACTTCCAATTACGAATACGGAACGGAGCGGACGAAGAACGACGTCTATGAAAACTATTATAAGAATTTCGTCGGCACGGGTATTGACGACGAGGTGGAAAAACCGCTCGACGCGCTCGGCATGATCACTTCCGCGTTTCTCACCAAACCCGTCGCCTTTGACCTCGATCTTGAAATCGACGGCAAAAAGACGGGCGGGATCATCGCGCTCGACGCAAGTAAGCTCGATATTGCAAAGATCATGAGCGGAGGCTCCGTCGATATCGGCGCGGCGCTCGGCTGTATCGGTCTGAAAGCGCAGATCGGCGATATTTATCTGTATCTCGAAGATTCCACGGCTTACCTTTCCGTCGGCGGTCTGAAAGCGAAACTTCCGATCGACGATCTTCTCGCGCTGATCAACGGAACGGAGGAGACCTCCGCGCAGGCGGAGAATTTCCTTGCTAAGGAAGAGGCGCAGGCTCCACTCTTCGATATGGGCGATCCCGTAGCGGAGGAGCGCGACGGGGCGACGTTCGCGCGCGTTTCGGCAAAACTCGATCTCTCCTCCCTTGGCGTGGATCTTTTCGTTCCGCTCAACTTCGAGTTCAGGCTCGACGAGGAGAAGAACGCTTCTCTGGAATCGCTCGATCTGAGCCTTGCATACGGGGGGATCGACGCGAAAGTTTCCGTAAAGAGTACGGAAAAGAGCGTGCCCGATCTCACCGACAGAGATTCGTATATCGACCTCTATCCCTATGCGGAGGCGGTCTATCAACTGATCGCGGGCAAAAAATTGGACGTTGCGCTCGGCTATACCGGAGTCGATCTTTCCCTCACGGGGAATATCGGGATCGATTTCACGGACGGTCTGTTCGTCGCGGGAGAATTGAATCTGCGCGTCAGGGAGAGCTCCAAAACGGTTGCGTTTGCGGTGCAGAACGGCGTTGCTTACCTCAATCTCGACGGGATCAGGCTTTCCGTCTCCTTAGGCGATGCAGTCGGACTGATCAAGGGATTCCTTCCCTCGGTTTCGTCGGATACGGATCTGAAAGCGATTCTCGATACCGTTCTTTCGGCGGTGTTCGACAACGATCTTGCTTCGCTGATCGCGCTCACCGAAGATGAAAACGCGCTGTCTCTTGCAATCAAGGGGACGGAGCTTCTGAAACTGTTCGGCGTGGACTTTGCGCTCGGCGACGTAAATCTTGCAATCAGCGGAAAGGACGGCTCGATCACGGCTTCGGCGTTCGGCGCGGAAATCGCCGTCCGTGCGCTCGACAGGGCGCTCGCGTTCGACACGGCGGGGTATATCGATATGCTTCCGTATGCCGAGACGGTGCTTGCTATGATAGAGCAGGGGACGCTCACCGCGAGCGTCGCTTATGCAGGCGGAGATTTTGCGGTCGCGGGCGAAGTCGTTCTCGGACTTTCGCCGCTCTCCGTAAGCGGTAAAATTACCGTAACTTACGGCGTCATGCAAAAGAGCGTGGAAGTCGTTTACGGCGAGGACGGGTATCTGTATCTTGTTCTGGACGCTTTGAAAGTCAAGGCGAACGTAAAGGATGCGGTTGCGCTCGTTTCTTCTCTGATTCCCGCAGGGGAAGAGAGCGGAAGCGAAGAGGTGCTCGCGGCGCTTGAAAAGATACTGTCCGTCAATTTCGGCGAATTGCTTTCCGTCTTTGAAACGGCGACGGAAGAGGGAAACGTTCTCACCGCCGCGATCGACGGAAGCAAACTCCTCAATCTGTTCGGCGTGAATTTCGATCTCGGCGACGTGGTTCTGACGGTGGGCGGCGGTAAAATCGGTGCGAGCGCGCTTGGGATCAATCTGTCGCTTGTCGGCGGCGGAGAGGTTGCAACTTTGACCGACGGCGAAAAAGCAGGCTACGTCAATCTGAAACCCGTGCTTGACGCGCTTCCCGAACTTCTTGAATATAAGGCGCTGGCGCTCTCCGGAAATGTCGTTCTGAGCGCGGGCGGCACGGATATACTTTTGAAAATCAACCGCGGGGCGATCGGCTTTGCGGAAGGGTTTGAAGCGTACCTCGATTGTTCGCTCGTCATGTCGGGGGCGACGCTCGATCTCAAACTTCATATCGATACGGCGGGCATCAGAGCCGTGCTCGGAAACGTGGGCGTGGAACTCTATTACAGCGATCTTACGTCGCTTGCCGACGCGATCGTCGCACTGTATGGAGAAGTGCGCGAAACGCTCAATCCGATCTCCGACCGGGAGCTTCTGCCCGAAGCTAAGACGGTCGGCGAACTGTTCGATCTTCTGAAATCGCTTCTCGGCGGGGCGGGGGACGGAATGCAGGCGGATAAACTTCTCTCCGCGCTTACGATCTGCAATTCGCGCGAAGAGAACGGTTTGTTTGCGATCGGATTCATGGGGCTGTCGCTCGACGTCGTCAAAGAGGACGCGGGCTTTATCGGCGCGAAGATCGGCTTTGCAAACAAGGATCTGCAAGTGTCGGGAGAGCTTTCCACCGCGGTTTATAAGGACGGAACGATGCCGTCCCTTCCCGCAGTTGACTACCTGGATAAAAACGATTTTATAGAACTGCTCGACTATCTCGTTGCCGCGCTGAAAACGCTTTCCGAAAGCAATCTGAATTTCAGCGTGTCGGGCGTGATCGGTTCGGACGACGGCGTAAAATATCCCGACGGCGTAAAATATAACCTCACGGGCGACGTCCGCCTGTATTCGGGAGAAAATACGGCGATCCATCTCAACCTCGATAAGAAGAGTCTTTGGGTGGATACCGATACTTATTTGTATGCGAAGATCGACCTCGATCCCGTCTCGGAGGAGGATAAGGGGCTCTACCTCGAACTCTTCCTGCTCGATTGCGATGAAAACGGCGTGTCGGACGGCACCTATCTCGACGTGTTCGTCTCCGTCTCCTACCGCAAGAAGGCAACGGCGAGCAATCCGCTGACGTTCTATGCGTCCTCAGATCAGATCATGCCCGTTCTCGCTTCGGCAATCTCTCTTCTTGGGATCGACAGTCAGACGGTTACCGATTATCTGCTTGCGCCTTGGATTCCTTCCTTGGAAACGAGGGAGCAGTTGAAGGGATTCGGCAAGAGCATTCTGGAACTCGTCGGCGGGTTTACGACCGGCGCTTCGCGGAATGCAAGCGCGGGCGCGCTCGATTTGGGTTCGGTCATTTCCTCCATAAAAATCGAAGAGTCGGCGTTCGAGCTTGCGCTCTCCTCCGAGGCGATTTTCGGCAAGCCGGGCGAACCGCTTAACATTACGGTCGGAAAGGAACAGACGGAAAACGGATCGCGGCTTACGGCGCTCTCCGTCAAAAATATCGGAAACACTTCTCTCTCCGTCGGCTTGACTTATGATGCGCAGGAAAAAATCATGCCTTCTTTCAAGGGGATGATCCCCATGAACGGGATCGCGTCGCTCCTGCAAACGCTTGCAAGAAGCGCGACGCACCGCGCGGACGAGGTGATTTCGGGCGAAGAGGGGAATGTAGAATACGTTCTCAACAAAAATTTCTATATCGACGGAAGCATCGTGCTCGATATCAATGCGGCAGGTCTGCTCAAAGAAAAAATCAACGTCAAGGTCGTCGCATTCTCGGTGACGGTCGATGAAAACGGCGAGTGGGGCGTGAACGTCAGGTTTGAATACGACGCGCTGAAAGTGATCGGTATTACGGCGATCAACGGCAATACGCGCGTCGATCTCACGGGCAAGGGGAATATGGTCTATATCAAGCGCGTGCAGACTTCGGACGCGGACGGAAAAGCGTTGCCCAAACCCGTTACGATCTACCGCGCAATGCCTTTGGAAAACTTTGTGGGCGATCTCATCAATCAGGCGGGATTCCTCTTCAACCTCGGTAGTAAGATCACCGACCTTTTGGGCGGGATCGATATGGGCGGTTCGGAAAGCGGAACGGCGGAAGAGACCGATCTCGGCGCTACGGTCGCAAATCTTCTCAGCTCGATCGAATATACGAATACGGCGGAGGGTGAGAGCTGGAAGATCACGCTCAACGGAGCGGGACTTACGGGCGGAACGCTCGGCGATATTGTCGTGACGCTCGGAAGCGACGGGAAAGGGCTGTTGCGGACAATGACGGCGCACACTTCGCTCTCCGCGACGGGGATTTCGTTGGCGATCGACGCAAATCTTACATACCGCAATCCCTGCGGGGTGATGGATGCGGGCGTCAAAGACATTACGACGGACGTTGCGGCGCTCCTTGTTGACGGCATGAGTTATAAACTCGAAACGGTCGATTGGACGGATACGGTATTTATCGAGGGCGAATTTACGACGGTCGAATATATTCTTGCGGGCGAAGTGATCAAAACGCAGAATATCGTCATTTCGACGGGCAACGGCGGAGACGCGGCGGGCACCGTCTACGGCGCGCTTGCCTATCCCGACCTTACGCCTTATCAGACGGAAAAGGGATACAGGGCGGAATGGACGGTCGTCTACGGAAAGGACGATCCTCTTCCCGCAAGCAGACAGATTTTTGCGCGTTACAATGCGCTGACTTACGAGCTTACGTTCGAGTTCGGAAACGATACGATTATGCTCGATTATCTCTACGGGGACGACGGTTTCGAGCTTCCGTTCCGCGCCGACGAGCGCGTGCGGGTCGCGTACTTTGTGGACGCGGAGGGCAACGAATACAGAACGGCGGACGACCTCATGAATCTTGACGGGAACAGCGTTCTCAAAGCGGTCTATGAGGACGTCGTCTATACCGTCGTCTTTATCGCGGGCGACGAGAGAACGGAACAGAAAGCGCTCTACGGCGAAAAAGTTGCGTATCCCGAAGTTTCCGAAAGGGAGGGTTATGCCTTTGCGGGCTGGGATACGGCACAGGAGTGCGTGACGGGAGATATGACCGTTACCGCGCTCTGGACGGCGAACGTATATAATATCACGTTTGTAAGCCGCTTTGAAATCGACGGCTACAACTGGAACGCGGACGGAAACGGGAATTATACGGCGGATCTCGCGTTTACATACGACAGCAAGGTTGCGCTTCCCCGCAACGTCAGAAAAACGGTGGGCGATAAGACCTATGTGCTCCGCGGATTCTGTTTTGAAGAGGGAGGAGAGTGCTTCTTTGAAAATCTTCCGAACGTGACCGAGGACACCGTCCTGATCGCCGAATGGCAGGAGCTCGGATTCGACGTCGTGTTCGTTCACAGAAACGGCGACAGAGTCGTTCTCAACTACCACGGCGGAGATACGATCGTATCTTCCGCGATCCCTTCGATCGCGGCGCGCGACGGCTATACGAGCCATTGGCAGGATCAAAACGGCAACCCGATCGCAGGCGATTACCGCGTGACGGGCGAGGCGGAATTTACCGTTGCGGACGTAGCGAATACCTTTCTTGTAACGCTGATCAGCGATCAGCCGTATGCGGGATTTGAAAGCAGAAACGGCGTCTATGTGAGAACGGTTTCCTATACATACGACGGCGCGGCAATCATGCTCCCGACGCTGGACGATATTCCGCACTATTGGTTCAAGGGCTACTATACGGCGGAGAACGGCGAGGGCGAAAAACTCGAAAAAGTAGAGTTGATTCTTCGGGATACGGAGCTGTATTTGTGGTGGCAGGATAATACCGTAACGGTCAACCTTTACAGCGATATTCAGTTTACGGGTTCGACGAAGGACAATAAAAAGAACGGCTTCTACAAACAGTACACGTTCAACGACCGTTACGATCTGGACGATTCGATCATGCCCGCGGTGGACGGCTATCAGACGCTCGCCCTGTGGCACAAAACGGAAAACGGCTATGAGCGCGTCACGAACGTGCGCGATCTGAACGGACAGGATCTGTGGGCGCTCTGGATCAAGAATATCAAGGTCAAGATCACAACGTTCAGTGAATCGGCTGCCACCTTTACGATTAAAGGCAACGTGGTAGACGGAAGCGGCGCGGTGTACGGCGCGGTCAGCAATGAAATTTTTGCCGCGATCGGCGGGACGAAGACGACGGTCGGACAATATACGATTTACAGTTCGGACGGAAGGAAGTCGGATAATCTGAAATATAATAAGGAAATAGCGATCGCGGCGGACGGCACGTTCGGCGAGAGCGGTATGACTTCGGCGGCGGCGTTGCTCTGGAATGCGGACTTCGGCGGGGCGCTTATCACGATCAAGTTCTCCTATCAGCTTGCGGACGGATCGTCCCAGACGATCACGACTTCCAATGCGGCGTTCGTTTCAAAAGCAAGCTACAACGTAACGTTTACGGATAAGCACGGAGCCGTGACGGTGATCGACAACGTTCGTGCGGACTATCCCTACGATAGCTACGACAACGCGACGTATATCGACGAGCTTGCGGCGGAACATCAGATCGAAGCTCCGGAAAGGGAGGGCTACGCCGTTTCGTGGCCGCATACGGCGGTCACGGGGACGATGACGGCGGAACCCGTCTATACGCCCAATCTCTATGCCGTCCGTTTCGAGAGTGAAGAACGGATCGAGGGCTGGGCGGAGGAGAACGGCAAATTCGTCTATGAAACGACGATGCGCTATGATGCTACGGTCGCGTTCTATTTTGAAAGCTCGCTGTTGTCCACCTATACGGTCGGAACGGAAAACAACGTGTTTACGGTTCCCGCCCTTGCGGCAAATCAGAAGTGGGGCAAGAATGAAATTTCCGAACGCGGTTCCGCTTGGTACGGTCAGTATGACGCCGATACCGTCGTATATAACAGCGAAATTGCGTTCGAGTATAACGGGAACCGATATAACGCTTTCTCCGATTTTGTGACGGACGGCTATACGCTGATCGCGCCTGCGGCGGAGGGTTACGTTTTCCTCGGCTGGTATACCTATGAGAACGGCGTCTGGTCGCAGGTGACGGCGGTTGCGCCCTCTGCGGGCGGCAATGCCGAGATGACGTCTCTGCACGCGCTTTGGCAGAAGAGTGCGCTCTCGATCGATTCGGTTTCGGGATCGCGCGGGGGCGGCTGGTTCGGCGCGGACTATAACTATTCGGTCGAAGTCAAATACAGCGGAGCGGAACTTGCCGGCGCGTTCGCAAGCGATCAATCGGTGACGAAAAAGACGGTGTTCCGTTACGACATCGATTCCAAGATCGTGACAGAGAGCGAAATAAACACCATGGCGGCGACGCATAAAAATAAACTTTCCAACGTTACAGTAACGGTTGTAACGAGCTATATTGCGACGGACGGTTCTACGGTTTATTCCTGTCAGGCAACCAAAACGGGCAATTACAATTCGATTACGGGCAATCTGTAAAACACGCTTCAAAAGGACTTCCGGAAGGAAGTCCTTTTATGATAAACGGAAAAAAATGTCGTAATAAAATGCAGATAATATTCATGAATCGGTTGACGGAAAAGAGGAGTTATGGTAAAATAAACAGGAAGTAGGTTTTTTACGGTAAACGAAGGAGACGTTTTATGTCAAAGCGCGGGGAAATCAAAAAACAAATCAAAGCGAGCGAGGCTGAAATCGAAGCGCTCGAAAAAAAGAGACTGCGTTCTCAATCTGCGATTTTGGAGGCAATGCTGAATAAGACCGAGCCCTCCGAGCAGGATGCGGACTGCTTCCGTACCTATTCCGAACTGATCGAGGTGGAGCGCGAAAATCTGCGCAATCTCAAAGGACAGCTTATCAATATCAGTAAAAGAGGTCGTTATTGATCCGATCAAATAAAAGCGCAGAATCCCGTTGCGCTGTGCGCACCCGCTGCAAGCGCGTGCGCCTCTTTTGCTTTTATCGGCGTTTTACCGAAAAGAATTCAGAGATACATACAGGAGGAAATCATGCTTCGCGCGATATGTGCGCTTTCGCCGACTCAGCTTGCAATTTTAATCGTAGTGATCGCGGTTGCGGTTCTGATCCTTGTAGGGAATATTGTTTTAGGGTATCTCCGTCATAAAAATTCGGTGAGAACGCTCTGCACGCAACAGTTGCAATTAAAGCGCAACGAATTGCTTGCGCGCCTTGAAGAGATCAAGGGCAGGGGGAACGTTGCCGTCGGGGAGGAATCCGAGGACGAGGGTAACGCCGATACGGAAGCGGAAGAAGACGCCGAAGACGACGGGGAAGGGTTCGGCGTACCCGCCGTTTCCGAAGCGCCCGCGGATGCCGACTGTGAGATCCTCGCGGTAAAAGATATGTCCTCTGAAATTCGTTCGGAGTACGGATTGGATTCGGAAGAGTTTGCGGATAAGCGGTATTATGTCCGCTATGTCCCCGGTTTTTATGCAAAGCTCCGCGCCGCGGAGCCTGCGGTGCAGAAGCGCTACGCGGATTTTGCGAACGAAGTGGGGCAGTATATGGGCGTTAAAATCCGCAATGCTTTTTCGCAACAGCGGATCTGCAAGGGGCAGAACACGATCGGGCTGATTCTGTTCACGGGCAAAACGCTGTGCGTAGCGTTTGCGCTCGATCCCGCAAATTATGCGGATACGAAGTATCGCGGGATCGATAAATCGGAGTCGGAGCGTTTTGCGGCGACGCCTATGCTGATCAAGCTGACTTCCGAGAAAAAATTGGAATATGCCAAATATCTTTTGGTTCAGCTTGCCGACGCCAATACGATCCTGTTGAGCGAAACCCCTGTGGAAAAAGAATTTGACTTTACGGCAAAGAGCAACGACGAATTGCTCGCCATGAACGAACTGCGTATCAGATTTATGGGCGAAGTTCCCGATTCAAAGGACGCTGCGGAGGCCAAATAACGGATAATAAAAAAACCCGCGCTACTTCAAGTAGCGCGGGTTTTTTTTATGCGTTGATGTTTTTTTGTTTTTCGTTTTCAAACGGGGTGTTGTATAATTCCGCTTTGTTCAGTTTGAAGATGGGATCGCCGTTTTCGCCGAATGCGACTTTCATAACGTGCGCATGGCGGTTGTGATCGTCTAAGGGATCGCCCGTAATTTTCTCGTAGTTGCGGAAGTGGAGCAGGGTGAGCTGTTCGCCCTCGTCGCCTTTGACAAAGCAGTTGTGACCGGGTCCGTAAACGTTCAGCGACTCGTTCGTCGAAAGAACGGGCATACGGTTTTTCCGCCAGCTCCGAGGATCCAGCAGATCCTTGTCCTCGTCCGCGGACATCAGTCCCAAACAATAGCAAGCGCCCGTGGCGGATGCGGAGAACGTCATATAAATTTTTCCGCCGTGTTTGAGAACTGCGGGACCTTCGTTGACCCAAAAACCGCCGTCGCGTTCCCAGTCGTAGTCGGGCGTCGTCAAAAGCACCTGCACGGTTTTCAGGCGGGTGGGGGTTTCAAGTCGGGCAATGTACAGATTGGAAATGCCGTTGACCATGCCGACTTTCTGCGCCCAGATCGCATACCATTTTTCCTTATGCTCAAAAACCGTCATGTCGAGCGAGAAGTCGGTAAAAGAATAGGGGTCGCCCTCCGCCGCCTGCATCATACCGCCTTCGATCCATTCGTCCTTCATGGGATCGTCGCCCGTGCAGATGAGGGTATAAGGGCGGATTTTCCAAATATCGGGAATTTCGCCCGCGGCAAAGTAGATGACCCATTTGCCCATAATATAATGGATTTCGGGCGCCCAGACGTGGGAAGCCATGATCCCCGAAAGGTGACGCGTCCAGACCGTGCGGGGCGTTGCGGATGCAATGCCGTTCACGGTTTTAGCCGAGCGGAGCTCGATACGGTCGTATTCGGGACAGGTTGCCGTAAAATAGTAAGTTCCGTCCGTATGTTTATAGAGATAGGGATCGGCGCGTTGCGTGAGCAGCGGTGAAAGATAGTTCATTGTAAGTAAACTCCCCCCGAAGTTTTTTGTTTTATTTTACTATAACGGATTCGCTTTGTCAAGAAAAGATTTCATTGAATTTGCGGATCGTTACCGATATTTTTACATAAAAACAGCTCTTCCGCCTCACCGGGCAGGAACAGACTTCCGCAGTCCGTATAGCCCGATTTTCTGTAAAAATGTTGCGCCTCTTCGTCCGACCGCGTTGAGACCAGAGCCAGCCGATAGCCGGAGTATTTCATTTCCTGTTCCCAATGTTCCATGAGTTTTTTTCCGTAGCCCCGACGGCGGTAGGGCTCTGCAATGTACAGTAAGTTGCAGAACGGCGTATTGTCCCAAAACAGACTGTAACGCAATATTCCGACGGGGCGGTCGCCGACGGAGAGGACGTATCCCCGTCGGTCTCTGACTTTTTTGTGAAATTCGGCTACGGATAAATGAGCGTCGAGCGAAAACCAGAATTTCTCGTCTTTGTCGCGCACATACCGAATCGTTGTTTGATCGTTCATATTATTTTCCCATATAAAAATCAGCGGGAACAAGAAAGTTCTCGCCGTTTTTGATTGCGGTTACTTTCTTTTTTTGCGGGGGAACATGAGGAATATATAGCCTGCGATAATGACGAGGGCAAGCACGCTCAAAATCACAATCAGGCTGATGCGGAGCGCGTCCGTCTCTCCCCGTAAGATCGCATCCTCCGTGACGATCCCAGAATAAACGACGCCGTCTTTTACGACGACGGCGGTATAAGTTCCGTCTCCGTTATCGTACAGCTTTGCTTCCGCGTTTTCGGTGACGGCAAGCGTCTCGCCGTTTTCGCTTTTCAGGATCGTTCCCGCGTCGCCCCGAAGATAGCCGAGCTTATAATGATCGTCCGCCGTGCCGAGCGGGTCGGTCTTTGTCAGATAGGAGCGGGGGACGAAACCGCGCACCGTTTCGCGCGCCTCGCCCGTTATTTCAACAAAGGCATAAGTTCTGTCCGCGCCCTCGGCATATCCGAGAACGCCTACTTTCGTTCCCCGTTCCAAAAGAAAGTCGGAGAGGGGGGAAAGCCGTTTTCCGTCTTTCGCGGGGAACAGGCAGGGAGCGGAGCAGAGGGAAACGCTGCTCGAAGCGTACGCCGTTTCGTCTTTTTCTTCAAAATAGTTTTCGTCGGGTTCGAGTGCGTTTTTGGACTTTTTGAACAGATTTGCCGAAAATGTGTGCTTCTCTTCGTCGTAGAGCGCGACGACGTAGTAGCCGTTTTCGTCCTGCGGTTCATAGAGGAGAACGCCGCGGCAGGGAAGCCCGTCTTCACCGTCGCCCGCGGAACGGAAATAGCGTTCGTAGGGGAAATATTCGCTTTCGCCCGTTTTCAGAAGATCGAGGTCGATCTCAAAGCCGACCGAAC
>CAJUCM010000019.1:27978-36003 GCA_910585235.1 uncultured Christensenella sp.
TACGAAGAGGTTGTCGCATTCTGCGAGCGAGAACGCCTCCGTCTTTGCTTCGCCCGCCGTGATTTTGTTGAGAGAAACGAGGCTTTCAAGCGCGAACGCGTCCGTTTTAACGACGTAATTCTGAAAATTGAAGTAAATTTCGTCGTCCTCGAAGGAGAGCGCGAAGGAGACGGGATAGTCGTGTTCCTCATTCAGATAGACGAAATCTTTGCCGTCGATTTGCGCTTTCTCCGCGTTGTTGCAGTAAAGTTTTCCGTCGGCGGACAGGTGCCAGATATTTCCCTCGTAATCGACGGAAAGGCTCGTGTAGATCTTTACGGAGTCCGCCGACAGGGACATATATTTTGTGCCGACGGCGCCGTCTTTTTGAAAGTCGGCTTCGGAATAAGTATAGATTTCGTTTCCGAACGCAACGTACAGCGTGCCGTAAATATCGCTTGCGATCGCTTCGGGATTCGTCGTTCCGCCGATGTTGAAGTGAAGCTCCGACGAGGTTTCGTTGCCGATGGAGCCGTAGCCGTTGTATTCGGTAATATAATAGCATTCCCCATAGACGAAGTTCAGTCCTTTGACGTTCCGCGGGGCTTTGTGAACGGAAGTAAGTTCCGCCGTCGTCTTTTCCGTTTTGAAAGAGTGACGGCTCAGCGTGTACAGATAGATCCGATCTGCGTTCGATACGGCGATTTTGTTGGAAGTCACAACGTCGCCGTTGAGTTTTACGGTGATCTCTTCTTTTCCGATCGCAATATGATCGGGCGTAAAGGCGGTCTCGCCGTCAAGGCAGGGGATCGTCGTATAAGCGCCGTCCGCCCGACAGAACACGGAAATGCGGTCGTTGCCTTTGTCGGCGATTGCGACGAGTTCCTTTGTGCGGACGGTCTCGCCCGCATTCGCGATCCGGTTGGGGGAAGAGGAATTGCTTGCGATCTCGTAGCCCGTAAATCCGATCTCGCCGTCTTTTACGTCAAGTTTAAGAACGGAAGCGTCCCGAATACAGTAGAGGTCGCCGCCGTAAGTCGTGATCGCAGAATAGCCGTCTCCTTCGAGCATGAGTTCGGCGTTGCCGTTAAAATCGGTGCGCCAGAGTCCGTTGGGATATGCGCCCTCGCCGCTGACGGAATAATACAGATAGTCGTTGTACGCGCAGATGCGTTTAATGTCGGAAATTTTATCGAAATTTTTATCGTCTACCGACTTGAATCCGCCGATCTGTCCGCTCTCGCCGGGCGCCATTTTCGACATATCGTAGGACATGAGCAGGCGGTCGTTGCGGACGCAGTACAAAATGCCGTTCCAGGCGGTGAGCTTGGAATAAGTGCTGACGTTGGGAACGGTTGTGATCTCCATTTCGTTGTCGCGGGAGAGCTCGGCGAGGGGATAGCGTTTCAAAGAGACCTGTGAGTTTGCCGCGATGTAGGAGGTGTACAGATAGTCGCCCTCCACAAGGAAGGTGTTGCAGGAGACGTTGCTTACAATGTCCGCAGTCCCCGCGGAGAATTGATATTCAAAAAGACTGATACCCGCCGAAAAGAACAGCCGTTCGTCGTCCGTGATCTGAATTTTAGAGATGACGGAAGCGTTCGTGACGAATTTGGTATCGTATGAAAGATAGGAACTCTTTTCGCGGTCGTAGATATAGAGGAGCGTTCCGTCGGCAACGGCGATATAGTGTTCGCTCATCGCCATATAGGCGGGAGCTTCGAGCGGGAGATACTGCTCGTATGTTTCGGGCAGATGCAGCTTAGCGTTGTTTTTGTCGAATACAACGGACTGCGTTTCTTCGGTTACGGGCGGAACTTCCCCGTCCGCATGGGCGGAAAAAGAGGGATTCGCGCCGAAAAACGCGCCTGCCGAAATTGTCAGGGCAAGCAAAAGCCCCGTAGTCTTTTTGAGTCTCATATCCATATTATAACACGCGCGCGCATTCATGGCAACTTCTTACGCCCTAAATCTCCCCAAAATATTTTTTTCGGAATCCGAAAAATTTTTTGACATATCGGCACCCGTCTGTCATATATTTGTGCTAATATAAAAATACGAACAAATGTTTGTATTTGTTCGGAAAAAGTTAAGAGGTGTCAAAAATGAACGCGGAATACGTGAAGGCAATTTTATACGTTTATCCGATGATGGAAGCGCTTGCGGACGCGGCGAGAGGCGCGGCGAAGAATAAAGCGCTGCTTTCATACCGTTCGGGCTACGACGCGCTGCACGATCTGGAAGCGGTCGCAGAGGAGATTCTTTTAGGGGACAGGCTGGACGGACTGAAAACCGTTCTCGACTGTATCCTTGCAGGTTTGAGCAAAGAGGAGCGCTTTCTTCTGGAATACCGCTATTTCCGCCGTAAACGGGAGCTTAAAAAGTTCGGAGAAGAGCTCGTCTGTTCGGAGAGGAGCTATTTCAGAAAACAGAACCGCCTGCTTATGAAGATCGCGTCGCGGTTGGCGGCGAAAGGGGTGACGGAGAGTTATTTTCTGAAAGCGTTTGCAAACTCCGTCTGTCTCATGAAAGTATACGGGGCGATCGGAAGCGGAAAAGAACTGAAAATCTGCGCGCGCCGTGAAAAGCGGACGCTCAGGTTTCAAGGTTCAAAGTTTTCGGGCGGGGCGGATTTTTTGCCGTGCGCCACAAACACGGCGACGACGAGCACGGCGACGGCGGCGAGCGTGATGAGGACGATCTGAACGGCGGAGAGCCCCCCTGAAAGCGAGGAGTCCTTTGCGGGCGTTTCGGGATCGGGCAGATAGTCGCTGTTCAGCTCGAAGCTGATTTCCTCGTCGGCGGGAATATAGTCGAACGCTCCGTCTTTGCCCACATAAAAATAGAGCTGTCCGTCTTCGTAGCGGGTGCCGTAATATACGAACGTTTCTTTGAGCCCCGCAAAACTTCCGTTTCCGAGAGAGGCTCCGGGGAGAACGTATTCCACGGTGACTTCGCGGTAGAGAAAGGGGCGCTGGGGGACGAAATCGACGAACGTGAGGGAATCCGTCAGGCAGTATCCGACGACCTTTTTATAGGGCGTAGCGTCCCTGAGATATTCGCAGAGGGAAAACCGTTCCCCGCGGGAGAGAACTTTGACGTAGTAGGTGCGGGGAATGCAGAAGAGTTTGTCGTTCTCGTTTTCCGATTTGTAAAACCAGACTTCCGAAGATTCCGCAACGGCGTAAACTTCTCCTTCCGCGCGTGCGGAAAGAATTGTTTGCGCGGGGGCGCAGAAAAAAGGAAGCGCCAATAAGGCAATGCCGAGCCAGACGGCAATTAAAAATGATATGCGTTTCATAGCGACTATCATAACGGAAAAAATCGTACGCGAAAGGAAATTTTTTATCGAAAATGAACGAAATCATGTATAAAATCATGGCGATCGAGCGGGAACAGGAAAAAAGGGCGCGTTCGGACGAGCTTGCGCGCTACAACCGCGGAAAAAGAGTGCATAAAAAACAGATCGCCTTTCATAAGTGCAGGAAGCGCAACCGCTGGGTGTTCGGGGGAAACCGTTCGGGCAAAACGGAGTGCGGAGCGGTCGAGGCGGTCTGGATCGCGCGGGGCGTTCATCCGTACCGAAAAAACAGAGAGAACGTATTCGGTTGGGTCGTCTCGCTCACGGCGCAGGTTCAAAGGGACGTGGCGCAGAAAAAGATCCTGCGCTATCTCCGTCCCGACTGGATCGCGGATATTGTTATGACGAGCGGCAGAAAGGACAGCCCCGAAACGGGCGTGATCGATCAGATCGTCGTGAAAAACGTGTTCGGCGGAACTTCGGTCATCGGGTTCAAGAGTTGCGATCAGGGGCGGGAACGGTTTCAGGGGAGCTCCCTCGATTTCGTATGGTTCGACGAAGAACCGCCCAAGGAGATTTACGACGAATGCGTCATGCGCGTATTCGACAAGCGGGGCGATATTTTCGGCACGATGACCCCGCTCAAAGGGCTGACCTTTGTCTATGAGGAGATCTATCTCAACAAACGCAGGAATCCCGAAATATGGTACGAGTTTATGGAGTGGGCGGACAATCCCTATTTATCCAAGCGGGAAATCAAATTGCTGGAATCCGCCCTCGACGATGAGACCAAAGAATCGCGCAGGTACGGCAGATTCTGCACGCGGGAGGGACTCGTCTATCCGGAGTTTGACGAGAACGTGCACGTGATCGCGCCTTTCTCCGTCCCCAAAGAGTGGCAGTGCGGGATATCCATCGATCCGGGGCTTAAAAATCCGCTCTCCGCACATTGGTATGCGACCGACTACGACGGGAACGTTTACGTCGTCGCCGAGCACTATGCGGCGGGGCGGGACGTGGATTTCCATGCGGACGCATTGAAACGCATTTCGGACAGGCTTGGCTGGAAAAGAGATCCTAAGGGCAGACTGTACGCGCTCATCGACAGCGCGGCGGGTCAGCGCACGCTCGCCTCCGCAAAGAGCGTTTCGGAACTTTTTTTAGAGCGCGGGATCTTAGTCAATCCCCGCGTCAATAAGGACGTGTTTTCGGGCGTCGCGCAGGTCAAGAGCTTTCTCAGCCGTAAAAACGGGATGCCCGATCTGTATATCTTCTCCTGCTGTACGGAGATGATCCGCGAATTCAAGAGCTATTTCTGGGGAGAGAACGACAGCCCCGTCAAGCGGGACGACCACGCCATGGACGAACTGAGGTATTTTCTGATGACCCGACCCCGCGCCGCGGAGAAGATCGGAACGGAGATAAGCGAGATCACAAAGGACAAGGACCGCCTGATCAGGCGGCTCAGGAGGGGGGTGCGCGCATGAGCGAGAGGGAAATCAGAGAGGCGATCTTGAAAGTTGCGCTCGGTTATTCGCTCGAAGAGGTGACGGAGGAATACGGCGTGGAGGACGGGGAACTCAAACTCGTCAAACGCAAAGAGACGAAAAAGGATATTCCGCCCGATCTCAAAGCGGTCAGGCTCCTATTGGAGGACAGGGACTATTCGGCGCTCTCGGACGAGGAGCTGGAAAAAGAAAAACAAAATTTAATCAAACGGTTCAAGGAGGAAAACGGTGAAATCTGAAAAGACGGAAAAGAAAATTTCCGAAGAGACGGAGAAAAAGCGGAAGCGGCTGCTCGCGGAGGAGATCCGAAAGGATTTTGAAAGCAGAAGAGAGGCGCGCCGCAGCATCGAACAGGGCTGGCGCGTCAACATGAATTTTATCAGCGGAAATCAGTACTGTTTCGTGAGCCCCGCGGGGAATCTCGAAACGGAGGACGCGGAGTTCTATTGGCAGTCGCGGCGTTGTTTCAACCATATCGCCCCGACGGTGGAGACGCGTATCGCAAGACTTTCCAAGGTGCGTCCCACGCTCAGCGTGCGCGCCTTTTCGGACGAGGAGGCGGACATCAATACGGCGCGCCTCTCCTCGAATATTCTGCGCTCGGTCAGGAGCAGGATCGATCTCGACGCGGTCGTCTCCCGCGCCACGCAGTGGTCGGAATCGCTCGGCACGGCATTCTATAAGGTATTGTGGAATTTCGATGACGGCGTGGTGATCGGAACGGACGGGGCGGGGCACGCGGTCAGGGAGGGGGACGTAAACATCGTCGCGCTTTCGCCCTTTGAAATATATCCCGATTCGCTGACGGCGGAGAGCATGGCGGAAGTGAAGAGCCTCATTCACGCGAAGGCGGTCCCCGTCTCGGAGATCTACGAAAAATTCGGCGTGAATATCGAGGGCAGAAAAATCGAAGAATTTTCGCTCTTGCCCTATTCCTCCACAAGCGGCTGGAAGCGCCCCTTGGACGGCGATTTCCGCCCCTACGGGGAGAATATGGAGATACTCATTGAACGGTACACCCGTCCGTGCGGGAAATATCCCGACGGACGGCTCGAAATAGTTGCGGGAGACGCCCTCTTGTTCGAGGGGTCGCTTCCCTACCGGAACGGCGACAGAGGGGAGCGGATTCTGCCCTTTATCAGGCAGACTTCGCTCTCGCTCGCGGGCTCGTTCTTCGGAACGAGCGTCGTTGACCGTATGATCCCCTTGCAGAGGGCGTATAACGCGGTGCGGAACAGAAAGCACGAGTTTCTCAACCGCCTGACGACGGGGGTGATCGCGGCGGAGGACGGCTCGGTGGATGCGGAGGAACTTGCGGAAAACGGACTTTATCCCGGGAAAGTTCTCGTTTACCGTCAGGGTTCGCCTGCGCCCGCCTTTCTTGACGCGGGGTCAATTCCCTCGGAATTTGCCGAGGAAGAGGAGCGGATCGCGGAGGAGTTCATTCTCGTTTCGGGAATGAGCGAGGTCTCGCGCAATTCCGCAAACCCCACGCACGTCACTTCGGCGGTGGGACTGCAACTGCTCATCGATCAGGATACCAACCGAATGCACATGAGCGTCGAGAGCGTCGAACGCGCGGTAAAGGAAGCAGGCAAACAGATTCTTCACCTTTATAAACAGTTCGCGGCGACGAAGCGCCTCATGCGCATGACGGGAACGGGCGGGCGTGCCGAGCTTTTCTACTTTGACGCGAGCGATATTTCCGCGGACGACATCGAGTTTGAAACGGGTTATGAAAAATCTCCCGAAGAGATCCGCGAGGATATTTTCAAGCTCTTTGAACTCGGCTTGCTCAAAGACGAAAAGGAGGGGTTCTCGGACGCAATGCGCAATAAACTCTTGGACGCGCTCGGCTACGGTACGTTCGAGAACGCCAGGGATATTTCCGATCTGCACCTCAAAAAGGCGGAACGGGAAAATATCCGTCTCAAAGAGCGCGACGTAGAGGCGGACGGTTACGACGACCACGGTCTGCATATTGCCGAGCATACGCGCGCGCTCCTTTCGGGCGGAGAAGAGGACGGGGCGTTTAAGCAGCGGATCTTAAAACACCTCGCCGCACACCGCTCTCTGTCGGGGGAAAAGCCGGCGGAGGAAATTTCGGAAAAGGAGGAAGGACTACATGGAGGAGAACGAACAGAAAAATCCCGATGAGGCGCAGGCGCAAGCCCTGCCCGATTTGGGGAAATTTAAGAGCGTGGACGCCCTCTTGCGCGCTTACGGAGAGCTGGAAGCGGAATTTACCCGCCGCAGTCAAAAGCTGAAAGCGCTCGAAGACGCCAAAACGCAAAAGGGTGAGGCGGGCGCGGTGCGGGAAGACGAACTTTACCGCATGGTCAACGAAAACGAAGGGGTGCGCGCACGCGTTTTAAGCGACTATCTTTCATCGCTCAAAGGCGTGCCTCTTCTCGCAAATTCGGGCGTGGGGGTCACGGCGGAAAGAGCCGTCCCCAAAACGTTCGGCGAGGCGGGCGCGATGGCGCTTAGCTATCTTAAAAAAAACAAGGAATAAGGAGAAAAATTTTTTATGGTAACAACGCAGACGGCAGACAATGTATTAAAATCTTACTACCTCGGCGCGGTGGCGGATCAGCTCAATAAGAGCGTGAATCCCTTTCTCGCCAAAATCAAACAGACTGCTTCGGACGTGTGGGGCAGAGACGTCAGAAAAGCGGTCAGAGTGGGTGTAAACGGCGGGATCGGCGCGGGCACGGAGACGGGCGCGCTTCCCACGGCGTCGGGCAACCGCTACGAGCAGTTTGTTTCCGCTTTGAAAAATCTCTACGGAACGATCGAAATTTCGGATAAGGCGATCCGCTCCTCCGCAAGCAACGAGGGCGCGTTCGTCGATCTTCTCAACGACGAAATGCAATCGCTTGTGGAGAGCGCGTCCTGCAACTTCGGCAGAATGCTCTTCGGCGACGGTTCGGGCGCGATCGCAAAGGTGACGGGCGCGACGGGATCGGTCTATACCGTGGACGGCACGGAAAATCTTGCCGAGGGCATGATCGTCGATATGTGGAGCGCCACGGCGAAAGTCATGGACGGCAGAAAAATCACCGCCATAGACAGAAAGAATAAAAAGGTGACGATCGCGGGAAGCGCGGTGACGGTTTCGGCGAGCGATTCCGTCAGTCTCTACGTTCACAATTCCAAAGCCCTCGAAATCACGGGGCTCAAAGCGATCTTCGACGCGGATACGCTCTACGGCATTCCCCGTAGCGGCAACGAATG
>CAJUCM010000020.1 GCA_910585235.1 uncultured Christensenella sp.
CGCGCATAATGCGCCCCGTTCGCTTGACGGGAACTTTCAGCGCGCGTCTGTCCGAAAAGCGGAACAACAGGCACATTCCCGCAAAGGGCGCGAGCGAAATAAGATTTGCCCACCCCACGTCGAGAAAGGAAAAGCACAGATTAAAGAGCGCGGTCAAAAGAAACAGACAGAGCGCAAGAAGCGCGTGTCTGCCTAATATCATGTTGCCGCGTTCATAATACCATTCGAGAAAGCCCTCTCTCGAATAGCCGCTCTGCTGCATGATCGCGGGCATGGACGAGGCGGTCAGGCAGAAAAGCGTTGCCGCCACGATCGCCCCCGCGGCGATATAATACCAAAGTTCGGTTGTCACCTGAAAAACTCCTCTGCCGCCAGATTAAAGGCGAGCGGATTATCTAAATGCGCAAAGTGTCCCGCAGAGCGCAGTACTTTCACCCTGCTGTCTGCGATCGCTTTTTCATAGACTCTGATCGAAGAGAGCGGCGTCTCCGTATCCTTTTCTCCGTTGATAAACAGTACGGGAACGCGGATCTTTTCCGCATCTTTGCGTAAATCCTCGTTGACGATTTTTTTATAGCTCTCTTTCATGACGGGCGGAAGCGACCGGTATTCCGCGCTCCCGAATTTCTGTTCGGCATACCGCGGCGCGATCTTTTTTACAAAACGGTAAGTCCCGACCCGCATTTTATAACGAAATCCGCGCTTGGGAATAATCCCCGCACAGCCGCACAGGACGGCTCTTTCAAACAGATCCCCCCGCGACAGACACTTGACGGCGACCCTTCCGCCGAAGGAATGCGCGATCACAAGCGGTTTTTCGATCTTCATCTCTTTCAGAAAATGTTCCGTCCAGTCGGCATAGTCGCCGACGGAGAACGCCGTCTTTAACGGTTCCGCTTCCCCGAATCCCGGAAAATCGAACGCCGTGACGCGGAAAAATTTTGAAAAATATTCGATCTGGGGATAAAAGCTCTCTTTGGATGAGAGATACCCGTGCAGAAAGATCAAGTCCTTTCCTCTTCCGTATTGAACGACGCCCGTCAAGCAAGCTCCTTTTTCATGACGATCGCATCCTCTCCGTTGGAATAGTAACGGGAACGGGCATAGACGCCCTTAAACCCTTTTTTCAGATACAGAAGCATTGCCGCCGAGTTGGAGACGCGCACTTCGAGAAAGACGCTTTTGACCCCGCGGCGCGCGGCTTCCTCCAAAAGATCATCCAGAATCTTTCCGCCCCGTCCGCAACGGCGATACATTTCCGCCGTCGCAATGAGTTCGATCTCCGCCTCTTCGCCGACGACGCGCATTCCGCCGTAGCTCGTGATCCCGTCTCCCTCTTCGAGGAGCGAGCCGAAGAAACTGCCCGAAAGAAAGGAGTCCGCAAGCATACGCTGCGACCATGAGTCGCCTGTAAAACACTCTTCTTCGAGTTTCGCGATCTCCGCTAAATCTTCCGTCGTCCACTCACGCCCGTTCATTCAGATCTCCTATTTTTTCAAGTTCTCTTCCGCAGAAGACTTTCTCAGATACAGCGCGGACAGTTCGCCGACCGCCACCGTATGCCCCGCTTTTGCCGTGACCGCTTCCAAAAACCCTTTTGCGGGATCGCACGTCGTGCGGTCAATTCTCTGATAACCCGACTTTACGATCTCATCCGCCGCTTCGCACGGAATGTAAGCGGGCGGAATCGTCAGCTTGCGGTCATCATAGCCCGCCGCATAGTAATACCCGTGTCCCGCATCGACGGTGCAGAGAAGTTTTTTCTCTCTTTCAGCGTATGCAAGCACCTCGAAAGAAGTGACGGGAAGCGCAGGCTTTCCCGTTGCAAGACAGAGCCCCTTTATCGTGGAAATGCCGATACGGATCCCCGTAAAAGAACCGGGACCCACCACCGCCGAAAAAAAATCGCAGTCGGACGGCTTCATTTTCAGGGCGGAGAGCGCCCTGTCGATCTCCTCCATGAGGCACACGGAATGGGAGCGCGCGCAATCGTTCAAAAAACGCGTTTCGCATTTTCCGTCCCTGACGGCTATAACCGTCAGATATTCCGCACTCGTATCAACGCCGAGAAAGTTCAAAATACGATCTCCCTTCTGTCCCCGCTTCCCTTGATCGAAACCCTCTTTACGTTCTTCGGAAGCAGTCCTTTGATATTTTCGCTCCACTCGACAAGGCATATCCCGCCCAGCTCGAAGTACTCGGAAAACCCCAATGCCTCCGCGAACTCCTCGCTCTCCACGCGGTAGCAGTCAAAATGGAAGAGCTTGTTCTGATAGCTGTTGACGTAGGCGTAGGTCGGACTCGTGACCTCTTCCAAAATCCCAAGACCGCGCGCAACGCCTTTTGCGAACGCCGTCTTGCCCGCGCCCATCTCCCCTTCGAGGCAGACGACGTCGCCCGCGCGGAGGGTCTTTGCATATTCTTCGGCGAACGCAATCGTCTCTTTTTCGCTTTGCGAAACAAAAACTGCCATATACGGTATTATACCGCATACGGCAGAATTTTGCAATCAAATTTCTTAATTTACTCCGTTCTTTCTTTACGCTTTTCTTTTGCCCTCTGCATCCGTTTCTGAAAACGCAGATCGCTCGCTTTGATAAATTTGGAGAGCGGTTTATAGATCAAAAAGACGAGAACGCTGATCGAAACGCTCTTGATGAGATTGAAGAGAAGAACAAACTCATAGGTATCGGCGAACATCTCTTTTCCGTCAAATCCGAACAGCGCGCCGAAGAAGGGATAATTGATAAACCGGTTGACGAGAACGCTTACGCCGATCTGCACGAAACAGGCAAACACGAGAAACAGCGAGACCCATTTTCTTCCCTTTAAGAAGCGGTAACCGATTGCGGGGACCAGAATAAACGCCGTGGACATTAAAAAGTTCGCAAGTTCCCCCACGCCCGCCGTCTGCGAATCGATCAGGGAAAGACACTCTTTGACGCCGATCGAGACGATCGCCTCCACGGGTCCGAAAATAAAGCCCTCGATGAGAAAAAACACGTTAGAAAAATCTAATTTCAGAAAGGGCGTTGCGGGAAAGATCGGAAATTCGAGAAAGGTCACAACATACGCGAGCGCCGTAAACAACGCCATGTATGCAAGGCGCGGCGCGGAAAAATGTTCGAGAACAATTGCTTTTGTCCGCGCGCCCCGCGTGCCTCTCTGCTCTTTTTCTTCCGTTGCCGCCTCTTCGTTTTTCTCCGTTTGAATTTCTTCCATAAATATACCTCCGAAAATGACAGAATTTTCTTCCGGTAAAAAACGCCCCGCAAAAATGCGGGGCGCAAAAAAAATACGCTTTTCCTTTCTTTTATCATCCGGACTATACCGTCGGTACGGGAATTTCACCCGTTCGGGAGTATACGCTCTTCGCAGACTTTACTGCCGGTGGGGAATCGCACCCCGCCCCAAAGAAAATTCAGTTGTAACTATATTATATCACGAAATTGAAAAAATGCAAGTATTTTATCGTAAAAATAATATATATCGATTTTGCCGTCATAGTAGGGAGCGACGTCCTACTTCGCCTGCGGCTCGTGCCGCCCAAGGTATTGCCATTTAGAAAGCGGGGCGGCGCTCCGTCACTTTGATTCCGCAACTCCGTCCGGCGGCGTGTCGGGAACGCCACGCCCTACAAATTTTGTTCTTATTCTTACATTCTTTTATAAAGATTTTTTCGGTGCATTTTCAAATAGCGCCAATGTAAATCTTTGACCGTTTGCAAATTCTATATCAAGCTCCGTTCCTCTTTTACGAATTTGCGCAACAAAAACGTCTTTTAATGCGTCGCGTATTTCTTGAATAAAATTCTCTATTTCGATTTTATCATTCGTATCTTGCATAACACTATTATAATTCTTGCAATAGTAAGAAGTCAAGCAATTTTCTTACAAAAGTGAGAAAAATATATGTATGAATAAATTTGCAGAACGATTAAAATACTTGCGCACAGAAAAGGAAATCGGACAAGAAGAGCTTGCAAAGAAGATCGGAGTCAGTAAAGGCACAATCAGTTTATGGGAAAACAGTTTACGAGAACCGACTTTAAGCAATATAATTGCAATCGCAGAATATTTTCATGTTACTACCGATTATCTAACAGGAGTAACCGACGACTGAAAAGCCCCGCCGAACGGCGGGGCTTTTGATATTCACATTTAAGTTGTTCTGCATTTTCACGTCCTTGACACTCACGGGATTTTCTTTTGCGGAGCAAAAGAAAATCCGTGAACTCAGTCCATTGCAAAGACCGCTTTGGGCGCTTCCTTGACCCCTTTGACCGTTCTTCCGCGGGTGTTGGTTGCGTCGATCGGAATATCTTCGGTGGAAATTTCTTTCATCTTGCCGTTCTTGAATACGAGCGCAAGCTGATAGGGCGCCGTCACATAGTTTGCGAAGATGACCTGCTCCCCGCCGAGAGAAGCGATCTTCACCCCCTTGCAGTTGCGCGAAATGGGATCGACCTGCGCGGCGATCACGCGCTTGAATCTTCCCTCGCTCGTCGCAACGACGATCTCGCCCTCGCCGTCGATCTGCGAGCCGAATACGACTTCGTCGCCCGTTTTGAGATTCATGCCCTTGACCCCGCCCGAAAATCTTCCCTGCACGGGAATATCGTCCTTTTTCGCGTTGAGGCACATTCCGTCGCGGGTCACGAAAAACGCCGTAACGTAGTCGTCGTCCTCGTCGAGCTGAACGGAGACGACGCTGTCCCCGTCGTTTAAGCGCAGAGCGGGATAGGGAATTTTTCCTGTTGCATACTCGCTGCGCTCCGAGCATTTCAGCATACCGCGCTTGGTGAAGAAGAGCAGTTTCCCCTCGTCCCCCGCGGGTACGATCGACACGATTTTTTCGTCGTCAACGTTGTTAAAGAACTCGTCGAGCGAAAATCCGCCGTCGCCGTATTTGCAGTTCGCGCTCTCCGCGGGGAGCGGGTAGCAGTTGCCCTTGTCGGTAAAGATGAGAACCGTCTGGTCGGACATGACCGAAACGCGCTTCTTCGGCACCGTTGCAAGCGTCGTCTTTTCCGTGACCGACCTGTTCGACATATTGAAGTTCTTCTCGCTGACGCACTTCAACTTGCCGTTCGCGCATATGAGCATATGGCTCTTGATTCCGGGACCGCGAATATCCTTGCGCTCCGCCGCCGCCTCCTCTTCCGAAAAGACGTACTGCGATTTTCTCGGCGTCTTATATCTTTTCTTGATTTCAAGAATTTCTTCTCTGACCACCTGCAACTGCAAACGGTTGCTTCCGACGATCGCCGTGAGCTTTTCGATCCGTTCTTTGAGCGCTTTGAGCTCCTCTTCGAGCTTGAACACTTCGAGTTTGGTGAGGCGGGCAAGGCGCAAATCGAGGATCGCCTGCGCCTGCTTCTCCGAGAGGGAAAAGCGCTGGCGGAGTTTTTCGCGCGCATCCGAAGTGGATTCCGCCTTTTTAATGATCTTGATGACTTCGTCGATATTGCGAACGGCGACGATCAGCCCCTCTAAAATATGGCAACGCTCCTTTGCCTGATTGAGCTCGAACTTCGTACGACGCAGAACGACTTCCTTCTGATAGGCGACGTAGTTCTTGATGATCTCCATAAGCCCAAGCTGTACGGGCTTTCCGCGCGCGATCGCGACCATGTTCATGCCGAACGTCGTTTCCAAATCGGTGTGCTTATAGAGCAGTTTCAGATCGCGGTTGATGTCCGAATCGGCGCGCACCTCGATGACGGCGCGCATTCCGTTTCTATCCGATTCGTCGCTGACTTTGGTGATGAACGCAAAATCTTCCTTTTTCTCTTCCCGAAGTTCGGCGACCCTTCTCAAAAGATTTGCCTTGTTGACCTGATAGGGAAGTTCGGTGATGACGATATTTTTTTTGTTTTCCGAATCGCCGTCCTCGACGGCGATCTTGGCGCGGAGCGTGATCCTGCCCTTGCCCGTCCGGTATGCCTGATTCAGTTCGTTCGCAATGATCCACCCGCCCGTCGGAAAGTCGGGCGCCTTGATATAGCCGAGCATTTCGTTGAGCTTGATCGACGGTTTATCGATATAGGCGACCACGCCGTCGATACACTCCGCAAGGTTATGCGGGGGGATATTCGTCGCAAGTCCCACGGCGATGCCCGAAGAGCCGTTGACTAAAAGATTCGGGAATCGCCCCGGCAACATATCGGGTTCTTTTAACGAATCGTCGAAGTTGAGCGAAAAGGGAACGGTGTTCTTTTCGAGATCGCGCAGAAGTTCGAGCGCGATCGGTTCCAAACGCGCCTCGGTGTAGCGCATTGCCGCGGCGGGGTCGCCGTCCACCGAGCCGAAATTGCCGTGACCGTTCACGAGCGTTCTGCCCATGTTAAATTCCTGCGCCATGCGCACCATGGCATCATACACGGAGGAATCCCCGTGCGGGTGATATTTACCCATGCAGTCGCCGACGATACGCGCCGACTTTTTATGCGGTTTATCGGGGGTCAGCCCCATTTCGTACATGGTATATAAAATTCTGCGCTGAACGGGCTTTAATCCGTCCTCCACGCGGGGAAGCGCTCTGTCGAGAATGACAAACTCCGCATACGGGAGCATGCTCGAAGGAAGCACCTCTTCGAGCGGCGTGACGAACAGCGTGCCCGCGCGTTCTTCCCTCTTCTCATTTTTCTTCATCGGAGTTCTCCTTTTTGAGCTTCACGCGGTCGATAAACGCGTCCTCTTTGTTGAAGTTTGCGTTGCGGGCAAGAAATTCCTTTCTGCCCTCCACCTTATCGCCCATGAGCGTCGTGATCATGTTATCGGCGGCGACGGCGTCCTCGATCGTCACCTGCGTCAGATTTCTGCGTTCGGGGTCCATCGTCGTTTTCCAAAGTTGTTCCGCGCTCATTTCACCGAGACCCTTATAGCGCTGGATGAGATAGCCCCTGCCGACCTTATCGATTTTCTCCTGCAACTCGTTGTCGTCGTAGGCGTATTCCTCTACGTTCCCGCCCTGCTTATATACTTTATAGAGGGGCGGCATTCCGATATACACCTTGCCCGCGTTCACCAGCTCGCGCATATAGCGGAAGAAAAAGGTCAGAAGAATACAGCGGATATGAAATCCGTCCTGATCGGCGTCCGAAAGAATGATGACTTTATGGTAGTTGATCTTATCGAGATTGAAGTCGTTCCCGATCCCCGCGCCGAGCGCGGAAATGATCGTGCGGATCTCCTCGTTCGCAAGAACCTGATCGATCCGCTTTTTCTCCACGTTCAAGGGTTTTCCGCGAAGGGGCAGAATGGACTGGAACTGGCGAACGCGCGCCTGCTTCGCGGTTCCCCCCGCGGAATCCCCTTCCACGATAAAGAGTTCGTTTTCTTCGGGGTGTTTGCCCGTACAGGAGGCAAGTTTTCCGACGAGCGTCCAGGAGTCGATACTGTTCTTCGCCCGCGCCGTATCCTTCGCCTGACGGGCGGCGATCCTTGCTTTCGCCGCGCCCTGCGCTTTTTTGACGATCTCGTCGAACGTCTTTTTGAATTCCTTGTTCGCCGCGAGTTCGTGCAACCCCTCCGACGTACAGCCCTCAACGGGAGAACGTGCTTCGGGATTGCCGAGCTTCGTCTTGGTCTGCCCCTCGAACTGCACGTTCTTCATTTTGATGGAGAGGACCGCCGTCAGCCCCTCGCGGAAGTCGTCGCCGAGGAAGTTGGGGTCTTTTTCTTTGAGCGCTTTCGTCTCGCGCGCGTAGTCGTTGAGAACGCGCGTGATTCCCGCGCGGAAACCCATTTCGTGAAAACCGCCCTCAGGAGTCGGGATATTGTTGACGAACGAGAAGAGATTTTCCGTATAGTCGGAAGTGTGCTGAATGGCAAACTCGACGAGAATGCCGTCCTTTTCCCCCTTGTAGTAGAGGGGCTTCGGATAGAGCTTTGCCTTGCCCTCGTTGAGGTGTACGACGAAATCGGAGATCCCGCCCTCGTAACAGTATGTGACGGAATAGGGCTGGGTCACGCCCATGAGGTCGAGCTGAACGTTCTCGTCGTCCTCCGCCTCGCCCTTGAACTCGTTCATCGTAATGCGCTCGTCCGTCAGCGTGATTTTCAGTCCCCTGTTGAGGAACGCAAGCTCGTTGAGGCGGTTCGAGATCGTCGAAAGCTGAAAATTCGTCGTGGCGAACACCTTTTCGTCCGGCATGAAATGCACGAACGTGCCGTGCTTGTCCGTTTTGCGCCCCAAGTCCTTTAACGGCGCGACGGGAACGCCCGACTCGTATTTATTCTTTTTTTCGTCGAAATAGGAATGAAATTCCATTTCGTAAATTTTCTTATTTTTATAGACGCGGACTCTGAGCCACTTGGAGAGCGCGTTCGTGACCGACGCGCCGACGCCGTGCAGACCGCCCGAAAAAGAATAGTTATGCTCGTCGAATTTACCGCCCGCATGGAGCTGGGTAAACACGACCTGCACGCCCGAAACCTTGGTTTTCGGGTGAATGTCCGTGGGGATCCCGCGTCCGTTATCCTCTACGGATACGCTTCCGTCCTTATAGATCCGCACGTCGATCGAGTCGGCATAGCCGTTTGCCGCCTCGTCGATTGCGTTATCCACGATCTCCCAGAGGATATGATGCAATCCCTTCTGTCCCGTAGAACCGATATACATACCGGGGCGCAGACGCACGGCGTCTAAGCCTTCGAGGATCGTAATATCGTTCGCATTATAGTGTTGTTTTTCTTCCATATGTACCTCATCAGGCAGGGTTTCCGAAAAAAATCGTATGCAAAAAATTGTGCCGAAAATATTCCGCTCCCAAATTATACCATATATTGTGATTTTTGGCAATCATTTTACACAATTTTGCATATATCGATCGGTTCAGGTCAATTTTTGACGGAATCGCAAAAAAATAACCGCTCCATGGGGAGCGGTCAAAATTACTTTGATTGAATTGAAAAATAGACCCGTTTCATTTCGGCGGCGTCCTCGGCTTGCGTCCCCGCCGATTCGCTCACGATATACGGCTCCAATTTCAACTCGTGCAGAACTTCGGCAAGCGGTCCGAACTCAGGACCGTACACTTTATCCTCAAACGTGAGATGTTTGATCTCCCCCTTTGCGCCGTACATGATCTTAGAAAAATGGACGTGAAAATTTTTCATTCTTTCATAGCCGAGTTTTTCGATCATGTAGGAAAGGCGGACGCGGTAGTCCTCCGCACGTTTCAACGAACCCTGTTCGCGGGCGTTTATATGCCCGAAATCGACGCAGGGCGTGAACACGGGATCGACGAGGCAGATCTCCGTGATCTCCTCCACCGTGCCGATCTGCGCCAATTTTCCCATCGTTTCGGGGCAGAACGTCAGATCCTGCAAATCGTTGAGATAGATATAATCCCTTAAAACTTTTACTCTGTCGAGCGTGCGCGCAAAGGCGACGCTCCTCGCTTCCTTCCCCTCGGTCGCGGGATGGAACACACAGCGCTTTCCCTGCATGAGTTTCAACGCCCTTGCGCTGTCGAGAACATAGCCGTAGGACTTTGCCGCCATCTCGTCGTCGGGGTTTGCAAGGTTGATAAAGTAGGGCGCGTGAACGGAAATTTCCACGCCCGCCTCATAAAACGCATCCCCGATCGAGATCGCCTTGCTCTCCGTCATGCGGACGCCCCGCCCGAACGAATATTCAAAGCAATCGAGCCCGCGCTCCTTGACAAACGTAGCCGATTCCTCGCTATGCGTAAATCCCTCCGCATAAAAACTTTCCGAATTGCCGCTCGGTCCGAATTTGATCATACTCTTGCAACGTCCTTTTCCAATTGTTTTTTTAATTCTTCTTCCGAAGAGAATTTCTGTACGGGACGAAGAAATTCCGTGGGATACACGCGCACCCGCGTTCCGTACAGATCCCCCGAAAATCCTTTGAGGTACGCTTCGACTTTCTTTTCCGCCACCCCGAACGTGGGGCGCGCGCCGAAGTTGACGATCGCGGGATAAGTCCCCGCCTCCGTTTCCGCATATCCGCCGTAAACCCCCTCCCTTATGGGAAATTTCTCTTTGGGATAAGTGAGATTGAGCGTGGGAAAACCGTACGTCCGCCCGACTTCCCGCCCGTGTTCCACGATCCCCTCTACAAAGTAACCGGAACAGAGCAGACGGTTGACTTCCCGCATTCTCCCCCAGTTCAGCAATTCTCTGATTTTTCCGGAGGAGATTTTTTCTCCGTTTTCGCTTTTGAGCGGCAGAACGCTCACGGGGCAGGGCGCAAGCGCTTTCAGAAGCGCTGTCGTTCCCGCCGCTCCTTTTCCGAAACGGAAATCTTCGCCGCAAAACACCGCTTCGGCATTCGCTCTCGCAAACAGATCTCCGATAAAATCTTCCGCCGAAGTATTTCTGAAATGTTCCGTAAACGAAAATTCCAGCACAAAACAAAATCCCGCGTCCGCGAAAATTTTTTCCCGCTCGGCAAAGGTGAAAATATCGCTCCCCGCCTTACAGCCCGAAATGCTCGTAAGCCCGACGGGCAGACCGGTTTTTTTTGCTTCCTGCAACAGAGCCATGTGTCCCGCGTGAAAGCCGTCGAACCCGCCCAAAAGAAGCGCGCAGGGCGCGGGATACCGTTCCTCTCCGCGCAAAACTTTCAGCATAACTTTTTCACCGCCTTCGCAAATCCGTCCGTGACGCTTGCGATCCCGTAAAATTTACCGCGGCGGTAGAGTTTATAGAACCCGTCCGCGCACTCGATGCGCTCCGAAAGTCCGTTGAACACCCGATCGCTCTCCAAATCGAGTACGGGATAGGGAAGCACCTCCTCCGTGGGAATGAGGTATTGCCCGATATTTTCCGCGGTCAGCCTTTCGAGCGAAACGGCGCTCTCCAAAGTAAAGATGCCGCTTGCCGTACGTTCCAATCTGCTCATATAAGCATACGTTCCGAGGTTTGCCGCAATGTCGCGGGCGAGCGCGCGGATATAGGTGCCGCTCCCGCAGACGATCTCGAACGCAAATTCGTCGGGCGCGGTCTGTTCCGTCAGACGAAAGGAAAATATTTCCACCTCTTTGGGCGCAAGCTCCACCTGCTTGCCCGCGCGCGCCAAATTATAACTTCTCACGCCGTTCACGCTCTTCGCGCTGTATGCGGGCGGGATCTGCATGATTTTTCCCGTAAGGGACGGGAGCGCGTTTTCGATCTCCCGAAAGGACGGGATATTTCCCTTAAATTCTTTTTCTCCCTCGCCGTCGAGCGTTTCCGTCGTCACGCCGAAGCGGAACCGCGCAAGGTACGTCTTTTTCTTGTCCGAAAAATAATCGAAGAGACGGCAGGCGTTTCCGATCGCCACGGGCAACACGCCCGAAGCAAGCGGATCGAGCGTTCCCATATGACCCGCGGGCGTTTTGGCAAGCCGTTTAATGCGGTTTACGGCAAAGGCGGACGACACGCCCGTCTCTTTATTCACGTTGATAAAACCCGTCATCTTAACCGTCTCCGCTCAAAGCCTCTGCCAGACCGCGTACCTGATTTTATCGACGACCTCTTCCTCTTCGCCGAACAGAACGCAACCGCTCGCGAGAATATGCCCGCCGCCGCCGAACACGCCCGCCGTCTCGTTCACGTTCACCTTGCCTTTGGAACGGAACGAAACTTTGTACTGACCCTTTTTCACTTCGAGAATGCACACGCTGACTTCCGTCTTTTCTATGGTAAGTCCGAAATCCACAAGCCCCTCGGTCGCATCCGACTTCAAACCGAATTCGTTCAAAAGGGATTGCGGAACGACGACGATCGTGAGCGCGTCGTCGAGCAGAAAGCGGAGACGGGAGAGCGCTTTCAGAAAGAACTGCGCGCGGGGACGCGACTGTTTTTTCATCGCCTCGTAATAAATACGGTTCACGTCCGCGCCCGCGTCGGCAACGTCGCCCGCCGCGCGGAAAGAATCCCCGTTGACGTCGCTGTGCGAAAACCCCCCCGAATCGGTGATCATGCCCGTCATGAGCGCCTCGGCGATCTCCTTGGTAAACGTGACGCCAAGTTCTTTGATGAGTTCCGCAATATTTTCGCAGTTGCTCGCACGGTCCCTCACAAAGTTGTATTTACAGTAGTTCGTATTCGAGATGTGGTGATCGACGTTGACGGTGATCTTATGTTTTATGCCCGCAAGAAAAGTATCGCGGAGCATTCCGAGCCGCGATTCGTTGCTCGAATCGACGCAGATAAATAATTCCGCGTCGAACGTGGGCGCGTTTTTGATTTCCTTCACGCCGCCGAGGTAGGAAAAACGGTCGGGGACCGCGCCTTCGTTCAACACCTCGTTTCGGATTCCGAGTAAAGAAAGAGCGCGGGAGAGCGCTATTGCGCTCCCGATCGCGTCGCCGTCGGGGCGCATATGCGTAAATATCACCGCGCTTTTGCTCTTTTTCAGAACGTTTGCAATTTCTTTGAGTGAGTTCATTCAGTCGTCCTTATGCTCGTGCAGACCGGAAAAGAGCGCATCCATTTTAGAGCCGTATTCCATGCTCGAATCGCGCACGAACGTGAGTTGCGGAACGGTGCGCGTGCGCATGACGAGCGAGAGTTCGTGACGGATAAAGCCCGCGTTTTCCGCAATGACCGAAAACGAACGCTCCTCCTCTTCCTTGGTCTTCGCCAAAATACTGATATAAATTTTCGCCGTCTTGAAGTCGGGCGCAACGTCCGCCGCCGTCACGGAGATGATCCCTTTAAGCTCCGGCTCTTTGTTTTTGAGCGCACCCGCGATGACGGAGGATATTTCCTTTCTGTACTCGCTGTCAACGCGGTCGTTTCTCTGCCCTTTCATGCCCGTTTCACTTCCTCGATGAGATAGCATTCGATAAAGTCGCCGATCTTGATTTCGTTGAATCCCTCGATCGCACAGCCGCATTCCATACCGGAAGTGACTTCTTTCGCGTCGTCCTTAAAGCGTTTGAGCTGTTTGACGCCGCCCTCGACGATCATTACGTTGTCGCGGTAAATCCTCAGCTTGCCGCCGCGGACGAGCTTGCCCTCGGTCACATAGCAACCTGCGACCGTGCCCACGCCCGTGATGTTGAACGTCTGCTTGACCTCCGCTTTGCCCATGTAAATTTCCTGATACTTGGGCGAGAGCATTCCGTTCAGAGCGGATTCCATATCGTCCAAAAGCTCGTAGATAATGCGGTACTGCCTGACGTCTACATGGGAGCGTTCGGCAAGCGTCTTTGCCTTGCTGTCGGGACGCACGTTGAAGCCGATGATCATTGCCTTTGCCGATTCCGCCAGCATGACGTCGCTCTCGTTGACCGCGCCCGCCGCCGCGTGAAGGATCTTGATCTCCACTTCTTCGTTGGAAAGTTTTTGAAGCGACGCTTTGAGCGCCTCGACCGAACCCTGCACGTCCGCCTTGACGATGAGGTTGAACGCCTTTTTCGCGTCCGACTCCGCCTGTTTGAAGAAATCGTCCACAGAGAGTTTCTGCGTCTCCTTGACCATGGATTCGCGCAAATGCGTTTTTCTCTCTTCCTGCACTTTCTTCATGAGGGACTGATCGACGGCGTAAATTCCGTCGCCCGCGTTGGGAACGTCTTCAAGCCCTAAAACGGAGACCGCCATGGAGGGACCCGCCTCTTTGACCATTTTACCTTTGTCGTCGAACATGGCGCGGACTCTGCCCATCGTCATGCCGGAAATGAGATTGTCGCCCGTGTGGAGCGTTCCGTTCTGCACGAGCACGCTCGCCATGGGACCCTTGCCCTTGTCGAGTTTCGCCTCGATGACGACGCCGCGCGCCTCGCGGTCGGGATTCGCTTTGAGTTCGTTCATCTCCGCCTGCAAGTAAATATTTTCAAGAAGCGCGTCGATCCCCTCGCCAGTCTTTGCGGACACGGGCACGACGATCACGTCGCCGCCCCACTCTTCGGGGACGAGTCCGTGATTCAAAAGCCCCTGCTTGACCTTGTCGGGCTCCGCCTGCGGTTTATCCATTTTGTTCATGGCGACGATGATGGGAACCTCCGCCGCCTTCGCGTGATTGATCGCCTCCACCGTCTGCGGCATGATGCCGTCGTCCGCGGCGACGACGAGAACCACGATGTCCGTGATCTTCGCGCCGCGCGCACGCATCGCCGTGAACGCCTCGTGACCGGGCGTATCGATAAAGGTGATCTGCTTGCCCTCCGAAAGGGTCACGGTGTATGCGCCGATACTCTGGGTAATGCCGCCCGCTTCCCCCGCCGTCACGTTCGTCGAACGGATCTTATCGAGAAGGGAAGTCTTGCCGTGGTCAACGTGACCCATGACGGTCACGACGGGCGCACGGGTGACGGTGTTTTCGCTCTCGTCCGCGCCGTGCTCTTCAATGAGCGTCTCCTCCGCCGTCTTGGCGGGCTTATATTCGAGATCGATACCGAGTTCCAGCGCGATATATGCCGCGTTGTCGTAATCGATCGATTCGTTGACCGTCTTCATAACGCCCTCTTTGAAGAGGCGTTTCGTGATCTCCACAGCGGAAATGCCGAGTTTTTCGGAGAGTTCCTTGATGGGAATTTCCTTGCTCGTCACGACCGCGTGTTCGATCTTGATGGTCTGCGATTCCTTCTTCTGATTCTTTTTTCCGAAGCGCGCTTTGCGGTAGCCGCTCTTATCCTCGTCGAAGTCGTTTACGTCCGCTCCCTGCTGACGGATCAGCGCGCGCTTGTTGACGGGGCGGCGCTCGACGTACGTCTTTTCAAACTTCTTCGGCGCGTCTCTCCTCTGCGTGGGAGGGGGAGGCGGGGGCGCCGCGGGCGTGCGCAATCCGCCCATGGGACGGGGCGGTCTTTGAAAACTGCCCGCGCCCTGCGGACGCTGCGCGTTAAAGGGAGGACGCGCACCCGGCGTGCGGGGCGCACCCGCTCCTTGCTGGCGCGAAGGAATATAGGTGTTTCTCTGTCCGTTTACGGGAGGTCTCGGCGCGCCGCTCTTCTGTGCGCCGACGCCGCCTGCGGGACGGTAAACGTTCGCGGAGGCGGGCTGTTGGGGAGCTTTATTGACGGGCGCGGGCGCAGGCGAAGGCGCGGGAGCCGCCGCGGGCTTTTCTTCCGCCGCAGGCGCTTCTGTTTTGAGTTCCTCTTCCTTTTGAACCGCTTTCTTCTTTTCCTCTTCCGCTTTGAGCAAAGCCGCCTCTTCCGCCGCTTTTCTCTCCGCCTCCTCTTTGAGGCGCGCCGCTTCCTCCGCCGCTCTCGCCTCTTCCTCGGCGCGTTTTTCGGCTTGCATTTCGCCGAGCCGTTTCAGAAGCGCGGAGATATTTTTTTCATTGTTCGCGATTTTTTTGGTAATTGCGCCCGCACCCTTCTCGCCGAGCAGAGAATTTAATTTTTCGATAATGTCAACTGCCATATTTTACCCGATTACTCCTTCGATCGAAATACCTTGTTCGCCCGCCTCGCGCAAGATAGCGCCCGCGAGCGAGGGATCTTTGATAGCGATCACTTTACAGCCCTCGCGCTTAACGAGCGCGCCCAAGCCCTCTATGACGATGAGAGGGCAGGCAAACCGTTCGCTCAGTTTGCGGGCTTGTTTGTGGGAATTTTTCGCCGCGCCCCCGTCGAGAAGCAGACAGCATACTCCCTTTTTTAACGTTTCGATGGAATTTAACCCCAGCACGGCGCTTCCCGCACGGAGCGAAAATCCAAGATACGCTTCAATCTTGTTTGTGCCCACGGAATTCCTCTTCGATTGCCCGATACACCTCTTCGCCCGCATCGCACGAAAACGTCTTGTTCACGAGCTTGTAGCGGATGAGTTTTTTCAGGCACTCCTCGCGGTCGCACAGGTACGCGCCGCGCCCCTCCGCTTTCCCCGAAAAATCGAGATGCACGCCGTCCCCGTTTTTCACGATACGGAGCATCTCCTTTTTACTCTTTTTCTCTCTGCACGCCATACACATGCGGAGAGGAACTTTTTTAAGAGACATCGCTGCCGCCGTCCGTCTCCGTCACGCTTTCGGGTTCGGTCTCTTCGGGCGTTTCATACTCCCCGATATGCAGCTTTTCCGCCGCCGATACACTCTTTACGTCGATCTTCCAGCCCGTGAGCCGCGCCGCAAGGCGGGCGTTCTGTCCGTCTCTGCCGATCGCAAGCGAGAGCTTATCGTCGGGAACGACCGCGACCGCGGACTTCTCGTCCGTCTGCGTGATCGAAACGACCGTCGCGGGCGAAAGCGCTTTTGCGATAAATTCGAGCGGATTTTCGCTGTACAGAATAATATCCACTTTCTCTCCGCCGAGTTCCTGCACGACCGCATTCACGCGCGCGCCCTTGTTGCCGACGCAGGCGCCGACCGCATCGATATGCGGATCAGCGGAAGCGATCGCAAGTTTGGTTCTGTGACCCGCTTCGCGCGCAACGCCCTTGATGAGAACCGCGCCCTGTTTGATTTCGGGCACTTCCTCTTCAAAGAGCCGTTTCACAAGTCCGGGAGCGGAGCGCGATACAAGTACCTGCGCGTTTCTGCCGCCGCTCTTGACGCGCTTGACGAATACTTTGATCCTATCGCCCGCTTCGTATCTCTCTCCGGGGACCTGATCCTGCGGAAGCAAGATCCCTTCGATCGTCCCCTTGCCGAGTTCGACGTAAACGCTGCGGGAGTCCACTTTGCGGACAAGCCCGCTCATGAGTTCCCCCTCTTTATCAGTAAATTCGGAGAGCGTGTTGTCCCGCTCCGTCTCGTGCAGGCGCTGCATGATGACCTGTTTTGCGGTCTGTGCCATGATGCGCGAGAAGTCTTTGGGAACAAATTCTTTGGAGAGTACATCGCCCACTTTCGCGCTCTTCTTTTCGAGCTTCGCGTCGGCAAGCGTAATTTCGCCCTCCCCCGCCTCTTCCGTATCGACGACGGTGCGCGTATAGTAAAAACGGATCGTACACTTTTCGGGATTGAGCTGAACGTTTACGTTTGCGCTGTTCCCCTCGTTGATCCGCTTATAAGCGGACGCAAGCGCCGTGGAGAGCGCGCCCAGGAACACCTCTTCCGAAATTCCCCTTTCCCGTTCCAAATCGGCAAGCGCCGCAAAAAAATCTTTGTTTACCATAATAACTCCTTATTGATGATTCCGCCCGCTAAGACGGACTTTTTATACTTCGATCAAGAGACAGACTTTCGCCGTCTTTTCCAGAGGAAATTCCCGTTCTCCCTCCGCGGTCGCGATCTTAAAACAACCGTCCTGAAAGGAAAGCAGTTCTCCCTCGTAATACTTCTTCCCGTCCGTCGGCGCGTAGAGGTGTACTTCGACTTTGTCGCCGATATGCCTTAAAAAATCCCGCTCCGTCTTAAAGGGTCGGTCAAGACCGGGGCTCGAACAGTTGAGCGTATAGGCGCCCCCGAACGTGGGATCGAGCTCATCGAGCGGAGCGTCCACCGCGCGGTGGATCTTTTCGAGCAGATCAAGATCGACGCCGTTTTGACTGTCGATGATAAGCGTCAGGGAATTTTCCCTCGCGTTCCACTCCGCGTCGATGATCTCCGCGTCGAACGCATTCACGACGGGCTGTAAATATTCGATCACTTCTTTTACGGGTTTTACTTTCAATTCCGTCCCCTCTTTAAGCAAATTGAGAGCGGAGAACCGCTCTCAATCCACGCACCTATCAGATTAAGCAATTGGATTATAACATACCGTCCTGAAAAACGCAAGCGTTTTCGGGAAATTTTTTTTCAGAAACGGGGAAGTCCTTGATTCATGCGCGCAAGTTCGATAAAAATTTTCGCCGTAACGTACGCGTCGTCGAACGCGCGGTGGTGGTTGAACTTGAATCCGAAATAATCGGCGACCGTATTCAGCTTGTAGTTCGAGAGCCTGAGCACCTGCTGCGAAAACGAGAGCGTATCGTAGAGCCTGTGCTCGAAGCGGTAGCCCCCGATCCCCGCGTAGTGCCTGACGAACTTAATATCGAATTGCACGTTGTGCCCGACGAGCGCCGCCCCGTCGGAAAACTTATAAAAGTCCGACATCACGTCGCCCACTTCGGGCGCGCCTACGAGCATACTTCCGTCGATCCCCGTGATCTTCGTGATCTCGTCGCTGATCTTGACGGGACAGGCGACGAAAGAAGAAAATTTTTCCGTGACTTTCCCGCCGCGGATACGCACCGCGCCGATCTCGATGATGTGGTCCATCATACCGCCCGCTTCCGAATTGTTCAGTCCCGTCGTTTCCAGATCGAACACGACGAAGTCACGGTTCACAAGATCGTCGGGCAAGGACGCTTTGCCGAACATGTCGCTCTGCTCGAAGTCCGTAATACTCACGGGCAACACCTTTTTATAGCGCACGGGGACGGGCAGGGAGGGACGGGGCTGAGGTTCAAAATTCTTGGGAGGCATTCCGAAATCCACCTTTCTCGCCGAAAACGAGAGTCCCCCGTTATAGATCTCATTGTTGCCCGTAAGACAGATCACGTCACCGCGTTTGATTTTCCGCACTTTTTCGATCGTGGCTTTTTTGGAAAAATACGCCGTTCTCAGCTGTCCCGTTCCGTCGCTCACCGTAAAGGAAAAATAGGGTTTATCGTTTTTGCCCGTGCGCTCTTCCGCATAGACGACGCTCCCGCATACGGTGATGTCCTGCGCTTCGGAATTGAGGTCGGCAATATAGATCGCGCGTTCGGGCTTTGCGCCGTCGATCGGGATATAGTCCACAATGGGGAAAAACCTGCTCGTCAGAACGTATTCCTGCGGTTCTTCCTCCTCTTTCAGTTCAAATTCTCCCCGCTCGCGCGTCAGAAGTTCCCCGCTCCAAGCGCCGCAGAAACGGAGCGAAAGCTCTTTTGCAAGTTCGTCGGTGATCTCCGCTCTGCGGAAGCGCGACTGTTCGTCCTTGCTCATGGAAATCACGAAATGCCCGCCGCCCGCGCCTGCGGAGACGGCAATATCTCCCTCCTCAAAAAAGGCGGAAACCACGGGATATTTTTTTGTGAGATAGTCGCGGATATAGCGCGCGACCGCCGCGCTTTCGGGAACGGATTTCATCACGTTCGCGTCCGCTGTAAAACCATCCGGCACGAATTTACGCGAAACCTCCGCGGCGTATTTCACGTCGCCGTCCGTATAAGTTTTATCGGTGATAAGGCGGAACGTCGCGCGGTTACCCTCGACGACGATCTCTTTGAGGATCGCCCGTTCCAGTCCCGCCGATTTTCTTATTTCCTCTAAATATGCCTTGCTCTTCATTTCAAAAGTTCTTCCAGCTTTTCAAAAAATATGCGCTCCGCGTCATCTGCTCCTACCCGCATCTGACCGCCCTGTCCGTAGAAGATCACGCACGCGTCCTTTCCGCCCGCGATTCCGAGATCGCACTCTTTCGCTTCCCCCGGTCCGTTCACCACGCACCCCATAACGGCGACTTTCAGCCGTTTTTTTACGCCCGCGACGCGCTCGTTCACCCGCTTTGCGAGCCCGCGGCAGTCGTATTCGCACCGCCCGCAGGTGGGGCAAGAAACTACTTCCACGTATTCCTTATCCCGTCCGCACGCCCTTAAAATCTGCCGTGCGGCATACACCTCTTCCACGGGATCGCTCGTCAGGGAAACTCGGATCGTGTCGCCGATCCCGTCCACCAAAAGCGCGCCGATCCCGACCGCGCTCTTTACAAGCGCCGCCTCGCCCGCGCCCGCCTCCGTTACGCCGACGTGGAGCGGATAGTCCGTCTCGCGGCTCAGAAGCCTGTACGCCTCGACGGTGAGCGGCACGTCCGAAGCCTTGACCGAAATGACGATATTTTCAACGCCGCGTCTTTCAAATTCCTTTACGCTTTCCAGCGCGCTTAAAACGAGCGCCTTTGCGCTTCTGCCGTACTGTTCGTAGTGGCGCTTTTCGATACTGCCAGTATTCGCCCCTACGCGCACGGGGATGCCGTGGCGCTTGATACAGTCCGCGACGAGCGAAATTTCCTTTTCTCCGCCTAAATTGCCAGGATTGACGCGCAGTTTATCCGCGCCGTGCTCCACGGCAAGAACCGCAAGCCGCGCCGAAAAGTGAACGTCCGCCACGATCGGGATATGGATTTTTTCTTTGATTTTTGCAAAAGCGCGCGCGTCCTCCTCGTCGAGCACCGACGAACGGACGATCTCGCACCCCGCCTCTTCGAGACGGAGAATTTGAGCGACGCAATTTTCTACGTCGCCCGTCTTTACTTTCGTCATGCTCTGTACGGAAAGAGTTCCGCCGCCGATCAGAAGACCGCCCGCGTTGACAATTTTCGTTTTCATACGATCTCCGGAATTATTTCGATTTTTTCTCCATCATGCTCTGCAATTCGGACATAAACGAGGAGATATCCTTAAAGGAGCGATATACGGAAGCGTAGCGCACATACGCGACTTCGTCGAGTTCCTTCAACCCCTCCATGACGAGTTCGCCGATCGCCTTGGACGAAATTTCTGGCTCCATAGAATTATAGACCCGCTTTGCGATCTCCTCCGAAAGGCGATCGATCTTCTCCGCAGGCACGGGACGCTTTTCGCAGGCTTTTACGATGCCGCGCTTGATTTTGCCCACGTCGAACGCCTGACGGTTTCCGTCCGACTTCACGACGAGGACGGGCGTCACTTCGATCGTCTCGTAGGTCGTGAATCTTCTCCCGCAGCCCATACATTCGCGGCGGCGGCGGATGGTTCTGTCGTCGTCCGCGGAACGCGAGTCGATCACCTTGCTCTCCGTGCAGTCACAGTACATACAGCGCATATCGTTCCCTACCTTATCGTTTGGATTTGTCTTGATTATATCATATTCCTTACGCTTTGTAAAGAATTTTATGGAAATTCAAAGAACAAGGCACGGCGTTTTGCCGTGCCCTGCCGTTATGAATTATTTTTTTGTTTTTACGATATTGCCGATTTCAAGCGAGCCCGCCGCCGCAAAGCTGTGCTGAACGACGACATTAACGACGTTCGCCCCCGCGTTGCCCGCCGCCTCGGAGACGTTCGACGCGATCGAAAGGAGGGTCGTATAGTCGGTTCCGTTCATGGTGTATTCCATTTTCAGAGTCGCCTTTCCGCCTGCGACCGCCCTTGAAAGTTTCAGCGTAAACATTTTGCCCGCCTCGACTTTATCCTTTCTGTCGTTATCGTCCAAACTCGACGACGCGCCGAGCGCAGTCCCGTCCTTATTCGCGCCGAGCTTAGCCTCTTTCCAGCCTCCGTTCCAGTTGACGTACCAGTTCCCCGCTTCTCCGTCGCTTCCGATCCCCTTTCCCGTCCAGAACTTGAAGATCAAACTGTTCCAGCTGTCGGAATCGGCGATATGGCGCACCGTCACGTCCATCGTCACTTCAAAATTGTCGCCGAGGTCGCCGCAGTACAGCAATCCGACCGTTCCCGTTGCGGTAATATCTCTTCCGCGGTTTACGAATAACCCGTTCTTCGTGATCACAAGCCCCTTTCTTCCCGTTTCGGCTGGCTCGCCCGCCGTTGCGTCCGCATCCAGATTGATATTCAGTTTTCCGCCGTAAACGGACTGACCGAACGCCGTAAAATTTTCGTAGGTCTTTCCGCTTCCCACTTCCGCGACGGTGATCTCTTTGGTCGAATCGATCGTCTCTTCGCCGTCTTTCACGGTGACCCTGACCGTCGCTTTGCCCGCGCCCGTCGCCACGAAATACTGCTGTCCGCTCGTCGCCCTCACGGCAGCGCCCGCGGCAGTCGCGCCTTCTTCTACGGTAAACGTCACTTTTTTTCCGACCGTCGAAATATCTTCGATCCTGTTTCCGTTCTGATCGGTCGCGTCGCAATAGAGCATGAGACCGATCCCCGGAACGGTCTCGTTCCAGGTGCCGTCAAAAGGGTCCGACCCGAAATGCAGCTCTTTCGCTTCGGGCGTATCCGTACCGTCTCCCGTTCCGGGATCGGTAATATCGCCCGTCCCGCCGCCTACGGTAGAATCATTATTAACCCCTTCCTGCGGATTTCCTCTTTTGCAGGCAAACAAGCCCGTCGCCATCATCAGAACGGCTGTTCCGATCATAAGTCCTTTCCAGAATTTTTTCATCATATTTCCCCCTTTTCCTTTCATCCGTAATAATGATAGATCGCCGCCGCCATATCCGCATTCGCCGCTCCGCGCGATACGATCAGATCGATTGCCGTAAATCCGCTCTCTGCAAATATGAATCCCTCCTCGCCGACGCCCTTAAAAAATGCGTTGACGAACGCACTGACCGAAGGATCCGTCATCGGGTAGTTCTGGGTGCACGCGCCGTTCTGATAGAATTTTACGCCGTCCGTCAAACTAAGCGCGATCGTAACAAAGCTACTCTTGCCTAAATAGCAATTCCAATTTGCGCCTCCCACGTTCATACCGCCCCCGTTGGGGTACATATCCGCCGTAGCAAGCCCCGCCGCGTTCCCAGCGGTCGCGCGCAGATTGGGAAGACTAATCTGCAAGCCTCTGCAAACGAGCGCAAGCGCATTCCAGTCGTCGCCCGCCGCCGTACCCGTTACGGTAGAACGGAAAGAAACCGTAAATCCGCCCTCCGCGTCAAACGCCGAAACAATCGTATTGTTTGCAGAGCCCGAAACCTGTTGGATGATATTCAGTTGCGGATCCTGCGCTTTGATACTTCCGTTCGCCCAGAGGCTCCTGCCCGTATCCGATACCGCCGAAAAGGAGATCACGCCTCCGTTTTCCGTCCACACCGGGATCGCCGTTCCCCGATAAGTCACGCCGTTCAAAGTGATCCCGATAAAATTTCCGTCCTCTTTATAACTCCACGTTCCGCTCGCCGCGCCGTTCAACGTGATTTTATGATCCGCCGTAAAAGTATACCGCGTAGAAGTTACAAACGCGGCGGAAGTTCCCTCGCTGTGCAGGATCAGATCGTATTTCCCCGCGATCTCGCGCTCTTCGACCGTTCCGAGCGTTTCGCCCGCATACCGTTCGGAGGCAAGCATCGGCCAGCCCTGTTCGTTAAACAACAGCCTGTGGACGCGCACGTTATGTCCGCCGGACACGTTTCCGTATTCATAATAGCGCATGTGCGCCACGACGAAAAATTCCCCGTCGATCTCGCACACCGAGTTGTGCCCGTATGCCGCCTTGCCCGTTTCGCCGTCGAATTGCCAGTTGCCCGCAAGTTTGTTCCCCTTGCCGTGCGCCGCCGCCATATCCGCGCCCGTAATATCGTAATACGGTCCCGCGGGATTCGTGCTCCGCGCCACGCGCATGTGATAATTCGAGGAAAGACTTCCGTCGCTGACCATCAGATAATAGTAGTCGCCGCCATGGAAAATATACGGTCCCTCCGGTCCGCCCTGTTCCGCCGCGCCGAGCGCGCCTTGCCACAATTTTGTTCCGAACCCGCTCTCTTTGGGAAGTCCCCAATTTGCGCCCGAATTGTAGAGCTCTTTGATATAAATTCCGCCGAAGAACGAGCCGTAAACCATCCACAGTCCGCCCTCTTTATCGTAAAAGAGTTCGGGGTCGATACAGTTCGGATCGTCGCCGTTGGAACTTTTGACGATCATCTGTTCGTTTCCGTAAACCCCAAGAACGCTGTCCGCCTCTACCCGCACGATCGCGGATCGGTTGGAACCGAACGAGGAGAGCGAAACATACATATAGTATTTTCCGTTATAGTACTCCACGTCGGGCGCCCAGGTCGAGGGCGCGCTCGTACCGGCGTGCGCGACCGCCTTGGTAAGGACCGTGCGCCAGTTGACGCCGTTTCCGTATAATTTCTGCGCTTCGCGCTGTCCCGAATCCTCCGCGCTCCCGTCATAGACTTCCTGCGTCCAGTGAATAAGATCGTTTGAGGAAGCGACCGCAAAGTGCGAACCGAACGCATAATATCGGTTCGTTTTCGGGTCTTTGAAAACGGAGGGATCGTGTACCGCAACGTCGTTTCCGAAATTAACGCTTTCGGGGAACGAATATCCTGGCTTCGCGTTCGGGTCGGTTTTTCCGCACTTGCATACGCCGTTCACATAGCTGTGCGCTTCGCGGTCCCGCGTCTCTTCGCAACCGTTACATTTATGATAATGCTCCGTCTCGCCCTGCACCCACGCGCCCGTAAAATCGTGTTTATGCGCGTTCGGATCGGCTTTTCCGCACTTGCACACGCCGTTCACATAGCTGTGCGCTTCGCGGTCCCGCGTCTCCTCACAGCCGCTGCATTTATGATAATGCTCCGTCTCGCCCTGCACCCACGCGCCCGTAAAATCGTGCCGGTGCGCGTTCGGGTCGGCTTTTCCGCACTTGCACACGCCGTTCACATAGCTGTGCGCTTCGACGTCTTTTTTCATTCCGCATTCGCATTCGTAATAATGTTCCGTTTTATCCTGCGTCAACGTTTCTGCAAACCTGTGCATATGTACACCGTCATCGTTCTTACAAGCCGCTAACGAAAACATGAACAGCGCCGCAATGACGAACGACGCCGTTCTCAATAAAAATTTACAAAATACTTTCTTATTCAATGACACAATCCCCCCTTTGATTTTTCACTGAAATTTATTCTGCTTGGGTCCCGTCCCGATCGACCGGCGCGGGTTCTTCCTTTTCTCCTTTTGGCGGAATTTTCAAATCGTTCGTTTCAGGCGGCGAGACCTCCTGCATATCTTCCGGAGAGACGTCCTTTTCTTCCGTTCGCGGAAGAACCACCCGATCGGAAGAGAAGCCTCTGCCGCGCACCTCGGAAATGGTGCTCACCATAAAGAGCGCTTCGGGATCAATCTTCTGCACGGCGTTCCGAAGTTTTACGACGTCCCTGAACGACACGATCGTCAAAATCATATAGCAGTCGTCTTTGAGGAATCCCGTTTTGCCGTTCAGAAGCGTTACGCCGCGGTTGAGTTTATTGAGTATGAGTTTTCTGATCTCTTCGTGCTTTTTACTGAGAATTTTGACCTGCGCCCGCTTGGTTCCGATCATAGATACTTTATCGACGATAAACGACGAGATCATCATGATCAGAACGCCGTATAAAATATTTTCCATTCCCACGTTTGCCGCAAACTGCAAAAGAACGATGGAAATATCCAAAATCCACATTCCCGCCGATACGGGAAAATTGAAATATTTATGCAGAATGAGCGGCGGCACGTCCGTTCCGCCCGTGCTTGCGCCCACGCGCACCACGATCCCGATGCCGAGCCCGAAAAAGAGCGCGCCGAAGATAACGCCCAAAAGCGGCTGATTGATGTCGGTCGTAAATCCCTCCACTGGTCTTATTAAAAACGGACTTCCGAGTTTTCCGTTCACAAATTGCCATAAACTTAAAAAAGAGGGATACAAAAGCGTTCCCGCGAGCGTGGCGACCGCAAACTTTTTGCCGAGCAGTACCGCGCCTAAAATAAACAGCGCGATATTCGCGGCATAGACGGTCAGAGTGACCGCCCACTCTTTGTTAGTGAGATTTCTCACAAACAGACCGAGCCCCGTCGTTCCGCCCATCGTAAAGTCGTTCGGAATAATGATAAACGCGGATGCCGCCGCCGTGATCGCGTTGCCGAGAATGACGATCAGCGAGTATCTGAGAAATTTCAGAACCTGACGTTTTGTTGGTTTGTGTAACTTTGGAATATTCATTGCCGCTACCCTGAAAAGCATTATAACATAGCGCCGTATTCTTTGCAAGTATTTCAGAATATTTTTTAAGCAAAAACGCCCCCTCTTGCGAGGGGGCGCATAGATCGGAATTTCAGAGAGAACAGCAGCAGCCGTTGCGGGTAAGTCCGTATTGACGCGCATAATACGCGTCATAATTTCCGCAATCGGTGAGAGCGCTTAAATCATGCGTGTGGTGACAACCGCATCCGCAACCACCGCGGTTATTCCCGCCATTGCAGCCGCATCCGCAACCGCTACGGTTATTCCCGCCGTTGCAACCGCACCCGCAACCGCTACGGTTATTCCCGCCGTTGCAACCGCACCCGCAGTGTTCGCGCGCGCTGTCCCAGCCGTCGATAAACCCGTTGCGCCATGCGTTACGGGTTCCGTTACACTTGCACTTGCAACCGCAACCTCTGTTGCAAGGATCGGTGAAAAAGTTGTTGAGCGCGTTTGCGAATTCGCATAAAAGATTTACGCAGCCGCAATTGGAATTTCTGCCGCCAAAGTTCGACGAACAACAAGTATTGCACATATCAAGACCTCTGTGAGTAAAATATCTTCGGCGTTCAGCCGTAATATATTCTATGCAGTCCCACTGTTTTTTGTGCAGAAAAAAACGCCCGTCTGTCCAACGGGCGTTTTCGCTTGCTGATTTTATTTTGCGTATTCCACGCTTCTGAACTCTCTTATGACGTTGACCTTGATCTGACCCGGATATTCGAGTTCCGTCTCGATCTTTTTGGCAATATCCTTTGCAAGGAAGAGCGCCTTTGCGTCGTCCACCTGATCGGGCTTTACGATGACGCGCACTTCTCTGCCCGCCTGTATCGCAAAACTGCGCTCTACGCCGTTGAATCCCGCCGCGATCTCTTCGAGCTTTTCAAGACGTTTGACGTAGTTCGTGCCCGTCTCCCTTCTCGCTCCGGGACGCGCGCCGGATATTCCGTCCGCCGCCTGCACCAGAACCGCCTCGATCGTCTTGGGTTCCACATCGCCGTGGTGCGCCATAATGGCGTTCACGATCATCGCGTTTTCTTTATACTTTTTCGCAAGATCGGCGCCGAGCTGAATGTGCGTTCCTTCCTGTTCTTTATCGACTGCTTTGCCGATGTCGTGCAGAAGTCCCGCGCGCTTTGCGAAATTCACGTCGAGCCCCAGTTCCTGCGCCATAAGTCCCGCAAGGTTTGCGACCTCGATGGAGTGACGGTAAACATTCTGCCCGTAGCTTGTGCGGAATTTAAGCCGCCCGATGAGCTTGATAATTTCGGGATGAAGTCCGAAAATTCCCACTTCAAACATGGCGTTTTCGCCCGCCGCTTTGATCTGCTGATCGAGTTCCTTCCGTACTTTTTCGACCGTCTCTTCGATTCTTGCCGGGTGGATCCTGCCGTCCTGAATGAGCTTTTCAAGGGTCAGACGGGCAACCTCGCGTCTGACGGGATCGAATCCCGAAAGAATGACGACTTCGGGCGTATCGTCGATGATGAGCTCGATCCCCGTCGCGTTTTCAAGCGCGCGGATGTTCCTGCCCTCTCTGCCGATGATGCGCGCTTTCATATCGTCGTTCGGGAGCGGAACGACCGAAACCGTCGTTTCGGACGCATGATCGGCTGCGCAACGCTGGATCGCAAGGGAAATAATGTTCTTCGCGTTGATGTCCGCCTCTTCCTTTGCTTCCTGTTCGAGGTTTCTCACCTGCACCGCGCATTCGCGGCGCGTCTCGTCTAAAATCTCTTCGGTGAGTTGCTTTTTCGCCTCTTCGCGGGTGAGCTGGGCGACTCTTTCGAGTTCCTGCGTCATCAGCTCCTGCTGGCGGGCAACGACCTCTTCTTTTTTGGAAAGTTCCTGCGTGCGGCGCGTGAGCGCTTCGCGCTGTTCGTCAAGAGCGGTCATCTTTTTGTTGAGCTCGTTCTCTTTCTTTTCGAGAAAGTCCTCCTGACGGTTGAGACGGGCTTCCGTGCGCTGCTGTTCCGCGCGCTTCTCCTTCATCTCGTGATCGAAATCGTTTCTTCTTTTGATGTCCTGTTCCTTGGATTCTAACTGCGCTTCCTTTCTGATTTGCTTTGCCTGCGTTTCGGCAGTTTCGAGCATCTCTTTGACTCTCTTCTCTGCGTCGTCGAGCTTTTTCTCTGATTTCTTTTTGGAAACTTTTTTCAGAATCAGCCACGTCGCCAAAATCCCGCCCCCGATCCCCACAAGGGGAAGCACGATAAAGAGCGAAATCGCAACCGGCATAGCTACGTCAAGGAGCAGACCGAAAAACTGTTGCATATTTCAGCCTCCTTGAATAATAAATTCTTTTTTACCGTATCCGAGAACCCGAAATACGGCACTTTGAATTTATTATACAACGATTTTCATTTTCTGTCAAGGGGATAACATTAAGAAAGCCGAAGTCGGAACATAAAAAATTCCGACATGAAAAAAGGCAAATAACGATTTGCCTTTTCAAAAAATTAACTTATTTCCTTATTTTCTCAGAGATTTCCGCCGTTCGACGCGATCACGTCCCGATAGAAATACGCGCTCTCTTTGGGCGTTCTCGCGCCCGTTTCATAATCAACGTGGACAACACCGAACTTCTTTGAAAATCCCTCCGCCCACTCGAAGTTGTCGATAAACGACCACTGGAAATATCCCTTGACGGGAACTTCCGAAGCGGCGCGGGAAAGGCTTTTCAGATACCGCTTCAAAAAGTCGATACGGCTGTAATCGAGAATTTTTCCGTCCAAGTCCTTCCATTCCGAAAGCGCGACGCCGTTCTCCGTACAGACGAGCGGCAAGCCGTAACGCTCATACAGATATTTCGGTCCGTAGTACATCGAATCGGGATGAACGTTCCAGCGCATATCCGTCTTCGGCACGTTCGGCGCGGGCGTAACGGGCGTGACCGCCCCGTTATGTAGCGTTACGTAGTTGCCCGAATAGGTGTTGAATCCGATAAAATCGAGCTTGGAGCGGATGACGGACATATCCTTGGCGGACGGCACGAAGTCGTTCTCTTTCATCCATTCGAGGTAGTCCGCAGGGTATTTTCCGAGTACGAGCGGATCGAGCCAGAGCGCCGCGCTGCCGTAGTCGCGGTGGCAGGCAAACGTATCGTTTTTCGCCGCCTCATAGTCCGCCCCCGTCAGAGGAAGGGAGGGCCAGTACGCCTCGGCAACGCCGATCTTAACGCCCCTTCCGCAAACTCTGCGGAGAGCCTTTTCCGCCCGTCCGCAGGCGAGGTGAACGTTATGGCAACATTTCAGAACGTCGCGCGGCGGAAGTTTCAGAAAGGGCGCGTGCGCGCCGTCGGCGTGTCCCAGTCCGATAAAACACTGCGGTTCGTTGATGAGGATATAATGATCGACGTAGCTCCCGAACGCGATCGCCGCTTTCTCGGCGTACTCTTCAAACCAGGAGGGACTGTTGCTGTTCAGCCAACCCCCTTTCTGATAGAGTTCGTAAGGATAGTCCCAATGAAAAAGCGTGACCCAAGGAGTAATTCCCGCCTCTTTGAGCGCGCGGAACAGTCCGAGATAAAACTTTTTTCCGTCCTCGCTGATCCTTCCGACGCCGTGCGGCAAAAGGCGCGACCAGTTTACGGAAAGGCGGTAATGCTTGATTCCGAGTTCTTTCATGAGCGCGACGTCCTCGCGGAACCTGTGGAAATGATCGCAACCGATATGTCCCTGATGTCCCTCGAAAATACGCCCCTCCGTCATGGACGCCACGTCCCAGACGTTGAGTCCCTTGTCGCCCTCAAACGCGCCACCCTCGATCTGATAGGCGGCTGTCGAAACACCCCAAACAAAATCTCTGTCAAATGCCATATAACCCATCTCCGTTTATTATATTATACTTTATTCCGAAAACTTACAAATTTTCAATTTCTTTCAGCCAGAGCGAAGCCTCCGCATCGGAGGGCATACGCCAGTCGCCGCGCGGGGAGAGTCCCACCGACCCCACTTTGACGCCGTCCGGCACGCAGTTTCTCTTGAACTGCTGCGAGAAGAAGCGGCGATAGAAATTGACGAGCGTGTTCTTTAACTGCTCGCGCGGATACTTGTTTTTGAACGCGCGCTCCGCAAGATACAGCATCTTTTTCGGGCTGTCTCCGCGGCGGAGAAAACTATACAGATAGAAGTCGTTGATCTCGTATTTGCCGATCAGCTCTTCCGTCTTCTGACGGATCTCCCCGCTTGCGTCGGGCGGAAGAAGTTCGGGCGAAATTTCCGTCGCAAGAATTTTTTCAAGCACCGTCTTTACCTTTCCGCCGAGGCGCTTTGCCTCCGCGCGCACAAGGTGCTTTACGAGCGTTTTGGGAACGGAGCAGTTGACTGCATACATGCTCATGTGATCGCCGTTGTAGGTGCACCAGCCGAGCGCGAGTTCGCTCAAATCGCCCGTGCCGATCACAAGCCCCTGCGTTTCGTTGGCAACGTCCATCAAAACCATGGTGCGGTAGCGCGCCTGCGCGTTCTCGTAAGTGACGTTCATATCTTCCGCATCGTGTCCGATGTCCTTGAAATGGCTTTTGACCGTCTCCGTAATATCGACGGTCTTTGCGGTAATGCCGAGCGTGTTCATAAGAAGCATGGAGTTGCTCTTCGTCGCGTCCGTCGTTCCGAAACCGGGCATCGTGTAACCGAGAATGTCTTTCCGTTTCTTTTTGAGAAGATCGAACGCGCGCGCCGTCACTAAAAGCGCCAGCGCGGAATCCAGCCCGCCCGAAACGCCGAGCACCGCCGTCTTCGATTTGGTATATTCGATCCGCCTGGCAAGCGCGTTCGCCTGCATATTGAGAATGGTCTGCGCGCGCGATGCAAGCTCGTTCTTATCTTCGGGAATGAACGGTTCGGGGGAAACTTTACGCAACGTCAGATCCCCGTCGCCTAAAAAGTTGCAGGGACAGACGGTGTACGCGTTCTTTTCGGTAAAGCTCCCCTGCGGCACGGTCACGAACGTATTGACGCGCTTGCGCTCATGGTTGAGGAAGCCGACGTCGATCTCCGCTTCGCAGACTTCGCCCGTAAAAGGCTGGGTCTCCGCAAGGCAGACGCCGTTTTCAAATACGAAGTGATTGCCCGAAAAGACGGAGTCGGACGTACTCTCCGAAACGCCCGCATCCGCATAGACGTATGCGCATACGCTCTTGCCCGACTGCGCGGTGAGAAGCGATCTGCGGTATTCGCGCTTTCCGACCGTCTCGTTGGACGCGGAGAGATTGACGATGATCTTCGCCCCCGCCGCCGCGTGTTCGTCCGAGGGAGAATTCGCCGCCCACAGATCCTCGCAGATTTCCGCCGCGACCGCCACTCTGCCGTCCGTTCCGTCGCAGAACAGGAGCCGCTTGGAAAAGGGCGCGGGCGTACCGCCTAAATCTGCCGTGAACGCGCCCCATTCGGGCGCGGGCGTAAAATACCGCTGTTCGTAAAATTCGCCGTAGTTGGGAATGTGCGTCTTGGGCACGATCCCGGCGATCCGTCCGTTCGCCACCGCCGCGGCGCAGTTATAGAGTTTTCCGCCAAAGAGTACGGGAACGCCCACAAACACGAGCATTTTAAGATGTTCCGTCGCCGCCGCGATCTCTTTCAGCGCGGCAAGACAACCGTCCGTAAACGTCTTCTGCAACAGAAGATCGCCGCAGGTATAACCGCAGACGGAAAGTTCGGGAAAAACGAGAATCTCCGTCCCTTTCTGCGCCTGTTCCTGAATCGAACCGATGATTTTTTTCGCATTGAACGCGGGATCGGCGACCCGAAGTTCGGGGCTCGACGCCGCCACTTTTACGAAGCCGTACTTCATTGATTTTCCTCTCCCGTCTCGCCCGCGATTTCTTCCGCAGACATTCCCTTTGCCGCAACACGGATTTTCGACTCGATCTCGCTTGCAAGTTCGGGATTGTCTTTGAGGAACTGACGCATTTTTTCTTTGCCGTTCGCAACTTTATTGTCGTTATAGCTGTACCAGGCGCCGCTCTTTTTGATGACGTCGTACTGCGTACCGAGGTCGATGAGGCACCCCTCCTGCGAAACGCCCTCGCCGAACATAATATCGAATTCCGCCTGACGGAAGGGAGGCGCGAGTTTATTTTTGACGACCTTTGCGCGCGTACGGTTACCCGCCGCACCCTCGGTATCTTTGAGGATCTCCGTCTTTCTGACGTCGATACGGATGGAGGCGTAGAATTTGAGCGCCTTGCCGCCCGTCGTGACCTCAGGATTGCCGAACATAACGCCCACTTTTTCGCGGAGCTGGTTGATGAACACCACGCAGGTATTGCTCTTGTTCGTAATGCCCGCGAGCTTTCTCAAAGCCTGCGACATGAGGCGCGCCTGCGCGCCGACGACGGAATCGCCCACTTCGCCCTCGATCTCCGCCTTGGGCGTGAGCGCCGCAACGGAGTCCACGACGATAATATCCACCGCCGAAGAACGCACGAGGGAATCGACGATGTTCAGCGCCTGCTCTCCCGTATCCGGTTGGGAAACGTAGAGTTCGTCGAGATTGACGCCGAGGTGCTTTGCATATACGGGGTCGAGCGCGTGCTCCGCGTCGATAAACGCCGCAATGCCCCCCATCTTCTGCGCCTGCGCGACTGCGTGCAGGGCAACCGTCGTTTTACCCGAAGATTCGGGTCCGTAAATTTCTACGATCCTGCCGCGCGGAAGCCCGCCGATCCCCAGCGCCAGATCGAGGGACAGACAACCCGTGGGGATGACTTCGATCTCCGTATTCCCCGCATTGTTGCCGAGCTTCATGATAGAACCCTTTCCGTAAGCCTTTTCGATCTGCGCAAGCACGGAGTCAAGCGCCTTTAATTTTTCTTCGTTCATAAATGTATGTCTCCTTTGATTTTTTACGCTTTTATCGGAATAATGATTTCCCAGCCTTTCAGCCGTTTCCAGAACTTGATCTCTACCTCCGACTTTCCGTTGCAGGTGTCGTTCCAATAGATCCCTCTTACGGAGCTTATCTTATAATCGCAACCGAGCTCGCTCACCTCCGGATCCTGCTCAGCCACAGCTTCGATCCCCTTCTCCAACCCGCTGTCCGTCACGATCAGATTGCCGTAAATACGATAGCTTCCTCTTTCCTCCGTTTTGACGGGCTCTCCCGTTTTCTTATCGAAATACAGATCGCCGTACGCGCCGTCCTCATAGTATCTCGAAACGCTCGTCAGCGATTCCTCGTTGGTGAACGGAACGCCGTACGCCCTGTCAAGCGAAACGTTTTCCGTAAAGACGTATTTATCGATCCGGTTCATCGTGCTCTTAACGAGGATCGTATTCTCGTCGATCACCTGAAATCTGTAATCGAATTGCCGCTCATCAAACGGATAGGATATTTTTAAGACGTTGCCGTATCTTTCGTACGCCGTATTTTCGCCGAGATAGTGCAACTCTCCGTCGTAATATGTACCGTGGCGGCTGAACGCAAGGCTCTCGCCCGTCAACGCGATAAAATCATAGCAGTCTATATCCCACACCTCTTTATTAAAGGGACTAAACGACTCTTTCAAAATATATGCGCCGTCCTGTTTAAGCGAAATTTCCCCGCCCTTCGGATAGAACATATCATTGTCTCCGCTGTTCAGCTCCTCTGCGCCGCTTTGCGCGGCTTTGCGCATATAAAAATTATAGTTAAAACCGTAATATCCGCCGAAATCTTCGATGAGACCGTATTTCACCTGCTTTTCGATTGCGGGATTCTGATTCCCCGCATCTTCGGATTCGTCGATGTAAACAAAATTTCCGAACATTTTACAGGGATATTCTCTTTGCATTTGTTCCAAATTGTCGAGATAGGTATCGATCGTCAGCTTGCCGTCCGAAAATGTAAAATCGCGTTCGATATAGCCGTTCTGCATTCCGTTCTGCTCGGTGATCTCGGTGAACGTTTTATAGAACGTCTCCGCCATATCCCGCGTTTTAAGGTATTCCGCGCCGCCGCTGTAAACAACGCCGTTGCCGATTTCCGCCGTCCATTCTGCGCCGTTCACGGTTGCCGTCACGGTTAAGCCGTCGCGCTCGTAGGAAAGATTTTCGTAAAATACAAAGTCGCGTTTCGCAAGCGTGACCCCGATCGTGAGCGTCTCTTGCTTAAATTCGATCACGCCGTAATCATAGCCGTCGTTCTCTTTGACGACGGAAAGATACATTCCGTCAAAGTCGAGCGAAATAAATTCGGCGGTGACGATTGCAGGCTCTTCCGGCATAATGAAAGAGTTCTCCTCCACGGGATCGCCGTTCATTTTCAGCGAGCCGTCCTTATATACAAACCCGTCGTCCGCCGTGCAGGTGACAATCACCGTTTCGCCCGCCGCAGCTTCGGACGTACTCAACGAAATGCGTCCGCCCTGAACGCCCTGAACGCTTACGGGATATTTTTCGGTCTTTCCGCACGCGACGAGAAGCGCCGCAAACAAAATCGAGAAAAAAGAAACGATCAACAAAAAACGCTTTTTCATATCTTGCTCCTTTATCCGATCTCTTCGTAAGCGTGGAAGAGCGCGAAATTGATCGCCGTTTTGGTGACGGTCTCGCGGTCGCCCAAAAGATCGTAGCGGAACACGCGGATGCGCTGTTTGGTGCCGACCGCAAGATAGCAAGTCCCCGCAGGCGTGCCCGACCCGTCCGAATCCGGTCCCGCGACGCCCGTCGTGGCGATCGCAAGATCGCAGTTTCCGCCCGTGATCAGACCCGCAGCCATTTCGTAAGCCGTCTCGTCGGAGACCGCGCCCTTCGTCTTGATCGTAAACTCGTTCACGCCGAGACGGGCGCACTTTGCCTTGGAATCGTAGGCGTTCACGCCCTCGTAGAACACCGCGGACGCTCCGGGAACGGAGACGATCGCACCGCCTACCCCACCGCCCGTAAAGGATTCCGCCGTGGAAATTTTCATGCGGTGCAGTTTGAGCGCATCTACGAGCCGCGCGGGAAGGGACTCTCCGTTGACCGTATAGAGATAATCGCGAAGTTCGCCCGCAAGCACGCGCACGACTTCGTCGGCGATCATTTTCGGCGTTTCGCGGTTATACACGACTTCGATCTTTGTAAGACCGTATTCCCCGCTCGCATGTAGAAACAGTTTCCCCTCCGCCGCGCGCTCCGCAAACGACAGCGCGCGCCTGACCTCCCCTTCGGGAGCGGCGGCAACGCCCAACTCGATACGGCAATATCGCTGCCCTCTCCGCCTGTCAATGCGGGGAACGACTTGCGAAAGCACCGTTCTTGCGCCCTCGCTTCCTGCGGGGATCACGCCGTAAATACGCTCCTGCGTCTCCTTTAAGACCCCCTCGAATTTCACGCTCCCGCCCGAAACGGAATCCACCGTCCCCTTTGCAAAGTCGTTGAGAACGCCGTCGCATACGAGAAAGATCCCGTCGCAATCCTGCGAGAGCCGTGTGATATGTTTGGATACCGCGGCGGGCGCGTCGTAGGGTAAAACGAGCACCTCGTCGAGAAACACCCCGCCCGATAAAAACGCGTCCGTAACGCTCTGATAGTCCACCGAAGAGAGCGGATTTTTCATATTCGCCAATACGATGACCGCGTATTTCACGAATTCTCCCCCTCTCCTTTCTCCGTATGATTGTCTTTGAGTACTTCTCTGTTTTTGATAAGATAATTTACGCCCGAAATCACCGTCATGAGTGCACAGACCACAAAGCACGCAAGCCCGATATAGGCGATAATTTCGCCCGCAACGTACGACGCGTGGTCGATCGCCTCTTCGCCGCCGTACATAAAGGTGATCGATGCAAGCAACAGCGCGATCGCAATATCCTGAAACACCGTTTTGATCTTGCCGAGCTTGTCGGCGGCAAGCACCAAATGCTTGCCCGCCGCAATGATGCGGAAGCCGCTCACGATGAGCTCGCGCGCTAAGATGAGCGCCACCAAGACGCCCGCGACGATCATGCCGTAAAAGCCGAACGGCTCCACGGTAAACGGCACGGGCACCGTTAAAAGCACGATCAGCGCCGTCGAAACGAGCACCTTATCCGCAATGGGATCGAGGAATTTGCCGAGGTCGGTCACGAGGTG
>CAJUCM010000021.1:0-13784 GCA_910585235.1 uncultured Christensenella sp.
GGAACGCCGCACGATTTTATGTATCTTGTAGACGCGTTCCATAAAGCGGGGATCGGGGTCATTATCGACTGGGTGCCCGCGCATTTCCCCAAGGATGCGCACGGGCTTTACGAGTTTGACGGACAGCCTCTCTACGAGAGCAGTCAGTGGGACAGAATGGAGCATAAGAGCTGGGGGACGCGCCGTTTCGATTACGGAAGAAACGAGATCGTCTCTTTCCTGATTTCGGGAGCGTGCTACTTCTTTGATAAATACCATGTAGACGGGCTCAGAGTGGATGCAGTCGCTTCGATGCTCTATCTCGACTACGATAAGCGCGAAGGAGAGTGGGTTCCGAACATCTACGGCGAAAATAAAAACCTTGAAGCGATCGCCTTTTTAAGAAAACTGAATGAGGCGGTGTTCCGCCGTTTTCCGAACAGTCTTATGATCGCGGAAGAATCCACCGCATGGGGTCTTGTTACAAAACCGGGAAACGTAGGCGGTCTCGGATTCAACTATAAATGGAATATGGGTTGGATGAACGATATGCTTTCGTACGTTTCGCTCAACCCGTTTTTCCGCATGAATAACCATAATAACCTTACGTTTTCCATGATGTACGCGTTTTCGGAAAATTTTGTGTTGCCGATCTCCCACGACGAAGTCGTACATGGAAAATGCTCGCTCATCAATAAAATGCCGGGAACGTATGAGGAGAAGTTTGCGGGTGTGAGATGTTTCCTTGGCTACATGATGGCTCATCCCGGCAAAAAACTCAATTTTATGGGATACGAATTCGGGCAGTTCAAGGAATGGGATTATCATGAAGGCTTGGAATTTTTCCTGCGCGATACCTATGAAAAACACGGCAAACTTTCCGTCATGGTTCGTGAATTAAACGAATATTATAAATCTACGGCTTGTTTTTATGAAATCGAAGACTCTTGGGACGGATTTGAATGGCTCGCCGCCGACGACAGAGATCGCAATATCGTGTCCTTTATCCGTCGGGACAAGAAGGGAAAGGAAGTCATTGTACTTGTCAGTTTCTCAGGGGCGGACGCAAAGGATTATCTGCTCGGCGTGAACAAAAAAGGTAAATATAAAATCGTATTCGATACCGACGACGTCAAGTACGGCGGAGAAGGGAAAATCCGTAAAAAGACACTTTCGGCGGTTGCGCGTCCGAGCCACGGAAAACAGTATTCCATTCCGATCGATATGCCGGCAATGACTTGTCTTTATCTTGTACGCGAAGAAGAGCCTGCAAAGTCGGGCGCAAAGAGCGCCGCGCCGAAAAGTACGGCGGGAAAGAAAACAGAATCAAAAACCGTAGCGAAGGGAAAACTCGCTGAATAATAGATATGGTAAACGGTTAGGGGGTAAATTTAATATGGTAGCAAGAAAGAAAGAATGCGTCGCAATGTTGCTTGCGGGCGGGCAGGGGAGCAGACTCTACGCGCTCACGAACAATATTGCAAAGCCCGCGGTTGCGTTTGGCGCAAAGTACAGAATTATTGACTTTCCGCTTTCAAACTGCATCAATTCGGGAATCGACACCGTCGGAGTTCTGACGCAGTATGAGCCGCTGGAACTCAACGAATATATCGGGAACGGACAGCCGTGGGATCTTGACCGCGCATTCGGCGGCGTGCATATTCTTTCGCCGTATCAGGCAAAGAAAAAATCTTCCTGGTTTGAAGGCACGGCAAACGCGATCTATCAGAATATGAACTTTATGCAGAAGTATAATCCCGATTATGTCGTCATTCTTTCGGGTGACCACATTTATAAAATGGATTATTCCAAGATGCTGCGCGCGCACAAAGAGACGGGTGCGGATTGTACGATCGCTGCAATCGAAGTTCCGATGAAAGAGGCGTCCCGTTTCGGAATTCTCAATACGAATCCCGACGGCTCCATTTATCAGTTTGAAGAGAAACCCAAAGAACCCAAGAGCAATCTTGCGTCAATGGGTATCTACATCTTTACGGCGCAAAAGCTCTTCAAATATCTGAAAGAAGATGAGGAGAATCAAAATTCCAGCAAGGACTTCGGCAAGGACATTCTTCCGACCATGTTGAATGCGGGAGAAAAAATGTTTTCGTACCGCTTCAAAGGCTACTGGAAAGACGTCGGAACGATTTCTTCCCTTTGGGAGTCGAATATGGATCTACTCGGCGAAAATCCCGCCTTTGACGTCGGCGATTCTGATTGGAAGATCCATTCCCGCAATCCTTTGGCGCCTCCCGAATATATCGGGGACAAAGCGACCGTTCATAATTCCATGATTGCGCTCGGTTGCGAAATCGACGGAACGGTGGAACATTCCGTTCTGGCGGCAGGCGTCATCGTCGAAGAAGGGGCGGTTGTCAAGGACAGCGTCATCATGTCGGACACCGTCATTAAAAAGGGTGCGAGAGTCGTCTATTCCATTATCGACGAGAATTGTACGATCGAAGAAAATGCTCTTGTCGGACAGGAGAAAAAAGAAAGCGCCGGGATCGCCGTTCTCGGAAGAGGCGTTAAAATCATGAAAGGCGTATCTGTCCCCGGCGGAAAAATACTTGACAAGGACTATAAGGGGGAGTAATATCATGGCAAATTCTGCAGTAGGCGTTATTTTTTCAAATATTCACGACGAGAATATTCCGGAGCTTTCCCGCCACAGAACGATGGCGTCCGTTCCGTTCGGCGGCAGATACCGTCTGATCGATTTTGCTCTTTCCAATATGGTAAATTCGGGAATCGATACCGTCGGGATCGTAACAAAGTATAATTATCAATCATTGATCGATCATCTCGGAAGCGGAAAGGATTGGGATCTTGCAAGAAAAGACGGCGGCATCATTCTTCTTCCGCCGTATTCGGACGAGACGGACGCGCCCTATACGAACCGCCTGGAAGCATTAAAAGGGATTACGGGCTTCCCTAACCACAGAAATGAGGAATACGTGATCATTTCCGATTGCGATGCGATCGTTCACATTGATTTTTCCGCAGTTCTCCGCTATCATGAAGAGAAAAAAGCGGATATTACGATGATCTATCACGAGGAGACGGAAAAAGTCGATTCGTCCTATTTTATAACGCTCGATCCCGACCAAACGGGGCGCGTCCGTTCCGTAAAAATCAATCCCGCCCACGGCGGAAAGGAAAATCTCTATATCAACGTTATGGTCATGTCGCGGAAGTTCCTGCTCAACATGATTGCCGACGCAATGATGATGGGGCTTACGAGTTTCGGACGGGATATTCTGACAAAGCAGGTCGATACATTAAAAATTTACGGATATAAGTTTGAAGGTTACTATGCCGGCGTCAATTCTTTGCAGAAGTATTACAAACACAGCATGGAATTGCTCGATCAAGACGTCCGCAAAGAGCTCTTCGGCGCGCGCGATATTTACACGAAAGTACGCGATTCCGCTCCTTCCAAATACAGCGAGAACGCCGTCGTGAAAAACTCTCTGATTTCGGACGGCTGTCTCATTGACGGAACGGTGGAAAATTCGATCCTTTTCCGCGGCGTGAAAGTCGGAAAGGGGAGCGTTATAAAAAATTCCATCGTCATGCAGGATACGGTAATCGGCGAGAATGTGGAACTGAATTGTGTGATAACCGATAAAAACGTCGTGATCCGCGACAGACGGCATCTGTCCGGTTGCGAAGAACTTCCGTATTTTATTGCGAAAGGAAGAATGATCTGAATACAGAAATCATAGGGGGAATTATGGCAACTACTAAAAAATCCGGAAATACTACAATGCAGAACAAAACAGCGGAAGTCAAAAAATCCGCACTGAAAACGACGCGGAAAACAGCGCCCGCAAAACCCGCGGTAAAGAAAGTTCCGCAGGCGGAGACCGAAGAAAAAAATATTCCGTTTGAGGAAGTCGTTCCGATCGTCAAGACCGAGTCAAAGCCCGCCGAAGAGTGCGAATTGAAAGTCACGCCCAAGAGAAAAATTCTCTTCGTCGCTTCCGAAGCGGCGCCGTTTATTGCAACCGGAGGGCTTGCGGAAGTGGTCGGTTCGCTCTCCAAATCGCTTGCGAAAGACGACAATTACGACGTACGCGTCATTATTCCGCTCTATCAGGACATCAAAAAGGAGTTCAGAAAGGAATTCCGTTTTATCGGAAATATCTTTATTCCGCTTTCCTGGCGCAATCAGTATTGCGGGATCTTTGAATATATTTCCAACAACGTGACGTTCTATTTCGTGGATAACGAGTATTATTTCAAGCGTCCCGGCTGTTACGGTTACTACGACGACGGCGAGCGTTTTGCGTTTTTCTGCCGCGGAGTTATGGAAATTCTTTCGTTCCTCAATTTCTATCCGGACGTTATGCACTGCCATGACTGGCAGGCGGCGCTCGCGGCGATCTATCTGAAAACCATCTATTGTTTCCGTCCCGAATATCAGTTTATCCGCTCGGTGTTCACGATCCATAATATCGAATATCAGGGGCAGTATTCGCTCGATATTCTGGAAGATTTGTTCGGCATTTCAAATAATTTCAGATACCTCGTTGAATACGACCGTTGCATCAACCTTATGAAAGGGGCGATCGAATGCAGTGAGCGCTTTTCTACGGTGAGTCCGACATACGCGGGAGAAATCAAAAATCCCTATTACTCGCACGGGCTTGATAAAATCGTCCGCCGCAACGAATTCAAACTTTGCGGCATTCTCAACGGAATCGATCCCGATTACTATAATCCCGCAACGGATAAAGCGTTGTTTGCGAATTATTCTGCGGAGAAACCCGCTAATAAAGCGATCTGCAAGGAAGAACTGCAAAAGATGCTCAATCTTCCCGTCAAGCCTCAAACGCCGGTGATTGCCATGATTTCCCGCCTTGTAGCGCATAAGGGACTCGATTTGGTGCGCGAGGTCATCGAGCAGGTTCTCCGTCAGGACGTGCAGTTCGTAATACTCGGAACGGGGGATTCGGCTTACGAAAATTATTTTGCCGATCTTGCGCGCCGTTATACGGGCAAGGTCGTATCTATCATGCAATTCAATCCCGATCTCTCCCGGAAGATTTATTCCGGTGCGGATCTTTTCCTGATGCCGAGCAAGAGCGAGCCTTGCGGGCTTTCGCAGATGATCGCTTCCCGTTACGGCACCGTCGCGATCGTGAGAGAGACGGGCGGATTGCGCGACAGTATTTCGCCCTACGGCGCAGGAGGAAACGGATTTACCTTCCGCGATTATAACGCCTATGATATGCTTTATGTGATCAACGAAGCGATCGGCGTGTATCACAACGAGCCGGAATGGCAAAAATTAGTGCAGCGCGCCATGACTACCGATTTTACATGGGAAAAATCTGCAAAAGATTATCTTAATTTATATAACAGCATGTTTCAGTAAAAGTCTTTTAGGAGTTATCATATAGAATGGAAAAACTAACCGAACAGGAAGCACAGGAACTGATCGCCGGAAAGCTGACCCGCTATTTCGGCGTCAGTCCCAGAGAAGCGACAAAAGAGCAGATATATAAAGCCGTCGCCATGAGCATTAAAGATATTTTGCTTGAAAAGCGTCAGCAATTTTATCTGAAAACCAAGAGGGCTAAGGCGAAGCGCGTATATTATCTTTGCATGGAGTTTCTCATGGGCAGATCGCTGAAAAACAGCATCTACAACCTTGGGATCGGGAATGCGATTCAGGGCGCCTTGAAGAAATTCAAAGTCACGCTTGATGATTTGTACGAGCAGGAGCCGGATGCGGGTCTCGGAAACGGGGGACTCGGTCGTCTTGCCGCATGCTTTTTGGACGGACTTGCAACGCAGGGGTATCCCGCAATGGGATTTTCGATCCTTTATCAATACGGTCTGTTTAAGCAGAAAATCGTAGATGGATGGCAAATCGAGTTGCCGGACGTCTGGTTGCCCGGCGGCGACGTTTGGCTGACGCAACGCACCGATAGGCAGTTTATCGTACGCTTCGACGGCGAGATCGAGGAGAAGTGGACGGATCACGGTATGGAAATTATCTATCATAACGCAAAGGAGATCGAGGCGACGGCGTATGATATGATGGTTTCGGGTGCGGATTCCGAGGCGGTGAGCGTACTTAGGTTGTGGCGCTCCCGTGCCGTACAGAACTTCGACATGAAACTCTTTTCGCAGGGCAATTATGACGAGGCAATGCGGGATGATTCAAATGCGCAACTGATTTCCAAAGTGCTTTATCCGTCCGATAATCACTCGGAGGGGAAGTCGTTGCGTCTGAAACAGCAGTATTTTCTTGTTTCCGCATCGTTGCAGTGCATTGTTTCCGATCATAAGCGCCGCTACGGTTCTTTATCGCTATTGCCCGATATGGCGGCGATCCATATCAACGATACGCATCCCGCGCTTGCGGTTCCCGAACTGATGCGTATTCTGATCGATGAAAACTTTTTTGACTGGGATACTGCATGGAATATTACGACGGCGACTTGCGCTTATACGAACCATACGGTCCTTGCGGAAGCGCTTGAAACCTGGGCGGAGGACTTGGTTTCGCGCAGACTGCCCCGCATTCACTCGATTCTCAAAGAAATCAATCGCCGTTTCTGCGACGATCTTTGGAAAAAGTATCCCGGCGATTGGAACAAAATTTCCAGAATGTCCATTCTCTCGCACAACACCGTGCGTATGGCGAATCTCAGCGTTGTGGGAAGTCACAGCGTAAACGGCGTCTCCGCGCTTCACAGCGACATTATCAAAAAGAGCGTTTTCAGGGATTTTTACGAATATACGCCTGAAAAATTCACGAACGTAACAAACGGCATTGCACACCGCAGGTGGCTCAATCAATCGAATCCGGAGCTTTGCGCGCTCCTGAACGACTGCATCGGAGACGGCTATGCAAAGGATGCCGCCAAGTTAAACGAATTCAAAAAGTTTGCAAACGATGGCAGCGTTCTGAAACGCCTTGACGAAATCAAGAAAATAAAAAAGAAACAGTTTGCGGACTATGCCAAGAGACATCAGGGCATTGAAATCGATCCGAATACCGTATTTGACGTGCAGGCAAAGAGAATGCACGAATATAAACGTCAGCTTCTGAATGTTCTGCACATTATATCTGATTATATTGCGCTCCGCGATAATCCTGATTTGGATCTTTTGCCTAAGACCTATATCTTCGGCGCAAAAGCAGCCGCAGGGTACGATATGGCAAAGCAGATCATGCGGTTGATCTGTTATCTTTCGGAGGACATCAATAAAAATCCGAAAATCAAAGAAAAGTTGAACGTAGTATATATGGAAAACTATAATGTTTCCATGTCCGAAAAACTCATGCCTGCAAGCGAAATTTCCGAACAGATTTCTCTTGCGGGAAAGGAAGCAAGCGGAACGGGAAATATGAAGTTTATGATCAACGGCGCTTTAACTGTCGGAACGTTGGACGGCGCAAACGTTGAAATGGCAGAACTTGCGGGCAATGACAACATTTTTATCTTCGGTCTGAAAGCGGACGAAGTGACCGATATCTGGAACAAAGGCTACAATTCCAGTGCCTATTACAATCAGGATACTAATATGAGAAAAGTGATCGAGGCGCTGATTGTCGGATTTAACGGAACTTCGTTCGGCGACATCGCCAATTATCTGCTCCGCGCAACGCCCGTAGCCGATCCGTATATGTGCCTTGCAGACTATGAATCCTATTGTCAGACGCAAACAGCGGTTTCCGATCTTTACCGAAACAATAAAAAAGAGTGGAATACGAAGTCGGTATATAATATCGCGGCGGCAGGGCATTTCTCGGCTGACAGAAGTATCAGGGAATACGCCAAAAATATCTGGCATTTGAAACAGCTCGAAAGTAAATAAGCTCTGAAAAACAAGTATGAATTATTACTACAATCCCTTAGACGAAGCCTGTAAAAATATTACGGGCGGGATCCCACGGATGACTGAATTAACGCTTCGGATAATCGGAAAGTTAAGCGGAGAAGGTGACTTCTCCGCTCCAACTTGTACGCTTGTACTCTTCAAGGACGGCGAAGCGGAACAAAGGCTGCCTATGAAACCCCTGAATGGCGGCTTTGAGATCGCATTGCGTTTTTACCGGTGCGGATTGTATTTTTACCGTTTTGAACTTGACGGCAGGGGATTTGGCTGTGGAAAAATGCGGAGAGGGGAGTTTTCGGATACGCCGAACTGTTGGCAGATCACGGTGTATGAATCCTATTATAAGACGCCCGACTGGTTTAAGGGTGGGATCATGTATCAGATCTTCCCCGACCGCTTTTACAAATCGGGAAATTGTCCGATTCCCGATCATAAAATATTGCGCTCCGACTGGGGAGGGATTCCTCGCTATCAACCGAATGAATACGGAAAAATTTTGAATAATGACTTTTTCGGCGGAAATCTGAACGGTATCCGTGAAAAATTGCCCTATCTGAAAGAATTGGGCGTTACGGCAATTTACCTCAACCCGATTTTTGAAGCGTATTCCAATCACCGTTACGATACGGGGGATTATATGAAGATCGATCCGCTGCTCGGTACGGCAGAAGATTTCGACCGTTTGATTGCGGAAGCAAAAAATTGCGGGATCGGGATCATTCTCGACGGCGTATTCAACCATACGGGCGACGACAGCCGCTACTTTAACCGATACGGGCGTTATCCCGAATTAGGCGCGTATCAGTCTAAAAATTCGCCCTATTCCGACTGGTATCATTTCCGTGAGTTTCCGGAGGGATACGACAGCTGGTGGGGGATCGCCACACTTCCGTCGGTCAATGAAAATTCGGAAAGCTATCAGGACTTTATTCTCGGTAACAACGGCGTTCTGGAAAATTGGATCGGTCACGGAATTATGGGATGGCGGCTTGACGTTGCCGACGAGATCCCCGACTTCTTTTTGACGATGCTCCGCAAGACCGTTAAATCTGCTAATTCCGATGCAGTCATTATCGGCGAAGTATGGGAAGATGCTTCCAATAAGATTGCTTATAGCGTCCGTCGGCGGTATTTGCAGGGAAACGAACTTGACAGCGTCATGAATTATCCCTTAAAAGATGCGATTATTAACTATATGCTCACCGGCAATACGACGGTTCTGCGCGAAGTTATGTTTCAACTGATCGATAATTATCCGAAACAGACGCTCGACAGTCTCATGAATATCCTCGGTACGCACGATACGCCGAGAATTTTGACGGTGCTTGGAAATCAAACATGCGAATCAAGAGAAGAAATGGCGAACGCCCGTTTGAGCGACGACGCCAAACGCCGTGCGAAAGAGAAACTAAAAATGGCAACGCTTCTGCAATTTACGCTTCCGGGCGTTCCCTGTATTTACTATGGAGACGAAAACGGAATGGAAGGTTATCGCGATCCGTTCTGCCGCAGATGTTATAATTGGGAACACCGGGACGAAGAACTTTTGCGCCATTACCGTAAATTAGGTGAAATGCGCGAACATAAATTCAAAGAAGTTTTTGAAAACGGAACTTACTGCGAAATATTTGCGGATCAATCCTGCCTCGTTTTTAAGAGAAGTTCCATTTCTAAAAGCGTATATGTCTTTGTCAATAACTCTGGATCGAAGTATAACGTAACTTTCCCTGGAAAATATCTGGAACATTTAACAGGAACAAGTTTTAATGAACGACTCGAAATTCAACCTTTTTCTTATGGTTTGTTAGAAAAAATAAATTAAAAGCAATATTATGTCACGCATAATAATCTTAAATGTTTCTCCTTATGGTCGTTCATTATGGTCGTTCATTAAAACAGATAGCTAAGCTACAAATAAGAATGAAATTTTTTTGGAAAAGCCGTATATTGCGTAAAATGAAGATAGAATCGCAAATAAGCCTTTTTGACCCTGTTTTATACCATAATTATTCTTAAAACTGTAATTTTGCGAATAGTTATCTTGGTTCCTCTTTTTACTCCGAAGCCTTAATTTTCCGAAAAAATTTCAATAAATGCTCCGCCATAGCGAAAGAAGTCTTTTCGGAAAAGTATTCAAAGTAAGTCGTATTGTAATTGAAGTACATACAACGGAAGCACCTCCGCGAAGTCCGAATGATTATGTATTCGTCTATCGGCGATTTTCGCAAATTCCCGTCCTCGTATCTTACAAAATGGTAATTATGGTATTCATAATCGAATGACAGCTTATGTGCCCTTTTGAACTCTGCCGATAAGTGCCACAATAACCAATGCACGCGCCCGCCGACAGGCGCTCCAACTTTTCCCGTTCCCATTTATTCCCCTTTCAACTCTTCCGCTAATAACCGCTTAAAATTCAACTTCGATATGTATTGACAGTTCTCGTCGTTCACTATATCTTCGAAAGATTCGTAAACCCGTTCGGGCGTTTCAAACTTCAACAGCTGTGCAATGCAGGCGTTATATTTATCCTCTACTAAGTTTTCCAATATTTCCGAATCCTCGTCTTTGAATCCCCGCAGTTCGCCGTAACCTTGAATCATGCGCCGCTTATCCAGAGCGCCTTGTAACGTTTCAAAAATTTCGTCATCGTACAACCATGATCCCGATTCCTCGTTAAACGCTCCCTTACACGAATATTTGAAAACCTCGTTGTAATGCCCTTCCGCGTCGTTCACTTGCACGGAATACCCCTCTTTCAAATTTTGGATCGCGTCACACGTTACCTTTTCGCCTTTATAAAGCAAATACCAAACCTTTTGAAACAATATCTCCATATCGGTATAGTAATGGATATAATCGGGATTATCGCGATCGTAACTAAACGAGTTCAGATTGACGGGATTTTTGAACACCTCTTCCGCGCAGTCTTTCCGAAACAAAAGCATACAATGAAAATGCGGGTGATACGTTCTATATTCGGTGTTATACGTTACTTCCAAAGAACGCAAGCCCCCGCCGAATCCGTACTTTAAGAAATTGATCCCGCGAACCCGCGCATCACCGCGCAGATACCGCATAAAATATCCGAATTGTCGATACATACGGCGGATCACTTGTTTCAACATACTTCCTTTCGGGTTCACCACCGTAAAAACGCAATGACACACGATATAACGGTCGAGGAAGGAATTTAAGATCGGTTCATACTTGAATTGACGTTTGTCGGCTATTGCGGATTGACAGTTCAAGCAAAATTTATCGTGACATAAATTAACCCGCTTTATATCCTTTACTTTTTGCATTCTGAAATAGTCTATATCCCACCATTTCAGACAGGAGCGCACCGATTGAGATTTACGGATAAACGAATCATACTTCCCTAACTTCCTTTGTCTCGTCTCGTAATCGTTCCGCCCGAATACTTCGTCATAATAAACCATTGCCTTATACTCGTAATCGGGTGACTTTTCGGCTAATCGCTCATACATATCCGCTATATCCGAGTTGCGGGAAATTCGGTTGTACAGCTTGCCGAAATATTCACTTGTCAACGCGCTTTCAACCGCTCCCAAAATGCACCCTCCGCGCTCCGTGTGGCGAAATGTTTCTATATATCAAGGTCGCGACCCTTGCGGGCGCTGGCGCGCCCGCAACGTTCCCGACACGGGCGCGCGCACAGCTTAAACCGCGCCCGTTCGTTTATCCATTGCCGTAGCCCGCGTTGCGGGCCACTTTTCGGTATCCTCGGCTTTAAGCTAAGGAAGGCTCCTCGCCTTATGCCGAGGGCATTAGAACAAGGCTGTTAAAGGCGGATTCCCTCTTTTCCGCTTGTCCTTGGCTCTGCTCCCGTCAAAGCTCCTGCCGTCCTCTTTCTCTTTCGGCTGTCGCTCTCTGCGGAAGCTGTCGCCCCTGTTATGCCGCCTGTTCGGGCGGCATGGTTTCGGGCAAAGGACACGCCCTCAACCCCGAACGCTTTGTCGTGTTATCCACACTCCCCCGCCGTTCCTGCTTTCTGCTTATCCACTTTGCAAGCGGAACGCACTCTTGCGGGGATTTTTCGCCGCACGTCTCGATACTGATTTCCCCGAAACGAGGATTTACACGTTACTGCACTGCGCCGATCCGCGCGATCAAAACGGCATTTTATCCCATTTTCGGGGATTTTAGGCGCTCTGATTCGATTCTGAATCCCTCATGTTTTGAAGAATTCGTTTAAGCCCTCGCGTACCCCGTCTATATTATCCGACTTAAAAAAGGTCATGCGGTAGTTGTCGAAGGCGGTTACCGTGTACCGACTTTTACTTGTTCGCACCACCACCGCGCCTGCGTCGAGCTTCCGTTCCTGCGGTTTCGGGATCGTTAAAATATAACTGTCCATTCCGCGCTCGCCGTAATACGAAGGCGCAGTCCGAATCTCCGCTTTGCGCTCGTCCTTTTTCTCTTCACGGTACCGCAAAAATACGATCCCGTCCTCGCCCTTTGGGTACTGTTCAAACCCATGTAAATAGATTCCTCTTTCAATCTTCATATTGCTATCTCCTTTATTGGGGGATTTATATTCGAACGTTGCCGGCGAGATTTCCCCGAAATGGGGATTTATACGTTACTGCACTGCGCCGAACCGAACGACCAGCGCTTCGATTACTCCCCGAAACAGGGGATATCCGTTGGTGCGGGACTTTCGGCGCCCGCGATACCGTCGCTATCTTCGTTACTGCTTAAAAGGAAAACGGAAGAAGCGGACAGCTTCTATGCCGCGTTTCCGTTATATCCTCTTCACCGTCGTTTACAAGTTCGCCCATGCAATTACACCAAATATTCGGAAAGTCCGAATTATCGTCGGTAAAGCTACATTCAGAACAACTTTTCGGAATATCTTCATTATGCAAAAAAACTTCTTTCATGCTCCCTCCCTCTTCTCTTCGGGTAAATCTGATACGACTTTTCCGCCGTTCATCTGCGGACACCGATTCATAAAACTTTCAAAGGTTCCATTAAAAATTTCACAGTTTGGACGCCCGTTTATTCCCTCGCCCTCAAAGTATGGGCAACATTCGCCATCGTCAAATGTTTCATTCATACTCCCTTACTCCTCGCCGTCCTCGGTTTCCTCTTCGTCTTTCTCCTCGATCAGCTCTTCAACTTCCACGTCGCGCAGGAGATACTCTAAAAGGCTCTTATAGCTCTTGCTGGGAACGAATTTGACCGTACCGTCGCCGATCTGTGCAAGCAGTACGAACGACTTGAAAACGCGCCCTTCGATCTCGAATACTTGACGGCACAGCTTCCCCGCTACTTCCACCGGCGGCAATCTCTTAGAATCCGCACTCGGAATCGTCATGTCTTGTGCAAGATAATCGAACAAAGGACGATCCCCTTTCTTGATCCCGAACTTCACGTTCGCCCCGCCGATCGTCGCCGTGCCGATAATGTAATCGATTACCTTTCCGCGATCCTCGCCCGTCGTACTCTTAAAAGTACCCTCTTTCAGTTGCATTTTTACTTCCATAACTTTTTCTCCTTTCCCCGTTTTGCCGTTAGGTCAGCAATAAAAATTTATTTATCGTTTCGGCTCTCCCGCCGCTCCGATTAAAATAAACGGGATACACTCCCACATGTACCCCGTTCCCCTCCTCCTTTCGAGGGGTATTACCTCCGACTTTCCGCCGTTTAGGTCTCATTTTCTTTTTGTGGGAGAAAGTCCATAAAGGACTAATTAAAAGTATATAGTCTGTTTTGGACTTTGTCAACCCTTTAAAAGAAATTTCTTGAAAATTATTTTTTCAGTGCATACAAAAAAAGAACGCAGTTTCTGCGTTCCTCATGTTTCCCACTGAAAAATTTTTATTGAAACCCTTGACTTTTCCCCTTTATACCCTTATAATAAAATCACAGCAAGGGCAGAACCCGTTAACGGTTAGCCCCGCAATAGTTATTAAAAA
>CAJUCM010000021.1:13794-33353 GCA_910585235.1 uncultured Christensenella sp.
CTACCAACTATTGGCGGTTATTTTTTTATGCGAAGAATTACCGTATTTTTATTTACCGTAACCGAGAATATTACGCCCCGCTCGATCAGATCAAGCAATAGCAATATGTATTCTTTCGTCATACGCATCACCCCCTTTTTACGGGAGGACTTCTAACCGCCTTCGGGAACACCCTCACTGCTTATCACGATTATAACACCTCCCGAATACATTGTCAATCTATTTCAGATCGGCAAGGATTTTCCCCTTTTTGAGGACGAATCGAAGCTCTGGTCATTCGGTTCGGCGCAGTGCAGTAACGTATAAATCCCCATTTCGGGGAAATCTCTGCCGGAACGTTTCGGAAAATATCCCCCAAGAAAAAAGAGAGGTTTTACCCTCTCTTTTCTTTTCGGTCAGAATCTATTACGCCCGCGCTCTTCCGCTTCCGTCCGTTTCACGTAGTTCCGAAACTCTCCGTCGATCATCTTCAAAGCCGCCTCGATCCCCGCATTATAGCCTTTTAACAGCTTATCATCCATTGTGACGGGAACGCGCCTTTTTGCCTTCTCGTACGCTTTTATCTGCTTTTTACGATCACGCTTAAACTTGATCCGTTTCCAAAAGCCCATTTTTCGCCATTCCTCGGCGGACGGATATTCATCCACTTTCGGCAGTTCCTGCGGAACAGGAACCCGCTTTTGCTTTTTTAGATACTCCGCCCAATCGTTCATAATCGCGCACACGGCACATTTATAAAATAATTCCACGTCCATACCTTAACCTCCGAACCATTGCGATACAACACTAACGAACGACGTATCTTTTACCGCCGCAGTGATTAGAACCGCGACACAAAACACCACGCCCACCGATATAGCCGCCGAAGCCAACTTCCAAAATAAACGCATTTTCTTTCCTCCCTTTTATTTTTTTTCATCCTTTTTCGAAAATAACGATCCGATCAACTTGAACGGTGCCGATATAAGCCACCATAGCCCCTTGAATAGCCATTTTATGCCCGTCCAAATCGCCTTTACAATCACAAGCAATATTTGACCGAATACGGGGAAAATTACGCTTAAAATCGGTAACAGAATCGCAAGAGCTATTACGGCTACAATCAACCATACCCACCAAGGAATACCGTTTTTCAAACCGAGCTTATCTTTAATCCATTGCCATACGCTGAAATTCTCGTTGTTTTCGTCGTAGCCATCAAAACGATCCATCGGTTTCCCGCTCCCTGTGCTTGCTCCGTCTACCACGCCCAAATTATAAAGATCTTCTTTGCTTTCGAATTTCAGCCGAAGTACGGAAACGTCACTAACAAGCGTTGTTTGAATTGTCGGATCATCTACAAACATTCCACCGATCCATGAAATCAAATTCATCCACATTCCGTCCATTCCTTGATAATTTACGGCTACATTCTCAAAGTTCAGTACCCACTTCTTACCCTTTAAGCCTTCTTGCGCGTCCGTCGTGAGCTCCATTCCGTTTTGACTAATATTATTTTTGAACTCGTTGACGGTTTGTATCTGATACCACGAGTATTCACCCGAAGATACTTTTTTATCGGCATAAAGCGTTACGGGATCCCGTCGAACAACTTCCCCTAACTTCGCGTCGTACATTTCACCCATTTTTCCCCAATTCCAAAAGCGGGCAGCATTCGCATATACTTTGTATTGCAACGATTGCGTAGAAAATTGAACTTCTGCCTCATACAATCTATCTATATCCCAATCCGTATCGAACGCTATACAAAATGAATTTAACGAAGTTTTACTAAGACCCCAGCCGATATTCATATCTCCTTCGTAAAGAACGTTTCCAACGTATTTATCGGTTATCGTTACCACGTCCTTATGTTTCTCGGAATAAACAACTTTTCCGTCCAACGTCTCGGCAACGAATAATTTTCCGACGGGATACGCGATTTTTGTTATCTTATCGTCATTCTCCGTAGGCTCATCAAAATAGCGGTCAAATTCACGATATATACTTGTGATATTATAAAACCGAAGTTCCGCCGTACTTACCTTAAAATCACTTACAACGTATTTCCCGAAAACTCCGCTCATATTCAAAAGTTTCAGTGAATATAATTGCGTGATTACTTCGGAAGAATTATTTTCGCTTAATACCTGTTGATTCTCATTGGTGAAACTAAACGCAGAACCACCGCCACCACCGAACCCACCACCCGCCGAACCATTTCCGAAACCCGAACCCGTAATAGCTCCGCTTCCGCTGCCGATCCAACTTTGCAACCCGTTCGAATCCTCTCCGCCCGTCGAATCGTCCTCGATAATATTTTCAAAGTCATCTGATAACGACATATTTATATCCGTCGCTACAAAATAATGCAACAATTGCGAAGGCTGATAGGTATATACAAGTAATTCTCCCGATTTGCTCTCCGCAATTTGAATAACTTCTATTGTATTTTTATGCACGTCGGCGGGATATTCACTTGATTTAAAATTTTCATCTCTCCGTAAATCGTCGAGCGCGCTCGAACTTTTTGAAACGGCAAAGACGGGCATAAATTCACGCCCGCCCATTACCGCCGAAACTAACGACAGAAACGCAAAGAAAACGTACAAAAACGTTATATATTTCTTTTTCGTTTTCATGACACACCGCCTTACAATACAATACTACCGCTTGTATCTACCGATTTAACGGGAATTGTATATCCGCCCCATACCAAATCTACTGTTTTCGTTTGCGTATAATATCCGTTAGTTCCCGTCACTTCCAACGTCATGAAAGGCTTATTCAGGCACCACGAAAATATTGATACCGAAGTTTCATTCTCTATTGCCGACGAAAGATACTCCGCAATATTCAAATCCCTGCTTTCGCAAACGTATTGAAACATTTCAAAAAAACGCAAATCGAAATATATTTTATCCGCGTAATATAATTCCCGATCGCGTTCACCGTATTTATCGGGTTCGTAAATCGCGTAGATATATTCATATTCTCCGTCGCTATTGGGGCGATAATCAAGCGGAAACTGCGGATCACCTTTCACTTTTACAGACAGCTGACAACCGTTATTGCCTATCGTATAAGTATCCGATGTCGAAAAACTACCGAGCAGATAGCCGCCTGCGCCTCCCGTTCTATCGACGATAAATTTCGGCATTTTCATTGTCGCTACACCCTCTTCGTTAAATACTGCATCTTCCATATCCCCGATTCTAATATATTCGATATCGAAACGCTGTGCAAAGTCGATCGTGCACGTTGCAAACTTGGAACTATCCGCTTGCGAAGTGAAAACGACTACAATTTGCTCCCCAAACGCTTGCAAACAAGTTACAGTCAATCGTAATTCCGAGTCAACGTATATTTTATCGAAAACAACATAATCGGAAAGCGTTTTCCCCTTTGCCCAAGTAGAATTAGGATTCTTAAATCCATAAGATACATTGATCTCTTTATTGATAACGTTCTTAGGCGATACTTCCGCAGTAATAAGCATTGCGCTTTCCGCCTGTGCTGAAATCCCGTTCGCCTCGAATGCCGCGCGCGGAATCTCCGCACTGTAAAACGATATTCCGTTTGCGACCGTATCGGAAACAATCGCACCGCCTTCCTTAAATTCGCCGTTATCTACATTCCCACTATCGGACGGCAATTCCTCGTTTCCTTTATCCACCCAATGCCAAGATTTCATATCGCCGTTTGAAAACCATTTCCCGTCTACATTACGCGACACATAACCAATACAACATACGCCCACCACAAGCGCTAATGCAATAAGAAGTGCGCCAACACGAATCATGACCCTCTTGTAATTCCTCGTCTTCATATCAACACCCCCTCACTTATTCTTCGATTTGAACGCCTTTGCGGAATCCTTTCTCGAATCAAGATAACCCGCACGGTATGCCTTTTGCTCCGCCGTAAGGTGCTTAACCTTGCCTTTCTTACTTCCGCTTAAATGCTTTTTAACCGTCATGCCGTCGTTGGTATACTGCTTATCTTCCCTCAACTCCTTCGCATACTTTGCGCCCTTGCCCGCAGGGGTCAACAACGTACGAACTTCCCCGTCCTCGTTCATGATCTGCGTACCAACACGTGTTTTCTTCCCCGCCTGCGTTGTGGAACTCCCCCACATTGCACGCTTTGCCTTTACTTGCCCGAATTTGCCTCTTCCCATTTCCTACTACACTCCTTTTCCAAAGTCTACTTTGGACTATTTACAGTATAAAGTCTGTAATAGACTTTGTCAAGAAAAAAATTCCATTTCGGACTATAATATTATCATGTTTGGACAAAGAATAAGAGAATACAGAGAAGAAAAAAAGCTAACTCAAACCGAACTTGCGAAATTGTTGAACACAACTCAAAGCACAATCGGAAAATATGAACGAGAAGAACTCGAACCGAATATCAATACTATCATAAATTTATGCCATATCTTTAATATTACCGCAGACGAGCTTCTTGGAGTATATGAAATAGGCGCAAAGACTTACGGGAACTATATCAATTTCGGTACCCATAACGGGAATAATATCATAAACAACAAATAAACCCCGTTTCAATCGAAACAGGGTTTTTTGTCTCTTTTTCCCCAAAACGAGGACGAATTGAAGCTCTGGAAGATCCGATCGGCGCAGTGCAGTAACGTATAAATCCCCATTTCGAGGAAATCTCGTCGGCAACGTTCCGAAATATATCCCCGAAACTCAACGTTTCCGTTTGATCATGACTTCGGGTCGCTCCAACGGGTGCAATTCACAAAACTCTTTTATCCCTTTTAACGACAAATCTGATTTCGGGTGCGGGAGATACTCATAACCTACTTTCTCAATTCCGTTAAGGTAATACGGTACACCCGAAAAACTATTATATCGATCAAAAACGTTTTCAAAGAATCGAAGTTTGCCGCGGGAAACAACAGAGATATTACACTTTACACCCACCTGCGCTAAATCCTTTAAGACCTCGTTTAACTGATTCCGAATATACAGGAATTTCCAGCTCCGTGGGTTCCAAAATAAAAAGAAACGTTTTTTATACGTGCACTCAATATGGTAAATTCCCACCACCAACCGCCGAACCGCTTTGTCTAAGGCTCCGTCCGTCTGACAATCGAAAATCACCGTTATAAGGTTGTGACGGACGAATTTCAAAAGGTTAATCAAATAACTATTCAACGACATATAATCACGACAGAACAACAATATGTCCGCTTCCTGTATAAAGACCACCGAACCCCGCGGAAGATATTGAACGGCAAAATCGGGGTTTGGAAGTCCGAGCCGTTGCACGTCAATATAATGCGTATAAACATCCTTAGATTTATCAAGCAAAATTTTAATACTTGAATAGTAATTATGTTTTGAAACGTCGAGCCGTACTCCGCTATCCTCGTAAAACTTGCGGGCAAGCTCCCGCGCCTGCTCCGCCCGATATTTCCGATGACGTTTATAGTCCATAGACAACAACGCCGTAGCGAACGAAGTCTTTCCTACTCCCTGCTCTCCGCGAATTACGAATACACCGCTTGGAATCGGCTCTTTTCTCAACGTTCTCGATAAATTCATACTTGCCCCCTATTCTCCGACCTTTTCGGGTTCGATACCCGTCACAATTCGTGCGCTAAATTACTTTTTGTGAATTTCAACTCTCAAACTGTAATTTTGCGAATAGTTATGTATCTCTTCGTAAAGCTCCTCGCAGGGGGTTTTATTTTTTCGTTTCCTCCTCCCGCGCTCTCTCGTAGCGCGCGTTTATCGCTTCTGCCGCCTCCGCCGACGTCGCCGCGGAGAATTGCTCGAAATCGTTTCTTTCGTAGTTATAGTACGTGATTCTGAAACACTGCCGACACGTCCGAATGATAATGTATAAATCAATCGGCTTTCGCCGTTCGTCTCCGTTCGGGTATCGGATCAAAGCATAGTTATGCTTATCGTAGTTGTAGCGTATTGTATAAGCCGCTTTCAGCTCCCGCGGGAGATTGTACAGAAACCAATGCACCCGCCCGCCCTTCGGCGCTCCCGCCTTTCCGTTTACCATGCCGTTCCCCCTTTGTCAAAGGTCGTACGCGAGATTTACGACGGTTTGCGCGTCCTTGAAATCGAGCGCCGCTTCCCCTTTCTTCTCGTCGATCTGAATCGCGTTCAAGACCTCTTCCCGCAGTTTGTACGCCTTGCGCCTGAGCGCGTTATAATCGCGCTCTATGACCTGTTTCCCCTTGCGGTAGTTCATGAACTCGTCGAACTCCTCCGCCGTCATTTCTACATTGATTTTCATGCCTGTTCCTCGCTTTCGTTTTTGCGATGCCGGTCGCTCAGATTCTTGGCGCAGCTTGCCGACCTCGATTTTTGACCCCAGACGGATTCGCCGTTCTGCTGTGCCTTTTTTGCCGCCCGCGCCGCGCGTCTTCTTGCGTTGATTTCTTCTCGGTGCGCTTCTTCCCATGCGCGTTGATATTCACGTATCTTTTCACGATTCGCGGCATATCTTGCGCGTTCTTTTTCGCGCATTTCTTCAAGATGCGTTCTTCGATATTCTGCATAATAAGCGCGTCTTTTTTCCTTAATCTCCTCGCGGTGCGTTTCGCGGTATTTACGCTGTTTTACGCTGATTTCCTCGCGGTGGGCTTGATAATATGTGCGCTTCTTTGCGTTGATCTCTTCGCGGTGCGTTTCGCGCCGTGCTTTCATGTATAATCGCTTTCGTTGCAGAGCTTTCTCTCTGTCAGATTCGCTCAAATTCTCGTAGTATGCGCGGGACTTCGCGTTTAGTGTTTCTCGGTATGTTAGATTTTGAATTCTAATACGATAAATTTCCCGCCGTTTTGTATTTTTGTTCGCGCGGCTTTTCTTTGCGCATGCGCTCGCTTCTTTCTGAGCTTCCGAAAGTTCTATGCCCAACGCCCCGAAAAGCTCGGCGGCGTTCAGAAGAAACCTTTTTTTCGCCCGATACTCGATTCTACCTTTTGGCATAGCTTTCTACCTCTTCAAAGGTCATTCCGAAAAATACTTCTTCGATCACGTCGCGGAATGCCTCCGCTCCGTTCTTTCCGCATATCTTTCCGATCTCGGCAAAGAACCTCGGCGCAATCTCTTTAATATGCTCTTTTTGCGCCAATACTGCGCAGGGTGTGGGCTCTCGGATCGCAAGCAGTTCCCCGATCGTCGCGCCGCTCTCCGTCTCTCCGCTACGGTTTGAAATGCCTATCGGCTCGTCAAGGCTTATGTTTGCGCTTGCGCTCCGTCGCTTCCGAAGAAAACCGCCGTAACCGATATGAAAGAAAGATCGGAAGATTCCTTTGAATATCGCCGTATCGCAATCTGCATGATAATGCGGAAAGTCAACGGCTACTTGATTAAACAGTTCGTCCGCTTCGTAGAACCCGCACGGCAGAAAGTAAAACTGATTCCGTACAAACTTGCGCGCCCAGCCCCGCAAAAAGTCGCCGTTATCTTCCATGAACTCCCACACGGCGGAATAATCCCCCGCCGCGATCCGCTCTGCTTGTTTGTCCTCGAAGATAAATCTTCCGAAGCGGTTTTCTTTCCCGTCCTTCGTCATGGCGCTACTTCCTTGAAAAAGTCCGCTACCGTGCGCCGTAAGCCCTCTAAGGTATTTTCCTTAAAGTGCTTGATTCTGCGGTCGTCATATACGGTTGCTTGATAGCAATTCTTGCTTGAACGGGTCACAATCGCGCAAGCGGTCACACGTTCCCGCGATTTCGGAAGATAGAGCATAAAGCCCGCCATATCCGAATAACTCGCCGCCTCTTTGATTTTGGGCGCGGCGTTTCCCCGCTCCTCGTCCGCATAACGGACGAATATTGCCCCGTCGTCCCCTTTGTCTATCCGCTTGAACCCTTGCAGATAGAAACCGTCATGAATCGTCATTGCCCTTTGTCCCTCCTTGATTAAAATAAAGAGCCTTCGCACCTCTCACAATGCGAAAGCCCTTTTCCCTTCCTCGGCGGTTCGCGTTTCTTCCGAAACCTTCCAAAGGTTACCCCGCAACGGCTTTTCGTTGCGCTTCCCCTTCTCCGTTCGTTCCCCGCCGTTCTTGGCTATTCTGTTGGGTCGTGAGAGTATGTAAATTATAAATTTACAATCGCATTATAGTACATTTTTAATTTACTGTCAACTAATAATTTACAAATTACTTATACTAAAAGCATGAAATTTACAGAAAGATTTAACGAATGCTTAAAATATTCGGACTTAAAACAAAGCGAAATCGCAATTTATTGCAAAACATCAAGACAAAATATTACTAATTTTAAGGCGGGAAGAACCTTTCCAAGTATTGAAACATTGTATCTTCTTTGTCAATGTCTTGAAGTCTCCGCTGATTATCTCTTAGGGTTGGAGGACGAGACAGGAGCAAAGACCTACACGGCGCAGAACGCCTACTACAACCACGGCACCCATAACGGCAACGTGAATTTTTGAAAGAAATTTTGCATAAACCTCTTGACAGATAATCATAATATAATTATAATATAATTATGGACACGATAAAATTTGAGTGGGACGAAAACAAGAACGCCACAAATAAGAAAAAGCACGGGATAGCTTTTGAAGAGGCGCAAACGGTATTTTATGATACGCAGGCGCTTTTGATAGACGATCCGGAACACTCGCAAAAGGAAGAGCGGTTTATTATTCTCGGATATAGTTCCCGCGCAAATTTGCTCGTGGTCTGTCATTGTTATCGGGAAACGGAAACCTTGATACGCATAATTTCGGCACGAAAGGCAACCGCAAACGAAACAACCCAATATTACGGAGGTGTAAAATAATGAAAACGGAATACGACTTCACGAACGCAAGAAAAAACCCCTACACGGGGAAATTGAAACAACAAATTACAATCAACATAGACGCGCAGACAGTGGCTTATTTTAAGGCAATGTCCGAACGTTCGGGCATACCGTATCAAACGCTTATTAACTTGTATTTGACGGATTGCGCGGAAAATAAAAAGCAACTTTCTATTGCGTGGAATTAAGAGCAATTCCCGCCGAAGCGGGCTTTTTTGCGGTGTCGGTCGCTCAAATTTGCGTTTAAGGTAACGCAAATTTGCGGTGCTGGTCACTCAGAAACTTCGCTACGTTCTTTGGCTTCGATTTTTTACCGCGGTTCTTCGCTCAGAACGTTGACGACGTTGTTTGACCTCGAATTTTGACCGTGCTCTTTCGCTCCGATTCTTCACGCTGCAACTTCACACCGTACACCGTTTGCGCCGTTGGATCTTCGCGCAATATCCCTGATTTTAGGGACGCTTTTCTATTCGGAAGGGGCTTTGCCCCTTATCCCGAATTTTAGAACGAACGCGGCGCGCGTCGGCGTTTCGTCCGTCCCAAGCCCCCGCCCCCGTCGGCACGCCTTAGGGGGCGGGGGCTTGTGCCGACCGCTCCGCTCGCCGCGCGCCACCTGCCTATTCGTTTTCATTCTTCAACCTAATAGACAGCCTTCCCGCCGTGTCCCCGTTTTCGGGGACTTCGTTTTTGCCGCATGGGCGTACCTCGCCATTGCCCGCGCGCGGGCTTCTTTCGTTATCTGCCTTCGTTGCTTTGCCTTGCGCCGTCGCTCTCACTTGCGCGCTAACGCTTGCCTTCCTCCCTGTTCGCTTGCGGGAAGTGTCCCGCAAGCTCTCGCGGAGGCTCTGACTTACGATTGTTTATTCCACCCGCAAGAGTTTGAGGAAGAGACTCCGAAACCGCTTTCCTGGTCGTGCGATTTCTCGGCGTTTCACCTGTTTTTGGGCGCGCGAAAGGCTCTTCCTGTATTTTCGGTAAAGAAAAAAGCGCGATTTTCTCGCGCCTCCCTGTATTGCTTTTTCCGTTCTGTTCACGCCCTCGAACGCAATTCAGGGTACAGCGTGACCCCCTGCCGAACTGTAACGTCGTTCCCGCGATGAAATAGTCATGTTATCCGTTATTCTCTGTTGATATGCCTATTCGCCGCCCCTGTTCGTTGCGCTCGCTGTGGGGCGAATTCACGCGTTTTTGGTATCAGGCGGAACGCGCTTGGCGCGGACGGGAAACCGCCTTATGTAGCCCCGTAAGGGCTTTTTCAGCCCTTCGGGTCATTGTGAGAGATTGCCCCTCGCGGGGCATGGGGCGGGACTGTCGCGCCCGCTATACGCTTTTTTGCGTTTAAGGTAACGCAAATTTGCGGTGTTGGTCACTCAGAAACTTAGCACCGTTTCTTCGCTCTGGTTCTTCGCCAGGTTCTTTGACTTCGATTTTTTACCGCGGTTCTTCGCTCTAAACTTTGACGACGTTGTTTGACTTCGATTCTTGACCCCCGTATTTCGCCGCGCTACGCCGTTTCTCACAGAAAGCGCGGATAAATTTCCGCGCTTTTTCTCCCGCGCTCCGTCAGAAACCGCCTGAGGAGCGTTTTTTTGTACTTGTTTTACTTTCTTCTTCAAAAAATGCGGCCACTTCTTGCCGTAACCCGTTCAAACTGTCTGCATAAAACGTTTTTATCGACCGTAACCCGAATACGGTTGCCGCATAGCGATTCTTGCTTGTGCGCGTTACGATCGCCGCCGACACTACGTTGCGGGAAGGAATCGAAACAATAAAACTTTCGGCATTCTTGCCGCCGTAATTCAAATACGCCTCGTTGATCATGGGGTTATTTCCCCTTCCTTTCACTTCGTCATAGCGGACGAATACCGCACCTTCCGCGCCCTTGTCTATGCGGGTGAAACCCGATAAATAAAAATCGCTTTTTATTTCCATGCTCTTTTCTCCTTTTCTTCGCTCCGATACTTGGCTAAGCTCTGCGACCTCGATTTTTCACCGTGGTCCTTCGCCAGGTTCCTTGACGGCGCCTATTGACCCCCAACTCAACGCCATAGCCGCCGCGACTTCGGGAAAGGTTTTGCTTCGGTTCTTCTGCCGATACTTCCCGAACGAGTTCTTGAACTGCGGAAACGTAGCGAAAGTGTACTGCGGCTTGATTACGTTCGTAGGGCACAAGAAGGGCAAGCCCTTCAACCATAAGTACGTTTTTTTGCTCACGGGTACGCCGAAGTAGAACGGCTCCACGCATTGCGACCACTTAGGCAAGTTAAACATTTTCATAGGTACAGGGTTTTCTATGCAAATGCGCGGGCAGTCCGCCTCGTAAATCTTTCGGAAGAAATCCGCCGCTTTCTTTCCCTCCGTTAGCCGCTCCTCGTCTATCTCCCCGCCTTTGTACAGGTTACAACTTCCCGCCTTGGTCAGATATGTACACGGCGGGAACGCGATTATCATATCCCACTTGTCCACCCTATGGCGTTGACCGTCGCAAGTGAGAAATTCGCAGTTCCCGTTCAATAGTGGCGTTACGTCCGCCCATATATGGAACTGCGGAGCATCACCCGAACAAAATTCTATGTCGCATGAGTATGCCTCATGCCCTTCCGCTCGGAACGCAAGACACACCCTTTGGCTTTCTTCGCACGCTACAAGTATTTTCATTTCCGTATGCCCTTCCCCTGCGTTAATTGTTTTCGCCCCTCTTCAACCCGCCGCAGTTCTGCGGATTCCGATTTGTAGCATACTTCTATGTAAACTCGATAAAGCGTTCTGCTCCCCCTGTTTTGGTACAAGTCCGAAACGCTTACATATTTCACGTTGTTTTGCTCTTCTAACGCTCTGTAATATGCTTGTGCAAGCCTGCATTCCTCCGCCGTTCCCATTACCCGAAGTTTCATATAGCATTCTCCCCCTTCGACGGAGCGGCTAACAGATACATACAGGAAAAGAAATCGTATGCTGGGACTTTTCCCGTCGTCTTTACGCGCATACGCCCGCTAAGCGTGCAATACTCTATCACTTGCGTTCCTTTCGGTAATTGTACGACCTCTTCGGGGGTCAGCTCCCATAATGTCACTTTGACTTGATTCATTCGGTTTTCTCCTATTATTTTTTTGCGGTGTCGGTAACGCATTTTTGCGGTGTTGACGGCTCATTCTTGCGCGCATAGCTTATAAGCTCGTCGCAAGCCTGTAATGTCGTGATCGGAAGAGTTTCAAGCGCGTGTTTGACTACGTTGGACGGCGCAGCTTGTTCGCCGCGCTCCTTTACACCGTTTGACGGCTCAGAAACTTCGCTCTGATCGTTGACCCCCGAAGGTAGCGCGAGCTCTTCCACAAGCTCCAATATTTTTGCGCTTACGTTTTCCCTAAAATCTACAAAAATATCTTCGCACGCTTCAAAGAGCTTTGCCGCGCTGTACGCAACTCCCTTATCTATCAATTTTGCCATTTTATTCCTGCGGTGGAAAAACTTTCCTATTTTCGGTGCGAACACTTCTTCACGCGCTTCGCGCTCGTAAATCTCCCTTTTTCGCTTTATTAAATATTCTCCCGTTACATGGCTAAACTCGTTTATGTACAGTTTTTGAAGTCCCTCCGACATAAATTTGTACATCGATTCGGTCAATTTATCTTTATAACGGGCAATCTTACAAAAAAGCACGAACGTTTCAAGATTCAACGTTCCGACCCTCTTATAAATTTCTGTTTTAATTTCTATGTTTAATTCGCTCATGTTGTTTTTTTGCTCCTATAACCTTTCGGTTCAGATAATTTGTAATACTCTTCATACCCGTTCGGGAACCCGTTTTCCATTGTTTCCGAATAGGATCGCAGGAAATCGTAAGAAGTGTTTCCATTCTTCACTTTGGGGAAAAACTCTTTCGCGCAGGCGTGAGAATTATACACTTCAAAAATATTTCCGTTGTGGTGAATCGGCTTATCCGTGTAATCGTCCGTTTCTTTCCCGTTGATATAATCGTTTACACTGTTCCAACTCGTAAACTCGCGCGTGCGCCACGTCGTGGACTCGACGCGCCCCGCAAAATTTTCTTCGTTATCTACCCCGCGCATTTCGATAAATAAATGCGTTAAACGGCGGATATTTAGGTCGATAAGGTCGGGGCGTTGCGATTCAAGTATTATGTCTATATGCTGATGTCGGTGTTTCTCGTAAAATGCACTTACCCGTGTAGGAAACGTTCCGCTTTGCCGCGCGTCGTAATATCTTTGTGCCTCTGGTATAATAAGCAAAGAGTACGGCGGAAGGAACTGCACGGGATAAACGTCCTTACCTTCTTCCGCGATTCCGATATGGGATGGAGATAGAAAATACGGCTCAAAAAACTCTTCAAAATCCACTTCAAATTTTACGTCAAGGAACGGTCCGACAAATATCGGCGGTTTATCGGGCAACGGACAGTTCAACCCGAATTTGTCGTTATCTGCTTTGATCTGCTCGCAACACATTTCAAGCATAATATCCCCGCGCTTGTAATAGGTTTCCTCGACGATTCGGGCAAGGTTTGCGCTCTTGCCCGTTCCCGTCGTTCCGAATATCTGCGTTATCATGATTTTTTCTTTTTTGCTTTGCTCTTACTTTTGCTCTTTGTTTTGGGCTTGCTTTTGGTCTTTCCCGCGCTCCTGTTCTTACGTTCCTTAATAAGCGAGCCTATCCAACGGAAGGGCGCGGAAATCAACCACCACAGCCTGCGCAAAATGGAAAGCAGGAGCTTACCGAACACGGGGAAAATAAATCCCAATATCGGCAACAGAATCAAAAGTACGACTGCCGCAACGATCAGCCACACCCACCAAGGAATAGAAAAACCTGATTCGGGCAAAGTGTTTGAAGGCTTTTCGTGAACGAGCATAACGGAGCTTACCGCGCCTAAATCGTACGTTTTTTCGTCATGCTCGAATTTCAAACGTAAGATCGTTACATTATCGACGATCTCCGTTTGAACGGACGGATCGGGTTTTGTGACCCAACTAAGCGGATCGCCGCTGAAATCCATGTGCGTGTGCGCTTCTTTCGTCGCAAAATTCAACACCCACTTTTTACCCTCCAAGCCTTTTTGACCCTCTTCCGTAAGTTCCATATCGTTTTCTTGCAACTTCTGTTTATAGGAATCGACCGTTTGTATTTCCCGCCAAGAATATTTACCCGTGATTATGTCCTTATCCGAATACAACGTAGCACGTTCTTTAACGGGTTCGCCTTTCTGTTCGTCGTACTTTTCACCTATGCCATGCCCTGCGCCATCCGCCGATACACAATGAATTTTGAACGCATACGATTGGCGCGTATATTCGACGTCGGCTTCGTATAACCAATCGATCGGCAAATCGGTATCGAATGCCACATATAACAAAGTCATACTAACCCCGTAAATATTGCCATATCCGTTTACATGGGTTGCTTCGTCTTTGCAAAGAATATTTCCCGCATAGGCGGTCGTGATCGTGATTACGTCTTTCTTATTCTCCGAATAAACGGGCTTTCCGTCCACCGTTTCGGAAACAAACAGTTTTCCGACGGCATAGGAAATCTTTTTTGTTCCGTCGTCTAAGTCGGACGAAGCGTCAATATACGGATCGTATTCTCGAAAAATGCTTGTAATGTTATAATACCGTTTCGCCTCGGCGGCATTCACGCTAACGTCGTTTACAACGTATTTTCCGAATACGCTCTGTACATTGATCAGCGTAAGCGCGTAGAGCCTTGTCGCGTCAACGCTTTCCGTTAAAGACATATTTACGTCCGTTGCCACAAGATACTGTAACTTTTGGCACGGCTGGTAGGTGTAAATCAATAGTTTCCCGTCCGAGCTCTCCGCGATCTGAATCACATAAATGCCGCGATCTTGAACGTTATCGGGATATTCGCTTGCGTTGAAAGTTTCGTCCTTTTGTAAGTCCTCTAATGCGCCTGCGCCGTCTGTATCGGCAAAGGCGGGCAAGAAATTCCGCCCGCCGAACACCGCCGAAACAACCAACAGGAACGCAAAGAAAACGTATAAAAGAGCGATATGTACTTTTTTCGTTTTCATGCTTTACCGCCTTAAAAAATGATATTGTCCTGATCCACTTCAACGCCCGACAGCTTCGCGTTATTCGTGATTTCTCTAATCAGAATATTACTCGAAAACGTATTTTCTTCCCGCAATCCCTTGACCGATAATTCCAACGTGCATAACGGCATATAAGACGGCGTTTCTACATATTCGGGTTGTATATACTCTGAAAAACCGTACTTAACCGCCGAAGGAGCAAAACTACCGCTCGTGATACGACTGTTCAAGGTATCGTTTTCGTTACCCGTCCAAATCAACGTGCCGATCCCTTCTTTACGCAATGCAAACGTACTGCCTTCGCCGTGACGGTATTCGACGTCAAAAGACTGATAACGGGAACCGTCCTCAGGTTGATAAAGTTCAAACGTTCCGACATTTTCAGAATAATCCTTAAAATAAAAATCGGTAATACCCGCAGGCATAGGCGAACTGTTATAAATCGTCAATTTTCCGTGTTCCGTGGAAAGAGGTTTTCCGTTGCCTTTCATTGTCAAATTAAAGGTGTATGTGTTCAAAATCGTATAATCGCCCGACAGCATATACATGATCCGCGTCGGATATAACGACCCGTACTTACCCGTTGAACCGATTTCAAGCGGAACAAACGTATCTTTGCCCCAAGATACGTTTGAGTTATTATGATAGGTCATCATAAACGTTGCGCGCGCAACATAATCAAGCTGAATCGAACTCGTAATTTCGGGAGCTTCCACGCATTTTACCGTTAGAATAATCGGCTCGCCGAAATCTTTCAGACACGACACCGTCACCTGTTTACGGTCGGTGGAATCGAGCGTGACATATTCGTTAATATCACGCAAACCCGACGCGGTATATGCCCAACTGTCGGTAGTCCGCTTCCAAGAGAGCGACCATTCGACCGCCGCATTATCGGCAGTATCGTCGGGCAAAACGGTTGCCGTCACGACATAAGCGTTTTCCGCCGTTTCCGATACGGAATGCGCCGCATACGCGGAACGGGGAAGAACCGCGCTTGTAAAGGTTATGGGCGATTCTTCCGAATCGTTGTTGTTCGTGAGAGACATTTTTCCGCCGCATTCCAACTGCACGGGTTCGTTCTGTTCCGTATCGTCTTTTTTGTCCGACCAATGCCAGGTAGAAAGGTCGCCGTTTGCAAACCACTTACCGTTTTCGTTCCGCGACGCATAGCCCGTGCAACACACGCCCGCCGCGAGTACGCCCACAAGCAATAAAGCTCCGACGCCTTTTAAGACGCCGTTTTTGTTTCTGTTCTTCTTTTTCATTTCCTTTTTCTCCTTTTATTTCGTCGGCCGTCCGCCGTTCCGAATCTGTTTTTGCGTTTAAGGTAACGCATTTTTGCGGTGTTGGTCGCTCAGAAACCTAACACCGTTTTTTCGCTCCGATATTTGACGAAGGTCTTTGACCTCAATTTTTTACCGCGGTCCTTCGCTCTGAACTTTGACGACGTTGTTTGACCCCCGCTGTCGCTCCGGTTCTTCGCGCTACAACTTCACACCGTTTCAATTCGACGAAAAACGCCGAATAGCCAAAACTCTTTTTGCGTGATCTCTTTTATCCTCTTCGCAAATAGTTTCCGCGCCTCTTTTATGCTCGGTGCGCTTATCGGGATATAGCGTAACCGCGCGCCTTCGCCCGCGATTGATATTTCAAATAAATACTCCTTAAATTCCTTCATTTCTTGCTCCGCTCCTTTGCGCCGCTGGTCGCTCAAAATAATTTCTCGTGAGCGTATTTCCGCCCCGTACGTTCCGCAACTTCCTTTCCGTGCTTTACCTTTCCGAAGAATTGGAAAAAGCCTTTTTCTATCTCTTCCCCCGTTTCGGGGTCTATCTTCGGATAGAAATAAAACACATATCTGTGCGAATATCTTTCCCCGTGCGAATAGCAATCTTTCAGATAATATTGCATTATTTCTTGCTCCCTACCACGGAATGTCGCCGCAGTCCTTCGCGCCCGTTCGCGCCGCCTCTTCGCGTTGCTCCTTTAACCACTCGGCAACGGGCTTTCCCCGATTTTGAGGCGGTACGGCTTTCGCCTTGTGGCTTTCGTCATAGCGACGGCGGGGAGATTTTAAATAATCAATGTATCGGCTCGCGTCTGCCAATAATGCCGATAAGCACCCTTTTTCGAGGTACGGGCATTTCGGACACTTCGTTACTTTTTCTCTCGCCCCTGCCGAGCACAGTTTCAGCGCTTTTTCGATTTCCCGATATTTCAATTTCCTTACCCCTTCTAAAAGTCCACCCCTTGACTTTTCCTCGCTTCTATGGTAAGATTTGATTGCTAAACAAAAATTTACAAAGGAGGAAAAGTCAATGAGTTTTTGTCCGTTTCGCTCTACACCCGAAAAGGAAGTAGAATGCAAACCCGATTGCGCATTATTCTGCAAATCAGACGAAGGAAATACTTGTTCTCTTCATGTTCTCGCCGAAGAGTCAAAAGAACAAACAAGGCAAAGTATCAATACTGCGTCTGCGCTAATGAATAAGTGCTACTAATCGAATTCCAAAATTAGCTCCGTGCAAAGATCTTTAATCAGACTTTGCACGGAGCTTTTTATATCGCTCGAACAAGGAAAAATTTCATATTCAATACGAACAAGAATATCTAACAAATTCATGATAGATTCCACTTTCTTTTTCAGTGAAATGCTCTTTTTTAATTGTGTCGTCTGGTCAGTATTCATTTAAGCCCCCTAATCGCGCCGCTGTGACACGAACGCCTCGCCTCGATAAATTCTTCAAACTGTATATTTACAGTTTTCTGATTACGATTATATACTGTAAAATTACATTTGTCAAGACTTTATTGTATATTTACAGTAAAATATTTTTTAGAGGTGTGATATGAATATCGGTGAACATATGAGATTTTTACGAGAAGAAAAAGGCTACTCTCTTAAAAAGGTTGAAATGCTTACAGGTATCGACAATGGAAATCTATCAAGATACGAAAGAAATTTGAATATTCCAAATATAGAATTTTGCATGCAACTCGCTAAATTATATGGTGTTTCTCTTGATGAGCTTGTTGGGCAAGATATTGAATGCATAACCGTGCAAAGCTCCCCCGCCGTTCCTGCGCTCTCCGACGACGAGCAGAAACTCCTCAACCTCTACCAACGCATGAGCCACCAACAAAAAATACGCGCGGTTGCTTACTGCGAAGGACTTTTAAGCACCTCCGCAAATTTAAGCAAACCACGCATTAGTTAACAGATTAGAGCGACGGATATAACCTTCTATGATAAAATATCTTTCCCGCACTTGGGGGAAGGAGCATTTTTTCATGTTGGTTACTATTAACGAAAGACAAGCCGAAGAGCTTCTCGCCGCCGCTGACAGCATTTACAAATTATTCGCTTTTGCCGAAGGACAAGAAGATTCACACGCCGCCCGCCGTGCAACATTGACATTCGCGCATGACGATGATCTGGAAGATTCCCCCTTCCCGCGCACGCTCGCGGGGATCAGAGAGCCGCAACAGGCAGAAACGGTATTTTTGGAATTCACCAAAAAGGAGTTATCAAGAATGCCGAAATTTTTTAAGACAGCTTACAAATTAAAAGGAGGTAAAACAGCACACATAAGGCAAAAAGAAAACGGCACGTATGAAATACGATACCGTAGAGACGGGCTCAATCTTTCCGTGAGCTCGAAGAACTTGGGCGAGGCGAAGGAGCGGTTTATTCAAGCTCTCTGCACCGCCAAAACGGAAACCATGAGCGACAAAACGTTCTTCGGACAATACGCTATGCAATGGCTCGAAGTCGTGAAAAAACCGCAGATCAAAGAAAATACCTATTCGGACTACTTACTTATGTTCAAAGCGCATATATTTCCGAGGTTCGGCAAAATGCGCTTACGCGACGTAAAGCCAATCGACGTACAAAAGCTACTCAATGGGTTATGCGATAAAAAAACTTTCCGAATCGCTGAAAAGGTTTACGTTCTATTGAACGCCCTTTTTGCTTTCGCCGTTGCCGAAGATTTAATTAGCAAAAACCCGCTATCCTTGATTCGCAAACCGAAGTATGAAACTAAACACGGGCAGGCGCTCACGATAGAAGAAGAACGGACGTTCGTTGAAAAGTGTATTTCAAGTTTCTCCCCCTGCCGTTACGCCTTTATTTTCTTACTTTTCACAGGGATACGGCGTTCGGAAATCGATTCGGTTCAAATTTCGTCGCAGTGGGTTACAGTCGTCACGTCCAAAACGCGCAAAGGCGCGGCAGAAAAAACGCGAAAGATTCCTATTTCGCCCATGCTCCGCCCCTTTCTGCCGTTCATGACAAGGGAAAATCTTTCTCACAAGCTCGACACGCTCACACGGGGATTCTCTAAACTTATGCAAGGACGACATTTGCACGAACTGCGACACACGTTTATAACGCGCTGTCAGGAATGCGGGATAAGTCGTGAATTAACGTCGTTATGGGCGGGTCACAAGGCGGACAACACAATGACTTCAAACGTGTATACGCATTTCTCGGAAGAGTATCAACTTGGGGAAATTCAAAAACTACGCTATTGAGCTGACTTTTTCCCCGCGCTTTCCCCAAAAAGTCCATTTGCAAGTGCATAAACCAAGAATAAAAAGTGAATAAAACCCGTTTTTGACCGTATTTTCTCAAAATCCGTTGCATAAATGCACATGAGGAAAACTCAAAATCCGTTGCATAAA
>CAJUCM010000022.1 GCA_910585235.1 uncultured Christensenella sp.
GTGCGAACAATCCTCGCCGTCCGCTTCAGCCGCAGGGGGCGTGTTGATCAGATTGATGTAGTTCCGGTGACGGATTTCTTTTTCCCGTTCGCGGTAGAGAGCGGCTTGTTCTTCGAGTTCCTGTTGGAAACGCGCGGTCTCTTCCTCTAAACGGTCGCTCTTTTCGCGGAGTAACGCTTCATAATGTTCGCGTTCGCTTTCGCTGAGCGTATCGTCCTCCTTCCGGATGAGTTCCTCGTATTGCAGACGCACGCTTTCAATCAGCTCTTCCTGCTTTTTGATGAGTTCTTCGCGTTCCGCTCTGAGCATTTCCTCGTAGCGTTCGCGCTCTTTTTCAGCGGTCTCCTGTTTTTCCTTTTCGAGGAGCTCCTCGTAGCGGGATCCCAGATTGCTGATCACTTCTTCTCGGTCGCGGATCGCGCTTTCAAAGCGTTCACGTTCGTCCTCGGTGAGCTCGTTCTCCTGACTGGTGAAGCGTTCGGAGCGGAAATATTCTTCCCGCTCGCGGCTCTCCGCGAGTTCTTCCTGAACGCGTTCTTTTTCCGCAAGCAGTTCGTTATATCTGGATTCGAGTTCTTTCAGCCGTTCGTCTCCGCTTTCCCCGCTGTCGCCGTAATCACGGGAGGGGACGCGGCTCGTCGTATCTTTCAGAACGCGCATATTGACCGCGGAAGGGGCTGGGTTGCTGAAATCGAATTCCTTGTCCGAAATTAGACTGTCGATGATCGTTCTCGAATATTCCCATTCCGAGCAGTTTTGGTTGGCGATCGCCTGACCCTCTTCGGTCAGGGAGAAATATTTTCTTCTTCCCCCGCCCGCCGTTCCGCCCCAATAGGAGGTGACGTAGCCCTGCGATTCCAAACGCTTTAACGCACTGTAAAGCGAGGGCTGTTTCAGCGAATATTGACCGTGGCTCTTTTTCTCGATCTCCGCAATGATCTCATAACCGTATTTATCCGAATCCGCGAGGGAACGCAGAATAATCGTATTGATATGTCCGCGAATGAGATCGGCGCTGATGGATTTTTCTTCTTTTTCGTCGGCGATTTTGGGTTGTTCGCTTTCGTCTAATTCATCGTCCATACTTTCCTCCGATGCTTTTCCGCATTATTATATAACAAACGACAAAATTTGTCAATAGACAAAGTACTATGTATGACATTTTTACAAAAAATTGTCATAAAATTTTGAAAAAAGGAATAGGGTAGCGTGATGGGAATTTTTCGCGCGACTTTTTTCATTGTGGGGACAAGCATCGGAGCGGGGTTCATATCGGGAGCGGAACTCGTCCGTTTTTTCCGCGGAGAACAGTTTCTGTTTCCCGTTCTTTTGTCGTCGCTTGTTTTTATGTTGCTCGTCTTTCTCTTTCTGCGGATCGGAAAACGTTACGGGGGATACAAAGGCGCGGTGCGTTTTCTTTTCAGAAAAGCGGCGCCCGCAATCGAGGTCGCGGTCTGTCTTTTATCTTTGATCCCCGCGGCGGGAATGTTGGCGGGTCTGGACGCGCTGTTGCCCGATGTAAGTCCGCTTCTGTCTATGGCGGGGATCGCGGTTTCCGCACTCTGTATATGGCGGGGAACAAAGGGGATTTCTTTGTTGAACGCCGTTCTCGTTCCCGCGCTTCTGCTGTTCGTATGGGCGTGCGGTTGGAGAAATTTCAGCTTTCGTTATCCGACGGAAAACAGCGTGATTTTTCCCTATCTCGGCGGGATCGTCTATGCGGGCATGAACGCTTTTCTCGCTCTGCCCGTTTTGATGGACGCGGGCAAGGATATGAAAAATACTTTCCCGCCCGCGCTTCTGTCCGCTCTGTGCGTCGCGGTGAGCGCGGTGTGTATTCTCGGAAAAATTTACGGCGAAGGGGCGGGCGCGCTTGCTTGCGAAACGCCGTTTCTCTACGTTATGCGGAATGCGAAGATATTTTTTATCGCCGTTGCGCTTGCGATTCTGACTTCGCTCGTGTCCGCGCTCTATCCCTTGCTGACCGTGTTCGACGGTCTGAAAAAAAGACCTATAAAATACGCCGCAAAAGGAGGCGCGCTCCTTGCGGCGTTTCTGATGTCCCGCATGGGACTTTCGGGCATTGTCAATTATTTTTATCCGATCCTCGGCGGAGTCGGACTGATATTTTCAGCTGTCTGTATTCTTAACGAGGAACTTTTCAAGAAGCACCACAAGAAAATACATTCCCGCCGCAAGCACGCAAAGGATCACCGTCGCGCTCATGACAAGATCGAGCTTAAACACTTGCCCGCCGTACACAATAAGATAGCCGAGTCCCGCTTTGGATACAATGTATTCGCCCATGATCGAGCCGATCCATGCCATGCCGACGTTGACTTTCAGCATGGAGATAAACGAGGCGAGCGAAGAGGGAATGACGAGCTTCCGTAAAATTTGGAATTTACTTGCCCCCATGGATTTCAGGAGCAGTATCTTATTCTTATCCGTTGCGACGAATGCGGCGAGCATGTGCATGATCGCAACGATGATTCCGACGAGGACCGTCATGACGAGGATCGCTTTGCTGCCCGTTCCGAACCAGATAATGATGAGGGGACCGAGCGCGATTTTCGGGAGCGCGTTGATGACGACGATATAGGGTTCGAGCACCTTTCTCAGCGTTTCGCTCCACCAAAGGAGCAGAGCGATCCCAACGCCCAAAACGACCGCGATCGCAAAACCTGCAAGCGTCTCCCATAGCGTGGTGCCGATGTGATAAAACAAAGTTCCGTCCCGATAGAGGTTTCCGATCGTCTTTGCGATGCGGGAGGGAGAACTCATAATGAACGGGTCAGCCCAGCCGACCGCCGTCACGAGTTCCCATAGCCCCAACAGAAGGACGAGGATCCCAACTCTGAAAGCCCAGACGAGCGCAATTTTCCTTTTTTGCTTCCTTAAAAAGAGCGCATGTTCTTTCGAGTATTCCGGCTTTTTTTTCATTCGTTTCGTTTTCATGCGTTTAACTCCTTCCACAGTACTTCAAACCAACCCGAAAACTGGGGCAGTTCCCTTCGTTTCAGGGGATTTTTTTCTTCAAAATCGAGTTCGTGCGCCGCGACGACGCGTGCGGGACGGGCGGAAAGCACGAGGATCCGGTCGGCGAGAGAAATCGCTTCCGATATATCGTGCGTAATGAGGATCGCCGTCTTTTTTTCCGAGCGGATGATTCGGGCAATATCCTCGGTCACGGAGAGCCGCGTCTGATAATCGAGCGCCGAAAACGGTTCGTCTAAGAGTAAAATGTCAGGATCGGTTGCGAGCGTTCTGATGAGCGCCGCGCGCTGGCGCATTCCGCCTGAAAGCTGGGACGGATAGCTCTTGACAAAGTCTTTGAGACCGTATTTTTCCGCAAGCCCCAACGCGTGTTCGCGGTTTTCGGGCGTGTTCTGTTTTTTGATTTCAAGCGGCAGATAAATATTTTTTTCGATCGTCCGCCAGGGAAACAGTTCGTCTTTTTGAAGCATGTAGCCGAAACTTCCGTGGCTTTCGACTTTCCCGTCGCTTGGTAGGAGCAGTCCTGCGGCAAGCGAGAGCAGGGTGGTTTTGCCGCAACCCGACGGTCCGATAAAGGCGATAAATTCGCCCTTTTTCACGTCGAACGTCAGGTTCTCCGCCGCGACCGTCTCTCCCCGTTTGGTATGATAGATGAGTTTGACGTCCGTAAATTGCAGGATAGGTTCCATAGTGTTTTTCCTTTCGTGTTTCGTGCGTTCTGAACGCCGTTAAAGTTTTGCGTATTCTTCGACGACGTATTTGTTATCTACGACTTTTGAAAATTCTACGCGCTGCGTAAGCTCTCCCGCGCTGTCGATAATGTCCTGTAAACGGGTGAACGATTCTTCTGGCATTGCGAGGTCAGTGAACCAGCTGTCGATTTTTTTGTAGTTCGCAATGCTCGTCGTCAACGATTCGATCGACGCGTCGGGGAAGTGCCCCGTAAGGTGGGAAGCGATCTCCGCCGCCTCGTGCGTCTGTGTGTATTCGACTGCTTTTAGCATGGCGCGAACAAAGCCGCGCGCGCGGTCGTCGTGCTTATTCAGCCAGGAGCGCTTTGCAATGAATCCGGTATAGGGGATCACGCCGCCCTCCTCGCCGACGGAAGCTACGATATAGCCCTTGCCCGAAGCCTGAAATTCGGAAGCGGTGGGCTCGAACATGGTGCAGTAGTCGGCGGTGCCTTCCGCAAACGACGCGGTCATCATGTTGAACGCGACGCCGTAGTTGATATTCATATCCGAATCGGTAAATCCGTTCTCTTTAAGAACGTATTCAAAGGTCATGGCGGGAACGCCGCCGCGCCGTCCGATCAGTAGCTCCTTGCCTTTGAGGTCCGTCCATTTGAAATCGGGCTCCTGTTTGCGGGAAACGAGGAAGGAGCCGTCGCGCTTGGTAAGTTGCGCGAAGACCGTCGGTTGATCGTTCGTACCGCCGATCGCCGTGTAGATCGCCGCTTCCGGTCCGCAAAAACCGATGTCCGCGTCCCCCGAAAGGACGGACGCCATGACGGCGTCTGCGCCGCCGCCGTTGGGAAGCTCGATTTTCAGTCCCTCTTCTTCAAAATAGCCGAGCGAGTCGGCGAGATAGAGGGGCGCGTAAAAGACCGAGTGGGTCACTTCGCAAATTGTGAGTTTGGTAAGGTTATCTCCTCCGCAAGCGGAGAGAGGAAGGAGGGCGAAAGTCGCCGCTCCGAGGATTGCTGCTAATTTTTTCATGTAAATTGCTCCGTTAAATTTTAGGATAATATATCTTATGCTCCGCTTGCTTTTGTTGACAACGCAGGATTCCTATGTTATAATAACTCTTACGCTGTACAAAGGTGGAGAGATGAAAGAAATGAATTCAACGTACAATCCCAAGCAATTCGAGGAACGCATCTATGCGGACTGGATGGAGCAGGGATTGTTTCATGCCGAAGTTGACGAACGAAAAGTTCCTTTTACGGTGATGATGCCGCCCCCGAACGTGACGGGACAGCTTCATATGGGACATGCAATGGACGAGACCATGCAGGATACCATCATCCGTTTTAAGCGGATGCAGGGCTATTCTGCACTCTGGCTCCCCGGAACGGATCATGCCGCGCTTGCGACGGAAGTGAAGATCTGCGAAAAGCTCAGGGAAGAGGGGACGACGAAAGAGGAACTCGGCAGAGAGGAATTTCTTAAACGCGCCTGGGCATGGAAAGATAAATATGCGGGAAGGATCGTGGAACAGCTCAAAAAACTCGGTTGTTCCTGCGATTGGTCGCGTTTGGCGTTTACCATGGACGACCGCTGTTCCAAAGCGGTGCGGACTGCATTTTTCAATCTTTACGAGAAAGGGCTTGTCTATCGCGGAAGCCGTATCATCAACATGTGCCCGCAGTGCAAGACCGCGCTTTCGGACGTTGAAGTGGAATATTCCGAAGATGCGGGAAATTTCTGGTATTTTACCTATCCCGTCGAGGGTTCTGACGAAAAAATCACGATTGCGACGACCCGTCCCGAAACGATGCTCGGCGATACCGCCGTCGCCGTCAATCCCGACGATAAACGTTATGCTTCGTTCGTGGGCAAAATGCTGATCCTACCGTTGACCGATCGGAAAATTCCCGTCGTTGCGGACAGTTACGTCGATCCCGAATTTGGAACGGGCGCAGTCAAGATCACGCCCGCACACGATCCGAACGACTTCGAGGTAGGGCTTCGCCATAATCTTCCCATGATCCGCGTCATGAACGACGACGGCACGATGAACGGGGAGGCGGGGCGCTTTGCGGGGCTCGATCGCTATGAGGCAAGAAAGAAGATTGTCTCTGAAATGGAGGAGCTCGGTTATCTTGTTAAGATTCAGCCGCATACGCACAACGTCGGTCACTGCCAGCGCTGTCGTTCCGTGGTGGAGCCGATCGTCTCGAAACAGTGGTTTGTTAAAATGAAACCGCTTGCAAAGCCCGCGATCGACGCGGTCATGAAGAATAAGACGAAATTTACGCCCAACCGCTTTGCGAAAATTTATTATAATTGGTTAGAAAATATAAAGGATTGGTGTATTTCCCGTCAGCTCTGGTGGGGACACCGCATTCCCGTTTGGTATTGCAGGGATTGCGGGGAGACGATTTGTTCGGTTGAAACGCCTAAGGTCTGTACGAAGTGCGGTTCAGAGCATCTTGATCAGGAAGAGGACGTTCTCGACACCTGGTTCTCTTCCGCGCTCTGGCCGTTCTCTACGCTCGGTTGGCCGGATTCGACGGAGGATCTCCGTTATTTCTATCCGACGGACGTTCTCGTTACGGGCTATGACATTATCCCGTTTTGGGTCATGCGCATGATGTTTTCGGGAATCGAGCAGACGGACAAGGTTCCTTTCCACGACGTGCTTATTCACGGACTTGTGCGCGACGAACAGGGCAGAAAAATGAGCAAAACGCTCGGCAACGGCATCGATCCCTTGGAAGTGATCGACAAATACGGAACGGATTCCCTGCGCCTTGCGCTTCTGACGGGGATCGCTCCGGGAAACGATTCGCGCTTTACCGATACGAAAGTCGAGGCGGCGCGCAACTTCATCAATAAACTTTGGAACGCGGCGAGGTTTGTCATTCTGAATATCGGCGATAAAAAGCCGCCTGCGCTCGAAGCGATCAGATTACAACCCGTTGACCGCTGGATCATTTCCCGACTCATGAGCACGATCCGCGAGGTGACGCTCTCCCTGCAAAAATATGATTTAGGAATTGCGGCGGACAAACTCACCGATTTTGTCTGGAACGATTTTTGCGACTGGTATATCGAACTGAGCAAACCCGCGCTCTACGGCGAAGATGCGGAGAAGCAGAAAGGCGCGCTCGGCGTTCTTCTGTTCGTGCTTGATAATATCGTAAAATTGCTCCACCCGTTTATTCCTTTTGTGACGGAAGAGATCTATTCTTATCTTCCGGGCAAAAAGGGCAAGGTGATAACGGCGGATTATCCCCGCTACAATATGAAGCTCTCTTATAAAAAGGAAGCGAAAACGTTTGAGGGGATCATAGACCTTGTCAAAACGGTGCGCGCCGTGAAAGTGACGGTTGGTTGTCCCGCCTCGAAAAAGGTGCGTCTTTTCCTTGTGACGGATGCAAAGAGGCTTGTCGGCGTCAATCGCGGTTCGCTTATGCGTCTTGCGGGACTTTCCGGAATTGAATTTGTCGCAAACGGAAACGAAATAGAGGGCAAGACCGTATCGCAGGTATGCGAACTCGGACAGTTCTTTATCCCGCTTGGCGAAATGGTGAATCTGGAAGAGGAGAAAAAACGGCTGAATAAAGAACTCGACCGGATTATGGGGGAAATCTCCCGCGCGGGCGGAAAACTTGCAAACAACAACTTTGTTTCCAAAGCGCCTAAAAATCTTGTTGACGCCGAGCGCGAAAAACTTGATAAATTTCTTGATATGAAAGCGAAGATCGAAAAGCAGATTCGTGATATTGAAAATTAAAATAATGTAAGACAGTCCGAACAGAACGTTCGGGCTGTTTTTATTTACTTTTGCGGCGTTGGCGGGGTTTGTCAAAAAGATAAATGTGCTTGAATCGAATGAGGGGAAAAGTTGTGAAAAAATTTTGGAAGGAAATTGTTTCCAAAGTGTTGACAAATACGAAAAAATGGTGTAAAATCTGATTCGATAAGAATTTATCGATTTCATAAAAGCGGGTGCAGTCATGGCAGAGAGCGAAAATTTGATACCGAAAGCCACGCTCGCGCGTCTGCCCGCATATCTGCGGTACCTAAAAGAGGAAGCGGGCAAAGGGGTTGCGTTTATTTCTTCCGCTTCGATCGCGCAGGATATGAAGCTCTCCGCGATTTCCGTACGCAAAGATCTGGCGCTCGTCTCCGCTCCCGGAAAACCGAGAATGGGATTTGAACTCGACCGCCTGATCGCGGATATGGAGCGATTGCTCGGCTATCACCGGTATGCGAATGCAATCGTTGTCGGTGCGGGCAGACTCGGACGGGCGATTCTCTCCTATGGCGGTTTCGAGAATTACGGGATTCATGTGGTTGCGGGATTCGATAATTCTCCCGCACAGATCGGCGCGGTATCGGGGAAGCCGATCTATCCGTTGGAGCGTTTGAAAGAGATCGTTGCAAGGGAAGCGATCCGCAAGGCAATGATTACCGTTCCCAAAACGTCTGCGCAGGCGGCGTGCGATATGTTGGTGGAAGCGGGCGTCAGATCGATTCTGAATTTTGCGCCGATCTATCTGACGGTTCCCGACGGCGTGCAGGTTAAATGTATTGATTTTGCGGCAATTCTTGCGTCGTTAGACGCGCCGCTGTCAAAATAAACTGAAATTCTTTTTGGAGGTAGTGAATGAAAGACTTTGTCGTAAGCGATGAGGCAACGCTCGCCAAAATGCTCGAAAGAGTGAGAGCAGCGCAGGCTCAATTCGCAACGTACACGCAGGAGCAAGTGGACAAGATATTCTATTCTGCCGCGCTTGCCGCAAACAAAATGAGGATCCCTCTCGCGAAAATGGCGGTGGAAGAGACCGGAATGGGCGTTGTGGAGGACAAAGTGATCAAGAATCACTATGCGTCCGAATATATCTACAACGCATATAAAGACACGAAAACGTGCGGCGTGATCGAACGCGACGAGAGCTTCGGCGTGACCAGGATCGCGGAGCCGATCGGCGTACTTGCCGCGGTGATTCCCACGACGAATCCCACTTCGACGGCGATTTTCAAATGCCTTCTCTGTTTGAAGACGAGGAACGGCTTGATAATTTCCCCGCATCCGAGAGCGAAGAAGAGCACCATCGAGGCGGCGAAAATCGTTTTGGAAGCTGCCGTTGCGGCGGGTGCGCCCGAAGATATTATCGGCTGGATCGATATGCCCACCGTTCCTCTTTCGGGAATGATCATGCACGAAGCGGATATGATTCTGGCGACGGGCGGTCCCGGTATGGTTAAAGCGGCTTATTCTTCCGGAAAACCCGCGCTCGGCGTCGGGGCAGGAAATACGCCCGCGGTCATCGATTCCTCCGCGGATATTAAACTTGCGGCGTCGTCCATTCTCCATTCCAAGACGTTCGATAACGGAATGATCTGCGCTTCCGAGCAGTCGGTGATCGTTCTCAAAGATATTTATGAGGAATATAAAAAGGAATTGCAGCTTCGCGGCGCATATATTCTTTCGCCCGAAGAGACGGAAAAAGTCAGAAAGACGATCATCATCAACGGCGCGCTCAACGCTAAAATCGTAGGGCAGTCGGCGTGCACGATCGCGGAACTTTCCGGATTCACCGCGCCCGCAGGCAGTAAAGTTCTGGTCGGGGAAGTGGAGTCGGTAGAGATGTCCGAGGAATTTGCGCACGAAAAACTTTCCCCCGTCCTTGCAATGTATAAAGCGGAGTCTTTCGAGGATGCGGTTTCAAAGGCGGATCGCCTTGTCAAAGACGGCGGATTGGGTCATACCGCGTCCCTCTATATCAATGTGGAAACGGGGCAGGACAAGATCGCATTCTTCCGCAATACCATGAAGGCTTGCCGTATCGTTATCAATACGCCTTCCTCGCAGGGCGGGATCGGCGACATCTACAACTTCAAATTCCCGCCTTCTCTGACGCTCGGCTGCGGAAGTTGGGGCGGAAATTCGGTGTCGGAAAACGTCGGCGTAAAACATCTTATCAATATCAAAACCGTTGCGGAGAGGAAAGAAAATATGTTGTGGTTCAGAGCGCCTGAAAAGGTCTATTTCAAACGCGGTTGCCTTGGGGTAGCCTTGAAAGAACTCGGAAAAGAAGTTTATAACAAAAAGAAAGCGTTCATTGTCACCGACTCGTTCCTGTATGAGAGCGGATTCACGAAGAGAATTTCCGATATTCTCGACGCGGAGGGAATCACGCACGCGACGTTTTTCAACGTAACCCCCGATCCCACGCTTGCCTGTGCAAACGAGGGTGTCAAACAGATGCGCGATTTCAAGCCCGACGTGATCATTGCGGTCGGCGGCGGTTCGCCCATGGATGCCGCTAAAATCATGTGGGTTATGTACGAGCATCCCGAAATCGACTTCCAGGATATGGCAATGCGCTTTATGGATATCCGCAAGAGGGTTTATACGTTCCCGCACATGGGGGACAAGGCGCTCTTCGTCGCGATCCCCACGACGGCGGGCACCGGTTCGGAAGTAACGCCCTTCGCGGTCATCACCGACGAAAAGACGGGTACGAAGTATCCGCTTGCCGATTATGAACTCATGCCCGACATTGCGATCGTAGATGCAGACCTCATGATGTCCATTCCCAAAGGACTTACTTCCTGTTCGGGTATCGATGCAATGAGCCACTCTTTGGAGGCGATCGCTTCCGTAATGGCGACGGATTTCACGAACGGAATCGCGAAAGAAGCGGTCAAACTCATTTTTGAATATCTTCCGAGCGCTTACGAAAAGGGCGGACACGACGCGATCGCCCGCGAAAAGATGGCGAATGCTTCCACGATGGCGGGTATGGCGTTTGCGAACGCGTTCCTCGGCGTATGCCACTCTATGGCGCATAAGCTCGGCTCTTACTGGCATATTCCCCACGGCATGGCGAACTCGCTGATGCTCGAAGAGGTGATCCGTTTCAACAGTGCGGAAAAACCCACCAAAATGGGTACGTTCCCGCAGTATGCTTACCCTCAGTGCAAGGCGAGATATGCCGACGTTGCAAAATATTGCGGTTTGAAGGGTAAGAACGACGACGAACTTGTGGAAGCGCTCATTAAAAAGCTCAAAGAGTTGCAGGCGGTTGTCGGTCAGCCCAAGTCGATCAAAGAGGCGCTCGGCGATAAAGTGACGGAAGAGCAGTTCCTTGAAAAACTTGACGCAATGACCGAGGATGCGTTCGACGATCAATGCACGGGCGCCAATCCCCGTTATCCGCTGATGAGCGAGATCAAGCAGATGTATATGAACGCGTATTACGGGAAGCACAGCGAAGTATGAGGAATAGCGGTCACGAAACAAATATAACAAAACTCAGAAGAAAGGTTTTCGTAGAAGTCGCGCGCGTCGCGTTTGAATCGGAAAAAATCAATAACGATATCGAGGCAATTCCCTATAAAATTACGCCTACGGAAAAACCGCAGTACCGTGAGAGCGTATATCGCGAGCGCGCGATCGCTTCCGAGCGCGTGCGCCTCGCGATGGGAATGTCTCTGAATCCGCAGGACAGACCCGCGCACATCACGAACGGCTTGTCGTACAGCAATATTTCCGACAATTATTACGAACCGCCGCTCATGCAGGTGATTCCGTCGGCGTGCGACAAGTGCGAAGATAACGCGTATCGCGTGACGGATCAGTGCAGAAGTTGCGTTTCGCGCTACTGCGTCAAGGTATGTCCGCGCGGGGCGGTCTCCATTGACGAAAAAACGGGCAAATCGAAAATCGACGATGCAAAGTGCATCAAATGCGGAAAGTGCAGAGAGGCGTGCCCCTACGAGGCGATCGTCCGGATCGCCCGTCCGTGCGCCCGCGCCTGCGGAGTAAAGGCGATTTCTTCCGATTCTTTGGGTAGAGCGCAGATCGATACGGCAAAATGCGTCGGGTGCGGTCAGTGCATGGTGCACTGTCCCTTCGGTGCGATCGCCGATAAGTCGCAGATTTATCAGCTCATTCGCGCGATCAGGAACGGGGACGACGTCGTTGCCGCCGTTGCGCCCTCGATCGTCGGACAGTTCGGAGAGGATGTTTCGCTCTGGACGCTGAAAGCCGCTCTCAAAGACGTCGGATTCAAAGAGGTGTTTGAAGTCGCGCTCGGCGCGGACGTCGGTGCGGCAACGGAAGCGCATCATTTCGCCACGGAAGTCGCTACGGGAGAACTGCCGTTCCTGCTCACTTCGTGCTGTCCTTCCTGGTCAATGCTTGCTAAGACGCAGTTTCCGGAAATGATCGGAAAAGTTTCAAATGCGCTCACGCCGATGGTGGCGACCGCGCGTTCGATCAAGCAGAAGCGTCCGTATGCGCGCGTTGTGTTTATCGGACCGTGTGCGGCGAAAAAGCTCGAAGCAATGCGCAAAACGGTCAGAAGCGACGTGGATTTCGTCATTACGTTCGAGGAGCTTGCGGCAATCTTTGAGGCGAAAGGGATCGACTTCGAGACCTACGAGAAATCCGAACCGATCCACGACGCGACCGGAGCGGGCAGAGGGTATGCCGTTGCGGGAGGCGTGGCTGCCGCGGTAGGGGCTTGCATCCGCGAATATTACCCCGACGTGGAAGTCAAAATAGAACATGCCGAAGGGCTTGCCGACTGCAAAAAAATTCTAATGCTTGCAAAAGCGGGCAAAATGAACGGTTGCCTGATCGAAGGAATGGCTTGTCCCGGCGGCTGTGTCGGCGGCGCGGGCGTGAATCTTCCCGCCGAAAAAGGCGCCGCGGCAGTGAAAAAATTTGTCGGCGATTCTACGAAGCAAATACCGGACAAAGAACTTTATGACATCAAATTGCCTTAAAAGCAAAAACAAACACCCGTCCTAAACAGGACGGGTGTTTTGATTTTCGTATTTACAATGAACTGACGTTGACTTTGATTTTTGCGGTCACGCCCTCCATAAAACGGATTTCCGCTTCGGCAACGCCAACGTTTTTGATGGCGTCTTTTATGGAAATTTTCTTCTTGTCGATTTCGTAACCGAGTTCCGAGAGGGCGGAGGCAATATCGGCGGTCGTGACCGAACCGAACGCTTTTCCGTTGTTTCCCGTCCGAATGTGAACTTCGACCGTTTTTCCGTTGACCTGCGTTGCCAACTCTTTGAGCGCTTTGATATTTTCCGCTCTGTGGTATTCGTCCGCAGTGCGCTTTTGCGTCGCTTCGTTGATCCCGCCCGCGGTGGCGATTTCTGCAAGTCCCTTTTTCAAAAGGAAGTTTTTGGCGTATCCGTCGGATACTTCGATGACCGCTCCCTTTTTTCCGCTGCCTTTTACGTCTTGTTTGAGAATTACTTTCATAGCAGTGCTCCTTATAAATTTATTTTATATGAAAGAGAGCCGTTTGTCAACACTCTCGGAATAATTTTTAGCGAAAAGCTCATAATAGGGAATGAGGAGGGACGGAAATGGCAAGAGGAATCAACTGCGGCGTCTCCTGCGGAGTCACCGATTGTAAGTTCAATCAGGACGGTATGCACTGTGAACTCGATTGCATTCATGTGGGAAACACCTGTGACTGCGAACATTGCACCTGCTGCGACAGTTACCAGAAGAGAAAGTAAATGAAAGAGGGAAATAAATCCCTCTTTTTTTCTTTTGCGGAGAGTATATCGGCGTTGATATTGCACAAACTTTTTTGCGTGGCGGTGAATCCGCTTTCATATATAGTTTTTGTAATTCCCGACGTTTCGGGAATTACAAAAACGCGAAGGGCGTTTTTAGAACGCCCTTCTTGATTTTTAGAAAGTCTAACTTGAAAATAAAATTCATAGAATAGTTTTATGAAATTTTATAAAATAAAAGCGTTCTGGTCGGGATTGAAAAAGGCGTTGCCTTTTTTAATGATTTTTGCGGTGCTCCTGACGATCGTGTGTTATCCGCACGAAACAACGGAGGGGAACGGCGAAGAGGCGAAGAGGGTCGTCAGGGTATGGAACGTAGATACTTTTGAGGGCGGAAAGGGCTCGCGGACAAATTTTCTCAAACGCGCCGCCGCCAAAATAGAGAAAAAAGATCGGGATGTATTCTATCTGATTTCATCCTATACCATAGAGGGCGCTAACCGCGCTTTTGCAGAGGGGCAGCGTCCCGACGTTCTCTCTTTCGGAATCGGAGTTTCGGCGTATCTTGAAAGTTCGCTCCCGCTTCCGTATTCCTTTGCGGGCGGGGAGACGGACGGGGGATGTTACGCCTATCCTTGGTGCCGCGGGGAATATTATCTGTTCTCCTTGACGGACGGTTTTGAAAAAGAGGGGACGGTTGCGGTCTCTGCGGGGGGAATGAACCTTGTCGAGGTCGCGGCGGCGCTCAACGGGCTTTCGGGAGAGCGTATCGATTCGCTTTCCGCCTACGTCGCTTTTCTGAACGGACAGTACCGCTATCTTCTCGGAACCCAACGGGATAAATGCCGTTTCGCGTCGCGCGGGGTCGAAGTCTATGAAAAACCGCTCAACGAATTTTGCGATCTTTATCAGTATATTTCGGTATTGTCGGCGGGAAAGCGGGAGGATTGCCTTGCGCTTGTCGATATGCTCTTGTCCGACGCCGTACAAGGGGAACTTGAAAGCATCGGTATGTTGCCCGTAAAGGGCGGTGAAAGCATCCGCACCGTGAGCGCTTTTTCGGACGTCGATTCGCTGAGCACGATACGCAATGCGGCAAGCGGAGAGGAGCCGCTAAAAAATCTCGATAAATTTCTGAAAAACATTTGAGTTCGTAAAGAAAATATGTTAGAATATAAGGAGTACTGATTTGGACGTTTACGGGATTCTGCAAGAGCGTTTTCCGCAGTTAAAAAAGGAACGCGATTTTTCTTTTGCAAAGCATACGTTTATCGGTTGCGGCGGAACAGCCGCGGTTGCGCTTTCGCCTTCGGGGATCGGGGAAGCCGCAGAGTGTCTTGATTTTCTCGAAGAGCAGAAGATCCCGCATTGCTTTCTCGGCGCGGGGGCGAACGTTCTTGCCTGCGACGGCAGGTTTGACGGAGCTGTCGTAAGGTTCGATCTTATCAAGCAATTGTATCTCGGAAACGGATTTCTTTTTGCGGGAGCGGGCGTCACGGGAAGAGAACTTCTTGCCTTTGCGGAAAAGAATTGCGTAACGGGTTTCGAGCCGTTTGCGGGGATCCCGACGACGGTGGGCGGGGGAGTTGCGATGAATGCGGGGATTTCCGTCCGTCATTTTTCCGATCTCGTATCGAGCGTGATTGCAGTCAAAGGCGGTCGGATCAGGATTTACCGGAAAGAGGAATGCCGTTTCTCCGTGAAAGAGAGCGTCTTTTTGCAGGGGATCGCGATTCTCGGCGTATATTTTAAGGCAAAAACCGCACCGCAGGCGGAAATCAAAGCGCAGACCGCACATTATCTTGAACGGCGCGCGCACCTGCCCAAGGGGAGAAGCATGGGCTGTACGTTCGTGAATCCGGAGAGCGTTCCGGCGGGAGAACTGATCGAAAAGTGCGGGCTGAAAGGAAAAAGATCGGGAAGCGCTTACATATCGGAACGGCACGCGAATTTTATTATCAACGAGGGTAATTCCTCGGCGGACGTCGCGCGGCTCATTGACGAAGTAAAGGAAGAAGTTTTAATTAAAACGGGAATTCGCCTGCGCGAAGAAATCAGGCGGATTCCGTAGCTTTTCAGAATCATATCGGAGTGAAAATGCAACTTACGGCGGACTATCATACGCATACGCCCTATTCGCACGGAAAGGGTACGGTGCTTGAAAATGCAGTGCGGGCGAAGGAACTCGGATTCAGGGAAATCGGGATCACCGATCACGGCTTTTCGCATATCGTTTTCGGCGTTCGCAGAAAGCAGATCGGGAATTTGATCCGCGATTGTAAAGAGGCGGAAGAAACGACGGGGCTTCGCGTCTATGCGGGCATGGAAAATAATATCAGGGGGATTTCGGGAAAATGCGATTTTACGGAAGCGGATTACCGGAATTTCGATTTGTTTCTTGCGGGCATTCACGTCTATATCCACTACGATAAGTTTGCCGACTGGAAACTCGGCTGGGGGAGTACAATCCGCGGAAAACTGAAAATCAAGCCGTCGCGCTCGCTGATCGATTACACGACGAAAGCGTATATCAATGCGGTCAAAAACAATCCGATCGATGTTCTGACGCACGTCGGCTTCCGCTGTTTTTGCGATCCCGTGGAAGTTGCAAAGTGCTGCCGCGATTACGGAACGTATTTTGAAATCAGCGGTAAGAAAAAACATCTGACGGACGACGAACTTGCAAGAGTCGCCGCAACGGGCGTGCGGTTCGTCATCGATTCGGATGCGCATTCCGTTTCCCGTGTGGGGGATCATGCGCTTGCGGAAGAGCAGATTTTGAGGGTAGGGATCCCGCTTGAACAAATCGACAATATCGACGGCAGACTTCCGTCGTTCCGTTTTACGGAATATAAGAAAAAACACGGTTGAGGACAAGCCTTGTTGAATTTTACGCAGGGGATCAAACGGGAACTTCTTTCGTTCTTCCCCGAAAACGAATGCTGTAAACGCGCGCTTTTCTGCGCGCTTGCCGACGTCTGCGGAAGCGTCGGCTCTGATTTGTTGGAATTTACGAGCGAAAACGAGCGACTCACCGAATATTTTTTCGCGCTTTCGGAATCTCTCGGATTACAGCCGGAGCTGGACGGCGCGGTATATGACGCAAGAAACGGCAAGGATCGGATCAGTCTGTGTCTGCGTGCGGAACGGGCGGCTCGCGCCCATGCGATCTGTTCCGAAGTGCGCGTTGACGGTCTGGATCCCTGTTGTGCGGTCGCCTATGTGCGCGGTGCGTTTTTAGGGGGCGGCAGTTGCGCGCTTCCGCGTGCGGGCGCCAAATCCGGTTATCACCTCGAATTTGTATTTCCCGACGAAATGAAAGCCGAAAGGTTCTGTATCGTTCTCGAATCCATGCTCTTTTACACCAAGACGATCAAACGCGCGGAAAAATTCGTCGTTTATCTGAAAAGCCGTGAGGCAGTCTATGATCTTCTTTCGGCGATCGGCGCAAAGAATGCGCTGAAAGAATTTGAAAACGTTTTGATCGCGCGCGAGGAAAATAATCAGATCAACCGTGTCGAGAACTGTATGGCGGGAAATGCGGATAAGTCTATGACGGCAAGCGCAAGTCAGGCGCATCGGATACAGAAATTAAAGGAGAGCGCGATGTTTGCCGAGTTGCCCGATACGCTGAAAGAGTTGGCGGCAGAACGCCTGAACAATCCCACGCTTTCGCTTCGGGAACTTGCCGTAAAATCAGCCGTCAGTAAAAGTTGTTTGAATCACAGAATGAGAAAGCTCATGGAAATTTGCAGGAGATGCGAAGAGCGGTTATGACGGATTTTGTACATTTACATTTACACAGTGAATATTCTTTGCTTGACGGCGCGGTCAAGGTGGACGACCTCATTGACCATTGCGTAAAAAATCATATTGACGCGGTTGCTCTGACCGATCACGGCAATATGTACGCTTCGTTGCGCTTTGCCGAAAAATGCAAGCAGAAGCATATCAAAGCGATCGTTGGCTGTGAGTTTTACGTCGTAAACTACGATCCGCAACAGCATATTGACCAGCGCGCCGATCACCTGATTTTGCTGGCGAAAAATAAAGCGGGGTATATCAACCTTGTCCAGCTTGATTCCTACGCATTCGTAGATGGGTTTTATTACCGTCCGCGGATCAGTTATGAAATGCTGAAAGAACACTCCGAGGGGGTGATCTGCCTTTCCGCCTGTCTTGCGGGGCGTATTCCGCGTTTATTGATGGAGGGGAAGTACGACGAAGCAAAGGCGTTTGCGCTCTCCATGCAGGAGATATTCAAAGACGATTTCTATCTTGAAATTCAGGATCACGGAATCCCCGAACAGAAACAGATCCTGCCCGATATCGTCCGCATTTCCAAAGAGACGGGGATACAGCTCGTCGCCACGAACGACGTTCACTATTTGAAGAAAGAAGATTGGGAAATGCAGGACGTTCTCATGTGCATTGCGACGAAACGCACCCTTGACGATCCCACGCGCATGAAAATGCAGACGCACGAATTCTATATGAAATCGGGCGACGAGATGGCGGAACTTTTTCCGAATCTTCCGGAAGCGATCTCCAATACCCGCGTGATCGCGGATAAGGTTTCCGATACGGATACGCCTTTTAATCTCGATGCGAAAGGAAAACCGATCTACGATAAAACGCTGATTCCGCTCTATACTGCGGACGACGGAACGCCGTCGCCCGAATTTTTGCGCAGGCTTACGGAAGAAGGGCTTCCCAAACGCTACCCCGTCATAACGGACGAGATCAGAAAGAGGGCGGAATACGAATTAGACGTCATAATTAAAATGGGGTTTGCGGACTATTTCCTCATTGTGTGGGACTATATCAACTGGTCGCGCCTCAACGATATTCCCGTAGGACCGGGGCGCGGATCGGGCGTCGGAAGTATTGTAGCGTATTCGATCGGAATTACCGACGTCGATCCGCTCCGCTATAATCTGCTGTTCGAGCGTTTTTTGAATCCGGACCGCGTCTCCATGCCAGACTTCGACGTGGACTTCTGTACGGAAAAACGTGAAAAAACGATTGAATATGTGCGGAACCGCTACGGAAAAGAGAACGTTGCGCAGATCGTCACGTTCGGAACGCTTGCCTCCCGCGCCGTCATTAAGGACGTGGGGCGCGTTATGCGCGTTCCCTATTCGGAGACCGACCGCGTCACCAAACTCATGGACGGGAAATCCACGATCCGCGAGCTTCTCGGTCTGAATCTTGAAAAGTGCCGTCAGAAAGTCAAGGAGACGGAAAGCGACCCCGATAAGCACGAAGAGGCATTGAAAAAACTTTCCGATCAGGAGGGGAAACGAAATGCTGACTTTATTGAAATTTACGAATCGGACGAGACGCTGAAACGGGTCATAGATATGGGACTTCGGCTGGAAGGAATGCCCCGTCAGACGGGTATGCACGCCGCCGGCGTCGTCATCTGCCGCAAAAAAATAGCCGATAACGTTCCTCTCTCGCGCAACGGAGAGGATATAACGACGCAGTTCGATATGAAAGAAGTGGAGTCCATCGGAATGCTGAAAATGGACTTTCTTGCGCTCACGACGCTCACTGACATTAAAAAGACCTGCGATTATATTAAAGAGGATACGGGGGACGTGATCGAGTTCGGACAGGACTGTTCGGACGCGGGCGCTTATAAACTGATTTCGGAGGGAGATACCGACGCGGTGTTCCAGCTTGAACAAGGGGGCATGAAGCGCTTTATGAAGCAGTTGCAGCCCAACTGTCTCGAAGATCTGATCGCGGGAATCTCGCTCTACCGCCCCGGTCCCATGGATTTCATTCCCGAATATTTGAGGAACCGTTCCGATCCGAAAAATATCAATTATCTGACGCCCATGCTGAAACCCATTCTAGAAAATACTTACGGCGTCATCATCTATCAGGAACAGGTCATGCAGATTTTCCAGAACCTTGCGGGTTATTCCCTCGGTCAGGCAGACCTCGTCCGTCGCGCCATGGCGAAAAAACACCGCGACGAACTCATGGCGCAAAAAGAAAAATTTATTTACGGCGATATTGAAAAAGGCGGTAATATCACGGGCTGTCAGGCGCACGGGATCGCGCCCGAAGTTTCCGAAAAACTCTTTGCGCAAATGGAGAGTTTCGCGTCCTATGCTTTTAATAAATCGCACGCGGCGGCGTATGCGGTCGTCACCTATCAGACGGCGTTTTTGAAAAAGTATTATCCGAAAGAATTTCTTGCGGGCGTTCTCAATAACCGTATCACGAAGATCGAAGAAATTTCCAAATACGTCGTCTATATGAAAGAAAATTCGATCGGCGTCTATCAGCCCGACGTCAATCTTTCCAAGGCATACTTTTCGGTGCAGGGGAACGGACTCAGATTCGGGCTGTGCGCTCTGCGCGGCGTCGGCGTGAGCGCCATGGAGCTCGTGATCGAAGAGCGTGATAAAAACGGAAAGTTCAAAGATTTTTCCGATTTCATCCTCCGCTGTACAAAGTTTGTCAACAAGCGCATGGTCGAGGCGCTCATTATGGGCGGTGCGTTCGACGGGTTCGGTTATCACCGCTCGCAGTATGCGGCGGTCTATGAGGAGCTGATGCGCCGTGTGCAGGGAATTGATAAGTCAAAGGCAAGCGCGCAAATGTCGCTGTTCGGGGATATTATCGAGGAGGAAGCGCCGAAAGCGGATTATCCCGATATTCCCGAATGGGAGAAAGGGGAGCTGCTCTCCAAAGAGAAAGAGGTGCTCGGCGTATACGTCAGCGGGCACCCGTTTGAGGCCTATGCGCATCTTTTCCGCGACAGCAATTTCAACTGCGGTATGATCGCCGATTATGAAGAGGACGAGGAGACGGGCGACAGAACTTATACGCAGGTGCAGGCGGGACAGCCCGTATCCATGGGCGGCATTATCGGGGCGATCAAGAAGATCAACACGAGAAAAGGCGATACGATGGCGTTTATCACCATTGAGGATTATTACGGCAGTATCGAATGTCTTGCTTTTTCCCGCGCCTATGAGCGGATGAAAGGCGTTCTGCGCCGCGATGCGGTCGTGCGTGTTTCGGGCAAACTCGATATTCCGTCCGAAAAGGCGCCCGTCATCATTTTGGATAAACTGGAAGAGGTTGCAAAGGATATTCCGCAGAATACAGAACAGCCTGCGCGCGCAACAGAGGAAAAAAAGGAGAATGCGGAACAGACGTTGTGGCTTGACGCGCGTTCTCTTTCGGAAGACGATTTCAATGAATTTCTTGAAATGCTGACAAGTTATGAGGGTGACGTGATCACAAAGTTGCTTTACGGGGGAAAAAGATACGAATTCCGCGTCCGCCTGAATCGTGCGTTTATGGCGGAGGTCATGACCTTTTTACCTGAAAATTGTGTAAAATTGATATAAACGGCAAAAAACAATTCTGAAATTGTTTCCTTTTTTTGATAATTCTGCTATAATGCTATTTAGGATACTACGGAGGATACTATGAAAAGAATCGGACTTCTGACAAGCGGCGGCGATGCGCCCGGTATGAATGCGGCGATCCGCGCAGTCGTGCGTACCGCGATCTATTACGGCATGGAAGTTTACGGGATCGAACGCGGCTATGCGGGACTGATCGAAGATTCCATGACGCAGATGGAAATGCGGAGCGTTTCGGATATCGTTCAGCGCGGCGGTACGAAACTGAGAACGGCGCGATGTCTTGAAATGCTCACAACGGACGGACAGAAACAGGCTGTTGCAACGCTTGAAAAACACGGGATCGAAGGACTTGTCGTTATCGGCGGAGACGGATCGTTCCGCGGTGCGAAATGCCTTACGGAGAATTACGGGATCCCCACGATCGGCATCCCCGGCACGATCGACAACGATCTTGAATATACCGATTATACGCTCGGCTTCGATACGGCAGTCAATACCTGTCTCGATATTATCAATAAACTGCGCGACACGATGACTTCGCACGAACGTATTTCCGTTGTGGAAGTCATGGGCAGGCATTGCGGCGATATTGCGCTGTATGCCGGTATCACTTCGGGAGCGGAAATTATCGTGGTGCCTGAAATCGCGTATGATATGGACGACATCGTCATGCGGATCAACCGTTCCCGTGCGAACGGCAAGCGGTCGAATATTATCGTCATTGCGGAAGGGGTCATGACTGCGGATGAATTTGCAAAGAAGTTGCAGGAAGTGACGACTTATTCGGTGCGCGCGACCACGATCGGGCATATCCAGCGCGGCGGATCGCCCTCCATGGCGGACAGAATGCTGGCGGCGCAATTCGGCAATAAAGCCGTTCACCTTTTAAGAGAAGGAAGCGGTAACCGCGTTGTCGGGATCCATAAAAACGAGATCATCGATATGGATATTATTGAAGCGGTTTCCATGAAAAAGAAGTTCAACTATGAACTCTATGAAACGCTTCAAATGATCTCCATGTAAACGGATGATCGAACAATGAACTGAAACGACCCGCTGTATGCGGGTTTTTTCATGTGAAAACCAAACAAAAAACGAAAATTTTCTGCAAAAATTTCAAATTGGGGCTTGAAATTTACGAATAAAAGTAATATAATAATATGTGGGTGCTTTACCCGTAGTTTTATGGTCGGTTTCATCTGAAACCGATGCAAGGGGGTCCGGATGATTTTAACGGTTTGCATGAGTCCGAGCGTTGACGTAACGATCGAACTTGATTCTTTGAATGTGGGCAAGGTAAACGTTGTCAAGAACAAAACGCTTTCCTTTACCGGAAAAGCGATCAACGTGGCGATCGGCGTAGCCCGTCTCGGCGCGCAGGCGTTTGCAACGGGTTTTATGTACAATGAAAACGGCGCGATGTTCGAGCGGGCGCTCGATAAAGAGGGGGTGGGATTCTCCTTTGTGTGGAACAGCGGAAGAGTGCGTGAAAACTATAAATGTATCGATCAGAAATCTATGTTGACCGAAATCAACGACGTCGGCGGACAGGTCGGAGACGAAAAGCTCATAGAGCTTTTGCAGATGATCAAAAATTTTTCTTCCCGTTCCGACGTTACAGTCATATCGGGCGGACTGCCCCGCGGCGTGGATGCAGGTTATTACCGCGAACTCTTTAACGCAGTCGATCCGAAATCCCTGAAAATTGCCGACGCGGAGGGTGCGAAATTATTCGCCGCTTTGGAGGCGGGAATTGACCTTGTAAAGCCCAATGTGGACGAACTCGAACAGACGCTCGGCAGGGAGCTCAACGGCAAAGACGACGTACTTTTCGGCTGTCGTGAGCTTTTGGACAGGGGCGCAAAGATCGTGTTGCTTTCTCTCGGAAAAGACGGGGCGATCATTACGGACGGACATAAGAACTATTATTGTAAGAGTATCAACGTTGCGGTCAATTCCACGGTCGGCGCGGGAGACGGAATGGTTGCGGCTGCCGCCAATATGTTGCAGCAGGGCGCGTCCCTTCCCGATATTCTCCGCGCGGGCGTTGCGGCAGGAACGGCGACGGTTACGACGTTCGGAACGATTTCCTTTACGAAAAATAAATACGACGAGATTCTCTCCGGTCTCGAAGTGACGGAGTTTGCATGATCGAGCTTTCCCGTATCAAGTCCGATAAAGAAGTCGAAGCGATCATGGCGATGTCCGAAAAGCAGATCGAGGCGCTTGGGTTTACCGAGCATTCCAGAAGGCATGCGGGCATCGTAAGCAAATGGTCGGGCGATATTTTGCGTGAACTTGGTTACGATCCGGAGCGGGTGCGTCTTGCGGAAATCGCGGGGTATCTGCACGACATCGGAAATTGCGTCAACCGCAAAGATCATGCCCAGAGCGGCGCGATTCTCGTCTATAAAATTCTTACCCGCATGGGAATGGACTGTCAAGACGCCGCTGAAATTATGATGGCGGTCGGCAATCACGACGAACAGTACGGTCTTCCCGTATCGGACGTCTCTTCCGCGCTTATCATTGCGGATAAAGGGGACGTGCATAAGAGCCGCGTCAAAAAGCCGATCGATAACGTCTATACGGCGAACATTCACGACAGGGTCAATCTTGCGGCAGAGCGCTCGTATCTTGCCGTGGATAAAAAGAGCGCGCTCATAACGCTTTATATAGAGATCGACACGACGATCTGTTCGGTCATGGATTATGAAATTTATTTCAACCGGATGAAGCTGTGCCGCCGCGCCGCGGAATTTTTGGGTTGCAGGTTTTCGCTTGTGATCAATCACGTTACGCTCGTGTAACTTTCTGCGCTTTTTGTTTCACGCAGAAAATTCGACAAATTCGGCATAAAACACAATATATTGTGGTTAATGAAAAAATTTTTTCCCAAATATTGTGGCAAACGCTTGACAAGTACCACAAGATATAGTATGATAAACGCGTTCCTCTCGACGGGGGCGCGTTTTTTCGCCAAAGGGGCGGAAGAAAAATAAAGGAGTGATGGAAATGAAGATTATTAAAAGAAACGGTACGGAAGTTTCGTTCGATCTGGAAAAGATCGTCAATGCGATCCGCAAGGCGAACAATGAAGTGAGCGAGGACAACCGTCTGAGCGAAGAACAGATCAAATTGATTTCTGAAAAGGTCACCGCGCTTGCGGGCGATCTGAACCGCGCGGTCAATGTGGAAGAGATCCAGGATTTTGTGGAAAATCAGATCATGGATCAGAAGGCTTATGCCGTTGCCCGCAAATATATCACTTACCGTTATACCCGTGCGCTTGTCCGCAGAGCAAACACGACGGACGCGCAGATCCTGACGTTGATCGAGTGCAACAACGAAGAGGTCAAGCAGGAGAACTCCAATAAAAATCCGACCGTCAATTCCGTACAGCGCGACTATATGGCAGGGGAAGTCAGCAAAGATATTACCCGCCGTATTCTGCTCCCCAAGGATATTGTCGATGCGCACGACGAAGGACTCATTCATTTCCATGACGCCGATTATTTTGCACAGCATATGCACAACTGCGACCTCGTCAACCTCGAAGATATGTTGCAGAACGGCACGGTCATTTCGGGAACGTTTATCGAGAAGCCGCATTCGTTCTCCACGGCTTGCAATATTGCGACGCAGATCATTGCGCAGGTCGCATCCAACCAATACGGTGGACAGAGCATTTCTCTGACGCACCTTGCGCCTTTTGTTGACGTCAGCCGTAAAAAGATCCGTGCGGAGGTCGCACTCGAACTCAAAGAAGTGGGGATCGAGAATGAGGAACAAATCAACGTGATCGCCGAAAAACGCCTGAAAGACGAAATCGGAAAGGGGATCCAGACCATCCAGTATCAGGTCGTGACCCTTCTTACCACGAACGGTCAGGCGCCTTTCGTGACGGTGTTCATGTATCTCGGCGAAACGAAGGATCCGCAGACCAAGCACGATCTGGCGCTCATTATCGAGGAGACGCTCAAACAGCGTATCTGCGGCGTCAAGAACGAGTCCGGCGTATGGGTCACGCCCGCATTCCCGAAACTGATTTACGTTCTCGAAGAGGACAACGTCAGAGAGGACAGCAAATACTGGTATCTGACCGAGCTGGCGGCAAAATGTACCGCCAAGCGTATGGTGCCCGACTATATTTCCGAAAAGAAAATGCTCGAATACAAAGTCGATAAGAACGGGGAGGGGCATTGCTATACCTGTATGGGTTGCCGCAGTTTCCTGACGCCGTACGTCGATGAAAACGGAAAGCCCAAATATTACGGCAGATTCAATCAGGGCGTCGTTACGATCAACCTTGTTGACGTTGCGCTCTCGTCCGGCGGGAATATGGAGGAATTCTGGAAAATCTTTGACGAGCGCCTCGACCTTTGCTACCGCGCTTTAATGGAGCGTCACAACCGTCTGATGGGAACGCTTTCGGACGCCGCGCCCATTCTCTGGCAGTACGGTGCGCTCGCCCGCCTCAAAAAGGGAGAGCCGATCGATAAACTTCTCTTCGGCGGCTATTCTACGATTTCGCTCGGCTATGCGGGGCTGTACGAATGCACGAAGTACATGACGGGAAAATCCCACACGGACGACGAGGCGAAGCCGTTTGCGCTCTCCGTGATGCAGCATATGAACGATAAATGCAAAGAGTGGAAAGCGAAGGAAAATATCGACTTTTCTCTTTACGGAACGCCGCTTGAAAGCACGACCTATAAATTCTCGAAGTGCCTCCAACGCAGATTCGGAATCATTCCCGGCGTCACGGATAAGAACTATATCACAAACAGCTATCACGTTCACGTCTCTGAACAGATTGACGCGTTCACGAAGCTGAAATTTGAGAGCGAGTTCCAACAGCTTTCTCCCGGCGGCGCGATCTCCTACGTTGAAGTTCCCAACATGCAGGATAATATTCCCGCCGTACTCTCTGTGATCAAATATATTTACGACAATATTATGTATGCCGAACTCAATACCAAAAGCGATTTCTGTCAGGTCTGCGGATACGACGGAGAGATCCTGATCACGGAAGAGGACGGAAAACTGCTTTGGGAATGTCCGCACTGCCACAACCGCGACCAGTCGAAAATGAACGTTGCGCGCAGAACCTGCGGTTATATCGGAACGCAGTTCTGGAATCAGGGCAGAACGCAGGAAATTAAAGACAGGGTGTTGCATCTTTAAGTATGAATTATGCGGAAATAAAAACGACGGACATTGCAAACGGAGAGGGGGTCAGAGTCTCCCTCTTCGTTTCCGGTTGTTTGCATCATTGTAAAAATTGTTTCAATGAAATTGCCTGGGATTTTAACTACGGAAAACCGTTTACGGAAGAAACGGAGAAATTTCTTTTAGAGGCGCTCTCACCTGATTATATCGCGGGTCTTTCCCTCTTAGGGGGAGAGCCCTTTGAACCGCAGAATCAAAGAGGGTTGCTCCCGTTCGTCAGAAAATTCAAACGGGAGTTTCCGAATAAAACGATTTGGTGTTATACGGGTTTTACTTATAAAGACGGAGCGTTTGAAGAGAAGAGGGCAAATTGTGAAGTCACCGCGGAATTGGTTCGATTGATAGACGTGCTTGTTGACGGGCGGTTTGTTGAGGAGCTGAAAGACATTCGTTTGAAGTTTCGCGGTTCTTCCAATCAGCGTGTAATCGACGTAAAACGGAGTTTAGAGGGTAATAGCATAGTATTATATCTGACATAACATTAACTTTTGCGGCATTTTGCCGCTTTTTTTGCGTTGCAAATCTTGACTATAAACGCGGCGTATGTTATAATAATGTGATTGAAATTACAGGAGTTGTACATGAATAAACTGCAATTGCGCCGTTATGCAAAGCTGCTTGCGAGAACGGGCGTCAATGTTAAAAAAGGACAATGGGTCATCATTCAGGCGGAACTCGATCAGCCCGAATTTGTAGAGATGGTGGTGGAGGAACTCTATCGCGCCGGTGCGGGTAAAGTGACCGTCGAATGGTCGCATCTTCCTGTTTCCGGTCTGAAATACAAATATGAGAATCAGGAGACTCTCTCCGAAACGCCGAAATGGGAAATTGAAAAGTGGGAACTGAAAAAGGCGGAACTTCCCGCAATGCTCTATCTCGAATCTTCCGATCCCGACGGTCTGAAAGGCGTCGATCAGAATAAATTTACGGCGGTTCGCTCCGCGCGTTCAAAGGTCATTAAACCTTACCGCGACGATATGGATAATAAATATCAGTGGTGTATCGCGGCGGTCCCCGGAAAGGCGTGGGCGAAAAAAGTTTTCCCTCATTTGAATGCTTTGCAGGCGGTTGAAAAGCTGTGGGAGGCGATTTTGAAGGCTTCCCGCGCGGATGTTGCGGACCCCGTGCGCGAATGGGCGGATCATAACGACGAGATCGCAAGGCGGTGCGATTATCTGAACCGCCTCGGACTGACGTCTCTCGAATATAAATCCCAGAACGGAACGGACTTCAAAGTGGGACTTATCGAAGGTTCGTTTTTCATGGGGGGCGGAGAGGAAAGTCTGAAAGGCAGATATTTTAATCCGAACATTCCCACGGAAGAAATTTTTATTTCGCCGAAAGCGGGGGATGCGGCGGGAATCGTCTTTGCGACAAAACCGCTGTCCTATCAGGGAGAGCTGATCGAGGATTTTTCCGTTCGTTTTGAGGGAGGGAAAGTTGTTGAAGTCAAGGCGAAGAAAAACGTCGAACTTCTGAAAAAAATGATCTCTATGGACGACGGCGCGAAAATGCTCGGCGAGTGCGCGCTGATTCCCTACGATTCTCCCATCAATAATTCCGGTATCCTTTTCTATAATACGCTCTTTGACGAAAACGCAAGCTGTCATTTGGCGCTCGGACACGGGTTTACGAACTGTGTAAAGGGTTATGAAAACATGACGAAAGAGGAACTTACAAAGCGCGGGATCAACGACAGTATGATCCATGTTGACTTTATGATCGGTAACCGCGATCTGGAAGTTACGGGCGTTACCTCGCGCGGGACGCGGATTCCGATTCTGACTTACGGGAACTGGGCGTTCTGATACGGAGAGATTGTTATGACGGAAATCGATATTTTTTCTGGTTTTTTGGGCGCGGGAAAAACGACGCTCATCAAAAAATTGATTCGGGAAGTTTATGCGGGAGAAAAAGTCGTTCTGATTGAGAACGAGTTTGGAGAGATCGGCGTTGACGGCGGTTTTCTGAAAGAGGCGGGAATCGAAATTACAGAAATGAATTCCGGCTGTATCTGTTGTTCGCTTGTCGGGGATTTTGCCAAGGCGTTGAAAGAGGTTGCGCAAAAATTTTCTCCCGACCGCATTATCATCGAACCTTCCGGCGTCGGAAAACTGTCCGACGTGATCCGCGCCGTTGAGCGCGCGAACGTGCCCGATTCCCGTCTGCGCGCCTTCTGTACGGTCGTGGATGCGAAAAAATGCAAATCTTATCTGAAAAACTTCGGCGAATTTTTCCTCGATCAGGTTAAAAACGCAAGCTGTATCGTTCTTTCCCATACGGCAGGGGAAGATGCGAAGACGAAAGAAGCGGCTGAAATTCTCAAAGAACATACCAAAGCGACGATTATCACGACCGACTGGGATAAACTTTCGGGAAAATATATCTTTGATGCAATGTCGGGAGAGAACAGTTTGACGGAAGAACTCCGTCGGCTTTCCGAAGAAGCGGAGCATGAGCATCATCATGGAGAGTGCTGTCACGGACACCACGGCGAGCATGCGCACGAACATCATGAGCACGGGCATGAACATAACCATGAACATGATCATGAACACGAATGCCATCACGATCATAATGAACATCATCACCATGCGGACGAAGTATTTACGAGTTGGGGAAAAGAGACCTCGAAGATATATTCGGAAGAAGATATTAAAAAGGCGCTTTCCGCGCTCGATAGCGGTGAATACGGACAGATTTTGCGTGCAAAGGGCTTTGTGGACGGAAAAGGCCGTTGGATCTACTTTGATTTTGTTCCCGGTGAAATAAATATCCGCACGGGCGAGCCTGCCGTCACGGGCAGATTGTGCGTGATCGGCTGCAAAATCGACACGGATAAAATTGAAAAGCTGTTTTAAGTTATGGTAAAGGAAATTCCGGTCTATCTCTTTCTCGGTTTTCTCGATGCGGGAAAGACGAAATTTATACAGGAAACGTTCGAGGACGAACGCTTCGATTCCGGCGAAAAAACATTGTTGCTCGTTCTTGAAGAGGGCGAAGAGGAATACGATCCTTCCCGCTTTCGCGTCAAAGATTTTAAGATCGAAACGCTGTCCGTACAGGAAGCGAGCGTAGAACGGCTGACGCAGATTGCTCATGCGTACGGTGCGGAACGCGTAGTTGTGGAATGCAACGGAATGACGCCGCTCAATGACTTTTTCGACGTAATGCCGGACGGTTGGATGATCGCGCAGGTCATGACCTTTTTCGATTCGACGACGTTTTTGACTTATAATCAGAATATCCGTCAGCTGACGTTCGATAAAATGCAGTATGCGGATCTTATCGTGTTTAACCGCTTTAAGGACGAGTACGGCAAAGAGCAGTTCCATAAAATTGTACGCGGCGTTTCGAGGAGACCTGATATTGTCTATGAATATATGGGGGGCAGAGCAGAATACGACGAAATCGTCGATCCGCTTCCTTACGATCTCAATGCGGAAATTGTGACGATCGAGGATCGCGATTACGCGTTTTTCTATCGGGATCTCATGGAAAATATGCAGAATTATGACGGTAAAACAGTTCGTTTTAAGGGACTTGTCGCGGTCGATAAAAAATTGAAGCAGGGAACGGTCGTTGTGGGCAGGCATATCATGACTTGTTGCGAAGCGGATATTGCTTACAGCGGACTCGTTGTGAAACATGCGTCTGCGTTACCTTTGAGAACACGCGACTGGGTGACGCTCACAGCGAGAATTTCTGTTGAATACGATAAAATATATGACGGCGAGGGACCTGTTCTGAAAGCGAGCGCGCTCGATTATGCCGAACCGCCCGAACAGGAACTTGCAACTTTCTATTAATCAGGGAAAACGGAGGAAAAGAAATGAAAACTTTGGTGGCGTATTATTCTCTCGGAGGGAATACGAAATCGGTGGCGGAGCGGGTCGCGCGTTCCCTTCGCTCGGATGTGATCGAAATTAAAACGGTCAAGGAGTATCCCGACGATTACGACGTTTTATTGAGTCTCGGCGAAAAGGAAGTCGCAAGCGGATATATCCCCGCGATCCGTCCCGTGGAAATTGATTGGGATAAATATGACGCAGTGCTTTTGGGAACGCCCGTATGGTTCGGATCGTTTGCGCCTGCAATGAAAAAATTCATGTCCATTTATAAATGGAGAGAAAAGGTCGTCTATCCGTTTGTGACGAACGGCGGAACGATCGGTCATGTGATCGGCGATTTCAGAAAGGCGCTCCGCGGCGCATACATAGGACCGGTGCTCAATGTTAAATTTGAAGACGACGAGCAGATCACGCCCGATCTTGTTATCAAGGATTGGATGACGATTATTAAAGACGGCAGGATCAAAGATTGAATATTCCTGAATTTTTATTAAAACTATTTGAAGCGCAATTCAGCGAAAAGGAAATAGAAAAAATTTTGACGGGGTACGCAACGCGGCGCCCCGTTACTTTTAGGGTGAATCTTCTGAAAGCAACGGGCGAGGAAGTTGAAGCGCGTTGTGCTGCGTGCGGGATAGCCGTGCAGAAAGCGCCCGTCCCCAATGCCTATCTTGTACTGAATATGCGCGAAAGGGAGATTGCGGAAACTTCGCTCTATCGGAACGGCGAAATATATTTGCAAAGTCTTTCGTCTATGCTTCCGCCGTATCTGCTTGCGCCCCAGGCGGGAGAAAATATCCTCGATATGACGGCGGCGCCGGGCGGAAAAACTTCATTGCTCTCCGCATTATCGGGCGGTACGGCATTTTTAACCGCTTGCGAACGGGATAAAATCCGTGCGGAACGCCTTCAATATAATCTGAAAAAGCTGGGGATCCCCCGTACCAGCGTGCTTGTTCAGGATGCACTGTCGCTTGACGAATTTTTTCGTTTCGATAAAATTCTTTTGGATGCGCCTTGCAGTGGGAGCGGAACGATTACGCCGGACGGGGAAATTAAAATTTCCGAAAAACTTATCCAAAACAGTGTCGGATTACAGGAAAAATTATTGAGAAAAGCGTTGAAGCTCTTAAAGAAAGGCGCGATCATGGTCTATTCCACTTGTTCAATTCTGTGGCGGGAGAACGAGGGAATCCTTGAAAAAATATTGAAAGAGGGGACTTGCGAATTGCTCCCGACGGCATTGCCGTTTTTCGTTCCTCATCTGAGCCGAATGAAAAATACGATGCTCATTTTACCGGATGATTTATATGAGGGGTTTTTCTGCGCCGTGATCAGAAAAAATTGAAAGAATATTTAATAAAAACAGAAACGGACTGATTTGAAATGTTATTCCTTCAAGTCAGCCCGTTTTTTGTGTTGGTGCCGGTGATCGGGGTCGAACCGATACGGTATCACTACCACAGGATTTTGAGTTTTCCTCATGTGCATTTATGCAACGGATTTTGAGTTTTCCTCATGTGCATTTATGCAACGGATTTTGAG
>CAJUCM010000023.1:0-26724 GCA_910585235.1 uncultured Christensenella sp.
CCGTATTCGTCCGGACCGTTTGTTCCGAAGAGAGCGGGATTTTCCTGTTCGTCAACGCTCTCTTCCCGCTGTCGCCGTTTTCTGAGGTTCAACGCTTCGTTCCGCGCGATCCTGACGATCCATGCCGCCGCGTTGGTGCCCGCCCGGTAGCTTTTTACGTTTTTGACAACGTTGAGATAGGTCGTCTGCATAACGTCTTCGGCGAGCGCTCTGTCGCGGACGATCGCGAGCGCCGCATAATAGACGGACTTCCGCGTTTCGTTGTAAATTTTTTCAAACGCGGAGGGGTCGCCGTCTATCAATTTTTTGATTTGTTTGTCCAATGACACAGCTTTCACCGTTGACCTTTTGTGTCATCAATATAGCAGATTTCAGGCGGTTTGTCAATGGCGGCGCGAAGAAGATTTGCGCGCCGCCCCTAATCGGTTAAATGACTTTTACGCTGTTGTCGGAAAAAGTATATTCGTAATATTTGTTTCCGTCGCCGTCCGTCTTTTCGCGGATGCGGAACTCTCCGCTTGTTCCGTCGAGGTTGTATTTTACTTTGATTTCCGTCTTATCGTTTTTGACTTCGCGTACGACTTTGTATTTTCCCTTGGCTTCTCCGCTTCTGAATTCCAGCTCGTATTCCGTCTCTTCCTTGTTGTTCTTGCGTTCCGTCTCGAATTCGACCGCGGTCTCTTCGATCAGTTTGCCGTCCGTATAGACGGAATAGACGTATTCCGTTTCGTTTTCGTCCTCCTCGACGGAGATTTCATGCTTCATTTCAACGTATGTTTTTCGGTCGTTTTTGTCCGCGTAGGCGCGGATTTCAAGCTCGGACTCGGATTCGTTCCGCTCCGTTTCGTCCTCGCGCTTGCCTTCGAGATAGTATTCTATCCCGTCCATGACCATGATCCCTTCCAAAGAGTATTTGCTCTCGGTCTCTTCCTTTTTCTCGTCGGCGCTCTGCTTTATGAGGGTCTCCGTATAGTACATGGTATAGGTGACAACATTGCCGTTGAAATTTCTTCCGTTGATCGTCATTTTCGTTTCAAACGGATAATTTTCGTCCGTGTTTGCGGTCGTGGAAGTGGTGACGAGATCGTCGCCGAGAAAGCTGTCGAGCGCCGTAAAGTATTCGTTGAATTTCTCCGCCTGCCGTTTGACGGGATCGGCGTCGGGCGCATTTTCCTCGGCGTATGCGGAAGCGCCGACGGAAGCGAACGTGCGGACCGCCTGTCCGGAGAGGTGTTTCCCCATGAGTTTTACGGTGGATACGGCGCCGATCCCGTATGAATCGTTCGCGCCGAGCGCACCGCCGTCCGTGCCGCAGGCGGAGAGCGCCGCCGCGCCCGCCAATACCGCCGTCAGAGCCAAACCGGTTGCCATAAATTTCTTCTTCATTTTTGAATCCTCCTATCGGGAATTTTTCCCTTTCACCTATAATAACAACCGAAACGCGCGTTTTGTTGGCAAAATGAAAAAATTTTTTACAAAAAAAAGGAATTATTTCATCAATTCCCGAAATTATTCGCAATGAAAGAAAAGACTTACGAAAAAGAAAGAACGTTTTTGTCGCCTTATGCGAAAAAATCGTGGGAGAGTGCGGGACGGCTCAAAGAGGAAGAGAGCTGTCCTATGCGCACGGATTTTCAGCGCGACAGGGACAGGATCATCTATTCAAAGGCTTTCCGCCGTTTGAAAAATAAAACGCAGGTCTTTTTCGCGCCCGACGGCGATCATTATATGTCGCGCCTGACGCACACGCTGGACGTGTGTCAGATCGCCCGTTCCCTTGCGCGCTGTCTCTCGCTCAACGAGGATCTTGCGGAGGCGATCGCGCTCGGTCACGATTTAGGGCATACGCCCTTCGGGCACGTCGGGGAGAGGGTGTTGAACGATCTTTCTCCCTACGGATTTCATCATGCGGAGCAGTCGCTCCGCGTCGTCGACTTTCTCGAAAAGGACGGGCAGGGGCTCAATCTCACGCTCGAAGTGCGCGACGGAATCTTGAACCATACTTCCAAGGGAACGCCTTCGACCCTCGAAGGGGTCGTCGTATCTTACGCGGATAGAATCGCCTATATCAATCACGATATTGAGGACGCGATCAGAGCGGGCTTTCTTTCGGAGGAAGAACTTCCCAAAGAGGCGGTCAGAGTATTCGGACGGGATACGAGCAAGCGGATCAATACCGCCGTCTCCGACATTGTATCGGTGAGCGAAGGACAACCATTTGTGAAGATGTCCGCCGAGCGGGAAGAGGCGCTTAAAGAACTGCGAACGTTCATGTTCGAGTCCGTCTATGAGCGGGCGAACAAGCTCATACAAGGAAATGCAAAACGTATGTTGGAGACGTTATACGCTTATTTTACGGCGCACGCCGGGGAGCTTCCTCCGCCGTATGAAAAGGCGGACGCGCCGCGGGCGACTTCGGACTATCTTTCGTCCATGACCGATCACTATGCGATCTCGCTCTTCCGCAGTCTGTACGAGCCGAGAGAGGGGGCGGTATGAAAGAGAGCTTTTCCGAATTTTTGTCGCTCGTCAAGGATAAAAACGAGATCACGGACGTGATCGGTTCCTATATAAAACTGGAAAGAAAGGGATATAATTATTGGGCGTGCTGTCCCTTTCACCATGAAAAGACGCCGTCGTTCTCGATCAACGCGGCGGACAAGTACTATCACTGCTTCGGTTGCGGCGCTTCGGGCGACGTCATTACCTTTATCAAGGAATACGAAAACGTGGAATTTATGCAGGCGGTGCGCATTCTCTGCGACCGTGCGGGGCTGGAAATTCCGACGTTCGACGAAAAGGATTCCGAAGAGCTTGCGCAAAAAAAACAGAAAAAGGACAGACTGCGCGCGCTCATGAAGGACACGGCGCGTTTCTATCTCAACAACCTCTATTCGGGAAACGCGCAGGAATATCTTGCTTATCTGGAAAAGCGCGGGATCGCGCCCTCTATCATGAAAAAATTCGGGCTTGGCGCTTCCTTGGATTTTCATTCGTTGCCCGCCTATCTGAGGGCGAACGGATATACGCCGCAGGAATGCGTAGAAAGCGGCGCCTGCGCGAAAACGGAAGAGGGGCGACTGATCGACGCCATGGGCGGGCGGCTGATCATACCCATAATCGATGCGATCGGCGACGTGATTGCGTTCGGCGGACGGCTTATGAAAAAGAGCGACCGCGCAAAATATAAAAACACCCGCGATACCGAGATTTTTGAAAAGAGCAACAACATTTTCAATATCAACCTCATTAAAAAGGAAAAGCGCGCGGACGGGATTCCGCATATCATTCTCGTCGAAGGGTATATGGACGTCATATCGCTGTATCAGGCGGGCTTTCACTGCGTCGGCGCGAGCATGGGAACCTCGCTCACCAAAAATCAGGCGAGAATGCTCAAACGGTATTCGGAGAACGTTCTTATCAGTTACGACGGGGATTCCGCGGGGCAGAACGCCAACTTGCGCGGGCTGGATATCCTCAAACGCGAGGGGTTGAAAGTGCGGGTCGTTCCGCTTCCCGACGGGCTTGATCCGGACGATCTCATCAGGGAACAGGGCGCGCAAGGATACGCCGCTTGTCTCGACAAGGCAATGCCTTTGATCGATTTTCGTATTCTCTGCGCCCGCAGAAAATACGATATGCAAAAGACCGAGGAACGGCGGGATTTCGTCAAAGAGGCGCTTCCCATCGTCAAAGAGGCGGAGAGCGCGACGGAACAGGAGGAGCTTCTCAAACGCATCTCCAAGATTTCAGGGATCAGCATTGCGGCGCTCGCTTCCGATCTGAACAATGTGACCGTTTCCGAGGAGCGCACGGCGGTGCAGAGACCGCCGACCGTGCGGGATGCGGATAAAGAGGAAAAGGCTTCGGACTTTCTTTTATGCGCCTGCCTGTTTTCAAAGCCCTATACAGACGATCTCAATCTGAATGCGTTTACGTTTGAAGGGGACAGGGGAAAGATCGCCGCGTATATCATAAAAAGCAGGGCAAAGGGCAGAGTACAGCCGAGCGGAATTTTCGACGAACTCGGTTCGGACAGCGAAGCGCTCTCCGCCGTACTGAACATAGACAGCGGGGATAATTTGGAGGGCGAATCCGCCGAGCGCTATTTTGCGGACTGCGTGCGGATCCTGAAAAGAAAAGAACTCAATCAAAGACTTGCCGAGGCAAAGGAGCGGAGCGCCCGCACGGAGACGACGCAGGAACTATTGAAGATCACCAAAGAAATCAACGAAATCGCCAAGGAGTTAAAAAAATTATGAGCGTAACCGAACAAAAGCTGGAAGAAATTATTGCGGGGCTCGCCGCAGAATATAAAATGAAAGGGAGCATTTCGACGAACGCTCTCTGCGATCGTCTGGATAAATACGATTTAAGCCCCGTCGAAATCGAAAAAATTTATAAGGATCTGCCCGAAGCGGGCGTCGCCATTTACGACGAAGATCAGCGCGACCGCGAACTTTTCGAGCAGGCGCTCTCGGATATCGGGCTTGACGATCCCGTGAAAATGTATCTCAAAGACATCGGGCGCGTTCCGCTTTTGTCGGGCGAGGAAGAGATCGAGCTGGCAAGGAAAATGCAGGAGGGGGACGAGGCGGCAAAGCGCCGTCTTTCCGAGGCGAATTTAAGGCTCGTCGTCTCCATTGCAAAACGTTACGTCGGGCGCGGAATGCTCTTTCTCGACCTCATTCAGGAGGGCAATCTGGGACTCATGAAAGCGGTCGAAAAATTCGATTATCAGAAAGGGTTCAAGTTCTCGACCTATGCGACCTGGTGGATCCGCCAGTCGATCACGCGCGCGATCGCCGATCAGGCGAGAACGATCCGCATTCCCGTTCACATGGTCGAGACGATCAACCGCCTGACGCGCGTCTCGCGCGTCTTGTTGCAGGAGAACGGCAGGGAGCCTACGCCCGAAGAGATCGCGGCGGCAATGGACATCGAGGTCGCGCGCGTCAGAGAGATCCAGAAGATCGCGCAGGATCCCGTCTCTTTGGAGACGCCGATCGGCGAGGAGGAGGACTCTCATCTCGGCGACTTTATCGAGGACGATAAAACGCAGACGCCGAGCGACAGCGTTTCCTTCATCATGCTCAAAGAACAGCTCTTGGGCGTTCTGGATACGCTCACCCCGCGCGAGGAAAAAGTATTGCGCCTCAGATACGGGATCGACGACGGAAAACCGAGAACGCTCGAAGAAGTCGGCAAGGAATTTAACGTGACGAGGGAACGTATCCGCCAGATCGAAGCGAAGGCGTTGAGAAAGCTCCGTCACCCCAGCCGCAGTAAAAAACTCAAAGACTTTCTCGATTGATGACGAAGCGGATACGGGAGATATGTTCGCGCATTCCGAAGTCGGAAGCGTTCGCCGACGTGGGGTGCGATCACGGCTACTGCGCCCGCTACGCCCTCCAAAAGGGGCTTGCGGAGCGGGTCTATATTACGGACATCAGCGAAAAGTGTCTTGAAAAGGCGAAGTCGCTTTTGCAAAGCGAGATCGAAGCCGGCAGGTGTTTTCCTTTCGTGGGCGACGGGTTGAGCGTTCTGCCCGAACGGTGCACCGTACTCATTGCGGGCATGGGCGGAGAGGAAATCATCAAAATTTTATCCGCGGAGATCCCGCCCGTATTTTTGCTACAACCCATGAAGAATACGGAGAAAGTGCGTCGCTTCCTCATTGAAAACGGCTGTTCGATTGCGCTCGATTACACTTTTGAGGACGGCAAATTCTACGATTTGATTTTGGGAAGAAGCGGAGAGCGGGACGAATATACGGAGCGGGAATTCAGGTACGGACGGGATAACTTAAAAGCTCCGTCACATGCGTTTGTTGGAAAGATCCGCGAGGAGATCGCGAAAATAGAAAATTACTTAAATGCGAACGCGCTCTCAAAAGAGGAGCGGGAAAAACTCGTTGCAAGGCGCGGCGAAAGGGAGGAATTGCTTCATGAAATTGGCGGAGATCTATAAACTGATCGACGGGATCGCGCCCTTTTCCCTGAGCCGCGACTACTGCGAAAAATACGGCGCGTACGACAACAGCGGGATCCTCGTCGATTGCGGAAGGGAGATCACGGGCATTCTTTTTTCGCTCGACTGTTCCCTCCGCGCGGTCGCGGCGGCAAAAGAGGCGGGCGCGGAACTTCTCGTGACGCACCACCCCGCGATCTATGCGCCTTTGAATCGGCTCGGACAGGACGATCCCGTGACCGCTTGCGCGCGTGCGGGAATTTCCGTTCTCTCTGCGCATCTTAATCTGGACTGCGCGCGGGGCGGGATAGACGACTGTCTTGCAAAAGCGATCGGCGCGGAAAAAACCGTCCGTATGCACGAATTGCCGCAGGGCGGGTACGGGAGCTTTTTTACAATCGATCTCTGTCCGCTTTCCGCATTTGTAAAGAAAACGGAAAAGGCGCTTCATACGGGGCGGATATTGGTTTACGGCGATCGCCCCGTAGAAAAGATCGCAAGTTTCTGCGGCGCGGGAATGGACGAGGAGAGCGTTGCGTTCGCGCTTGAAAAAGGCGCGGATACGTTCGTCTCCTCCGATCCCAAACATCACCTGATCGCAGAGGCGGTCGGAAAAGGATTGAACGTTGTAATTCTGACGCACTACGCGGCGGAGAATTACGGGTTTGAAACGTTTTATCGGAAAATCAAAGAAAAATGTTCGCTCGTCCGCACGGAATTTTTTACGGACGAACGGTTAATGTAAGGAGTGAAACATGAAATTAGACAAGTTGTTGGAGTATCAGGCAGAGGACAACCGCCTTCGGAAAATCGAAGAGGAGATCAAGTCGAGCGAGGACTACAAGAAGTATGCGCAGGCAAACCGCTTTATGAGCGGCGCGCAGGAAAAACTCGATGCAATGGACAGGCGCGCGGGCGAATTGAAAGCGTTGCTCGAAGAGATCAACCGCAGGGACGAGGAGATTACAAACGAGATCGCCGAGTACAACGACCTCGAAGAGATGATCAAAGACGGCGGCGACATCGGCTATTATGAAAAGAACGTTCGCGCTCTTTCCGATAAACTGCGTGCGGTCAAAGCGGAACTGAATAAGCTCACGGGCGAGATCAAGGCGGCGGGAGAGGAATATAAAAAGTTCCGCGAACAGACGATCTCCATGCAGAAACAGCGCAAGGAATACAAAGAGAAATACGAGGCGGTCCGCGCTTCCCGCACGGAAGAGGCGGAAAAGATCAAGAAAAATCTGCTTGCGATCGAAAAGGATATTCCCGCGAATATTCTCGAAAAATACAAGGCGAAGAGCAAGGAGCGGATATTCCCCATATTCGTACCGCTGACGAACGGCGGTTGCGTGTGCGGAATGAACTTTCCGCTTGCCCAGCAATCGACGCTTTCGGGCGGGAACGTCATCGAATGCGAACACTGCCGCCGCTTTGTCTATAATAAATAACGCGGAAACAAATACGGAGAATTTTGCATACGATAGGGTGTGCAAAATACTTTGGCGGTCATTTCCTTAAAGCGTATCCGCGAAAATGCGCGGATCATCAAACAGGCGGCGGGCGTACCCCTTATCGCAGTCGTCAAAGACGATGCGTACGGTCATGGCGCAGAGCGGGTCGCGCTTGCGCTTCATGGGATCGCGGATATGTTTGCGGTATCCACGGTGGACGAGGGCGCGGCGTTGCGGTGCGCGGGGATCGGAGAGGATATTCTTGTTCTCACTCCTCCCCTGTGCAGGGAGGAGGTTTTAAGAATTTCTTCCTACCGCATGATCGCTTCGCTCACTTCCTTTTATGTTCTGAAAGAGGCGTCGCGCGCGGTGCGGGAGGAGCCGCTTCGCGTGCATATCGCCGTCAATACGGGTATGAACCGTTACGGCTTTCAGGTGAAGCGGTTGCAGGAAGTTCTCAATAGAACGGACGGTTTTTCGGTGGAGGGGGTGTATTCGCACCTCTACGCTCCCGCGTCGGAGCGCGATCTGAACGCGCAGACGTCGCTCTTTTGCGAGGCGGCGGAATGTGTAAAATCCGTCTTCCCCAACGCGAAATCGCATATTTCCGCAACGGGAGGGATCCTTGCGGGCGCCAAGGCGGATATGGCGCGTGCGGGAATCGCGCTCTACGGCTATCTTCCCGACGGATTTGCGCTTCCGGAAATAAAGCCCGCGATGAAGATTTACGCGACCGTTGCGCATAACGGCGTTACGGTGGGGCGCGGATTCGGTTACAGGATCGCAGAGGACGTTCCGCCGACGGCGCATACGCTCCGCTACGGCTACGGGGACGGATTTTTCCGCGGCGGCAAGCTCTGCATGGATGCCGCGGTGGAGAGCGGTCACGCCAAAACGGGCAGAAGAAAATTGCTTTTGAAAAATGCGACGGAGTATGCCCTGAAAAACGGTACGACGGAATACGAGGTGCTTGTGAACGTTTCAAAAAGAGCGGATAAGCGATATGACGAATGAAAAGGAAAGTTTGAGAAAGCGTTTCCGCGCGCTTCGGGCGGGGTTGAAATCGCCCGAAAAGGACGCGGCGATCCTGCAAAATTTTCTTTCGTCTCCCTTTTTTCAGAGAACGGAATTTTTTGTTTACCGCGCCGTCGCCTCGGAGGCGGATACGCTGGGGATTATTGCGGCGCTCTTATCTTCGGACAAGCGGGGATATCTTCCGCGGATCGTAAACGGCGAAATGCTCGCCGTTCCCTATTCGGAGGATTGCGAGCGGGTGTTCGGTATTCCTCAGCCGAAGTCGGGGGAAGATCATTCCGCGGAAGTGATTTTAACGCCCATGCTTGCGTTCGATCGGGCGGGGTTCCGTCTCGGTTACGGGGGAGGATATTACGACCGTTATTTTGCCCTGCACGGCGGATTGCGCGTCGGGATCGCATATGAGGGACAAGCCGTCGAAACGCTTCCGCACGGCAAGTTCGACGTTCCTCTTCACGCAATTGTCACGGAGACGGGCGTACGGTATTTTACTTGACAGGCACGGGTTCGGAATATATAATCAAAAGAAAGAAGGTTGTCTATGGCAAAGAAGTTCGGCGAAAACAGAATGAAGAGCACGAAAGCGAAACGCTTTTGGCGGATACAGGGGGAGTGCTGGCGGCGCATGGTCACGCCCTATATGATGTATCTCTTTATGAGCATGATTCTTTTGGCGACGCAGGCGATCAGTATCGTCTGGCTCAGGATCATGCTCGGCACGCTGTGCATTCTCATCGGCGCGGCGTTCAATGCGCACCTTGCGTACAATACGGGCGTGCTTCATTACGACGCCTATCTGACGGGAAATATTCACCGCAGAAATCTGGAAATGGGGATCGAGTCGGGCGGAGATCACCGCCCCGAACGCGAATACGCGGTCTGGAAGGGGTTCTATATCGGTTTTCTGGTCGGGATCCCCGTCATTCTGTTCGCGGGTCTTGCATGTATTCCGGGCGTACTCGGCGAAGGATTCGGAAGATTCTTTCTCATCATGTTCGCGGGCTTTGCGATCGTGCCGGTGAGCTGGATCTACGGCGGATTCGAGCATGCGCCGTCGGGCGTGTTCGCTTATTCGATGCTCATGGTGATTCTGCCGATCGTCGTGACTGGGCTGTTTTATATGCTCGGCGCGTATGTGGAAAAGCGCAAAAAGAAAGTGATCGAAGAACGCAAAGAGGCGCTTGAAAACGCGAAAAATGCTCCGAAAGAGTATCGCGAACAGACGGAAGAACAGAAGCGCAAGACAATGCTTTCCAAAAAGAAGAAAAAGTAATGCGGATCATAGCGGGAAAATATCGGGGCAGAACGCTCTCCGCCTTTCGCGGAGACGGGATCCGTCCCACGCCCGACAGGGTGAAAGAATCGCTGTTTCAGATCCTCTCGCACAAAATCGCGGGGGCGCGCGTTCTCGATCTGTTTGCGGGGAGCGGCGCTCTCGGAATTGAATGCCTTTCGCGCGGGGCGGGCGAAGCCGTTTTTAACGACGCTTCGCACGAGAGCCTTGCGGTGCTCGAAAAGAATCTTCGGCTGACGGGAGAGCGGGCGCGGGTATATCAGTTTGATTTCCGCACGCTTTTGAAACGCGTCGAGGGGAAGTTCGATCTGATTTTTTGCGACCCGCCCTATAAAGAGAGTTATCTTGAAGAGATTCTCGTTCTTGTTAGGGAGCGGGGGATCCTGAGCGAGGACGGGCTCGTCGTGTATGAGAGCGAACGGGAAGAGACGGGCGCGGAGGGCTGGATTTTATCGGACAGACGCAGTTACGGCAGAACGAACGTGACAATGTGGAAATTATGAAGAAATGTGTGTTTGCAGGGACGTTCGATCCCTTTACGATCGGGCATGAGGACACCGTAGAAAAGAGCCTTGCGCTCTTTGACGAAGTGGTCGTCGCGGTCGCGGAAAATAAAAACAAGCGCTGTTATTTCTCTGCGGAAGAGCGGGTGAAAATGATTGCGTCCGTCTATCAAAGCGAACCGCGCGTGCGCGTTCTGTGCTGGGGCGGGGCGATCGTCGATCTGCTCAGAAAGGAGAATACGCCTTTTTATGTGCGCGGGATCCGCAATTTCAGGGATTTCGACTACGAGACGGCGGACTTTTATGCGAGCAGAAAGCTCGATCCCGAAATGATCACGCTCTATCTTCCCGCAGAACAGGAACATTTGCACATCAGTTCTACGCTCGTCAAGAACAGCATCGCCTTTGAAAAGCCCTTTAAGGACTATCTCCCCAAGGCGGTTTACGATTATATCACGGAGAAAAAAGATGTTTGAAAGGCAGATCCTCATTCCCACGGCAAGCGAGATCCACGCATCGCAGCCGCTTCCGCCGTCCCTCAAAAAAATCAAAGAGGAGCGCGACGCGCTCGTCAGAGACGTGATCGCGGGCAGGAGCGATAAACTTCTTATGATCGTGGGACCGTGTTCCGCGCATGAAAGCGCGCCCGTTCTCGAATACGTCAAACGGCTCGGCAAGCTCAACGAGCGGGTCAAGGATAAGCTCGTGCTTGTGCCAAGGATCTATACGAACAAACCGCGCACGCGCGGCGTCGGCTATAAGGGAATGTTCTCTCAGCCCGATCCCGAAAACAAAGAGGATATTCTCAAAGGGATCAGAACGATCCGCCAGCTTCACCTGCACGCCATCGGAGAATCGGGGCTCACTGCGGCGGACGAAATGCTCTATCCCGAAAACTATTCCTATTTCGAGGACGTTTTATCCTATGTCGCCGTGGGGGCGCGTTCGAGCGAAAATCAGATGCACCGCCTTGTTTCGAGCGGGGCGGAAGTTCCCGTCGGGATCAAAAATTCCACGAGCGGGAGCATTCCCGTTCTGCTCAATTCGGTGTTTGCCGCCCAACAGCCGCAGGTGTTCAAGTACGGTGAATGGCAGGTGGGAACGAACGGAAACGAGTACGCGCACGCCGTTCTGAGGGGCAGGGTGGATTCCTACGGGAACGACATTCCCAACTATCATTACGAGACGGTGATGAGCGTGTTGGAGGGGTACAAAAAATCGGATATGCTGAAAAATCCCGCCGTCGTGATCGACGCGAATCATTCCAATTCGGGCAAGCAGTTTCATCAGCAGGTTCGTATCGTGGAAGAAGTTCTGCAAAACCGATCGTACGATAAATCGTTCAAAAAAATCGTCAAAGGCTTCATGGTCGAGAGCTTTCTCGTAGAGGGCTGTCAGAAGCACAATCTGGTGTTCGGGCAATCCATAACGGATGCCTGCCTCGGCTGGGAGGAGACCGAACGCCTCATTTACGACATAGCGGAGAAAGCGTAATGAAAGTTTCCTGTTTGGGACCGAAAGAGAGTTATTCCGCGATCGCCGCCGAAAGGCTGTGCCGCGGCGCGGAAAAATTATACTGTTCGAGTTTTACCGCCACGCTGAATCTTCTGACGGAGGGGTTTGTAGATGCGGCGGTACTTCCCGTTGAAAACTGCATTATGGGCAGCGTCGTGCAGAATCTCGATCTGATTTCACAGGCGAAAAACGTGATGGGCGTAGGGGAATATCTTATGCCGATCCAGCACCGCCTCGTCACGAAAGGGCGTATTCCCTATGAGAATATCCAACGGGTATGCTCGCATGTGCAGGCGATCAGCCAATGCTCCGAATTTATCACGAAACATTTCCCGTTCGCAAAGCTCGTCTATACCTATTCCACGGCGGAGAGTTTATCCTTGCTCGACGCGCACACGGCGGGGATCGTGGGCGCGCATTTGAAAGGTACGGGGAAGGGGCTTGTCTTTTCCGAGGAAAATATTGCGGATGCAAAAGAAAATTATACCCGTTTTTTACTGTTCGAGCGCGGAAACACGCCGCCCGCGCACAGCGAATACGTCTATTTTTCCGTTCTCTGCAAAAAGGAGACGACGGGCGAGCTGTGCCGTCTTTTACAGATATTCGACCGCCACGCGCTCTCCATAGCGCGGATCGAGAGCAGACCTGTGCGCGATATTTTCGGGAACTATCGCTTTTTCATTGAGTTTGCAGGCGACATCGGAAGCGAAAACGTAAAAGAAGCGCTCCGCGAAGCGGAAGAAGTCTCGGAGGAGTACAGGCTTCTCGGCGCGTACGGTCAATCATAAAAAAATCGGGGCGGAGAGCGCAAGCGCCGCAAGCGCGGCAATCATGCCCTGCAACAGTTTGATCCCGATAAAGGGAAGCGCTTTTACGCCCGCGCGGGTGAGAAAACTCAACTGTTGAACGAGCACGCACCCGCCCCCGAACGTCACGAGAAAGGCGGACAGAGCGACGGCGTAGATGTTTGCGGCTTCTGAGAGAAGTTTACAGCCCGAAGTCATTTCAACAAGTCCCGTTACGGTCGCGCGGATCAATTGATTGTCGATCCCCGCAAGTTTGAGCGCGTCGCACAGGATACCGGAAAAGGCGTAAAAGATAGCGATTGCGCCTCCTACGGCGAGTACGGAGAGAACGGAGTCCATGAGCGGATTTCCTCCGCCGTTGTTGAGGGCGGGAAGGGGGAGCGTTGAAGCGGTCGTTTTTTTGGCGGTAAAGCGCAGAACGAAACATACCGTATATACGCCGATCAGGTGCGAAGCGAAGAGGACCCAGCCGATCGCAGAGCTTGCGAACATTCCCGCGCCGACCGCGCCCACAAGGAACATGGGACCCGACGTTGAAGCAAGACAGGCAAGGCGGAAGGTCTCCTGATCGCTTATCGCGCCCCGCGCGCGGAGGTCGTACACCGTTCTTGCGCCCACAGGGTAGCCCGACAGAGCGGAGAGAACGGCGCAAAGCCCGCCTGCGCCCGATACGCGGAACGCCTTTTTTGCAAGAGGGGCGATCTTGCCCGCAACGCGTCCGAACGCTTTCTGACGGGTGAGGATCGCGGTCAGGAACAGGAAGGGCAGGGTCGCGGGCAGAACGCAGACGGCAAAGAGGGTCGCGCCCTCCAACACAAGCCCCGTATAGCGCGCGGGAAAGGCGAGGAAACACGCCATGGCAAATACGATCGTGAACAACGAAAGATAGGGAATAAATTTTTTTACCTTTTGCATAGTTCAAAATACGCGCCCGCAGGGGCGAATATTCACGCTTGTCTTATTTGGGTTTCGGAATTATGGATTTATTCGATTGGAACGGAAACGAAGAAAAAGCAAAACCGCTTGCGGAACGTATGCGGGCGAATAAGCTCGACGAATTTGTGGGGCAGGAGCATATCGTTGCGGAGGGGTCTCTTCTCCGCCGCGCCGTCATGCTCGACCGCCTCGGAAGCTGTATTTTCTGGGGACCTCCCGGTTGCGGAAAAACGACGCTCGCGAACATTATCGCGGCGACGACGAACGGAGAGTTCGTAAAACTCAACGCCGTCAATTCCGGCGTTGCGGACGTCAAAAAGGCGGTCGAAAAGGCGCGGGAGAACTTAAAGCTCTACAACAAGCGCACCTATCTCATGCTCGACGAATGTCACCGCTTCAATAAAACGCAGTCGGATTCGTTGCTCCCCGCGATCGAACAGGGAACGGTTATTTTTATCGGTTCGACGACGGAAAATCCTTACGCTTCCATGACGCCCGCGATCGTATCGCGCTGCCGCGTGTTCGAGTTCAGATCGCTCTCGTCCGCCGATATAAAAGGCGCTCTTTTGAGGGCGCTCAAAGACAAGCGCAAGGGGCTCGGCAATTATCTCGTCGAGATCGATCCCGAAGCGCTCGATCATATCGCCGATACGGCGGCGGGGGATCTTAGAACGGCTTACAACGCTCTGGAACTTGCCGTTTTGACCACTTCGCCCGATGGCGAGGGGAGGATCCGCGTCACCCTTTCGGATGCGGAACAGTCCATCCAGCGCAAGGCGCTCTCCTATAACGAGGATCTGTATTACGATCTTTTGTCCGCGTTCTGCAAATCGCTCCGCGGGAGCGACGCGAACGCCGCGCTCTATTATGCAATGCGGCTCATTGAGGGCGGGTGCGATCCGCTTCTCGTATTCCGCCGCCTGATCGCGCATTCCGCCGAGGACGTGGGCATGAGCGACCCGAACGCGCTCGTGGTTGCAACGAGCGCATTGACCGCTTTTCAGAATATGGGCTATCCGGAGGGTCTGCTTCCGCTCACCGAGGCAATTATATATGTGTGCGAGGCGGAAAAAAGCAATTCCGTCGTCATGGCAATGGACGCGGCGCGCGCGGACGCGGTCAAAAATCGCGACGACAATATTCCCGCTTACCTGCGCGACAGCTCTTTCGGCAGTCTGGAGATGAAGGCGGAGAGCAAGAAATATAAATATCCGCACAGTTACGGCGGATGGGTGGAACAGCAGTATCTGCCCGATTCGCTCAAAGACAGGGTTTACTATCATCCCTCCGATCACGGATACGAGGCAAAGGTCAAAGAGACGAGAAAGAGAAAACAAGGCAAATAAAAAACGCTCCCGCAGGGGAGCGTTTTTAGATAATCTTTAATAGTAGTAGGGAGGATCAATCAAAGCGTACGAGAATACGATCATGACGATAATAAAAGCGAGCGCCATACTGACTGCGCTGATTATGATTCCCGCAAGGGCAAGCCCTTTTCCGCCTTCTTTTGTCTGGTTGCACTGTTTGTAGCCGATGATGGAACAGATAAGTCCTACAATGGCAAAAAAGAAAGAAAAGATAAATCCGACGATCGCCATGGTGTTGGTAGTGTTCGGCGCGACGGGCTGTTGATAAACGGGTTGCTGATAGGTCGGTTGCTGATAGCTGGGTGCGGGATTAAAAAATTCGTCGCGTTCGCCTGCGGGGGCAGGGCTGTCGTTTTTCAGTTTCGCACCGCATTTGGAACAGAATACTGCATTTTCGTCAACTTCGTTTCCGCAATACTGACAGTACATAGTAACTCTCCTCAAATAATTGATTCCGAACGAATCAATTATATGCTTTTTCCGTCAATTTGTCAAGGTTTTTTTCAATTTCCCTCATTGCTTAAAATCGTTTGCTTTTTCCGCATAGATGTGTTATAATCCATTGCGTTAAAGATAAAATCGGAGGATATGATAATGTCAAGGAAAAGCGAAATCAAAAAAGCGATCGCGGAGAGCGAGCGGGAGATCGAAGCGCTTGAAAAAAAGCGCACGCGTTCGCAGTCTGCGCTTTTGGAGGCGCTCGTCAATAACAAAAAACCCGCGGAGAGCGACGTGGAATATTTCAAAGTGTTTACCCAACTCATCGAGGTGGAGCGCGACAATCTGCGTAAACTGAGCGAAGAGCTGAAAAATCTTTAAGAATGTTTGCAAAACCCCCGCCGAATGATTCGGCGGGGGTTTTGCTTGGCGGCGTAACTTGTAGGGCGTGGCGTTTCCGACACGCCGCCTGCGGTTGCGCTCTGTACGGCGGTTAAAATGTATCGATTTGAAACGGGGGGGGGTAATAGGATAATTTGGCGGATAATATCGTAAATTAGGAAAAAATTACTGAATTTGTATATTATTGATTGTATTAAATTGTTGACAAAATTATAAAATTTCAGTTATAATAATATAAATTTACTGACACGACGTAAGGAATTGCCCGAAAAGTAAGTCCTTACGTTGTTCGGCGTTCTCGTCAACTGGCGCGGATACGTCGGGGGAGGGGTAGGAGTCAATGAGAAATATGAAACGTTCTTTAAGGTTGCGTGTACTGATAGCGGTATGCGCTTTTTTAAGCTGTCTTTTGTTTGCGCTCGGTTTTGCATTGCCGAAAGGCGTCTTTGCGGAAGAGACCGAGGCGAAAAAGTTTGAACTTACCGAACTTCAGCTCTCGAAAAAAGAGGGTTATATTTTCTCCGACCGACAGACGCCGGATCAGATGTTCGACCTTGTCGTCGTCACCGTTACATACACCGAGGTGATTCCTCAACCAGATCCCGACGCGGAAGAGCCGACCGAACCCGTCACGCCCGAAACGGTCACGGAGACTTTGACCCTTACGGGAACGGGCGCAACGCGCACCGCCGTCGATAGCAAAACGACCGAATCGGTCACGTTTGCATATAAGAATAAGCAGATAACCGCAACGGTAACGCCGAAAGCGGATTATACTGTCGCCGAGGAAGTTTCGGGCGACCCGCTCGACGCTACGCCGGAAGCGCCGAAAGTTAACGGCATTTCTGCAACATATAACGGAAACCGCGCTTATACCATGACGACGACGCCGAGCGTCAACGATTTTGAAGTGCGCTGGGCATATAATGACGGAATGACGGGGGTCACTTTGACGAACGACCTCTATCAGATCGGTACCGACAATCTTTTCCCCGATCAATGGTTGAACGTAGGGGAAAAATTTAATAAGGATATTGAAATAATTCTTTCAGAGAAAGGCGCCGCGACTGAGGAAGCGAACGGGAATAAATATACGACCGCCGCTACGGTTACGGGAATTACATTTGAAGCGCCTACGGATATGGGCAAGAATATAACCGGTTCATTGACCGAAAACCCGCCCGCACGAAGCGAATCGATCTCGTTGGACGGCTTGTTCGTCAGCATTACATTCGGATCGGGAAGAAATTCGAGAACGTATAACGTGCCGTTAAAAGCATTCGGTTCGGATTGCTTTGAGATCATTTATTATAATGCGGAAGATGAAGAGGTTTCGCAACTTACGACGGCGGTTGTTTATTGCGGTATTACGTTTAATTATCCCGGAACTTCACTGGTTGCGATAGGTTATCCGGAAGTTACCGTTACGGCGATTTCTATTGCCGCGCCAAAGTTTCCGACGGATTCGCTGATCAGTTATTTTGACGGTGTGAATATCGACGTTTCGGGACTTGATTTCAGCGAACAATTCAAAACCGATCCGCCTGTCCCTGAGATTTCCGTAACGACTGCTGGCGAATACGAAATGACGGGCGAAGGCGATGCAAGAAATATCTTGTTCAAAAAGCCGGGTGTTTCCTATACGATTTTGGTTAAGTTGACCGAGGGGGGTGATTTTCAATGGCAGTCTCCCGCTGCGCCCGCAACCAAAGTCAACGACTATACGATCGAATATACCGTTCAGGTCAATAAAGGGAACTGGGATTTGACGCTTTCGGACGATCAATTGGACTTACGGCGAAAGTTCCAAAACGGGGTCGGTAAAGGGCGATTTGCAGGGAACCGATCAGAATGAAAATCAGTCGTTTGCTTATACGCCGAACGCTCCCGCAGGAATCGTTACAGGATTTGAATATCATCTCGAATATTCCACGGATGACGGCGCGACCTGGGGCACGACCGCGCCGACGAATGCGGGCAAATATGTTGTAAAAGCCGTTTCGCACGAGACGGAGTTTTATAACGTTGCAACTTCGGCGGGCAGAACGGTCACGATTTCGCCGAAGCAGATCAGCGCGCAGGATATGCTGAAAAGCGGTATAACTTATGACAGGAGCAAGTCATATAACGGACAGGATATGCTGTTGTCGGGCAACGCAAACGGTCTTGAAAGAGGGGATACCGTCGCTTCGCTGAATATTTCAGTAGCCGAGGGGGGGGGTACTCAGTTCCCCGTTGAATATTATAAAGATGATACGGGTTACGAAGTTTCGCTGACCTTGGGGAATAAGAACTATGTATTTACGGCAATGCCGACCGAATGGGCGACCCTCGACGACGAGGCGGTCGAATCTTGCCGCACGGATTCCGCGCATTTCCTGATCGCAAAGCGCGAAATCAAGTACAACGTTTCGCAAGAAAGTTTCGCTTACGGCACGCCTAAGAACATTTCGGCGAATCTTGTCAATTCTGCGGATAGTATCTATCTGACAGACCCCGAAGTTCAATATAAAGTCGGTACGACCGTCAAATATACCGACAGAACGGATATTGATCAATGGGACGCGGATGCTTATACCGTGACCTATACGCCCCGCTATGGCGGTACGGATATAAACGAGGAAAGCAGTTTAATCCTCACGCCCGTATCTGTAAACTTTACGATCAGCCAAGCGCAGATCAATGCAAATGGGCTTGTCGGCGGTGCGAGCGTTGAATACGACCCTGCGGGGCGCAGTTTTACCGTAAAAGGCACGCGTGTTTCGCTCGGCGGTTTGGGGAAATATGGCAAATTAGAGGATATTATTTCGGGAACGGTCAGCGGTACGCGCTCCGATTTTACGGCGCTGAATTTTAGTTTGGGTACGGCGGATCATACGGTTGCGCTGAAAAATGCGGATACCTACACCGTCACGCTCGCGCTGAAAGATACGAAAAACTTCGTCTGGACGGGCGGCGGCAGTAATCCAACGGCTACCTGGACGATCACGAAAGCAAAAGTCGATCGGGTCACGAAGCCGACGGACGATCTTACTTACAATCATGATGAGCGTACCCTGACGCTTGCGAATTGGAATAAAGACCTGATGACGCTTGCCGTCACGGGAAAAACGCCCAACCGTTTTGACGAGGAAAACGGTACGTTCACGCTCACAAATGCGGGAGACTATGGATTCACGTTCACGCTGAAAGACGCGAGCAATTACCAATGGAACGGCATTGAGGGTGAAAACGAATCGAAGCCGATTTCCTTTACGTTTACGCTGAAAAAGGCGACGGCGGCTCTTTTTGAGGATTCCGCCTCGGCAGACTTTAACGATGCGGCGAAACCGTCGTTTGCAGTTCCCCAAGCGTTATCCGCGGCTTCGGCTGGCGGCGCGCTTATAGCCGACGATCTTTCCTTTACCTACACGGTGAAGAACGAAAAGGGCGAAACGGTTAATTTTACCCAAGCGGTGCAATCTGCGGGTACTTATATCTATACCATTACGGGCTTTACGGGATCGGAAAAGGACAACTATCAAATGCCCGCGGGCGGAACGCTCACGTTCACGTTTACCGTCAAATCGCAGAATCTGAAAATTCCCACGTTCAGCGCGACGAATGAACTTACTTACAACGGCGAGGATCAGTCCGTATTGCAGTTTATTACAAACTACGGAACGGAAAACTACGGCAACCGTATTGTAATCGCGATTGACGGAACGGTCGGCAATGTCGTTAAAACCGTAAAAGGGAACGAAGAGGAATACACTGTATATATCACGCCCGCGACCAACTATAAGTGGGAAGTAAATGCGGGCGATAAACACAAGGAAGACGAAACGTTCTTGTTTACCGTAAAAGTGTTGCGCCACGGCTTGACCGTAACTTGGACGCAGGAGTCGCTCTCTTCCGTTTACGGAAGCGCACCCGCTCCCGCATACACCTTGGATAAATTCGGTACGGATGCCGTTTCCATAAATATCGGCTATAAAGACAAGGACAAAAATACAATTGCTTCGCTCGGCGCAAATTCCGCCGCGGGCGAATACTTTGTCTATGCGACGGGACTAAAAGGGGACGCTCAAAACAACTATGAATTGAAAGTCAATCCCGATACCAAGTATACGATCAAAAAACAGACGATTGCAAAACCTTTGGCGACGGGCAACTATCAGGAAACGTTCGGCACGACCGAGTCGGGCAATCTGTATTCCAATCAGAACTCGTTCGATCAAACGCTTCTTTCGGCGGAAGTCACGGGCTACCGCCCCGAACTTTGGTTCAAAGACACGAACGGCAACCGCAATTTGACGATCGATACCAAAAATACTTATTTCGATCTTGCAACGGGTAAATTCCACTATGTAAACGCAGGATATTACACGGTCACATTCCAAATTAAGGACGGGGCGAACTATTGCTGGTTCGGCGAAGACGATTCTAAGTTCGACAAGACGGAATATACGCATTTCTGGACGGATTTCGCCCAAATCGCAAGACAGAAGCTGACCGCACCCGCATTCGGCGATTTCCGCGCACAGGAATGGGAGAAGTTTGATCCTACCAAACTCAACGTCGATTCTTCGATCGACGGCGTTGCCGTGACCGTTCAATACGGTTCGCGTTCGGGATCGGGCAACAATTACGGCTACAACAACGATTTGCAAAGTGACGTTATGGGGAGCGCAACGAACGCCTCGATCGGTCAGTATTATATCTATGTTTCGGTCGAAGCGAAAGCGGGCGTCGATATTCTCAACTACGAGTGGGGCGATTCTGCGGACGGCGTAAAACCTTTTGTGGTCGGCGCAGATACCAAGTTGTACGGCGAAGGCGGGGTTGCGATCCGTTTGCACTATGCCATTACGAGTTCTCAGCTTCCTCTCGAATTTGAAGCTATCAGTTATACATTCGGCGATAACGGCGTTGTAAACGGCAAAACGGAACTTGCCGATTTCTTCTCCGCGCTCACGCTTCGGGACGGATTCCTGAAAAATCTTACGAACGCGGGCATGGGCTGGAATACAACGGACGTTACGTTTGTTGACGGCAGTATTAAATTTACTTCCGAACAAGAAGAGACCGTGGAGCTTGAAAACGGGCTTCCTTGGAATGCAGGCAGTTACACGGTTTCGTTTATCATTCAATTCCGCGATTCCAACTATCAGAATCTGCCCGTGACCGATTTGAAAGTTACGGTCGCGCCCCGTCAATTGGAGCTTAATTGGACGAAGACTACTAAGGTCTACGACGGTAGGAGCGAACTCGGCACGGTCGTTGAAATGATCAACGTTCCCAAGCGGGGCGGGGTTGAGGTTGCGCGCCCCACGCTTGTGGTAAAAGCGAAAGAGGGCGATACTCTTAACGCCGCTACGTATACGCTCTACGTTGCAGAACTGACAGGGGAAAATGCAGATAACTTTATCCCGACCGAAGTGACCTCTTTGTTCACAATTACGCCTTATCAGTTTACCGCGACGGGTATTCCCGTTACGGATCACGTCTACGGCGAAGCGCTCCCGCAGGGCGAGGGCGTTGCGTGGAACGCCACGACTACGGGCGATCTGCCCGACGGCTTTGCGAACGATATTAAAAACGTTGTTCTTTCGTTGAAACGTGACGGTACGGTTCCTACCAAACTTTCGGTCGGGGATTATACCATTCAGCTCGCGTGGAAAGAGGGAACGGGCGGAAACTACTCCATGAGCTTTACGCCCGCGGAATCGCCTGATTTTGAGATCGTCAAACGTGAAATTACGGTCACGCTCACGGGCGCAGACGCAAGCAACAACTTTACGACTACTTATTACGACAATACGACGAATTACGCGAACACAAACTACGCCAATACGCAGGCGGTGACGAATGGGACGGGAAGTGCGATTGTCGCGGACGACAATCCGTTCGAGCTTCGTTCTGCGGTCACGCAAAACAGCGCGGTAAATACCTATCCGATCACGGTCAAGGTGACGGACGGCAACTATATCGTGACCGTTCTCGGCACGCAGTATTCCAAAGCCGACACGGCGGCGGATACGGGCTACAAGCACGTGATTACCAACGCAACCCTTACGCCTGATTATACGGTGCAGGGGACGCTGACTTATGACGCGGACGATCACGCATATCTTGAAGGTACCCCGACGGCAGAAGGCAGTAACCTTTCCGCAAATAATCTGCAATACTGGATTTACAATGCGGCGAAAGACGCGTCCGTTCCCGCCGAAAATGCGGAGGGTTGGGAAGAGTATGATTCCGCAACGCACTGCGGAAACGCTGCGACGAATTATTACTTTTTTATCAAAGTTACGGCAAATAACCATGATACCGTAATTTTGGGCAAAGATGGTAAACCGTTCTGTTTGACGATCGATAAGGCGACCCTTACGGGCGTCAACGGTATCGTGAGCGGCGATTCGGTGTACACCGCCAAATCGCAAGCGTACCTCAGAGATAACCACACAGTCAATGTGGTCGGCGGCAACCAGAAAAACGCTCCTGTCTGGAAAATTGCAGTGGTTGCGGCGGGCGCGACGGTGGACGGTGTAACGTGGAATGACTTTAACGCAGAGACTCACGCTCAAAAGGACGTCGGCAAGTATTACTTCTTCGTCAAAATTACCGCGCCGAATCATAACGACCTCGTGCTGACGGGTGCGAACGGAGCGCCCTATTGCCTGAATATCACGCAGGCGACGCTGACGCTCACCGTGAATATGTCGATTTTCTTCAACGAGGAAAATCCCGCGACCGCAGGCTATTACATGAACGGCGGCGCCGTCACGGTCGATAAGCTCAAAGATGGCTACAATAAAGTATTCTTTGTTAAAGACTTGCTCGGAGAAGACGAATTGGCATCGCTTGACGGGCTTTCGGGTTCATTTACCTATTCGGTCAATTACACCAAGGGTGTGAGCGGCGTCGGAAGTAATTATACAATCGCGGCGACCGTGACGGATCTTACGAGCAAGAACTATTCGTTCAGCGCGGGGAGCGGTACGCTGGAAGTAAAACAGCTTCCCGTTTCGGCGACTATCTCCGCGGAGAGTGTATGTAAAGCGACCTACGGCGCGACGGGGCTTACAATGCCCGAAGCGGTCGTGACGACGGCGCAGAAATCCACTTACGGCGCGGGAACGGTCGACATATCGAATCTGAAAGATTTGTCGAAAATCGTGACCGTCTCGACGGACGCGCTTATTGCGGGTGAGGGCGGTTACACGACGAACACCGTACAAAATGGCGGTTATGCGATCGTGTTGACGCTCAACGGTAATTTCAAGTGGGACGAAAACGGTTATGTAACAAAATATTATGTAATCGATCCCGCAGGGAACCAAATTATAACGCCTGATTATTCGCTGTTTGCGGATGCGGATTCCTGGAAAGAGGGGAACAGCGAAAAAGGCGCGGCTTGGGTCTACGGTTCGCTCGCAGACGACGGCTACAAAGCGGACGGCAAGAATGCTTTGAAAGATTTTGCGTTGCTCGACTTCACCAACCCGCTCACGATCACGCTGAAATACGGCACTACGGAGTTGGGAAAAACGACGGTTCAGCCGAACGACAATATTAAAGCCGCGCTCGACGCGCTTTTTGCGGGCGTGATTTCCGCGACCGACAAAACGTTCAACGCTGGCGATTACACCGTAACGTATGAAATGGATGCTTCCGATAACTACGAAAAATTCGTAGAAGTCTGGAACTTCAAAGTTGACAAGCGGAACGTGACCGTCACGCCCGACGCAGTCGAAGTCGTTTACGGCGAAAAGGTTGACGCAAAATATCTGCTTGCGGAAAACAAATATAAATACACGAATAGCGATCTCGACGGCTACGGCGAGGCGGAAGCGATTACCGGTATTATTACGGACTTCTGTTTTGCGACCGTCGAAAACGGAGCGCAAAAGGATTATACGCCCGGTTGGAACGCCAAAACGTACCAAATCAGAGTCATGATTGACGGCGTTTTGCAAACTTACAATGCGGACGGAACGTTTGAGTTCAAGACCGACAACTATGTATTCACGTTTGAGCAAAGTAATTTCAACGTGACGCCGCGTACCGTCACCGTTAAAATCAAGAACGCATCCAACCACTATATGCTCGTCGGCAATTATGATGCGGATAACTCCACTTATGAAGTGGAAAAGTGGGCTGATCTCGATAATAATGCGTTCGATTACGTCGGCGATTCAATGAAGTTCTTCGGTAGCGATGTGCCGTTCACGCTCCATACGGTTGCGCTTATCAGCGAATTAAAGACGAAAGACTGCGGCGAGTATGCGATTTACGCGCAGTTCGTGGATGCTACCGCCAAGAGCAACTATAACGTTGTCATCGCGAACGAGGCATACGCAAGCGGTGTCGATACGACCGTTTTGAATGATACGGACGAAAATCTCCTTATCAAGAAAGACGGGGCGCTTTACGGCGGCGTGTTCACGGTTGAAAAAGCGGAGCTCTATGCGGAAATGATCGGACCTTTCTATAAGAACGGGGAAGAATTTGTCGCTTATGACGACGATGACGAGGATCGCGGGCGTTACGACGGACGGGAAAAATATTATTTCGCCACCACCAACGTCGATCGTGAAGATCTGAAAGATCTGCTCCCTACATTCACGCCAAGTTATACGCAGAACGGTCAACCGATTGCAGGGGACGCGCCGAAAAATGCGGGAACGTATCGCGTAACGTTTACGCCGGACGGCAGTAATTCCAACTTTACCGATCTTCGTATTTCTTCGGGTTCGATCGTGATTTCTGCGCGCAGACTTAGCGTCGGCGCACAGCTTGACAACGGATCGATTTCGGGGAACAGCGGTAAGGCGACCTATAACGGCAATCCTTTTACGCCCAAGTTTACGTTCAATCCCATTGTTGAAGGCGAAGTCCTCGGACTTAAAGTCTTAGTGAACAATAAAGAGGACGACGGCGTTGTGTTGCCCTCGAAGGATAATCCGAATCAGTTGCAGTTTGCGGCGACGCAGGCGGGAACTTATAGCATTTTGGTCACGCTTGACGGCGAGGGAAGTAACAATTACAGCCTGAGCGGCGGTTCGTACGCATTTGAGCTGACGATCGAGGCGCAAAAACTGTATGCGGTCATTCAGAATTCCACGATCGAATACGGTACTCCCTTGACGGAGAATAAGCAGTTTACCGTGGCGTATAGCCTGACGAACGACAAGGCGACCGAGACGGAAAAATCGTTGTGGGATCTTATAGAACGCAACATGAATGCGGGCAAGTTCACGAATACCGATGAGTTTATTTACGAAACTAAGAATGTAGAGAGCGGATTGAAATACGACCCTAAAATTGGTGCAGGCGCGAGATACAGCGTTAATATCACAAATCTTGAATCGGATAACTATGACGTGCAGGTGATTTCTGCGGATTTGACGGTTGTTCCGCGTGTGATCGAAGTGAACGTTCACGGCGTTATGTCGAAAACTACCGCAAAAGATTTCGCGCATAACGTATATGACGCAAACGACCACAGCACGTTTGGAAGCAGTGCGTTTGCAAAGGACTATGAGGCGCACAAGGGTTGGTATCTTGAAGCGCTCGGCACGGATCCTTTCGGGGAATCAGGTATAGAAACAGTGACCAAGCTGAATATCGCGCTTTCGATCCCGCAGGGTTCAGTGAATGCCGGCGAATATGAAATCACGCCGACGGACAACGATCCGAACTTTGAGATCAGATTCCGCTATAACGGTAATACGATTACCGGAGAAAATCGTCCGCTCTATCGGATCGACCGCAAAACGCTGACCGCCAAAGTACAGGGCGCGGGAACTTCGTTTGAAGCGTCGCCTTCGACCGTAAACGTCGTCTATGGAAACGAAGCGGTGCAGTCGCTCTTTACCGTGTGCTTTGACGGCTGGGTGCCGGGTCAGGAAAATCTTGCAAGCGATCGGAACTTGGTATTCGTGATCGGAGAAGACGGCAATCGTTACGGGGCATATACAAGTCAGGTCGGTCAGACCTATAATGTGACGGTTACGGGGATCTATGCAGGAAACGGAACGGGCAAACTTACCAACTATTTCGTGGAGATCGAGAACGCGACGCTTGCGATCACGCCCCGCCCGATTTCCGCGGAGACGGAATTCAGAACGTTCACGCCCGATACAAATGATTATCACGGCGGCGCGTGGGGCTTGCCGCTCGAAGCGCAGATCGCGTTTACGGGTGCAGACGAGCAGTGGATCCTGAAAAACGGATATGAGCTCTCCTACAATACCAAGGCGGACAGCCTCGGACAGACGGCAACCGCCGCACCCGTCAAAGTCGGCGATTACAAAGTCACGGTATCGCTCAAACCGAATAAGATCGGGGACGGCAAGACCTATTACAACTATACGTTCAGCCAAACGAACGATAAAGTTCAGAGCGTAGAACTTAATTACAGCATTACGAAATTGAACGTCAACCTCGTTTGGAGCGATAATACCGTCAGCGCCATAAAACAGGTTGTATTGAACGGCGGATTCGTCAAGGACGTGATGAACGTGGTCTCGTTTGCGGTCGGCGAAAGGGCGCTCGGAGAAAACGAGTATTCGGCGACCAACGAGGGGCTTTCGATCGAAGTCGGCAGCGTCAACGGAACTTATACGATCACGGTCGTTTTGAAAGATACCGCGAAAGGCAACTATCAGCTCGTCGAAAATACGACGGGAACGGTCAATCCCATTGATCAGCGCGTTACGGGATTTACGGTTGACCTTGCAGGAAACAAAGCTACGGTGATCCAATTCGTAACGACGGATATGGGAAGTTGGACTTATAGCGAAGCCGCCAAAGAACCCAAGGCGGAAGTCAGACTTTCTTCAAGCAGTGCGCTGGTAGATGGCGCGGTCGTGATCTTCGACTATGTGCCTGCCAATGCTCCCGACGGTACGGCGCTCGATGCGGTTTACGATTCGACTGCCGTCGGCGGTTGGTTTGACAATACCAAGTGGACGGCGACCGTGAGCAACGCGGGCAAATACCTCGTCCGTGCGCGCT
>CAJUCM010000023.1:26734-30321 GCA_910585235.1 uncultured Christensenella sp.
CCCGTATTCTTCTACTTCGAGATCAGGCAGAAAGAACTTGAAAAGCCCGCGATCAACAATGCCGACGGCTATGTCTATGCAGAACAAAACGGCGTCGGCTATATCGAAGGGCGGATCAACGGCTTCGACGTTGCCGCAATGCAGATCGTAAGTTCGGACGTGCAGGCTTCCATGACGGAAAACGGCATGACGATCGTTGCGACGGGCAAAGGCAATTACAAAATCACGGTTTCACTGACCGATAAAGTCAACCGCAACTATGTTTGGAGCGACGGCTCGACGGACGACGTCGTGCTGAACTGGACCGTCAAACCTGCGACCGATAATATAATCAGCTGGAATGACGCTCTGGCAGTCGTCGGATATTCCGATCCTTATACGCTCGCCGCAAGTTCGCAGAAGTATCTCTACAACCTGAGGATCGAGTATGCTTATACGGCGCGCGCAGAAGGGGAAGAGAATCCCGCCGCAGGCGCAAGCTGGACGGTCGGCTTCCCCGTCAACGCGGGCAAGTACTGGGTGCGCGCAGTCGGAAGTTCCCCTGAGGGCAACTACAATACGCATCCGATCACAAAGGCGTTTGAGATCACCAAGGCGACGCTCACGCTCATGCCGTCCGGTTCGATGACCTTCGGCAAAACGTTCAAAGGAGATTCCTCCATGAATTCTTATACGATTCATGCGGGACTTCTGAACAACGATACCGAACAGATGATCATGCGCGATCTGAAAAACGTCATCTATTCGGTTGAAAACGCGCCTGCAAGCGGACTTTGGGCGGCAGGAGACCGTTACAACCTCAAAGTGGAAGCGGAAGCGACGAACTATGTGATTGTATCCCTGACGGGTAAGTTTACCGTCTATAAGGAAAGGCTGTACGTTACCGTCGGCAACAACGCGTCCTCGCTCTATAAGCAACCGCTGAATCTTTCCGCGGCGAACATTTCGCTCCGCGGCGCGGTAGAGGGCGACGACGAAGCCGCGCTCATCGCGCTTCTCAAAGAAAAACTCGTCTGCACCGCGACGGTTGGATCCGATGCGGGCAGGTACGAAGTAAAACTTTCCGTCACGGAAATCGACAACTACACGCTTTCGGTCACGAGCGGCGTTTATACGGTCGAACAACTGCCCGTGCGCATTGTCGTGGATTGGGGCGGGTACGATTACGGAGCGGAAGAAAAATTGCCTTTCGTGACGAACGTATTCTATAACAATACCGAACTCGATCTTACAGAAGAGGAACTGAAAAAGTTCAGATTTATCTATTCGCTTACGGGTTCGGCGACTGCGCCGACCGCGGCGGGGAATCACGTCGTTACCGTTCGTGTTGACGAAGACAGCAACTATAAACTTTCGGATCCCGTTTCGGGCTTGCTCTCGATCAGACTGACCGAACTCGACGCAACGCTCATTATTTGGGAAAAAGTCTATTACGACGAAGAAATTAAAAAACCCGAAGTGGAAGGGATCGTTGGAAATGAGTTCACGGCGGATATGTTCGAGATTGCCTATGAGGGCGATTGGAAACACGCGGGCGAAGCCTATGAGATCGTACTTACTCTGAAATACCCCGAAAGCACGAAGTGGAAATCGGTCGAGGGCGCTGAACGCAGGCTGACTTATACCGTATCCCGCGGAAAGAACGAACTCGTCGGAGAAGGGATCAGGATCGAGAACTGGGTTTACGGCGGATATTCCGCAGAGGAGAATACGCCCGTTGCGAAAACGAAGTTCGGGACGGTCACGTTCGAGTACTCGGATTCGATCGACGGCAACTATTCGACGGCGGCTCCCGTGAGTGGAAACGTCGGCAAATATTGGGTGCGCGCAGTCGTCGGGGAAACTACCGATTGGGAATCCTTCGCCAGCGAACCCGTCATGTTTGAAATTACCCAAAAGGCGATCGCCGCTCCTACGCTCGATATTATCACGGAAGGGTACGGTCAGAACAACGTCTATACGGGCAACGATATGCAGGCGGAAGTTTTGGATTTCGATTCAACGCTCATGTACATCCGTTACGAGGACGGCACGATGATCGTCAACGGCAATCGGATCAAAGTCATTGCCAAGAATGCGGGTGAATATCATGTGACGATCACGCTCGCTTACGGCAACAACTATAAGTGGGAAGAGGGCACCGAGCTGGACGGCGAGGGCAACGCGCGTCTCACCTGGACGATCAACCGCAAGAAACTTGCAAGACCTACGCACAACGATGCAACGCTCATTGTAAACGGTCAGGAACTTGCATATTACCCGATCGGGTTCGATCCGTCGATCATGAAGATCGAGGACAATACGTCGGGATACGGCGGCACGTTCAAGGCAACCGTTTCCCTGATCGATACCGCTAACTACGAATGGGCGGACGGTTCGACGGACAGCGTGATCTTTGAATGGCACGTCGTCGGTGCGGATTCCGTATTCGTCGTGGTCATCAGCATTCTCTCCGTATTGGTAGCGGGTGCGGCGGTCGCAGGCGGCGTCGAAGGATTCTTCTACTACAAAAAGAAGAAAGAGGAACGCAGTAAAGCGGATCGGAAGAGTAACGCCAAGGAGGGGGTATGAGTATGTTTATGAATTCATTGCTGGTTCAGATATTCTCCCCCGGACAGATCGCGGGGATCGTGATCGTTTCGATTCTGCTGGCGCTCTTTATCGCGGGCGATATTGTGCTTGCCTACTTTATGCACAGGCGCGGCGAACGGAAACTGCACGATTTGGAGTTGCAGAAAAAACGGGAAGCGTTGCTTTCCAAACTGCAACTCATGCGTGAGGGAAATTACGAGTACAGTAGCGAACCTGAGGAGGAGCCGACGGACGAGGCGGAGGAAGTCGCCATTCTCGTTGACGAGGGCGACGCGGTCGAGGAAGAAGTTGAGGCGGAGACGGGTAAAGTCATATGTTATAACCGCAGTTTCACGGCGCGCATTACGCAGGCTGGCAACGATCTGAAAGGTTACTATTCCGAGCTGAAAAACTATATTCTCTCTTTTACGGGGATCAACAGCGCCGTCACCTGGAAGTATGAGGCGTTCCGCAAGGGCAGAGCTCCCGTTGCCTGCTTTATGATCCGCGGAAAAACGCTGTGCCTGTGTTTTGCTGCCGATCCGAACTTGTTTGAGGGGACGAAGTATAAGGTAGACGATCTTTCCGAACGGAGCAAGCATACCAAATTCCCCACGATGTACCGCTTGAAGAGCGACCGAAAAGTCGGTTATGCCAAAGAGCTCATCGATTTTATCATGGACGATATGGGCATGAAGCGTTCGGACAATTACAAAAACGAGGACTTTACGCTTCCGTATAAGTCCACCGAAGTGCTTGTCAAGAACAAGCTGATCAAGGTCGTGGGCGAGGTGACGCCCGACTATGAGGATGAAGTCGCCGCAAGAAAAGGTATTTCCTATAATCGCAGTTTCACGGCGCGCATCATTCAGTCCAACGACGCGTTGAAAACGGATTATTCGGAACTGAAAAATTATCTGCTTTCCTATGGCGGCGTCGTAGATAAGTCAAGCTGGAAGCGCGAAGCCTATCTGAGCGGCAAAGTATGCGTCGCAAGCATTATGATCCGCGGAAAA
>CAJUCM010000024.1:0-22190 GCA_910585235.1 uncultured Christensenella sp.
CAAAAGAAACACGATTGCGGACGCAAGATAGCACCAGCGGCTTAAAATTCCGCAGTAAAATACCGCGACGAACACGGGGATCATAAAGATTCTTGTCAATGTGATTTTATTGGGTAAATTCATCATTTTACTCCGTTACGGCAACTCCAAATAAATCGTAGTCGGAATTACTTTCTATTCTTATTTTGTACATTTCGCCCTCTTTTGCGCGGGGAGCGGTAAAAAAAACGTTTCCGTCGATTTCGGGCGCCTGAAAATACGCTCTGCCGACAAACCCCGTTCCCGCTCCGTCGATCCCGTCGCACACGACTTCAAGCGTTTTTCCGACGAAATTTTCAAGATACTTTCGGGAGACTTCTCTCTGCGCTTCGTACAGTTCGCGCTGTCTGCGCTTTTTCACGCTTGCGGGAATCTGCCCTTTCATTTGATAGGCGGGCGTTTCGGGTTCGCGCGAATAGGCGAACACCCCCGCGTTCTCAAACTTCTGTTCCCCGATAAAGGACAGCAGAGCGCGGTGCTCCTCCTCCGTCTCCGAGGGAAAGCCCGTTATAAAGGTCGTGCGCAGAGCGATCCCCGGAATCTCCTTGCGAAGCAATTCAAAGAGCTTCTTGTAATCTTCTTTCGTTCCCCTTCTGCCCATCAGTTTCAGAATACGGTTTTCCGAATGTTGCAGGGGAATATCCAGATATTTGAGGATCTTCTCATTGTTGCGGATCTCCGCGATCAGTGCTCCGTCGATCTTTTCCGGATAACAGTATAGCAGACGAATATGACAGATATTGTCAAGTTTAGAAATTTTTTTGAGCAAATCCACAAAAATATTTTGCCCCCGGTCCTCGCCGTAGCGCGTCGTATCCTGCGCGACAAGGATCAGTTCTTCCGTTTTGCCCAGCGAGCGCGCCTCTTCCACAAGTTCGTCCAGAGGATAAGAGCGGTACTTTCCGCGGATCTTCGGGATCAAGCAGTAAGTGCAGAAGTTGGAACAGCCGTCCGCGATTTTCAGATATTTATAGTGTTCGGGGGTGGAGACGACGCGCGGAGAGAGAACTTCCCCGCAACGCCCCACGGCGTTGACGCGCTCCCCGCGGTATGCCCGATCCAGCGCGGGAAAGAGTTCTTTCACGTCGTGAATTCCTAAAAACACGTCCGCTTCGGTGAGCGCGGGATAGAGTTCGCCGATAAATTTTTCGCTCAGACAGCCGCTCACGACGATCTTTTCGAGCCTGCTTTTCCCTTTTCTGCCTGCGGCGGAGATGATCTCGTTGATACCCTCTTCGCGCGCCGCGTTCAGAAAGGCGCAGGTGTTGATCACAAGAACTTCCGCCTCGGAAAGATCGCTCACGATCTCGCACCCGTTCGCCCTTATTTCGCCCAAAATGCGCTCGCCGTCCACGCGGTTCTTGTCGCATCCGAGGCTTATCATGCCGAACTTCTTTTTCAGCATCAGTCGAGACTCCCGTATTTGCTCTCGTATTCCTCTTTGGTGAGAAGCACCGTTCTCGCCTTTGCCTTTCCGTCAAAGGGAGAGACGTAGCCCATGAGCTCCATCCACTCCATGATCTTGCCCGCATGGTTGTAGCCGACGGAGCATTTTCTCTGAATGAGCGAGATGGAAGCCGTGCCGAGTTTTACGACGATCGCAAGCGCCTTGATATACTGTTCGCTGACTTCGCCCCCGTCGTCGTCCCCGTCGCCCGAAGCTCCGCCCGCGGTCTGACCGGGATTGTTGATATAGTCGGAAATCTCCGTATCGAAATACGCCTCGTTGTTCGCCTTGACGTTGGCGACGATCTGTTCCACTTCTTTGGAACTGAGGAATGCGCCCTGTACCCGCATACAGTTGAACATTCCCTCCGTGCGGAAGAGCATATCGCCGTTGCCGAGCAGTTTCTGCGCGCCCGTTTCGTCGATGATCGTGCGGGAGTCCACTTCCTGAATGACGCGCAGCGCCATACGGGTGGGAAGGTTGCCCTTGATGACGCCCGTAATGACGTCAACCGAGGGACGCTGGGTGGAAATGACAAGGTGAATACCCGCCGCGCGCGACTTCTGCGTAAGACGCTGAATGCGCTCTTCGATGTCTTTCTTTGCGATCGACATGAGGTCGGCAAGCTCGTCCACGACAATGACGATCTTGCACAGCTTCTGTTCGTCGGGCGTAAGATTGAGATTGTATTCGTCGATATTGCGCGCCAGAACGCCCGAACGCGTCTTCTGCTGGAAGAGCGCGTATCTGCGCTCCATTTCCTTGATCGCCCAGTTGAGCGCGGTCACCGCCTTTTGCGCGTCCGAAATGATCTCGTTGATCATGAGGTGCGGAAGCCCCTCGTAGATCGTAAACTCGCCCTTGGGGTCGATGAGAATGAGCCGTAAATCCTCAGGGGAGTATTTGCAGATAAGACTTATGAGCATGGAATGCAAACAGACGCTCTTGCCCGAACCCGTCGTTCCTGCGACAAGGAGCTGTTTCATTTTGACGATGTTCCCGATCACGGGTTTGCCCTCGACGTCCTTGCCGATGACGAACATCAGCGAGCCGGGCTTGGAATTGACGTATTCGTTCGCATAGAGGAGGGAGCGAAGTCCCACGGTCGCGCTCGTCGTATTGGGCACGTCCACCGAAACGGTGCCGTTGGCGCGGTTGGCATAAACGTTCACGCCGTCGGGCGCGTGCAGACGCATGGCGATCTCCTCGTCGCGTTTGACGACGGTGTTGACGGAGATATTTCCGGGAATTTCCAGATCGTAGCGCGTGACCGTCGCGCCGCAGGTGACTTTGACCACCTTTGCGTCGATCCTGAATCCCATAAGGCACTCTTCGATCGCCGCAGAGTTTCTTTCGATCTCCTCCTGCGGAACCATGACGGAATCGTTATAATCCTTGAAAAGCGCATAGTCGGGCGCGATATACTGTCTGTAAACATGACGCTTGGGTGCGGGCGCGGGAGCCGCGTCCGTCTGCGCCGGCGCGACGCTGTCCTCTACCTGACGCCTCGTAAACGAGGAGACCGTACGGGTGCGGGGAGGGGGCGGAGGCGTTTCGGCTTCCTGCTCGCGGAAGTCCCCTTCGTCGTCGAAGAGGTCCGCCGCGCTCCTTCTCTCCTCTCTCGCCTCGTCGCGGGCGAACGATCTGTCGTCGCGTCCTCTTCCGCCGAAATCGTCGGAAAAAGCGCGGTCGGTGCGGGACGCGCGGAAATCGTCCCCGTCGGAAGTTTCTTCGCGGGGGAACACCGTGCGGTCCTCGCCCACGGAACGGGAGAACAGCGAGCGGACGGACGATTCGCTCTTATAGTCGATCGGCTCATCCTGTTGCTTCGCTTCATCCGCCTCGCGCTTCATGCGCGTGAAAATATCCTCCGCAGGCGTGTCGTCCCGAACGGGCGACGCGCTTCTTACAAAAGGCTCGTCGCGCACGGGAAATTCGGGTTCGGGAATAAACGTTCCGGTCGGCTCTTCCTTTTCTTCCGGAACGGCGGGCGACGGAGATTCCTCGCGGTAAGGAACGTCGTGTCCGTAGTAGTCGCGCGGCGCTTCCGTCTCCGTTTTTTGCGGTTCCGCACGGTAAGAGGGCGTCTGGGAATAGGAGACGTCGTTCACGGGCGAATAGGAATAACCGCCCTGCGGCGCGGGCTTTTCCCCGCTTACGCGCCTCGGCACGGGCGGTGTCGTTCCCGTCTCCGCCGCGGCGGAATAGCGGGAAGCATAGGATTCCTGCGGGGCGCTCGGCGCCTGCGCGGAAGGATTCTGATACATGGAGGAAGAGCGCTCCCTCGAATTGAAATAGGAATCGTGACTGAAAATAAGGTTGTTGCGGTAAGCCTCCTGTGGGTCCGTTCCGAAGAGAATTTCTCTGCTCCTGTCCTTATCGCTCTTTCCCTCGTCCTTTGCCGAGAAGTAAGAACGCGTCTGGGGAACCGACTGCGGCTGGGGCTGACGCTGCTGTTCGCGGCGCATAGGTTCCGCCTGCGGCGGCGTGCGGCGCACAGGCGGAGCAAGATCTTCAAACGCAACGGGCGTCTTTTCCGCGACCGCCTCGCCGTATTCCGTAGCCCTCTTTTTTTCCGCGCCGCGCTTTTTCAGATGCGTCCCCTTGACGTAATCGCGGAGCGGCGTTTTCAGAAGAATGAAAAATACCGAAAGGAGCGTCAGCGCCGCAAAGACGACGTACGCGCCCGCGGCGGAGAGAAGCGCTTCAATCGGATAGACGATCACGCCTAAAAAAACGCCGCCGCCCGTGCCGTTCGCCGCACCCTCGCGCGCGGCGTTCCAGCAACCCGAAAGATAGGTTCCGTAGCCCGTTCCCGCGGCAAAATCCGCAGTCGCGGTATGCACGATCAGAAATACGGAAATCAGTAAAAATCCGATACGGAGCTTCCAGCCCCAGGAAATTTTACCCTTGCCGAACACGAGAACGATGGACTGATAGAACGTAAAAACAAGCAGCGGATAAGTCATGAATCCGCAGATGCCGAGAAAGAACGCCGTAATGGCTACGCCGATCTCCCCGAAGAGATAACTTCCCGTCGCACAGATAAAAAATATGACGGCGGAAAACAGCAGGAGCGTCATTCCCACCGTTTCGCGCGTCATGACCGACGCTTTGCTCTTTTCCTTTTTCTCTTTTCCCTCGTCCCTTCCAAAACCGTTCAAAGTAATTCTCCGATGATTCGTCTTTTTTTGCACAAAAGTCATTTTACATACAATGACCTAATCTATATTATAACATTTCCGTTCCGATTTTTCAACGATATTACAGGGAAAATTTCAGATTTTTTTGTAAAGAATTTTCCGCCGCAGATTCCCGTTCTGATACAAAAAAAGAAGCGCGGAGACGGCGAACCGTTCCGCGCTTTTCATTTTGTCGCTATTTTGTAAGCGTGACGCTGTCCTCGCCGTCCGTTTCGAGAAAGCGAACCCTCACGCGCTCCCCGGAAGAGGTCGGAATCGTCTTTCCCGCGCTGTCGGGGCGGAACGGAAGTTCCCTGTGTCCGCGGTCGATCAGCGTATAAAGCCGTATCGTTTGGGGTTTTCCTATCTCGGCGAGCGCGGAGACCGCCGCGCGCACCGTTCTGCCCGTAAACATAATGTCGTCGATCAGGGCGACGTTTTTCCCGTCGATAGAGAAGTCAATTTCGCTCCCCGCAAACTGCGCCTCGCGTTCCCCCGCGTTCAGATCGTCGCGGAAGCGCACGATGTCGAGCGCGCCGAGCGGCAATCTCACCCCCTCGATCCGTTCGATCTCGCGCTGCATCTTTCTTGCAAGAACCACGCCGCGCGGGCGGATCCCGATAAGGACGAGACCGTCCGCCCCTTTATTCTTTTCAATGATTTCCATAGAAAGGCGCATTACGGTGCGGCGCATTTCTTCACGGTTCAATACGATCATATCTTTTCCTCCTTCCTGAGTGTTTCGAGCGTTTTTTCAAAATAGTCGGGGAGCGGAGAAGTAAAGCTCATGACCTCCCCCGTCGATGGGTGCGTAAGCGTCAGCCTGCAAGCGTGCAGGAGCTGTCCGTTGAGGCGGAAGCGCTGCCTCTGATAGCCGTACAGCGCGTCCCCGACCACGGGGTGCGAAAGATACCTGGCGTGTACCCTGATCTGGTGCGTGCGCCCCGTTTTCAGGTTGAAGCGGACGAGCGTGTGATTCTTAAAACGCTCTTCAACGGCAAATTCCGTCTCCGCGCGCCGCCCCTTTCCCGCAGGCAAAACCGCCATTTTCAAACGGTTATTTGGGTCTCTGCCGATCTGCGTCACAACGCTTCCCCCGTCCTCTTTCAAAACCCCTTCGAGGAGCGCGAGATACTCTCGCTTACAGCTCTTTTCCGCGATCTGTTTTGAAAGGGACAGATGCGCCGCGTCGTTCTTTGCGATAACGAGAAGTCCCGAAGTATCCTTGTCGAGGCGGTGCACGATTCCGGGGCGGATCTTTCCGTTGATCGAACTGAGCGAATCCAGATGAAACAAAAGCGCGTTGACGAGCGTTCCGCGCGTATTGCCCGCGCCCGCGTGTACCGTCATGCCCTGCGGTTTATCGACGATCGCCATATCCCCGTCCTCATAGACGATATTCAGGGGAATGTCCTCCGCTTCCGCCTCGATCGGTTCGGGATCGGGAAGAGTCATCTTTACAACGTCGCCCGCTTTTGCGCCGCTCCCCGCCTTTACGCTCCTTCCGTTCACATACAAACATCCCTTTTCCGCAAGGCGTTTGACCGCCGAGCGGGTGAGCCCCGTTTGTTCGCTGACGAACACGTCTATGCGCGGACAGGCGTTTTCAAGCGTAAACAGCTTTTCAGTCATGGTGATTTTTCTTCTTGCGTTCCCGTTCTTCTTCGATGAGCTTCGCCTCTTCCCGCCACTTCTTTTTTAACGGGAACAGACTGTACGGGGTGATAAAGAGTATGACAAAGACCAGCGCGACCGCGCCGAGCGTGATATAAAAGTCGGCGGGATTGCAGATTCCGAAATGCAGCGGAGAGAGGTCGAGAAAGTCTCTGACGTGACCGAAGTAGAGCCTGTCGATGAGATTTCCGATCGCGCCCGCCTCGATGATCGCAAGGCACATCTGCGCGGGGGCGTTGTTTCTGAAAAGCGTAAAAAAGAGTACGGCGATCCCGATGATCATAAAGATCGTAAGGATCGTGATGATCACCATTGCGGTGTAGTTCTGCGAAAACCAGCTGAACGCCATGCCCTCGTTCTCGGCATAGTTGAGCTTGATGATCCCAAGGAAAAATTCGCTCTGATGAACGTCCGCCGCCTCCGCAAGCGCCTTTGTGAACTGATCGACGAAGAGCAGAACAAGAAACACGATCCCGCAAAGCGCCGCGAATACGATCTGTTTATTCGTCATGCGAAATTTGATTTTTTTCATTATTTATCACCCATGAGACCGAGATCGCGGCACAGTTTTTCAAGATCGAGGGGCTGTTTGGGCGCGAGTACGTCGTCCATGTTGAACCCGCTCTCCTCCTCGTCTCCCTCCCGCGGAAGCTCCAATTTTTCAAAAAGCGCGTCGCAAAATGCGTTGAAATCCTTGACTTCCGCCTCGTCGGGATATTTCGCGTTCAGGCGTTTGAGAAGCTGACGGCACTGCTCGGCAAGGAGCAGAAGCTCTTTCGACTTGTTTTCCGCCTCCGCCTCGACCGTCTTTTTCAGTTCCTCGCCCGCTTTTTCCGCGTTGACGAGCGCCTCCGTAACGCCGGAGCGTTCCCCTTCGAGAACGGCGAGCCGCGCCGAAAGGCGCTTGTTCTCCTCTTTGAGTTCATCAAACGCCTCTCTTCCCAGACGGACGACCCCGTCGTATTCTTCCCTGAGTTTATGGACAAGGGCTTTCACGTCCTTTTCGGAATATCTTCTAAACACTGCCGTTTTCCTCTTCGATTTTTTCGACGAGCCGATTTTTCAGTTCGCTAAGCGCGGGGGAGAGATGCACTTTATAGATATGCGGCATATCGAGCCGCTTATACTCTTCGCGGAAGCGGGCGAGCTCCTCTTTGCAGTACCCGCGCGCCTCGTCCACCGTATAGCGGGGCATGACCCTTTTCCCGCCGAGAAACAGAGGCTGTAAAAGCCGTTTCACCGAGAAATTACCCTCGTATTTTTTTCTGCCCCCGACCAAGAGAACGGAGCGTTCGTTCACCGTCTCCCCCGCGCGGGCGAGATAGTCGAAGAGCGCGTCTCCCGTCTTTTTATCGTAGATCCTGTACGCCTCCTTATAGGCGGGATTCGTCGTCTTGGCTTCGGTATCGGAACGTTTGAGTTTGGGGATCTCCTCTCCGTTTTCAAACACGGCGGAGAGCTTATATACCCCGCCGAGAGAGGGCAGCTGCGCGCTCGTGATGAGCTTTGTCCCCACGCCCCAGCTATCGATCTTCGCGCCCTGCTCTTTGAGGGAGCGGATCGTATATTCGTCGAGATCGCCCGAAACGCAGATTTTCACTTCTTTGAGTCCCGCGTCGTCGAGCATCTTTCTCGCCTCTTTGGAAAGATAGGCAAGGTCCCCCGAATCGATACGGATCCCCTTGGGCGTATGCCCCCTTTCTTTGAGCGCGCCAAGCACCGCGATCGCGTTCGGCACGCCGCTCGACAAAGTATCGTAGGTATCGACGAGGAGAACGCAGTCGTCGGGATAGGTCGCGGCATACGCCTCGAACGCCTCTCTCTCCGTCGGAAAATTCATAACCCAGCTGTGCGCCATGGTGCCCGATACGGGAATGGAGAACATTTTGCCCGCATACACGTTGGAGGTGGAGGCGCACCCCGCAACGAGCGCCGCGCGCGCACCGAACACGCCCGCGTCCGCGCCCTGCGCCCGCCGAAGCCCGAACTCCATGACGGGATCGCCTTTTGCTTCCCTGACGATCTTCGACGCTTTCGTTGCGATCAGCGTTTCGTGATTGATAAAGTTGAGCAGCGCCGTTTCGACGATCTGCGCTTCAAAGAGCGGCGCCCGCACCGTGAGAATCGGCTCGTTGGGAAATACGACTTCCCCCTCGCGCACCGCTCTGACCGTGCCCGTAAATCTGAAATTTTTAAGATATTTCAAAAATCCGTCGGAGAAAAGTCCCAGCGAGGAGAGGTAGAAAAGATCCTCTTTCTCGAAGCGGAGATTTTCAAGATACCCAGCCGCTTCCTCCATGCCCGCCGCCACCGAATAGGAAATGAGTTCGTTCGAGCGGAAAAAGAGATCGAACGCAGCCTCGCGCGTATGGATCCCGCGGTCAAAGTATCCCTGCCCCATCGTCAGTTCGTATAAATCGGTCAACAGCGAAAAATTCCTCATTCCTTGTCCCCGTCTCCGTCGTTTTCTTTATCGGTCGGTTTTTCGGGAGGAGATCCTGACTTTTTCTTCTCCTTTTGCTGTTGTTTGATTTTTTTGAGTTCCTCTTTGGAGGGACGGGGAGGATATTTGCTCCCGAACATATTGATCTTACTGAAATAGGGCTCGTCGTTTTTATAGGGCGTCAGATAGTTCGTGATCCCGCAGGGATCCCCCTTTTTGCTCCCGACGAAACTCCCCTCTTGGATAAAGTTGAAGATCATAAGCAGCATGCAAGCCGCGATCCCCAATCCCACCATGAGAATGGAAAAGAGGTGCGACCAGGGCACTCCGCCCTTATTGAGAATAAATTCGGAATCTCTGAGCGGTTCCATGACCGTGCGCACCGCGCCGTACCAGACGAAATACAGACAGGTCGCAAGCCCGTTCGGCTTTTTCTTCCGATACCACATAAAGGTGAACAGCAACGCCCAGCCGATCAGATTGAAGAGCATTTCATAGAAGAAAAAGGCGTAGTGCCAGGTAGCGTTCGGATCGGAAAAGGACTTTACGCCGAAGTAGCCGTGTAAATTGCTGATGGGCACCGCGAACGGAAACCACTGCAACGCGGGATTCTCTACGACGCCGCCGTAAACTTCCGCATTGAAAAAGTTGCCCCATCTGCCCATTGCCTGCGCGATGAGGATATTGACGACGACGCAGTCCGCCGCCCGCAGGAAATTGACTTTTTTGATACGGCACACGACGTAACCCGCGCCCACGCCGCCGATGACGCCGCCCGTGATCGACATACCGCCGTTGCGGAAATCGAAGAACCGCGCGATTCCGAGGTTTTCGTCCGTCAGACAGGAGAACAGCCTTGCGCCGACGATCGCCGTCGGAATGCAGACGATAAACAAAAGAAAAATAAAGTCGGGCGACATATTCCGCCGCTTCATGAGAAGCGCGGAAAGCGTCGCTGCGACCAGCATACCCGCCACGATGCAGAGGGCGTAATAATAAATTTCAAGACCGAAGATATAAATTCCCCGACCGTCGGGACAGACCCCGAACAGCGGATTCTTCGCAAGAAGCGACAGCGACATAGCAAGTCCCCTTATAATGACTTTCTCTTATTATAGCACTCCGAACAAAGAAAAGTCAACCTCGTAGGGTTGACTTTATCATATTTTTATGAAATCTTAAGAAACGGCGGAACTTACTCGAATCTGAGGCACAGCGGCTTAATGGCTTTGAGAACGGGTACGATCGCAAAGAGCAAGGCATAATTTGCAAGGCTGTTCCATATCTGCCCCAGAATAAAGAAGCGGATGAGGAGATAATAGAAGTACGTCTGTTTTCCGCCGAAGCGCTCCTCGAACGCCGCCAGAACGTTCTTGGGCATATACAGCTTTAACCCGATATAGTACATTCCCGTGCTGTTGATCGCCACCGAACAGATCAAAAACGTCGCAATGCAGATAAGCGCAAGTTTCACATAGATGCTTCCCTTAAACCGCATGGGAAGATACATGATGAGACCCGAAACGAGCGCCATCGTCGCACAGGAGAGCGCGACCCACCAGTAATAGGGAAAGCCCATGCTGTTCACGAGGTACCCGATCCCGTCGCCTAAAAACACTGCGGCGAAACCGAACACGGGTCCTATCATGATCCCCGCAAGCACGGACGATACGATCGTAAACGAAAACTGCACCGTCGCGAACTTGATCTCGAACATGTTCGTTGCAATACACAGCGCCGCGATGACGGCGATATACGCAACTTTCTTTGCCACGGTCTTATCCGCCAGAACAGGCGAGAAAAAGAACCTTTTCCAGACGGAAACTTCCGTCCCAGACTGCGATCCGGACATAATAAAAAACCTCCCGTAATAGAGAGGTCCGCTTGAAAATGCGCCGATGAGATTTGCGCGTGTGAGCGGACGCGCTTCGGCACCGCAGGAAAAATCCTTTCGTTTGCAGACAACGTCCCGTTCTGCAACACTTAACGCGCCTCAGCTACTCTACGCTTTGGATCATAACATATCTGCGGAAAAAAAGCAAATAAAATTACATACTTTTCTGAAAAAATAAAGATACTTTGATTATGGTACTCGTAACAATCAGAACGGCGATCATTTTTATCGTATTGTTGATTATCATGCGCCTCATGGGCAAACGGCAGATCGGGGAAATGCAGCCCTTTGAACTCGTCATCACGCTGCTCATTGCGGAGCTTGCGTGCATTCCCATGGCGGACGTCTCCATTCCCCTCCTGTACGGGATCATTTCCGTTCTCACGATCTTCGTCCTGCACGAGATCATGACGCTTCTCGACTTAAAACTCAAACCGCTCAAATCCTTTATCAGCGGAAAACCGAGCGTCGTCGTAAACAAAAACGGAATCGACGACTATCAGCTCAAACGCAACAATCTCGACGTTTCCGACCTCATCGAATCGCTCCGGACGGCGGGGTACTTTTCGCTCGACGCAGTAGATTATGCTCTTTACGAAGCGAACGGCACCTTTTCGGCGCTTCCCAAACAGGACTACGAGCAGATGCAGACCTCCCTGCCGATCGTCATGATCGACAACGGAAAATACGATCAAAAGAACCTCGAAATCACGGGACTCGAACAGTCCTTTTTCGACGGGATCTTAAAAGAACAGAACGTTAAAAACGTAAAAGACGTCCTCGTGCTCACCGCGGACGGCACGGGAAAAATTTATCTGCAAGTCAAAAAACACAAGTTTTCCACCTTCAACGTGGCGTATCCGGGAGGCAAGTCATGGTAAAATCCCTCTCTGCGATCCTCGCCTCGCTCGTGCTTTTACTTGGCGCGGCGCTCTTTGAATGGTTCTACGTCGGCGACCAGTTCGACTCGTTCAAAGAGGAAGTAGAGACGCTCGCTCTGAAAGCGGAGGCGGAGGAAGCGAATATCGAGGATGCGAAAGCCGTGCAGTCCTCCTGGGAACGGCGCAAAGAAAAACTGCACGTCTGGATCCCGCACAACGACATTGCCCGCATTGACGAATATCTGGCGGAGGCGGTGCGGCTCGTCGGGGAAAAGCAGTACGCTTTCGCCGTTTCAAAGCTCGAAATTATTCTGCACCTCACAGAATGCCTCCCCGATACCTACCGTCCCGCCATCGAAAATATCCTGTGATTCACGGTTCACCGCATAATTAACGGGAGACGGCGCAAACTGTTACTATGAAAAAATCCAAATCCAAGAAGAAAACAAACCAAAAAAGCGCGGCTAACCTCCGTTTTCCGCACAACCCCCACTATTCCATGATCTATCCCAGCTCCCAGAAAAGGGACGACGAGGATATTACGACGAGCAACGAGTCGTAAAAAAGATAACGCGGGCGCACAGTACTGTGCGCCCGCGTGATTCATTGCGGATTCAACCCGCGTTGACTTCTTTTAAGACCTTGGAAAAAATCTGCGTCTTCTGATCGATCATCGGCTTTTCGGCGGGCTGTACGTCATAGTACCCGCGGGCGAGCATCTGCTCGAACACGCTGAACTGCGTATCCGCGCTCGACGAATAGTTTTTGAGGATCTCTTTACGGAACGCTTTACAGCTCCCCTCCATGACCGCCGCGGAATAGTACGACATGAGTAATTTTTCCGCTTCGAGCATATCCTGCAACGCGTCTTTTTCTTTCAGAGTCGTATCTTTTTTGGATAATTTCATTATTTTTTTCCTCCCAAAAGCGAAAATAACGCGGAAAAACGCTGTGCGTGCGCGTCCGCAATGCGGTTCATCTCTTCGGCAAGTGCCACGTCCGTCAGCGTGTTTGCATACACTCTCGCCTTTTTGCAGGCGATCTCCTCTCCCGTGAGAATCTGCGAAAGTACGTCGATGTCCTTCGCGGTCAACTGATTCATAAAAAAAATCCTCCCTCGGCTCTGTTATCGCCGAAGGAGGGATTTTTTATACGCGGTCAAGAGAGAAAACGGCGCGGACACATCTGTTTGAGCGCGCATCCGTCGCAATCCGGTCTCTGCGAACGGCACACTTTTCTGCCGTGCCATATCAGCCAATGGTGTGCTTTCGACCACTGCTCTCTCGGAATGACTTTTTTCAGCTCTTCTTCCACCTTTTCGGGTGTGTTCGCCGAGGCAAGCCCCAGTCGGCGCGAAACGCGGAAAACGTGCGTATCGACGGCGATTGCGTCTCCCCCGAACGCAACGGCATAGACGACGTTCGCCGTCTTCTGTCCCACGCCCGCAAGCGTTCTCAGCTCCTCGAACGAGGACGGCACTTCGCCTCCGAATTTTTCTAAAATATCATGCGAAGCGGATAAAATATGCGCCGCTTTGTTGCGGTAGAATCCGCAGGAGAAGATATATTTTTCAAGTTCTTCGGGGCGGAGCGCTATCATTTTTTCGGGCGTGTTATACGCTTTGAAAAGCACCTCCGTCACCTTGTTCACGCGCTCGTCCGTACACTGCGCGGAGAGAATGACGGCGACTAAAAGTTCGTACGGCGAATCGTAGCGGAGCGCGGGCTTCGCGTCGGGATAGAGCCGTTCGAGTTCCGAAAGTATTTCGTTGGTATCCATACACCCGATTATACCGCCTTTTTCTGAAAATTTCAAGCGGATTTCGGCGGAAGATTTTTTGCCCGCGAAAAAAAATCCCGCGCGACAACGCCGCGCGGGATCCCGAAACAAAAATAATTATATATAAGCGTAGCCGAAGCCGTTCTTTTTCATAAATCCCGCAAACGAGCCGTAACTGCGCCTCGAAAGAACGTTCCTCGCGCGGGGCAGAAACGTCTCCTCGAACCGTGCGGACAGCCCGCACCCGACGCCCGCCTCTTTGGGTGTGGACATCGCCGACGCGGGAGCGCCGCTTCCGCGCAGATCGGTAAGAAACGCGAGCGTCTCCGACCTCGACTTGAAAACCGCAAGCATCGTCATAAAATTCCCCTACCTTCGTATAATAAAACATGATTTATCTCGACAACGCCGCAACGGGCGGCTTCAAACCCGTTTCCGTACAAAACGCCGTTTCGGCGTCCCTGAAACTGTGCGCCAACCCCGGAAGAAGCGGTCACCGCCTCTCCGTCGCGCTCGCCGAGCGCGTATACGCCTGCCGTGCGCTTCTCAATGAAATGTTCGACGGCTACGGGGCGGAACGCGTTATCTTTACCAAGAGCTGTACCGAGGGGCTGAACCTTGCCCTTCTCGGCGTACTCAACGAGGGCGACCACGTTGTCACCACCGCGCTCGAACACAATTCCGTTCTGCGTCCGCTCGAACACCTGAAACGCACGGGCGTCATCACCTACTCCGTCGCGCCGTTGGAGGACGGAAACGTGAAGCCCGAAACGATCGCCTCCCTCGTTACGGAAAAAACGCGGCTCGTTGCAGTCACTACCGCGTCCAACGTGACGGGAGCGATCCCCGATCTTAAAAAAATACGCGCGCTTCTACCCGAACATATCCTGCTGCTTGCAGACGGCGCGCAGGGCGGCGGACACATTCCCATCCGCATGAAAGAGACGGGAATCGATCTTCTGTCCCTTGCGGGGCACAAAGGGCTCAACGCCATACAGGGCGCAAGCGCGTTTTTATTCTCCGGACGCGTCGCCCCGCGCCCGCTCATGATGGGCGGTACGGGCAGCGAAAGCATCAATCTCGGAATGCCCGATTATTACCCCGACCGTCTGGAAAGCGGAACGCTCTCCTATCCCGCGGTGGTCTCTCTTTACGAGGGCGCGCTGAGCGTCAGATCCGAACTCGGACAGCACGCCGAAAAGCTCATAAAACTCACCGACGCGGTCTGCGGGGAACTCAGAAAGCTCCCCCGCTATACCCTGTATTCCGAACCCAATCCGTGCGGGATCGTATCGTTCGCGCACGAAAGCCTCTCCTCGGAAGAGGTCGCTTCCGCGCTCTCGGACAGATTCGACGTTGCAACGCGGGGCGGACTGCACTGCGCGCCGCTCATGCACGAAGCGCTCGGCACTTCCCCCGCGGGACTTGTGCGCGCATCTTTCTCCCCCTATCAGTCGTACAGGGAAGCGTCCGCGCTCGTCAGGGCGCTACATAGACTTTAATTTTTCTACGATCTTTTGCAGTTTTTTACGCTTCGCGCCGTCCAGCATGGGAGCGATCTGCCGATAGAACGCGTCTATTTCGGCATTCGTGAGCGTACCGTTCTTTTTCCCCTCTGCGGCGCGGGCGAAAATTTCGCCCACCAATTCGTTTTCATTCTTTCCGTTATAACGGGCGGCGGCATTCGCCGCTTCTTTCATAAAATCTTCCTTTGCGTCTCCCGACTTCTTCCCGCCGTTAAAATTTGCAAAATCGCCCATAATCACCTCACGTTTCATCCTATGCAAGGCACTTTTAGAAAGGTTCTTTGCATATATTAAAAATGAAATGGAAACTGCGATTCTTTTACTTTTGCTTGCACTCTCCGATAAAAACAGCGACATGAAAGAATCCCTCAACCGGTTCTTATGCTTCTATAAAGAGAACCGCGAACTCATCCGCATGCTTGCGGGGACCCTCTCCCAACGGGATAAAGAAACCGTTTCCGCGGACACGGAGAGCGAAAAACAACAAGAAAACCGACCCCCCGAAGAGGTCGGCAATCTGAATATTTTGGAAGAATATCTCCGCCGCGCCAATGCGTAATTAAACGCTGACAGAGGGAACGTCCGCCTTGTTGCGGATCTTTTCGATCGCCGTTTGCAGAAAAACGTCGTCCGCGTCGGGAAGAAGCGGGGAGGAAATCGCAATCGCGCCGTCGTTCTGCGGCGTCACGCCCACTCCGTGAATGCTCTTGTTGCTCTTCGGCCAGAAAATCTCGGCGGAAGTGAGTTTCAGCGTACTGCCGTTTGAATTTTCGTAATGGGTCTGCATAATGCCCTTGCCGTAAGTTCTGGCAACGCCGCTCTCGTCCTGATGCAGATAGATGTCGGAGAAGGCGACCGCTTTATAATCGACGAGCGCGCCGATCAGGCATTCGGATGCGGAGGCGGTGTGCTCGTCCGCAAGCACGCTGATTCGCGCATTCTCTCCAAAGTAATCCCCGTACAGGCTTTTTTTAGCAGAATAACTGACCGTCGCACCGCTTTTGAACTTTGCATAGGCGACTTTTTGCGCGCCCGAACCCGCGTCTTTCAAAAAGCAGGCGGCAATTTCCACGAATACGTCCATATATCCGCCGCCGTTCCCCCTCAGATCGAGGATGAGGTTCTTGCGCCCGTTCTTCTTCATGATACTCAGGCACTCTTTGAATTCCGCCGCCGCGTTGCCCGTAAATTCGGTCAGCGCGATATATGCGGTGTCGTTATCGAGTTCCGCGAGCTTTTCGTCCGCAACGAGAACGGGTTCTACTTTTTTATCCGCAGAACGAAAACGGTAGGCAGTCGTGTTGTCCCGATAGTAGCAGTAAGTCGCCTGATACTCTTTCATTGCGACAGAATAAATTTTTGCGTCCACGCCCGTTTTATCGAACCCGCACTGTAAATGGATCGTAACGTTGCCGTTCGCGTCGGGTTTCAAGGTGCTGACCAATTCAGACAAATCGTCTAACGAACCCGTCTGCATTGCGTTCGCGTCGTCCGTCGCGCCGAATTTGAGGATATACATTCCGCGCTTCAATCCCGCAAGGTCTGCGGGCGAATTGCCGACGACCTGATACACGCGCATAGGATCGAACTTACGCGTCAGCGCGATCCCCGCGCCGTTTTCCCCGTTCTTTACTTTGAAATTCGTTGCTTCGGATTCTTTTTCGCTCTCCCCGCAACGAACAAAATATTCCTCGTCCTCTGCGAGTTTCGCCGTGAAAATAAAATAGTCCTCCGCCGTTCCCGCTTTCAGCGAATCTTCCGTCTTTCCGAACTTCCAGAAGCGCATTCCGCCCGCGATCCCCGCGCGCTCCGCGGAGGAATCCGCGATCACGGCATACACTTCGAGATAGCCCCCTTCCTCATAGACGGAAAAGCCCGCGTCGCGGTTCTTTCCCTCGCGCTCTGCGGCGATGACGTCGTATTCCTCTTCGGTGTAAAATTTTGAATAGGGATCGAAGTTGAACGCGCCGAAGAGATTGTCATAAAGCTCGTCTCCGATCTCATGGTAATAATTTTCCTCGGCGGTGTCGATCGCCCAGAGGAGATCCCGCTTCTTTTCTCCGAGCGCGCCCCACCTGCCGAACCAGCCCGCGACAAACGCGACCGCGGCAATGACGAGCGCCAGAAGAACGCTGATCACGCTCTTTTCGACGATTCTGATTTTTTTGCTTTTGTCGGTCGTTTGATCCTTTTCGTTTTGTTCCATATCCGTTTCCTTCCTTTATAGTTTTAATAATCGATACAAAATTGAAATCACGCGGAACGTGACCGCGTCGGTAAAATTTTTCAGATCGAGCCCCGTGATCCGCCTGATCTTGTCGAGACGGTACATGAGCGTATTGCGGTGCAGAAAGAGCGCACGGCTTGTTTCGGAGACGTTCAGCGAATTTTCCAAAAATTCCTCCGCCGTCGTTCCGAGGTCGGGATCGGCAAACACGTCCGCCGCGTTTGAAATACGGAATTGCGCCATGTACTCTTTGATCTTCGCCTCCGGCAGATCCTGTATCATCGTCACAAGCAGATATTCGCGGTAAAAATGCACTTCGCCTTTGGAATGAAAGATCTCCGCAAGTTTCACCGCCGTGACCGCCTGCGTGTAGGACGGGGCGATCTCCGAAAAGGAATTGACCTCGCACCCGACGCCTACGCTCGCCCTGATGCCGAGCTCCTCGTAGAGCGACTGAAAAATAAACTGCGCAAATTCCAACGGCGACTCGTCGCCTGAAAATCTGACGACCGCGATCCTGCTTTGATCCATTCTGACCGCCCGTTCGCCCCTGCCGTCGATACAGCGTTCAATCTGGCGGAACGCCTCGTCGCAACGCCTGTCGGGAACGACGTCGAGCGCGAAACATTTTCCGTCCGCAAGGTTGTTCTTCGTCATATAGCGGAACGCATCCCACTCCACGCCCTCGCCGAGCAGAATGCTTTTCAAATCCCCCGTCCCCTCTTTTTCTTTGGACGACCCCGAAAGGAGATAACGGACGAATCTGATTTTATTTTCCGTCTCTTCCCCCGTTCCGCGGATATAGACCGTCGTCTCCTCTCCGCGGTAGACAAGCGGAAAAGCGGTCTCGTCGCCCCCGAATGGCGACAGACTCAGTTCCGTTCCCGTCTCCCTGTAAACGTCGCGGAAAATAGCGCTCAGTTGTGTAAGAGAATCGGCGTTCATATCCCGCTCCTTAGTTATTCCCACGCACGCGCGTATTAAAACGATTATAGCATAACCTTGCGGAAAACACAAGGATTTTCCCCAAGAGGGAACTTTTCACGCAAAATTTTCACAATCGGGCGCGGTAAAATACTAAAATTGCATAAAATAGTATAGAAAATACGTCCCGATAATGCTCTCGTCTTGCGAATTTTTAAGTGAAAGCGTTGACATTGTCGTTTTTGAGTGATATAATAGAATAGATTCAATGTAGGATTACAGTACTACTATCGGTACAAACATCAAAAACTTTTGGAGTTACATATGGAGGAGAATCGCAACAACGGAATGCCGAACGCAGGCGGCATGAATCCGAATATGGGCGGTATGCCCAACATGGGCGCCATGCCGAATATGGCTGGTATGAACCCGAATATGGGCGCCATGCCCAATATGGGAGGAATGAGCCCGAACATGGGCGGAATGAACCGTCCCCCCGTTCCGGGTAAGCCCGCGCCTGCGGCGGCGGGATCGACTTCGACCGCGCTCGTTCCCATAGGAAAAGCAACGATGTCTGAAAAAGACAAAAAGAAAAAGAAGAAAAAACCTTGCGTTGCATCGAACGTTTTTGCCGTACTGCTCTTTTTGCTCATGGCGGGCGGACTGTTCCTCGGAATGGCAGGGTCGCTTTGGTCTTACCTTGCGCCCTCTTCCCTTTATCTTCCCTCTACCGTTACCAATAACACGTTAAAGGGTTCGCTCGTCGGCATTCTGATCGACGGCGTCATGAATATCGGGGGATACCTTCAATTCGATTTCAGCGGCGGCGTCATCACAGGCATTATGGGTGCGCTTAAAACCCTCCTGCCCGCGATTTCTTTGGTAATCCTTGCGATCAGCGTCGTCTATGCCCTGATCGCCACGCTGATCGCCCTCTTTTCAAGAGAGAGCGGAAAAAGAGCGCTCGACATCGTTGCAAGCTGTATGCTCGTCGGCTACGGCGGATGCGGGTTCTTCACCCTGATTTTCGGCAATACCGACTTCGGCTGTCTCGCGCTTGCGGGATTGGGGCTGATCGTTGCATTTATTATGGCAATGGTCACGAATAAGCAGATCGGCGTTCTCAACGCGATCATCTCCCTGTTTTCGATCGCGGCGACGGTGCTCTTTGCGCTCCCCATGAGCGCACTGCGCCAGTACGCGATAGAATCCGACAAGACGATGCCCATTATTTTCGGGTTCGTCGCACTCGGAATCCTCTATGCAAACCTGTTCTTTACCTCCGCGCGCATCTGCGCCAAGAAGGGAAAAATTTTTGATCTGATCTTCCATGTATTGCAATTTGCCGTCATCACGACGGTATTCGTCATGGCGCTTCTTTCCAAAGATCCGACCTATAACCTCTTCGGTATGTTTATGCCGATCGTATGCGCGGTCGGGGCTCCCGCCCTCGCGCTCGTTGCGGTAGCGCTCTCTATCGTCATCATCTTCATGCCGAAGATCATAAAGAAAGCGGAAGAGAAAAAGGCGAAGAAAGCGGGCAAAGTCGTTGCGGAAAAGACGAAAGATACGAAAAAAGACAAGACGAAAAAGACGACGGAAGTTATCACCGAACAGCCCATGGCAATCCCCGCGCCTGCCATGCAGGGTGCGGCGCAGACCCCTGTCCGCCCGCCGGTGCAACCCCCTCAGCCTCAGCAGCCTCAACCTCAGCGTCCCCCCATGGCTGCCCAACAGCAACCTCCCCGTCCCATGCAGGCTCCGCCTCAGCAGCGTCCTCCCATGAACCAGCCTCCTATGCAGAGAGCGCCCATGAACGACGAGTTCTCGCGCAGTGCAACGAGCTTCAAGGTTCCTTTCACGACGGGCGGCGGAGACAAGAAAGATCCCGCTACGCAGGCGGCGCTCGAAAAACTTTCCGCGGAACTGCGCGCCATGAAAGAGGCGCAGTCCTCGAAGACTTCGATCGAGATTACCTCTCAGGAAGATTCGGCAACGAGAGCCGCGCTTGAAAGTCTCTCCGAACAGCTCCGCGCCATGAAAGACGCGCAGAAGCAAACGACAAATCAGGGCGATACGGAGACCAAATCCGCGATCGAACAACTCACCGAAGAACTGCGCGCGATGAAAGAAGCGCAGGCGAAAATGGAAGAAGAACGCAGAGCGGCGGAAGAAGCCCGCCTCGAAGCGGAACGCAAAGCGCAGGACGACGCACGGATCGCAGAAGCGGAACGCATTGCGGCGGTAGCGAGAGCGGAAGCGGAACGCATCGCAAAAGAAGCGGAAGCAAAGGCGGAACAGGCTCGCCTCGAAGCGGCAAGACAGACGGAAGAAGAGCGCAAGAAGCTCGAAGAAGAGCGCAGAAAACTCGAAGAAGAGCGCAAAGCGGCGGAAGAAGCCCGTCTCGAAGCGGAACGCAAAGCGCAGGAAGCGAGAGAAGAAGCGGAGCGCCGCGCAGAAGAAGCCCGCCTCGAAGCGGAGAGAAGAGAAGCGGAGAGAAAGGCGGAAGAAGAGCGCAGAGCGCATGAAGAAGCCCGTCTCGAAGCGGAACGCAAAGCACAGGAAGCAAGAGAAGAAGCCGCCCGCATCGCAAGAGAGGCGGAAGAAGCGAAAGCCGAAGCCGCAAGAAAAGCCGAAGAGGCAAGAGCGGAAGCAGAGAGAAAAGCTGCCGAAGCGAAAGCAGAGGCGGAGAGAAAGGCACAGGAAGCCAAGGAAGAAGCGGAGCGCCGTGCAGAAGAAGCCCGTCTCGAAATGGAGAGAAAGGCGGAAGAAGAGCGCAAGAAGCTCGAAGAAGAGAAGAAGAAACTCGAAGAAGAGCGCAAGGCGATGGAAGCCGCCCGTCTCGAAGCGGAAAAGAAGAGACAGGAAGAGATGGAACAGCTCAAACAGGAACTGCGCGCCATGAAGAATCAGCCCGCAGAGCCTGCCGCCGCTCCCGATTCCAACAAAGACGAGAGCATGGAAAAGATCATGGAAGAGCTCCGCTCTCTCCGTGAATCGCAGGGCAACACGACCGTCAACTACATGGCGGACGACTCCAACAAGAAAGAACTTTCCGAATTTGAAAAGCGCATGGAAGCTCTTCTCCGTTCCCAGCAGAAGGAACCTCAGAAGAGAGAGATGACTGCATTTGAAAGACGCATGGCGGAGCTTGCGGCAAAGAAAGCCGCGGCGGCGAACTCGGCGGCTGTCGCATCGGCAAGCAGTGGAGCGGCGGCACAGCCCGTAAGACCCGCAGCCCCCGCTCCCCAACCCGCGTCGAACGAATCTGCAAGATACAACACGCAGACGGGTGACCCCTTCATTGCAACGCTTACGAATGCGGAAATCAACGAGTTCGGCGACGTATTCATTACGGATAAAATCGGCGTGCTTGCCTATTTGCCGAAATACGTCATCGGCGGAGACAACAAAGCGTTCTTCAACAAGATATTCATTTATCTCGGAAAGTTCCGCAGTCAGATCTCCCCGTCGCTCCTCGACAAACTTCTGAAATACGTTCGTTCTCCCCGTTAAGGGAACACACAAAAAAGAAACGCCGACCGGCGTTTCTTTTTTGTTATACGGAAAAAATAAAAGACGGGCATTCGATGCAACCGTCTTTTTATCTTCTGATACGGATACTGACCGAGGTTCCCCCCTCTTCGCTGTAATCCCGTTCCTCCGCGATACAGTCAACGAGATAGAGTCCCCTGCCGTTCTCCGCCTCTCTGCTGACAAGAATACTCTTGTCGGGGGGACGGAACGCATGCAGACTTCTGACGCTCAATAAAATTACGTCGTCCTCCACGGCAATGGAAAAATATGCCTTTCCACCGCCGTGACGGAGCGCATTCGACAGAAGTTCGTCCGCGACCAGCTTCACTTCAAACACAGACTCCTGCGGGATCTCTTTCTGTGCAAGTCCCGTGCAGAGCGCATTCAGCGCCTCTTTCAGCGCGTTGTAATTATCGATCTCGAAGTACATCAGTCCGCCATGCTCTTTTTCAGTCTTTCTTTCAGTTTGTTCAAAACCTTGCGTTCCATACGGGAAACGTACATCTGCGAAACGTTCATGCGCCGCGCCGTTTCCATCTGCGAAAGTTCCTGTACAAAACGGTATTCGATGAGTTCCCGCTCCTCTTTCGTAAGCACCGTAAACGCCGATTCGAGCGCGTCGCGGGTCTCGATTTGT
>CAJUCM010000024.1:22200-26362 GCA_910585235.1 uncultured Christensenella sp.
GAGGTTATCCTCTTCGGCTGGGATCACCTCGTAAAAACTCATCGCGTCCTCTTCGTCGTCCACGGACTTATCGAGGGAGACGACGCTGCCTGCTTCCGCGGCGCGAACCACTTCTTCTTCGCTGACGCCGAGGCGGTCTGCAAGTTCCCTTGCCGTCGGACGCATCCCCGTTTCCGTCATATATTCGTCCGCAACTTTTTTAATGCTCACCCTGAGTTCGGATACCCGCCGGGGCAGATGCACAAGGCGGGAACGGTCCCTGAAATAATTTTTGATCTCGCCCGTGATGGTGGGCGTGATAAACGTGGAAAACTGTAACCCTTTCGTCTCGTCGAAACGGTCCACTCCCTTCAAAAGCGCAAGCGCGGCGACCTGATACAGATCGTCGTATTCCACTCCGCGCCCGACAAATTTCTTTGCAATTACGGAAGCTATGTATAGGTACTTTTCTACGATCTCGTTCCGAAGGGAAATATCGCCCGTCTCGCGGTATCGCCGAAAGAGGTCTTTATCTTCCATTTTTTACGAAACGAAATCCGATTGCTCTCAGGCAATCTTTCTCCTTCTCCATATTCACTTCCTGCGCAAGCGCAAAAAGAAGCGCGGAAGAGATTCCGTCGTTCGGAAAATCCTCCTTGCACGCATTTGCCGTTCCCTCCGCTTCGATCCGCACGGATACGCCGTCGTCCTCCGAAAAGCTGACGCGGGCGGAAGGATACCCGCAGTGCATCAGAAGCAGCAGGCTCTCGGTAATGCAGACTTTACAGTCCTCCGTCTCGTCGATATCCAAGCCCGCCATGGAACAGACTCCCCCCGTCGCCAGACGAAGCGTCGTCATCAGATCACGGTTCAGTTCAAAACCAAGCGACAGTAAATTCTTCATCACGCAATCTCCATAATCGTATCGAGCGAACAGATCACGAAAAGTTTTTTCAGCCGCGGGATCAAGCCCGTAATTTTCATCGAATATCCGTCGCTCCTGATCCGTTTGAGAATTTTAACGAACACGCCGAGCGTCGTCGAATCGATAAACTCCACTTTACCGCACTCGAATACGACGTTTGAGGGCGTTTGATAATTTTTTACGAATTCCTCATAAAATTCGTCCGCGTTGCCCGAATCGATCTCTCCCGACAGTTCTATGATCAGTTCGGGCGATTGATTTTTTACCTTAAATTCCTGCATGACTTCCTCCATGGCGTACCCTGAATCTTCTATTATTGTATAACACCCAAACGGACGTTTTCAAACGCTTTTTTTCAAAATATCTTTTCGGATCCCGTCCTCTCGCCACTCCATCAGTCCGAAATCACGGATCAGCGAACTCAACCCGACTGTCAATTCGGGCAGCATGCGGAGCGCCGACAGATTTCTTTCCTCCGAAACCCTCCGCCCTGCAAGCGAGAAAAAATTGTTCCGGTAATGGATCGTACCGCCCAGAAAGGCGTTCAGCTCCCGATAAAGGTCCGAACGCATCCGCTCCAACCGCGCCGCGCGCAGGGCAAATTCCGCAACGGTTGGAACTTTCTGCGCGGCATAGGAAACGTTTGCATATCTCGCCCGCGCCGCATAGTCGGGAACGTTCAGGCGCGCTTTTCCTCTCTCGAAAAACGCGGCGTACAGCGCGGAAAGCAGAAAAAACGCCTGCTCTTCCCCCTCCCGCCCGATCGTTTCCACAAGGACCGCGCCCTCTCCTCCGTTCATTCCGTCCCGCTCGCATTGCCTGATTGCGGCGTTTTTCAGCGCGATCGAACGAATGTCGAGCGTCTCCGCTCTGAGCGTCAGAAGCGCAGAATATGCCCTCTCTTCCGCCTCTTCCCGCCCGTGATCCGCGCCGAAGAGGCGCATCGCTTTCGCCTCGATCAGGGCAAGGCGGGAGAGCAATAACCGCATATAGGCTTGTCCCGCCGAATCGCACACAATCTCTCCGTCGCAACATACTTTCGCCTCTTTGAGCGGTACGCGCTCCTCCCCGCCCGAAAAGCGCACGTTCCCGAACCGTTCGTACGCGCCGTCAAACGCCATGGAGACGGGGAACACCGTACACGGGATCTTGCGTATCTCCGCAAAAAAACGTGCGGAAACGAGCGTGCTCTTTTTCCCCGCCGCAACGACGTACGAAAGATCGTCGGAAGTGCGGAAGAGGGGCAGACAGCCGTCCGAATCGAGTACGAGGCAGAGCGCGCGGGACGGCAGGCAGGAACGGAACGCTTTCAATGCGCTACCGTCCGTCACGAACAGCCCCCGACCCGCGGGACGCTCCTTGAATATCTCTTTCACGCCCTCTTCGGTCGAGCAAAAAACAAGTCCGCTCTCCCCTTCCGTCGGCGCGTTTGTCTTAGGTAAGGGTTCGGCGAACTCCATAAATTTTCTCCGTATTCAATTTTATTTTATAGGAACAGCGCCACCGCGTTGACGGCGTAGCCGATTGCAACGCCGAATAAGTACATAAAGACAAGAATGAGCGTTGCGCTCTTGATCTGCCTGCGTCCGCGGAACAGCGCCAAAACGCCGAGTCCCGCATTGGTGATCAACCCCGCCATACAGCTCCCGAATTCGATCCCTCCGATGGCGAACGTTTCGGCGAGAATAACGCTCGAAGCGCAGTTGGGAACAAGCCCCACAAGACTGCACACGAGCGGCTGAATCCATTTCCCCGCCCTCAGAAAAGCGACGACGTTATCGTCTCCGAGTGCAAAAAACAGATAACCGAACGCAAGATTGACGACAAGCACGAATGCCGCCACTTGCAAAGCGTGCAACAAAGGCGACACAAGATAGACGTTCACCTTGCTCTTATGCGTATGCTTGCATGCGGCATAGTGATCGTGTTCATGCCCGTGCATGTGTTCGCCTTTCTCGGTCTCGCATTCTCCGCCGTGCATATGTCCGTCCTCTGTTTCTTCGTGCATATGCGCGTGTTCTTCATGCGTCTCTTCGGGAATTTTTCCATGCTCGCAGGGGGCGGGCAACGGCTGTACGGTTCTGAACTTTTTCAGAAGCGCATCGGCAAGATACCCTACGCAAAAACCGAGAACGAATTTCACGCCCGCCATGGCAAGGATCGAATAGACCTTATCAAGAGGCTCCAAAACGGGCGTCGTAAGCATAACGAGCAGCGCCTCGTCGCTCGTTGCAATGAACACGGCGAGCAACGTCCCCACCGTAATATGGCGGTTACGGTAGAGTTTCGCCGCCATGACCGAAAATCCGCACATCGGGACAGTTCCGAGCGCAGAACCGAGAATGGGCGCGCACCTGCCCGCGAGCGCACGGTTCGGTTTGCCCGCGCCCGTGTTGTGTTCCATGAGTTCGATCAGAATGTACATCAAAAACAGAAAAGGAAACAGAATAGCGGTATCTTTTAATGCGTCCAGAATCACTTCCCACCACACGGCGATTTCCTCCTCGTTTTTTACAGGATAATATCATATCCGATTGAACTGCATTTGTCAACCGTTTCGCGCACGAATCAAAAAAGAGCATTGCGCAAATCCGCAATGCTCTTTTGTATTTTATCGGTCAATTACTTTTTGTTTGCAGGCGTTTTATTGGAAGTCGTCTTGTTTGTAGCCGTCTTGTTCGCGGGCGCCTTATTGGTTGCCGTTTTATTGGCAGAAGCCGTTTTGCTTGCGGGCGCTTTCGCGGTAGAAGTTTTCGTTGCCGTCGTTTTGTTGGCAGGCGCCTTATTCGCCGTAGTCTTACTTGCAGGCGCTTTTTTCGCGGCGGGCTTTTCTGCTGCGGGAGCGGGTTCCTCTGCCTTAGGCGCTTCCTCAACGGGAGCGGGTTCCTCTGCCTTAGGCGCTTCCTCAACGGGAGCGGGCTCCTCTGCCTTAGGCGCTTCCTCAACGGGAGCGGGTTCCTCCGCCTTAGGCGCTTCTTCGACGGGAGCGGGTTCCTCAGCCTTGGGCGCTTCCTCAACGGGAGCGGGTTCTTCCGCCTTAGGCGCTTCTTCAACGGGAGCGGGCTCTTCCGTCTTAGGCGCTTCCTCAACGGGAGCAACCCCTTCTGCGGGAGCCGCGGCATTTTCCGCCTGCTTCTTCGCAGCCATCTTCGCGTCGCGCTTCATCTGCTTCTTCATTTCCTTCGTAATGACGCGCGCCGCATCGATCTGCGCTTTCATTTCCTGAGGCGTAGGAGGTACGAACGCCGCACCTTCCGC
>CAJUCM010000025.1:0-10109 GCA_910585235.1 uncultured Christensenella sp.
TTGATAAAGCGCTCGAACGCCTCGTATTGCGACGGAAGCACGCCGCCCGCATACTGTCCGTCCGCGAGCGAATCCTCTTCGCCGTCCTTGATAAATTTCACTCTGCCGTGATCGTCGGTCGCATAAGAGCCGTCCTCGTTATATACGATCCTCTTATGCGTTTTGTCGCCGAGCGCGAACTCCCAGTCTCCGTTGCCCGTTGTATCCACCGCGCAATCCCCGCCGACGCCCCAGCCGTAATTAAACCACCACTCCGTATAGTAGCCCCACTGCGTATCCTTCTGCGCGTCCAGTCCGGCGTTGTACGAGCGGGTCAGGATCATGGCAAGGTCCTCGACCTCGTCCCAGCTCATTGCAATGCGGTTGTTGAAGATCATGGTCTCCGTGACCTTTCCGTCGAGCCCGTAAGCAGGCTTCGTAAAGTTCCCGTTTCTGTAATGCTGATCGCGGTAGAATCCCTTTGCGGGAACGGTCATATCGATTCCGAGCGAGGCTTTGGTATTTCCGTTGCGGTCGGCTCCGCCCGCGTTGAACGCGTCCATGTCCTCTTCATCGACCGAAATGATCTTGATTCCCTGCCGCTCCATGACGGAAGCGTTATAATACAGCGCGGTACTGTTCATATCTCTGGGAAGACCGTAGATCGGGTCGTCCATATTGTTCGTATTTTTTACGGGATCGTATCTCCAACGGTATTGGGCGGAAGTCCACATATCCGAATAATCGATCTCCGACTGCGCGACGTATGAAGTGATGTCTTCCAGGTATCCGCGCTTTGCCCAACGCTTCAAATAGCGGTCGCCGATATAAAAGGCGTCGGGCGCCCTCGACGAATCGAGCGCGCGCTCCGCAAGCGAAACGTACGATCCGCCCGGCTTGGGCTGATCTTCGATATAAATGCCGTCCGTGTTGTTGTGATTGTACCAATCCACGATGGCTTCCACCGTTTCCGCCTCTTCCTCGTCGGCATAATACCAGAATACGACTTCTGTCTTTCCCTTTTTTAACGGGTCGCCGCATCCTGCAAACATTCCCAGACTCATGCCGCAAGCCAGCGCGACCGCAGAAATTTTAGCAAATTTTTTCATACGTTCCTCCTTATCAATTTGCCCTTCCTACTGTGATTCTATCACTAAAAAAATGCCGATTCAATAACGCGCGGGAATCAAATATCCCTTTTTCTTACAGCGCTGTTATAAAAACTGATATTATCTTTTATTTGCTTGACCCCCCCCCTAAAACGTGCTATAATTCGGGCATGGAAGAGACGCAGGAGCTGACGCTGAAACAACTTTCCTCACAGCATTTTGTTCCGATCGGATGGTATCAGGATACGTTTCGGGACGATTTTTTCATGGAATGGCACCACCATCAGCAATTCGAGATCATGTACTGCGAAAAGGGAGCGTTCGTATTCGCTTACATGACGGAAAAGGACGGACAGACCGTCGAGCGCGTCGCGATCCCCGAAAAATACTTCATCTTCGTCAATACGGGCTATTACCACCGCATTGAAATCGAAATCGACAAAACGCAGATATACAACGTGGAGCTCCTGCCCGAAAACGGATTCGCAGCGGAGGATTCCAAATTCCTTAAAAGTATTTCGCCGAGCATCCGCGACCTCTTCTCCTCCGACGCGCACCTTGAAAAACTGCGCGAAAAGGACGCGCCGTTCTACCTGTTCCACGATTCGGGCAACGTCGGACAGACCATGAAATTGCTTGTAGACGAACTCGTAACGAGCAGTGAGCCGAAACGCAATCTCTCCGCGAGACTGCTCATTCTCAAATTGCTTCTCGATATTTCCAAATGCTATTCGGACAAGAGTTTACAGCCCATCAAGCTCGGTTATGTGCGGAAAGCGGTGCAGTATATGCAGATGAACTTTGCCCGCCCCCTCTCCGTTGACGAGATCGCAGGCTCGGTAGGGATTTCCGGCGCATACCTGCAAAGGCTCTTCAAAGCGGAATTTAAGGAGGGCATTCACGGAATGCTGACCTCGATCCGCGTAAAAAACGCAAAAAATCTGTTAAAGACGACTTCCCTGCCCAATCAGGAGATCGCAAAACTTTCGGGCTTTACTTCGCGCGAACAGCTCATCTATTCGTTCCGCAACCTCGAAGGCTGTTCCCCGCACGAATACAGGCTCGCCTGCCACACGAAGATCATGCGTACCTATCCCTGGCCGGCGGATACAAAACTTTCCGAAAATTAAAAAACGCCCCGCGAAAAACCGCGGGGCGGATAAAATAAAAATTTGAACCCCCGCCTGCAAAGCAAGCGGGGGTTCGTTTCTTAAAGCACTAAGCGGGATTTAACCTACGAGTCCGTCGCCCGTGATCTTCGATACGCCGTTCATGAACATTGCCATGCTGCGCGTGGAAGCGGGCGTGTGCGACATACAGGTGATCGTAAATCCGCTTCTGTTCTGATCGCCCAGCCAAGCGGGACGGACGACGCCGTAGAACACCGTCTCGTTATGCACGATCGCGGTATTCGCGTTGAACGTGAATTTGATATATCCTTTGCCGTACATGAGCCAGGTGCCCACGTTCTGACTGCCGTACCTGATCGCTCCGTCCTCGGTGAGAACCACGTCAACGGATTTGTTCACGGAAGTATAATTTCCCAAACTACTGCCGTAAGTGCTTGAAACGGTATCGCGCGCATTCTTGAACGCCACCATTTTGAACTTGCCGCCGTCGGTCAACGCCAAAAGTTCCGTTTTGGAGACGGCGCGGTCGATCTCCCCGCCGTAGCGGTTGGGATTGATACAGATGTCGCCCATGCTGTTGAGATAGTACTGATGCACCTGCGTCAGGAAAATTCCCGTCTCCGAAGTATTGCTCGAATAGGAGAGCGTGCGGGTGATATACGCCGCAAGATTCGTTCCGTACTTGGACGTGTAAAGGTCGTTGTGACCGGGGAGAATAATGTCGATTTCGTTCTTTGCGGAAGCGGTCTTGTTGCTCCAAGTGAACGCGCCCATGTATTTATTGCCCTGGTTCGAGTTGCTCTCGAATCCCATATTCACAACGTTGCCCTCTCCCGTTGCGGAATGATAAACGCCCGTCACGGATTCGCTTCTTCCGCCCCACATCTGATACGCTTCTCCGAGACCGTAGTAGGAGTGCATCGAATAGTAATAGGTCTTGCCCGTAACAGAGTCTTTCAGTTCGCCCGTCTCCTCGTCGTACTGCGTTTCGTCCGCGATCACCACATTATCGTGGCGGGCGATGACGGGCGCTTCCATATCCGCCTTGCTGATATAAGTGCCGTAATATTCGTGACTTTCGCCGAGCTTGGTCTGCGAGAAGAAAGTCTGCACGTCGTTTTCGACGTATCCGCGGATGGTCTCGTGCGTCTGCCAGCCCTTTCCGTCCTTTCTCAGTCCCGTTTCGGGATCGAGCTCGATCATCCAGTTGCCCGAACCGAACGAACCGTACGCCATATACATTTTGCCGTCGGGCGTATAGATGATCTGCGGATCGATGCCGTTTACGTCCCTGACCGATTCCCCGCGCTGAATGCTCGACTGCATCAATACGCCCTTATATTCAAACGTTCCCTGATACAGATCGTCCGAATAGAACAGAAGGCACGCCGCGCGCGCATAGTTTTTACCGTTGATGAGCATACCCTCATTGTCAGCCGAACCGTCCACCACGCAGGTGTAGAGCCAATAGCCGCCGTCGGGTGCTTCCACAATGTCGGGCGCCCACCAGCTCGCGTCGTTCACGCCGTAACCGTTGCAGGTTCCGCCGTACAGCCATTCTTCGATCCCCGAATCTTCGAGCATTTCGTCGCGCGTTGACCGATCGAACGTTCTGCCCGCGAACTGCCAGGTCTTCATACCGTCCTCGGAAATATGAATGGCATTACCGAACGTATTTTCGCCGTTATAATTGCTCAGATTGTTCCATCCCGTGGAGAAGAGATAGTAAACGGTCTTGCCCGCCTCCTCGCGGGAAATAAACGACGGGTCGTGCGTACCGCCGAGCTGATTGCTCTGCGCTTCATTGTAATCCGAAGCCTTCCCCGTATAGGCGTTGCCCGGATCGGTCACATAGGCGGGAACGACTTCGATCCTGCCCGCAGTTCCGTCGAGCTTGAAATCCACCGTGCCCGCCGCAACGGCGGTGAACGTGTTCGTCGCCGTATCGAGCGATACGATCTCCTCCGTTCCGACGCTTTCGCCCTCCGCGTTTTTCGCCGCAACGTCCGTCAGTTTTCCCGACAGAGTGATTTTAGTGTCCGCTTCGCTGACGTAACCCGCCGCAAGATTATCATAACAAATCCGCGAATAAACGCCCGCGCCGCCTTCGGGCTGTTCCGGCGGATCCTCTTTTCCGCACGCCGCAAACAACGACAGCGCAAAAAGCGAGCTCAACGCAACAACCGCAAGTTTTTTGAATTTCTTCATCATGTCCCCCCTTACATTTTAGAAATCGATTTATTTTAACATAAAATTGCGGGCATTTCAAGAGGGTAACGCAAAAAAAATTTCCGTAAAAACGAAATGCCTGCGGCAAGCCGCAGACATTCCGTTTGAGAGAATATGAAAAATAGGAGAATAAACAATGTGCGTAACGATTTAACTGTCTCTATCATAAACTATGAAAGTGTTCGTTTTGTGAAGATATTATTAAAGATATATTAAAAATATTTCCTTGCGATCGCCTCCGCAACGCGCAATCCGTCCGCCGCGGACGACGTGATCCCGCCCGCATAGCCCGCGCCCTCGCCGCAGGGATAGATGCCCGTCCGCCCCGCCGCCTGCAAAGTGTCGTCCCGCAGGATCCTGATGGGGGAACTCGTGCGCGTCTCCACGCCCGTGAGCACCGCGTCGAACGCCGAAAACCCCGAAAGGCGGTAATTCATATCGACAAGCGCCGCCCGCAGAGTATCCGTTATCACCGGAGGAAGAATCGCGCGCATGGGAACGAACGAAGTCCCCACCGAATAAGTAGGCTTTACTTCGCCGAAATAATAGCTCTCTTTATTCGCCAAAAAATCTCCGACGAGCTGGACGGGCGCCTTCATATTCCCGCCCGCCGCGGAATACGCCGCGCGCTCGATCCTGCGCTGCCATTCCACGCCCGCAAGCGGGTGTTCGCTCCCGAAGTCCTCTTTTCTGACCTGAACGACGAGCGCGGAATTTGCATTGCGCTTATCGCGCGCAAAATTGCTCATGCCATTGGTGACGACGCCGCCCTCCTCGGAGGCGGACGGGATCACTTCCCCGCCCGGACACATACAGAACGTGAACGCCGCCCTCTCCCCCGCATGGGAGACGAGTTTGTAGTCGGCGGCGGGCAATGCGGAATACCCCGCGCCGTACTGCGCCTTTGAAATTTTCGACTGCAAGTGTTCGATCCGAACCCCCGCCGCAAACTCCTTCTGTTCGAGGAGAAAACCGCTCCCGAACAGATTTTCAAAGGTATCGCGCGCGCTGTGCCCGATCGCAAGAACGAGTTCGTCGGCGTCCTCTTTGACTCCGTTCACCGTAACGGAAACGAGTTTTCCGTCCCGTGTTTCGGCGCCCGTAAACAGGGAGGAAAAGCGTATCCGCCCGCCCTCTCTTACAATATATTCGCGCATATTGCAGACGACTTTTACAAGATTGTCGCTCCCGATATGCGGTTTACCGAGGTAGGCGATTTCTTCGGGCGCGCCGAAGCGCACGAACGTTTCCAGCACCTCGCGGTTGAGCGGGCTCTTGGTCTGCGTGAACAGTTTTCCGTCCGAAAACGTTCCCGCGCCCCCCTCTCCGAACTGCACGTTGCTGTCCGAGACGAGCTTGCCCGTCGCGCGGAAACTCTCCACGTCCTTCATGCGCTCTTCAACGGGTTTTCCACGCTCGATCAGAACGGGTCTTATACCGTGTTCGATGAGGCGGATCGCCGCAAACAGTCCGCAGGGTCCCGCGCCGATAATATACACGCGCGGCATGGGTTTTCCGATTTTATCAAAGACGCGCGGAACAGGCTTTTGCGCCCTGTCCGAACATTCCACCGTATAGACCCAGCGAATATCGTTTTTATCGCGTGCGTCGAGCGATTTTTTCAGGATTTTGAAATGGCGCACGGGCGCGCGCAGCTTCTTTTCGCAGAGGGATAAAAGCGTCTTTTCCGGTTGCGAAGGTTTTAATCTGAGATCGGTGAGCGTTAAGAACATATCCCCTCCGCAACGGCGTATGCCGAAGTGAACGCCCATTGCAGGTTGTAGCCCCCGCACTCGCCGTCCACGTTGAGGATCTCTCCCGCAAAATACAGTCCGTCGCGGAACTTGCTCATCAGGTTTTCGTCCGTCTCCGATAAGCGTATCCCGCCCTTTGTGACCTGCGCCTCCTGAAAGCCCTCTTTCCCCGCAACGGTGAGAGGAAAGGCTTTGAGAAGTTCAGCGATCCGTCTTTTGTCCCCGCCCGCAACGCTCTCAATCACGCGCGCAAGCCCGTTGTTGACGACGCAGAAAAGTCCCTTTTCCGATACGGTCTTTTCCACCCGTTCGCAAGCGACGTCGGGAAGAAAATCCAAAACGATCCGATCGCCCTCTTTCACATGGGCGGAAGCGCGGAACACCGCGTCGCCGGAAATGCCGCTGTCCGTAAAGAGCGTGTCGCCCCGCGTCTCATAGACCGCCGCACCCTTTCTTACGACTTTCAGCGCGCTGTCCGTGCGGATCCCGCGCAGGCGCTTTGTAATCTCCTTATCGCATTTCAGCCTTACGAGCGACGGCTCCGTTTGGGTGGGGATATGCCCGAAATCCTTAACGAGCGCATACGCCGTGCCGTCCGTTCCGAACTTGGGCGCGGCGCTTCCCCCCGCCGCAAGCACAACTGCGTCCGAGCACAGATGTCCGCCCTCCCATTGAAGACGGAAACCGCGATCGTATGCAAGCTCATGCACGCGTGCGTCCAGCCGAACGGGAACGTTCAGGCGTTCGAGCTCGAAGCGGAACAGATCGACGATCGCGGAAGCCTGCCGCCCCGCGGGATAGACCCGCCCGCGGTTATCGGGCAAAAATATTCCGCCCATACTCTCCAAAAAGCGCACCGTCTCACGGTTTCCGAACCGCGATAAAAGGCGCTGAACCTTTCGGAGATCGTCCGAAAAATAGTGCGACGCATCCATATCGGTATTCGTCACGTTTCCCTGTCCGTTGCCAGTGGCGGCAAGTTTTCTGCCCACGCGCCCGCCCCGTTCGAGAACGGTCACGGAGCAACCTTTTCTTGCAAGCATGCCGGCGCACGCAAGCCCCGCCGCGCCCCCGCCGATGACTGCTACTTTTTCCATGTAATTATCATACAGCGGATCATTTTATTTGTCAATGGTTTGACACTGCCCCTTTTTTATGTTATAATATTTGTCGAAATGGAGGTATTTTCATGTTAAATATGTTAAACGTGAGCGTTTGGGAATATCTGAAAGAGAATATCGTGCTTACGGTCGTCCTTGCCATTATCTTAGTTCTGATCGCCGCTCTCTCCGCGGTCATGATCTACTTACAGGTCAAAGCGAAAAAGAACGGCGCGGCAAATGCCGAACCCGAAAAAGAAAACACGGATGAAAACGCCGATCATACGCAAGAGGAAGAGCCTGCTCCCGCGGAAGAACCCGCGCCCGTAGCGGAATCTGTTGCAGAGGAACCCGCTCCCACGGAAGAACCTGCACCCGTTGCAGAAGAGCCCGCCCCCGCGGAAGAACCTGCACCCGTTGCAGAAGAGCCCGCCCCCGCGGAAGAACCTACGCCCGTAGCGGAATCCGTCGCAGAAGAGCCTGCTCCCGTAAAAGAGACAAAGAAAGCGCCCGCGAAAAAGCCTGCGGAGAAAAAAGAGTCCGCCGCAAAGAAACCGACGGAAGAAAAGAAAGTCTCCGCTGCGAAAAAGCCCGCGGAAAAAGAAGCTCCCGCCAAAAAGGAAACAACGGCAAAGAAGCCTGCGGAGAAAAAGGAACCCGCCGCAAAACCTGCGGAAAAGAAACCCGCACCCCAAAAAGCCGTTGTTGAAAAGAAACCCGAAGTCAAAGAAGAGAAAAAAGAGGAAGAAGAAAAAGTCAGCTTCCGCGACGGTAAATGGATCATCCGCAAGACGCAGGAAGGAAAATTCTCTTTCAAACTGTACGCATCGAACGGCGGGATCATGTTGGAGAGCAGTAAAGAATACTCCTCTCTGTCCAACGCGAAAAAGGGCATCGAAACTTATAAAAAGAGTTTTGCGGACAACAACTGCAAAATCATTTCGACCAAGGCGGGACACTTCGTATATCGGCTTTTGAATGCGAACGGCATGCTGATCGCGGTCAGCTCCAATTATACGAGCAAATCGAGCTGCGAAAACGCTTTGGATTCGACAAGGCATTACGCCCTCAACGGTCCCATCGAAGTGATCAGCGATTGACAAAAAAATTTTTAACCCGTCCGATTACGGACGGGTTTTTTTTATGCAAAAAATAACGGCGTGCCGAGGACGCCACGCCCTACGGCGCCGAATGACTGTCGCTTTCCAAAATCAGTCTGATGTCTTCGAGCGTCTTTGCCATATCCCGAAGCATCTCTTCAATGCACTTTTTGCGCTCCTCTTTTTTGTCCTCGGACGGCGTCCAAAGGGCGCAATTCTCCCGCAAATTCCATGCGTCTTTTCCTCTCCGGTTTTCAACGTGCGTACAATGCCCCGCACGCTCCAATAAATACCTTCCGTGCTTGATATAATACGGTACATAATATTGACAGGTTTTACAGTCCATTTTTCCCTCCATTACTTTTGTTTTATCAATAATTCAATTATATTATAAAGATATATAATTTGCATGATATGCCACAAAATGTGGCACTCAATTTCAATTAACATAGCTTTTTCGTTTATTAAATCTATTATCTCACTTTTTGTAAAATTTTGCTTGACTTTATACAAATCGTATAAAAAAATTCCCCCGTCCGCAGATCACTGCGGACGGGGGTTTTCATAATCTCATTATTTAGGTTTTTTCATGGTGAGGGAAATGCGCTTTTTCTTTTCGTCCACTTCCTTGACCCAGACGGTCACGACGTCGCCCACGGAGAGCGCTTCGGACGGGTGACGGATATATTTATCGCAAATCTGGGAGATATGTACGAGCCCGTCCTGATGAACGCCGATATCGACGAACGCGCCGAAGTCGATGACGTTACGCACCGTGCCTTTGAGTTCCATGCCGGGGAGCAAATCTTTGATTTCGAGGACGTCCGTTCTCAATACGGGTGCGGGAAGCTCGTCGCGGGGATCTCGCCCCGGCTTTTTAAGCTCCTTGCAAATATCGAACAGCGTCATAAGACCGATCCCGCATTCCTTGGCGGCGCGCTCCTCGCCGTACTTGTTGAGCCGTTCCATGAGGTGCCCCAAGTTTCCCTTCTTCACGTCGTCCATCGTATAGCCCGTAAGCTCGATGAGCTTTTTAGCCGCCTCGTACGATTCGGGGTGAACCGAAGTGTTATCGAGAATTTCGCGGCTTTCGGGAACGCGCAAAAATCCCGCGCACTGCTCGAACGCCTTTGCGCCGAGTTTGGGAACTTTCAATATCTGCTTGCGCGACGTGAACGCGCCGTTCTCCTCTCTGTATTTGACGATATTTTCCGCAGTTCCCGTATTCAGTCCCGCGACGCGCGAAAGAAGGGGCGCGGAAGCCGTATTGAGGTCAACGCCGACGGAGTTGACGCAATCCTCCACAACGCCGTCGAGCGCCTGCGAAAGCCGTTTTTCGGGCATATCGTGCTGATACTGCCCTACGCCGATGCTCTTGGGGTCGATCTTGACAAGTTCCGCGAGCGGGTCTTGGAGCCGCCGCGCGATGGATACCGCCGACCTCAGATTTACGTCGTATTCGGGAAATTCTTTCGCCGCCAGAGGAGACGCCGAATAGACCGAAGCGCCCGCCTCGTTGACGATCGCATACGATACGTTCCCTCCCGCCATTTTGGAGATGAGCTCGCAAGTCATCTGTTCCGTCTCGCGGCTCGCCGTTCCGTTTCCGATCGCGATATGACGCACTTTATCCTTTGTGATGAGCGCGGAGAGCGTGCGGATACAGTCCTGCTTCTGACGCTCGCCGTAAGTGGGATAGACGACCGCC
>CAJUCM010000025.1:10119-18585 GCA_910585235.1 uncultured Christensenella sp.
GAGTACTTTCCCCGTACCGTCCACGACCGCAACTTTACAGCCCATACGGTAGCCGGGATCGAGCCCCATCGTCACAAACCCTTTGACGGGCGGCTGCATGAGAAGCGGACGCAGGTTGAGCGCAAACTGACCGATCGCTCCCTCGCTCGCCGTCTCCGTGAGCTCGGCGCGGATCTCGCGCTCGACGCTCGGCGCGATCAGACGGTCGTAAGCGTCCTCCGCGGCGGCGCGCACGAATGCGGTCGATTTGCACGCGGGCGATTTAACCGCGATCCCCGTCACGACGGCGACCGCCGTATCGCGGTTCATTTCGATTCCCGCTTTGAGCTTTTCTTCCCGCTCGCCGCGGTTGACGGCAAGCACCTGATGCCCCTGTATTTTCTTGACCAATGCGGAAAATTCATAGTAGTTACGATAGACGGTATCCTCCTCCGTCGCCGCGCGGGAGACGACGGCTGCCTGCTCCCGCCAGACCGCTTTGAGCGCCTTGCGGATCTCCGCGTCGTCCGAAATAAGTTCCGCGATAATATCGCCCGCGCCCGCAAGCGCGTCCTCTTTCGTGTTCACGCCCTTTTCGGCGTCGATATACTTTTCCGCCTCCGAGAGCGGATCGGGGCAGTCCTTTTCCTGCGCGAACAAAAGGAGCGCAAGCGGTTCAAGCCCCTTTTCTCTTGCGACCGTCGCGCGCGTGCGCCGTTTCTGCTTGTAGGGACGGTATAAGTCCTCGACCTCGGCAAGCGTCAATGCTTCGTCGATTTTGTTTGCAAGTTCCTCGGTGAGCTTTCCCTGATTGCCGATCGAATTTTTGACTTCCGTTTTGCGCTGTTCCAGCCCCCTCAGATATTCGAGGCGGTCGGCAAGATTGCGGATCGTCTGATCGTCCATCGCGCCGTGCATTTCCTTGCGGTAACGCGCGATAAAGGGAACGGTGTTTCCCTCGTCGAGGAGGTTCACGATATTCTGTGCGTACTCCTCTTTGATGTTCAACTCTTCGGAAAGCGTTTGAATGATCGATTTCATAAACTGACCTCTTTTTATTTTCTGCCCGACGCGGGAGCCGCGCTGTCTTTGCCCCACTTGCGGATGGTTTCGATATATTCTCTGTTCCTCGACAGCGCGCCGACCGTTCTTTGGAACACCGAATCGAGACGGGTATAACTTCCGCACATTCCGAGCGTGTACTCCTCTTCCGCGACCGTCTTGATCGCCCATTCGATGTCGGCATAGGAGAATCCGTCGCTGATCTTGGCGAGCGCATCGACCTCCTCTTCGGTAAGGCGCATGGTCAGCGAGAGTTTGGAAAACAGATTGATCGCTTCCTTGCGCTCCGATTCCGTAGGCAGATCGACAAAGAACACTTCGTCGAACCTCCCTTTGCGGAAGAGTTCGGGGGGAAGTTTCGTCAGATCGTTCGCCGTTGCAATGAGGAACATACGGTGTGCGTTCTCCTGCAACCAGAAGAGGAACGCGCCTAAAATGCGCTTCGCCGCTTCGTTATCGTGTCCCGCGGCGAGCTCCTTTTCGATCTCGTCGATCCACACGATACAGGGGCTTACGCTTCCGATATAGTCGAGCGCGCGCCTTAAATTCGCCTCGCTCTCGCCCGCGCTTCCGCTGAACACCGCGCCGATATCGAAGCGGTACAGGGGCAGATGCCATTCGCAGGCGACGAGCCGCGCCGTCAGCGATTTGCCGCAGCCGGGAACGCCGACCATGAGCATTCCGCGCGGAGGATTGAGGAATTTCGTTCCGAGTTCCTCGTCGGGCGAATAGAATATTTTCTGTTTTTTGATGAGCCATTCCTTGACGCCGTCCAACCCCGCAACGTGTACGTCGCGGACGTTGATATGTTTTACGGCGGGATTCTTTCCGAAAATCTTATCCTTGTCCATCGCGACCTGACAGAGGTTTTCAAACGTAAACCCGTCGCCCGTGTTGAGCGCGTAATTCATGACCGTTTTCAACTGTAACGCCGTATAACCGCCCAAAACGACCGCCGTCTGAATAATCTTTTCGGGAGCCAGCGTTCTGATCTGATTCTCCGCCATGAAGTCCCTGATCATATTCTCGCGCTCTCTCTTCGTGGGAAGATCGAGCTTTACAAAAGTCGCAAGTTTTCCGAGCTCCTCATAGACGGTTTCGCTCGTCACAAGGATCACCGTCGCGCCCTTTTCGGAAGCAAGCCGAACGACGCCGATCGCCTTTCCGACAAGCTCGTTATCCGAGGTCAGTCCGCGCATATCGCCGAGCGCATAGACCGTTCCGCTGTCTTTTTCGATCTCTTCCGCGATATAGAGGAAGGGATCGGCAACCTTTTTCCCCGCTCCGCCGACGATCTTTTTGAACCCGCCGAGCGCGGTATAATATTCCATGGGAACGTTCTCGTTCGCCGAAACGGCTTTCAGCGCGGATTCCGCCCTGTCCCGCTCGTTCGTCATCAGGATAATGAGGGGCGTCCTTATTCTGACGCACACTGTGATTTCCTGTACCGTTTTTTGAAAATCGCTCATAGCTATCTCCTCCCCGCCCGTTCGGGCGAGCGCAACGTTTTTGCACTGCTATTCATTTTAGCATAAATTTCCGCACAACGCAATCACTATTCGGCGAGAATATTTCACAACAAAAAAATATCCGCCCGCTCTTTTCAGAGGCGGGCGGGCATTGTCTTATCTTTCGTAACCGTTGGGGTTGTTCTTCTGCCAATTCCATTGATCGCGGCACATCTTTTCAAGGTTACGCTCCGATTTCCAGCCGAGTTCGCGCTCCGCCTTTTCGCTCGAAGCATAGCAAGCCGCAATATCCCCCGCGCGGCGGGGTTTGATCTCATAGGGAAGCGCCTTTCCGCACGCCTTGGAAAACGCATGGATCATATCCAGCACGCTGTAACCGTTTCCCGTGCCGAGATTGTAGATATGCACGCCGGGTTCCGTCAAATTGCGGATCGCCGCCACATGACCTTTGGCAAGATCGACGACGTGGATATAGTCGCGCACCCCCGTTCCGTCCGGCGTCGGATAGTCGTTTCCGAACACGCCGATTTTAGAGAGCTTTCCGCTTGCGACCTGCGCAACGTAGGGCATAAGATTGTTGGGAATCCCCTTCGGATCCTCGCCGATCAGCCCGCTCTCATGCGCGCCGACGGGATTGAAATAGCGCAGAAGCGCAATGTTCCACGCATGGTCGCTCGTCCATACGTCTTTGAGAATCTGCTCCTGCATGAGTTTGGACGTACCGTACGGGTTGGTCGTTCCGCCCACTTTACACGTTTCGGTAATGGGCAGAACTTCGGGATCGCCGTACACCGTCGCCGAGGAAGAGAACACGAGATTTTTCACTTCGTATTCCGCCATGACGTCGAGAAGGGAAACAGTCGTACCGAGATTGTTGTCATAATATTCGACAGGCTTTAACACGCTCTCGCCCACCGCTTTGAGCCCCGCAAAATGTATGACCCAATCGAACGCGTGTTTTTTGAAAATTCTTCCGAGCGAATAGCGGTCGCGCAGATCCCTCTGATAAAAGGCAACCGATTTGCCCGTGATCTGTTCCACGCGTTTCAGACTCTCCGCGGAAGAATTGGAGAGATTGTCGATAACGACGACCTCATAACCTGCGTTCAACAGCTCCACTACCGTATGCGAGCCGATAAAGCCCGCTCCGCCCGTAACCAGCACTTTCATCATTGCACCCCTCTTCCGCCATATCGCGGAACCATAATAAAATATCCCTCATAAATACGCCTGTTCTTCGCCGTTTATGAGACTTTTGCAAAAAGAGTTTCTGCGGCAAACCGCAGAAACTCTTCCGCTTATTAAAAATCAAATTATTTGTTCATGCCTTCCTGCACGGCAACCGCGACCGCAACCGTCGCGCCGACCATGGGGTTGTTGCCCATGCCGATCAGTCCCATCATTTCAACGTGCGCGGGAACGGAAGAACTGCCCGCGAACTGCGCGTCGGAGTGCATTCTTCCCATCGTGTCCGTCATGCCGTAGGAAGAAGGACCAGCCGCCATGTTGTCGGGGTGGAGCGTTCTGCCCGTGCCGCCGCCCGAAGCGACCGAGAAATATTTCACGCCGTTTTCGTTGCACCACTTTTTGTAGGTGCCCGCGACGGGGTGCTGGAATCTCGTGGGGTTCGTGGAGTTGCCCGTAATGGAAACGCCGACCTTTTCGAGCTTCATGATCGCAACACCTTCGGGAACGTTATCCGCGCCGTAGCACTTGACCTTCGCGCGGGGTCCGTCGGAATAGGGAACTTCTTTCGTAACCGTGACCGTCTCGGTATAGGGATCGAACGTCGTCTCGCAGTAGGTGAAACCGTTGATACGGGAGATGATGAACGCCGCGTCCTTACCGAGCCCGTTGAGAATGACGCGCAGGGGATTCTTGCGGACCTTGTTTGCGTTCATCGCAATAGAGATCGCGCCCTCCGCCGCCGCAAAGCTCTCGTGACCTGCGAGGAAGCAGAAGCAATCCGTCTCTTCGGAGAGGAGCATCATACCCAAGTTTCCGTGACCGAGACCCACTTTTCTGTTTTCCGCAACGGAGCCGGGGATACAGAAGGACTGTAAACCGATCCCGATCGCCGCCGCCGCGTCAGCCGCCTTTTTGCAGCCTTTCTTAATTGCGATCGCCGCGCCCACGGTGTAAGCCCAGACCGCGTTTTCAAAGCAGATCGGCTGGGTGCCGCGCACGAGCTTGTCGCAATCGACGCCCTTGGCAAGGCAGATTTCTTTGCACTCTTCTACGGATTTGATCCCGTACTCTTTCAATGCCCGATTGATTTTATCGATTCTTCTTTCATAACCTTCAAATAAAGCCATGCCGCGCCTCCTTATTCCTTACGGGGGTCGATGTATTTCACCGCGCCCTGTTCTTTCTCAAATCTGCCGTAGTGTCCCATAGCCTTTTCCCACGCTTCGTTGGGGGAAAGCCCTTTCTTGACGAAGTCGGTCATTTTGCCTAAGGAGACGAACTCGTAGCCGATCACCTGACTGTCTTTGTCGAGCGCAAGGCGGGTCACATAGCCCTCCGCCATTTCAAGATATCGGACGCCCTTTTTCGCCGTGCCGTACATGGTGCCGACCTGCGAACGAAGCCCCTTTCCGAGGTCTTCGAGCCCCGCGCCGATCGTCAGCCCGTCGTCCGAGAACGCGGACTGCGTTCTGCCGTAAACGATTTGCAGGAACAGCTCGCGCATGGCGGTATTGATCGCGTCGCACACGAGGTCGGTATTGAGCGCTTCGAGAATGGTCTTGTGGGGAAGAATTTCCGCCGCCATTGCCGCCGAGTGCGTCATGCCCGAACAGCCGATCGTCTCGACGAGCGCTTCCTGAATGACGCCCTCTTTCACGTTGAGGGTCAGTTTGCACGCGCCCTGCTGCGGAGCGCACCAGCCGATGCCGTGCGTGAATCCGCTGATGTCCGTGATCTGTTTCGCGCAGACCCACTTGCCTTCTTCGGGAATGGGAGCGGGATCGTGTTTGGGTCCCTTCTGCACGCAACACATTTCTTCTACTTCACGAGAATATTGCATTTGTTTTCCTCCAAATAAATTTTCCGTTTTGTATTGTATCATATTCTTGCAAAAAAGACAAGAGCTTGTCCGAATTTTTTGGGAGATTTTTACATCTGTTTTTCGCGCATTCCGAATAAAAGAACTGCGCGTTGCGCGCAGTTCTTTTGATATTCACCATTTAGTCGGAACGCCGCCTACGTAATGCCAGAAGTTTCCGCTTTCCGAGGGCGCGTTTTCCGAATAGTAACTGAGCGACGAAAGAAACGCATTGTTCCCCGTTTCGCCGATTGTCACCTTTTCGTTCCATTCCTCTTTTGTTCCCTCATAGAACACCGTCCCGAACGTACAGCTTGTGAATGCGTAATCCTCGATCGCGGTAATATTCTTCGGAATAAAAAGCGCCTGTAACCGTCTGCCCGCAAAGGCGTTCGACGCGATCTTTGTCACGTCGTCCGGAATCGCGCTGTTGACGCAACCCACCGCAACGGCGTTCTCCTCTCTGTCGATCACGCAGTTCCCTCTGCTCTCGTAGCGCAGAAGTCCCGATTCGAGTTCGATATTTTCAAGATTCGGAAACTTCTCAAAAATATCCGAACGGAAAATATTCCCGTTCATGGTGTTGGGCAGATACAAACTTTTAACCTGAGCAAGGGCGGGATCGCTCTGCTTCGGCGAGAGCGACGCGACGCGCAGTCCCCCGTAGAACGCGGGAACGACGCAAATGCCGTTCGCGTCGGCGGCGAATCCCACAACGGCGCACTCGTCGGAGTTTTCGGAATTGGCAATCAACTCAAACCTCAATCCCTCGGTCGGAACGGCATACTTGCCCGCATACGTCACGACGGAATATTCGGAATGGTTGATCCCCGTATTGCTGAACGCCATCACTTCGATCTCATAAAGTTCCGTATCTTTCAGCTTCGGCAACGCAAAACTGCATTCCGCCGTTTCATACTCCGTGTCCTTAAAATAGACGGAATACCCGTCCGCATATTCCACGGCGTCCCACGAAAGAACGTTGTCCTCGATTTTCAGATTCGCGGGCGCGGAGAGCTGCTTCGGCGCGCCGCAGGCGGCAAGCGCAAAGCTGATCAATAAAAACAAAAGCGGTAAAATCAAACTCAATCGTCTATATTTCATACGGTCACCTTTCTGAAACCATTTTAACACAAAGCGCACCGCTTTGGCAAGTTTTTCCGTTCGGTTCAGCTATAACAAAAACAACGGTAAAACGAAAAATCCATAAGCTCAGCTTATAACGAAAAAGGCGGAACGCACCGTCCGCCCTTTTGCTCAGGTCTTATTCCTTGAAGTCCCCGATCTCCTTTGCGCCCTCGATCGCTTTGAACACCGCCTCCAAAGGCTTCGTATCCGCCTCCGCGATCTTGCCCCCGTCGGCAAGACGGGCGATTTCGGGATCGATCGGCATTTTTGCGAACGCGGGAACGGAGAAGTTTTTCGCAAGCTCCGCCGCCTTGCTCGCGCCGAAAATCTCATGCTTTTTCTTGCAGTCGGGGCATTCAAAATAACTCATGTTTTCAACGAGCCCCAAAACGGGAACGTTCAGAATGCCCGCCATATTCACCGCCTTTTTCACGATCATTTCAACGAGGTCCTGCGGCGTCGTGACGACGACGATCCCGCTCAAAGGAATGCTCTGAAATACCGAAAGCGGCACGTCTCCCGTACCGGGGGGCATATCGATAAACATAATATCCACGTCGTCCCAGACGACGTCCGTCCAGAACTGCGTCGCCGCGCCCGCGATCAGCGCACCGCGCCAGACGACGGGATCCTCGTCCTTTTCCAAAAGACAGTTCATGGACATGATCTGGATCCCCTCTTTGCTCTCGACGGGGAAGATCGCGTTTTCCGCGCCCGTCGCCCGCTCCGAAACGCCGAACGACTTGGGAATGGAGGGACCCGTAATATCCGCGTCGAGGATCGCCGTGCGGTAGCCGAGCCGATTGGCGCGCACCGCCAACAGAGAGGTCACGAGGGATTTCCCCACGCCCCCCTTTCCGCTCGCAACGGCGATCGCCTTTCTGACTTTCGCCCCCTCGTGAAGAGGTTTGATAAAGGACTTTTTATCCCTGGAAGCGCAGTTGCTTGCGCAGGAAGAACAGTCGTGCGTACATTCGGAACTCATATAATTTCTCCTTTTTTCATGATACCCGATTTCGGGAAATCTTAACCGCTCCTATTTTAGCACAATTCGACGGAAAAGTACAAACGATTGAAACGCGTGTTTTGATTTTCCCGCGGGAAACAGTTGCTTTATTTGCGAAAATAGGTTATAATAAAGTCCGCTGTGATAGGTGGGGAGTTAGCGGTGCCCTGTACCTGCAATCCGCTATAGCAGGACTGAACGCTTTTTTCGGTGCAGGCTGTGGAAGGCTGCATACGGTAAGGAATGTTGATAACAAGGTCTTATGCAACGCATCCCTGCGAACCGCGTCAGGGTAGGGATACAGCAGCGCTAAACAGATCGGTGCGTGTGCCATAAGGTAGCTTTGTCGGAGTCACCTGCCGTGTTTCCGCTTCGGCAGTCTGCAACAACAAAAGATTCACAGCTTTTTTTGACGACGATCTCTGCATTTTGCAGAGATTTTTTTGTGTTTTTTATAGAATTATAAGTTTAACTTATGGAATTTCGTTTTTCCATAAAAAATTCGTATAGATAAAAAGATAAAACTATGTTGTAATAATTGGAAAAATATGATATGATTGTTATAATAATAAATAATTCAGAGATAAATATTATGAAAAAATTTTTAATCGGGATTTTACTGTTTTTAAGCGCGATCTGTTGCGCGGTGGCGGCGGGGTGCAGTCATGCACCCCGCATTCTCAACGCTCCCGCAAATATCCGCGTTGAAAATAACGTTCTGCGCTGGGACGAAGTTGAAAATGCGTCCGGTTATTCCTTATATGTTACAAAATTGA
>CAJUCM010000025.1:18595-21781 GCA_910585235.1 uncultured Christensenella sp.
TTTAGAAAAGGAAATACAAGATAATTACTATGATTTTTCATCGCTCAACGACACACTCACCGCAGATTTTTCATTTGAAGTGGAGTTGCTCGCAATCGGGGACGGCGAACGTTATTTGGATTCCGATTGGGTGAAATATACCTGTACGCTGAAAAAGATTACCGAGGAGATCGACCCCTCGCAGGGACTGAGTTACGAACTCACCGCCGATGGAACGGGTTATTCCGTAAAGTTGAATTGGGAACTGAAATCACGCGACGAACTCTATATTCCGGACGAATACAACGGATTGCCCGTAAAGGAAGTCGCCAAAAGTCCGTATTACGGAAACAAATATCCGGCAATTAAAACGATCCGATTCCCCTCAGCGCTTGAAAAAATCAATAAACAAGCGTTTCAAAAGTTTACCGCGCTCGAAAGTATCGTTTTTCCCGCATCCCTCAAAACGATCGAACAGAGTGCGTTCGCCGATTGCACTTCGCTGACGGGCGTCAATCTTCCCGCGTCTCTCGAAACGATCGGACAAAATGCGTTTGCCTATTGCACTTCACTGACGGCGTTAGGACTCCCCGAAGGGCTGAAAACCGTCGGCGGATTTTTAGGCTGTACCGCTTTAAGTTTTGTCCGCCTGCCCTCCACGTTAAAGACGATCGACAGAAGCGCTTTCTACGGCTGCACTGCGCTCAGTTATATCGAAATTCCAGACGGCATTACGGAAATCGGAGGCATGGCATTTTGTAACTGCACCGCGCTTACGGGAATCAAACTCCCCGATAGTGTTACAAAAATAGGAAACGCGGCTTTTCGGGGCTGTACCGCGCTTACGGGGATCGAGTTGCCCGACGGCGTTTCCGTCGACAGTAGTGCATTTGCCGGCTGTACAGCGCTTACAAAGATCGACTGTTCAAAATGTTCCGCCGTCGCCAGAGATGCGTTTTTCAACTGCTCCGCCCTGACCGAAATCATTTTCCCGAAAGATCCGCACTCTTTCACAGCGCAGGCTTTTTGCAAGACGGGTTGGTACGAAAACCAACCGGACGGATTTGTCATCGTCAACGGCGACACGCTGCTGCACTATAAAGGGAGCGTACCGAACGACGGCGTGATCGAAAATTTCCCCGCCGAAATCAAATACATCGTAGCGTTTGCATTCGGACCTCTGAATTATTTCGATTTTATTGGTTCCGACGTCGTCTCGATTGAAATTCCGGACGGCGTCAGCCTCTGCGGAGAAAGTATTTTCGATAATTGCAGACAATTGAAACACGTTAAACTGCCCAAAGGGATCACTGAAATTCCCGAAAATTGCTTCCACTGTTGTTATGCCCTTGAATCGATTGCGATCCCCGAAGGGGTCACTCGGATCGGAGAATATGCTTTCGGAGCCTGCGAAACCCTTGCGGAAATATCTTTCCCCTCCACGCTCGAAGAGATCGGAAAGAAGACATTTTCAGGCTGTCCGCTTACAAAAATTTATTTACCGGACAGCTTAAAAACAATCGGGGATTACGCATTTGAAGGAAAGTTTGCGGAAGTGATTCTGCCCGTAACAATCACTATGATTTCCCCCTATCGCTTTAACGAAGAAACCGTTATTTATTACAGAGGCACCGAGGCGGATAAAAACGAATATTTTACCGACGTAACCTACAAAGGGACTTGGTACTACTATATCGAAAACGAAGCCGATCTCCCCGCCGACGGCGGCAACTATTGGCATTTCGCCCCCGACGGAATTACCCCCGTTATTTGGCAAACTTCCGGTGAATAATTGAACTGCCTGAGTATTTGTAAAGCCCCGCTTGGCTATGCCAAGCGGGGCTTTACAATCTCACGCATTGCAAAAATAAACGAAAGACAACGGCGTGTCGAGGACGCCACGCCCTACGAATTAACACGAAAACCCACCGTAGGGCACGACCTCCGCGGCGCGCCGCTCTTTCTCGTCGGCGTGTCGGGGACGCCACGCCCTACAAGTTAAACGGAAAATTTTAACTTTCCGTCTGATTTTTCGGAAAATCCGTTGCTTTGTTTCTAAAACCGCGGTATAATAGAAAGGCAATACGGAGGTAATATTATTATGATAAACGAAAAAATTGCAAAACTTATTAACACGCAGGTCAATAAAGAACTCTATTCGGCGTATCTCTATCTCGACTTTGCAAACTACTATGCGGACGAGGGTCTGGACGGGTTCGCGCATTGGTACGAGGTGCAGGCGCAGGAAGAGCGCGACCACGCCATGATGATGCGCAGATACCTGATCGACAACGGGATCCGCGTCACGTTTGACGAAATCGCAAAACCCGATAAAAAATTCGCAAACACGACCGATCCCTTAAAGGCGGGCTACGAACACGAACAGTACGTCACTTCCCTCATCAACGCGATCTATTCGGAAGCGTTCGCGTTAAAGGATTTCAAGACCATGCAGTTCCTCGACTGGTTCATCAAAGAACAGGGCGAAGAAGAGAAAAACGCCGAGGATATGCTCAAAAAAATGGAGCTGTTCGGTCACGACGCCAAAGGGCTCTACGCGCTCAATCAAGAGCTTGCGGCAAGAGTTTACACTCCTTCGGCAACCGGTCCCGCCATGTAACAACTATATAAAAAAAATCCCCGACAAGTCGGGGACTTTTTTTATACGGTTGTTTCTTCTTCTTTTTCCTCTTCCTGCGGTTTGTCCTCCTCGGCAGGTTCCGCCTCCCGCTCTTCCTCCTCCGCTTCGGCGACTGCCGCCTCTTCCAGCGGTTCGGCGGGTTCCCCCTCCGCAGGCGCAACGCGCTTTTTCGCAATCGCCGTGAGGATGCGCCCGCGCACGGCAAGAAAGGCGTAATACGCGCCCGTAAACGCAAAGAAAATCGCAACATAGGCAACGTACAATCCCAAAACATACAAAAGATTGACTTCGTATTTCCAGATCGTCAAGCCCCACACGGGCACGTCGAAAGGCAAAGGATTGATCTGCGTAAACGCGTAATTTGGCAGAAGTTCCTGCGGCTTGGCGACTTCCCCCAAAACGTATCCGCCGTAGGTATAATCGGTGAGATAAGAAGTGACGAGCGCGCTCGAAACCGTCGCCACCACAATGACCGCAAAGTAATATGCAAGCGGGATCAGGCAGTCCTTGAAACGGAATTTATAATGTCCGAGTGCGGACGGAATCACCGAGAGCGCAAACAAAAG
>CAJUCM010000025.1:21798-23362 GCA_910585235.1 uncultured Christensenella sp.
CAGAATGGAATAACTGCAAATAATGCCGTAATTGCTCATTTCGTCCTTACCGAAATAGACGAACACGCTCACCGCGCCCGCCGCATGAACGAAGAACGAAATCGCATACAGAAGTTTCTTTTTGAAGATGACGGACAACGCCGCAACATAGACGCCGATATTGCAGATAAAGAGCGGAATGCACGCGAAAACGGTATGATACACGTTGTATCCGTCCCCGATCACCATGGAATCCTTGCTGTGATACTGAATGAGCATGACGATCGCGGCGGCAACGAGGAAATCTTCCTGCGTTTTCCGTTCTTTTTTTCTGAGAAAGAAGTATGCCCCGACGGTAAATCCGACGAGCACGGCGATCATGAGGAAATGCCAGAGCGTAAAATTCCTGAACCACCAAAAACCCGAACGGCTGAAATTTTCAATATCGAAAAAGTTTTCAAAGATATTCAGCGGCATACAGGCGAGAACCGCAAACGGCAACCAAATAAAGCTCTTCGCTTTGACTTTGTAACCGTCCCTGACAAACAGGAGCGCGCAGGCGATCAGATAGAGCGCGTTCGAGAGAAAAAATAAAGTCATATTTGCGGCTTTGGGAATAAAGCCGTTGATCTGTGCAAAGACCAATTCGGACGGGGTCGTCGCGTTCCCCGCCGCGCTCACGTCGAAAAACGACCCGAACGTACAGCAGGAGAGAATGACGAACACGGGAAGAACGTATTTGAAAATATCCGAACAGCTCTTTTTATGATAAAAGACCGCAAGCGGCAACAGGAGCAGTCCCGCCTTTTTCATCCATTGACTGAAAACGAAATAGAAATTGAACTCTCCGATCCGGTTGAATATGTAATAATCGGAAACCGTAAACGTGAGAATGAGCGCGATCGCAAGGATCAGCCCCGTTACGGTTTTCAAACTTATGTCCGTAATCCTGCGTAGTTTCATATTTTCATTATAACATTCAAGGCGTTAAGTTGTCAACTGTAAAAAAATCCCGCCCGCGCTCACCGCGGGCGGCGATTCAATTTCATACTTTACTTCATAAACGCAAGGAACGCTTTATAATTGCTGTAAACGTCCGCCTTGGAAACGACCTCATAGGGCGCGTGCATGGAAATGACGGGAACACCCAAATCAACCGTATCGATATTCATGTTCGCGATGAACTTTGCGACCGTTCCGCCGCCGCCCGCATCCACTTTTCCGAGTTCCGCCGTCTGCCAAACCACGCCGTCCCGATCGAACGCGGCTCTCACTTCGCCCACGAACTCTGCCGAAGCGTCGCTGCTGCCGCTCTTTCCGCGCGCGCCCGTGAACTTGCAAAGCGCAGTCCCGTAGGAGACGAGCGCGCTGTTGTTCTTTTCATATACGCTTGCAAAGTTGGGATCGAACGCCGCCGTCACGTCGGAGGAAAGGCACTTGCTCGCAAAACGCGCCTTGCGGAAATTTGCTTTGAGCGCGATCGCGATCTCTTCCATCAGATCTTCATAGACCTTGCACTGCATACCCGTCGTACCCTCGCTGCCGATCTCCTCTTTATCAACGAGCATGGCAAGCACGGTGTGCT
>CAJUCM010000026.1:0-12477 GCA_910585235.1 uncultured Christensenella sp.
TTTCAAAGCTGAACACGGGAACCTTGACGGCAACGTAGGGAGAATTGGGATAGAGCCCCGTGCCGAAGCCGAGTTTTTTGAGTTTTGCCCCCGCCATGATCTTGGTCGCAAGCTCGACCATGGGGACCCCCGTCACCTTGGAGATATAGGGAATCGTGCGCGACGCGCGGGGATTCACCTCGATAACGTAGAGTTTATTCTCGTAAATGAGATATTGGATATTGATAAGCCCCTTTGTCTTTAAGGAGAGCGCAAGCTGGGTGGAGACCTCGACGATCTGTTTGAGCATTGCGTCGCTCAGATGATAGGGCGGATAGACCGCGATCGAGTCGCCCGAATGCACGCCCGCGCGCTCGATATGCTGCATGATGCCCGGAACGAGAACGTCCACCCCGTCGGAGATCGCGTCCACTTCGAGTTCGGTGCCCATGAGGTATTTATCGCAGAGCACGGGATTTTCGATATGCTGCGCCAAAATGACATCCATATAGCGGGAAATATCGTTCTCCGTAAAGGCGATCGTCATGTTCTGCCCGCCGATGACGTACGAGGGACGCAACAGCACGGGATAGCCGAGCTTCTCCGCCGCCGCGATCGCCTCCTCTTTCGTCATGACCGTCAGCCCCTTGGGACGGGCGATGTTGAATTTTTCGAGAAGTTCGTCGAAGCGTTCCCGATCCTCCGCCATATCGACGGAATCCGCGCTTGTCCCCAAAATACGGACGCCTTTTTTATCGAGATAGCCGCAGAGCTTGATCGCCGTCTGTCCGCCGAACGTAATGACGACGCCGTAGGGCTTTTCAATATCGATCACGTTCTGTACGTCTTCGGGGGTCAGCGATTCAAAATAAAGCCTGTCCGCCGTGTCGAAGTCCGTGGAGACCGTTTCGGGGTTGTTGTTGATGATGACGACCTCATAGCCGAGTTCTTTCAGCGTCCAGACGCAGTGAACGGAGGAATAATCGAATTCGATCCCCTGCCCGATCCGGATCGGTCCCGACCCGATGACGATAATGCGTTTCTTTTTGGAGCGCTCGATAAAGGGCTTCGCCTCGTCGTGATCCTCGTCGTCGTAGGTCGAATAGAAATAGGGCGTCTGCGCCGCAAATTCCGCCGCGCAGGTATCGACCATTTTGAACACGGCGCGCCTGTGCATAGGAAGTTTCTCCCCGCTCATCTCTTCCAAATCTTTATCGGTATATCCGAGCTGTTTGCCCGCGAGATATTCCGCACGGTTGAGCTTTTTGCCTTTGATATCGTTTTCAAATCTGACGAGATTGAGGAGTTTATTCAAAAACCATCTGTCGATTTTGGTGACGTTGAAGATCTCGTCCGCCGTCGCGCCTGCACGGAGCGCGGCGTAAACGATGAACAGACGCTCGTCCGTCGTTTCGTCGAGCTTTTTCAGAAGCTCCTCTTTGGGCAGAGGCAGAAATTTGGGGTGATTGAGCGTGGAGAGCGAAATTTCCGCGCCGCGCACCGCTTTCATGATCGCCTGCTCGAAAGAAGTGCCGATCGCCATGACCTCGCCCGTCGCCTTCATGCGGGAGCCGAGTCCCCTCTTCGCGTACAGGAATTTATCGAACGGCCATTTGGGAAGTTTGACGACCACATAGTCGATCGTGGGTTCAAAGCAGGCGTAGGTCTTGCCCGTAACGTCGTTTTTGATCTCGTCGAGCGTGTAGCCGAGCGCGATCTTCGTCGTAACCTTGGCGATCGGATAGCCCGTCGCTTTACTTGCAAGCGCGGAAGAGCGCGAAACGCGGGGATTCACCTCGATGACCGCATATTCAAAGCTGTCGGGATGAAGCGCGAACTGACAGTTGCACCCGCCCTCGATGCCGAGTTCGGTAATGATATTCAACGCCGCCGTGCGGAGCATCTGATATTCTTTATCGGAGAGCGTGACCGCGGGCGCAATGACGATCGAGTCGCCCGTATGAACGCCGACGGGGTCAAAGTTCTCCATGGAACAAACGGTCAGAACGTTGCCCGCGCTGTCTCTGAGAACCTCGAATTCGATCTCTTTCCAGCCGCCGATATATTTTTCAATGAGAACCTGCGTAATGGGCGAGAGCATGAGCCCGTTGTGCGAAATGAGGCGGAGCTCCTCCTCCGTTTTCGCAACGCCGCCGCCCGCGCCGCCGAGCGTGAACGCAGGGCGCACGATGACGGGATAGCCGAGTTTGTTTGCGATATTCACGCACTCTTCGACCGTGTAGGCAATATCGCTCGGCACGACGGGCTGGTGAATTTTTTCCATGGTCTCTTTGAAGAGTTCCCGATCCTCCGCCCTGTCGATCGCGTCGAGCTTCGTGCCGATCAGCTTGACCCCCCATTCGTCGAGGAAGCCCGATTTTGCGAGCTTACAGCCCATTGTAAGCCCCGTCTGTCCGCCCAGCGAAGCCAACAGCGAATCGGGGCGCTCCTTGATGATAATGCGCTTTAAGCTGTCCTCCGTCAGCGGTTCGAGATAAATTTCGTCCGCAAGCATTTTATCCGTCATGATCGTCGCGGGGTTGGAATTGCAGAGAACCACGTTGACGCCCGCGTCTTTCAATACGCGGCACGCCTGCGCGCCCGCATAGTCAAACTCCGCCGCCTGACCGATCACGATCGGTCCCGATCCGATGACAAGTACTTTTTTAATATCGCTTCTCTTAGGCATGATTATTTACGCTCCTTTGCGGTTTTCATTCTTGCGACAAATTCGTCGAAGAGCTTGTTTGCGTCGTGCGGACCCGCGCACGCTTCGGGGTGGAACTGCGTCGTGAACGCGTTGAGTTCGGGATAGTCGATCCCTTCGCACGTTCCGTCGTTTCCGTTGAGATAGCTGAGCTTTCCGCATTTCAGGCTATTCGACACCACTTCGTATCCGTGGTTCTGGCTGGTGATAAAAATTCTTCCGCTGTCGACGTGGCGCACGGGCTGGTTCGCGCCCCTGTGCCCGTACTTCATTTTCCGCGTCTGTCCGCCCATCGCGAGCGCAAACAGCTGGTGACCGAGGCAGATCCCGAACACGGGAACTTTGCCCGCGATCTTCTTGATCGTCTCGATGACGCCCGTATTCTCCGCGGGGTCTCCGGGACCGTTCGAGAGCATGACGCCGTCTGCAATTTTCAGCGTTTCCTCCGCGGGATAGTCGGCGGGAACGGTGACGACTTTTACGTTTCTTTTGAGCAATTCGCGCTCGATATTGTTCTTTGCGCCGAAGTCATATAAAACGACGGTGTATTTCCCTTCGCCGAGCGTTCTGACCTCTTTGGAGCTGACGGAAGCGACCGCGTCTTTAATGCGGTAGCGTTTGAGCGACACAAGATCGGTAAAGGGCTTGAACGAGATCGCGGCGTTCATGACGCCCGCCTCCCTGACCGTTCTCGTGAGTTCGCGCGTGTCGATCCCGTACACGGCGGGGATCCCCTCGCGTTTCAGGTATTCCTCTACCGTCCCCTCAGAACGGAAATTTGAGGGAGCGTCGCACTTCTCGCGCACGATATACGCCGTCAGATAGCTGTGCATACTCTCCGAATCGGCGGAGATCATGCCGTAATTCCCGATGAGGGGAAAGGTCTGCGTGACGATCTGACCGTAATAACTCGGATCGGTCAGCGTCTCGATATACCCCGTCATGCCCGTTGTGAACACGAGTTCGCCGATCACCTCTTTTTCCGCGCCGAAAGAATATCCCTCGAATACTTTCCCGTTTTGCAGCGTTACATAAATTTTTTTGCTCATTGATAATATCTCCCGCGTTTTTTCCTTCGCTCACCGCTTGTCCGCGCAAGCGTTTATTTCATTAGTTTGCACATGACGGCTTTCTGCGCGTGCAGTCTGTTTTCCGCCTCGTCGAAAATTTCGTCGGCGTGTTCTTCGAGAACGTCCGCCGTGATCTCCTCGCCCCTGTGGGCGGGCAGGCAGTGCAGAACCATTGCGCCCTTATTTGCGGCTTTCATGACCTTTTCATTGACCTGATAGCCCTTGAACGCCTTTTCGCGCTTTGCCTTTTCCTCCTCCTGCCCCATCGAAGCCCATACGTCCGTATAGACGACGTCGGCGTTTTCAGCCGCCTCCTCCGCACTGCGGCAGAGGGTAAATTCGATATTGTCCTTTGCAAGCCGCATAAGCTCCTTATCCGGCTCGTAGCCCTCCGGACAGGCGATCGAAAAGTTCATGCCCGTCTTGACCGCTCCCACCATTAAGGAGTTCGCCATATTGTTTCCGTCGCCGATAAAGCAGAGTTTCAGTCCCTTGAAAGAGCCCTTGCGCTCGCGGATCGTCATGAGGTCGGCAAGCACCTGACAGGGGTGGCAGTAATCGGTCAGACCGTTGATGACGGGGATCGTGCCGTATTTTGCAAGATCCTCCACTTCCTTCTGATCGAACGTGCGGATCATAATGCCGTCGAGATAGCGCGAAAGCACCCGCGCCGTATCCTCCACGGGCTCGCCCCTGCCGATCTGCAAATCGCGGTTAGAGAGGAACAGGGCGTAGCCGCCGAGTTCGTACATTCCCACCTCGAAGGAAACGCGGGTGCGCGTCGAGGATTTCTGAAAGATCATGCCGAGCTTTTTGCCTTTCAGCATTTCGTTCACGACGCCGTTTTTGCGCTCGTATTTGAGCTGATCTGCAAGATTGAGAACGGATAAAATATCCTCTCTCGAAAAATCGTTGAGTTTCAGTAAGTGTTTCATGCCTTTAATACTCCTTCGAGGATGTCAAGTCCCTCGTCCATTTCCGTTTTCGTGATCGTGAGCGGAGGCACGAGGCGCAACCTCTTGTGCGCCGTCAGAACGAGCAGTCCCCTGTTAAGGCACTCCGCCGCCACCTGTTTGGGATCTTTTTCAACTTCCAGTCCGATCATGAATCCCAAACCCGTCACTTTTTTGATCCCCCCGATCTTTTCGAGTTTCATTCTCATGTAATCCGCCTTGACCGCAACGTCCGATAAAAACTCATCCGTCATGCGCTCGACGACGTTGCACGCGCCCGCGCACACGACGGGATTCCCGCCGAACGTCGAACCGTGATCGCCCGCAGTCAGAACGTTCTCGGTCTTTCCGAAAAAGAGGCACGCGCCGATCGGAAGTCCGCCGCCCAAGCCCTTTGCCGTCGTGACGAGATCGGGCGCAATACCGTAATGCTCGTAGGCGAAAAATTTACCCGTTCTGCCGTTTCCGCACTGCACTTCGTCGCAGACGAGCAGAACGTCGTTCTCTTTGCAATAGGCGGCAAGCTCCCGGATAAAGCCACGATCGAGCGCCGTTACGCCGCTCTCGCCCTGCACGCATTCGATGACGACCGCGCACGCCTTACCGTCCGAAGCCCGCTCCACCGCCTTAACGTCCGCGACCGTGTTGACGACGTCGGGAACGAAGGGCGCAAAATATTTATGAAAGGAATCCTGCCCCGTCGCGGAGAGCGTAAAGAGCGTTCTGCCATGAAAACTGTCTTTCAAAGAGACGATCCGTTTGCGCTTTTCGCCGTACTTTTCAAAGGAATATTTCCGCGCCGTCTTGAACGCGCACTCGTTTGCCTCCGCGCCCGAATTTGCAAAAAACGCGCGCTTCGCACCCGTCTTTTCGCACAGAAGCCGCGCAAGCCGCGCCTGCGGTTCGATATAGTAATAATTGCTGACGTGCTGAATTTTATTGAGCTGGTCAACGACCGCATTTTTCCACGCCTCGTCGTTCACGCCGAACACGTTCACCGCGATCCCCGCGCCGAAGTCGATATACGATTTTCCGTCGCTATCGCAGAGCGTCGCGTTCTTACCGCCCGCGAACGCCACGGGAAAGCGCGAAAAGGTCTTTGCGCCGTATTTTTCGTCAAGTTCTTTGATTTCGCTGAAATTCATAACCGCACCCCGTTCCGAAATAAACGATATACCGAAAAAAGAGACTGATTAAAAAATCAGTCGCCTTTCACAAACATTGTTCCCATACCTTCGTCGGAAAGCAATTCCAATAAAAGAGAATGTCTGACCCTGCCGTCTGTAATAAACACACGGTTCACTCCGCGGCGGATCGCTTCTTTACAGCAGTTGATCTTCGGGATCATACCGCCCGAAATGATCCCCTCGCGCACGAGCGATTCGATGTCCGAAACATAGACCTTGTTAATCAGGCTCGTCTCGTCGTTTTTGTCGTGCAAAAGCCCCTTGACGTCGGTCATGAGAATGAGGCTCTCCGCTTGGAGCGCGCCCGCAATGCTCGACGCCGCGCTGTCCGCATTGACGTTATAGATATTGCCCTCGTTATCGAACCCCACGGAGGAGATGACGGGCATATAGTCCTTTTCGAGACAGTCGGAAATGAGCTGTGCGTCCACGCGGACGATCCTGCCCACAAAGCCGAGCTTTTCGTCCTGCTTTTCGCAGAGGAGCATTCCGCCGTCCATTCCCGAAAGCCCCACCGCTTTCGCGCCCAAATTTCCGAGCATGTGCACGAGCGATTTATTCACTTTCCCCGAAAGCACCATTCTGACGACTTCCGCCGTCTCCGCGTCGGTGTATCTGAGACCGTCGATAAATTTCGATTGAATGCCCATGCGCGAGAGCGTCTCTGAAATTTCGGGACCGCCCCCGTGGACTAAAACGACCTTCACGCCCACGCACCTTAAAAGCGTTAAATCGCGCATGACCTCGATTTTCGCTTCGTCGCCGAGCATGGCGTTTCCGCCGTATTTGATGACGAGAATTTTATTTCTGTATTTTTCGATGTAGGGCATCGCCTCGATGAGGAACTCCGCCTTTTTCTCAATCTCCGTCACGTTCTGTAATCTCCGTTGATCTTCACGTAATCGTATGTAAGGTCGCAACCGTATCCCGTCGCGCTCTCGATCCCGTCGTTCAGATCGACCATAATATGGATCTCTTTCTGCGAGAGGATCTTTTTGGCGAGTTCTTCGTCGAACGCCACCGCGCACCCTCTCTTATACGCATCCACGATCCCCGCCGAGGAACAGAAGCTCACGTTGATCTTTGCAACGTCGAGATCCGCTCCCGAATAGCCGAGCGCGCACATGACCCTGCCCCCGTTTGCGTCCGCGCCGAACACCATGGATTTGACGAGGTTGGAATTGACGACGGATTTTGCGGCGAGCCGCGCGTCCGCCTTGGTCTTTGCCCGTTTGACGTGGCACTCGATGAGCTTGGTCGCACCCTCGCCGTCCGCGGCGAGCATTTTGCAGTAATTCGTCGTAACGGCGTGAAGCACTTCCTTAAAGCGCTGAAAATCTTTTCCCTCCGCGACGATCTCTTTATTCTCCGCAAGCCCGTTCGCAAGCACCAAAAGCATATCGTTCGTGGAAGTATCCCTGTCCACGGAGAGCATATTGATGGAATCGTCCACCTCTTCGGAGAGCGCTCTTTGCAACATTTCGGGGGAGATCGCGGCGTCCGTCGTCACGAACAAGAGCATGGTCGCCATGTTCGGACAGATCATTCCGACTCCCTTACCGATCGCGCCGATCTTCACCTCTTTCCCGCCGAGCATAAATTTGTAGGCAAGTTCCTTTTTAACGGTGTCGGTCGTCATAATGGCTTCCGCCGCCGCGTCGCTGTGATCGCCAAGTCCTGCGGCAAGCTCCGGCATTCCCTCTTTGATGGGATCGATCGAAAGTTTCTGACCGATCACGCCCGTCGAAGCGACGGCAACGTCCTCTTTGGGAATCTTCGTATAGCGCTTGACGAGCGCGCACATTCTGTTTGCAATGCTCACGCCGTTCCGGTTGCAGGTATTCGCGTTTCCGCTGTTGACGACGACCGCCTGCAAATAGCCGTCCTGAATATGTTCCTTTGTAACGATTACGGGCGCGCCCTTGACGAGATTCGTCGTATAGACCGCCGCGGCGGAACAGCGCTTATCCGAGACGATCAGCGCCAAATCGCGTTTCGTTTTATTTTTGCGGATTCCGCAGTGAACGCCGTTCGCCCTGAATCCGCGGGGCGCGCATACGCCCCCTTCGATCATTTCCAACATATTTTTTACCCCATCCGATTGATTATATCACAAACCGAGCCGTTCGTCAAGCCCCAGAGCGATATTCATATTCTGAATTGCGGCTCCGGAGGCGCCTTTTCCCAAATTATCCAAGGTCGCCGTGAGCAGAATGCGCTCGTTGTTGCCGTTAACGAACAGATCCATGTAGTTCGTGCCGACAAGCCCGTTCGCCGCAATAAAGCCCTCTTCTTCCGAAACGCGCACAAATCCGGCGTTTCCGTAGTGTTCGCAAAGAATTTTTTTGACCGTCTCTTTGGTCGTTCCCATTTTGAGATGATCCGTAAACAGAGGCACGCTCACGCTCATACCGCTGTAAAAATCGCAGATATACGGATTGAACACGGGCGTTCTTGAAAGCGAGCACACCTTGACCATTTCGGGCAGGTGCTTGTGTTCCAACCCCAGCGCGTAGATGCGCGGCGTATCCAGCGACGGATCGCGCGGCATGGTCTCGTAATTTGCGATCTGCTTTTTTCCGCCGCCCGAATATCCGCTGACCGCATGGCACACGAACGGATAATCGCGCGGAACGATCCCGCTTTCAATGAGCGGATAGACGAGCGCGACGAACCCGCTCGCATAGCAACCGGGATTTGCAATGCGCTTTCCGTTTGCGATCGCTTCGCGGTGATTTTTTGAAAGCTCGGCAAAGCCGTAAGCCCAGCCCTCCGCCGTGCGGTGCGCGGTGGACGCGTCGATTACCACGGTATGCGGATTCTCTACGAGCGAAACCGCTTCCCTCGCCGCCGCGTCGGGCAGGCACAGAAAGGTCACGTCGGAGGCGTTGATCGCCTCCTTTCGCGCCGCGGGATCCTTGCGAAGCTGTTCGGGAAGAGTCAGGATCTCCACGTCTCCGCGCAACTTTAACCGCACGTCGATCCGAAGCCCCGTCGTTCCCTCTCTTCCGTCGATAAATACTTTGATCATTTGAGTTTTTTCTGATCGAGGAGCGCCTTGACCTTGATCGGAAGCCCGAAGAGATTGATGAATCCCTCGGAATCCTTCTGCGAATACGCGCCGCCGTCGTCGTCGAACGTGGCGATATTTTCGCTGTACAGAGAGTGCGGCGAAGTAATGCCCGCGCTCGTCACGTTGCCTTTATAGATACGCAGCTTCACGTCGCCCGTCACCGTCTCCTGCGTCTTTTCAACGAATGCGGAGAGCGCTTCCCTCAGCGGCGTGAACCACTGCCCGTCATAGACCATTTCCCCGAATTTGAGCGCGACGAGCTGTTTGTAGTGCTGGGTCGCTTTGTCGAGGCAGATCATTTCGAGAAGCCTGTGCGCCTCGTAGAGAATTTCGCCGCCGGGCGTTTCATATACGCCGCGCGACTTCATGCCGACGAGCCTGTTCTCGACGAGATCGGCAAGCCCTACGCCGTTTTCGCCGCCCACTTTGTTGAGCTTTTCCACGAGCTCCACCGCTTCCATTTTTTTGCCGTCGATCGCGGTGGGAATGCCCTTTTCAAAATGGATCGTAAGATAGGTGGGCTGATCGGGCGCCTGCACGGGCGACACGCCCATTTCGAGGAAGCCCTCTTTTTCGTACTGCGGTTCGTTCGCGGGGTCTTCGAGGTCGAGCCCCTCATGCGACAGGTGCCACAGGTTTTTATCCTTGGAATAGTTGGTCTCGCGGTTGATTTTCAGCGGGATATTGTGCGCCTCCGCATATTCGATCTCCTCTTCGCGGCTCTTGATGTCCCAGATTCGCCACGGGGCGATGATCTTCATTTCGGGCGCGAACGCCTTGATCGCAAGCTCGAAGCGCACCTGATCGTTTCCCTTGCCCGTACAGCCGTGGCAGATTGCGTCCGCCTTTTCCTTTTTGGCAATTTCTACGATCGCCTTTGCAATGCAGGGACGCGCGAACGACGTGCCGAGCAGATACGTCTCCTCATACTTCGCGCCCGCCTGCACCGTCGGGAAAATATAATTTTCCACAAAGTCCTTTTTCAGATCGAGCACGTAGAGCTTGCTCGCGCCCGTCTTTTTCGCCTTTTCCTCCAAACCGTCGAGTTCGGTTCCCTGACCGACGTCGCCCGATACCGCGACCACCTCGCAGTTACCGTAATTCTCTTTGAGCCAGGGGATAATGATAGACGTATCGAGTCCGCCCGAATAGGCAAGCACCACTTTTTTGATTTTTTCCATAACACACACCTCTTTCTGTATTTTTTTAATATTATAACAAAGCGCGGGGCGCAAATCAAGCGATTGCGCCCCGTCCCCTGAAAATATTTTGATAAAATTTACAATTTTATGTATATATTCATTGTATAATGATTAAATATTCATATAGTATGTATATATACATTTTTAACGAATATCCGCCTCATCGATCCGGGGATAAAATTTTGCAACGTCCTCAACGGTGAACTGTTCGTCGCGGTACTTGGAAAAGAGAACGCGGCGGTAGAAAATAAAGCTGTCGCGGGAGGTTTCGTTGGAAAAATAAGCGACGAATTTATTCTTTTTGACGGCGACTTTTTCACAGCCCCGCTCTCTGTCGTAAGTGTAAGTTTTCCGCCTTGTTTTGATATGCACGACCTCGTCCGTGACCTCGATCCCGACCGCGGTCCCCATACTCACGCGCAGGGCGTACAGCGCGTAGACGACGATCCAGAGCAAAAACAGCGCGGGCGTAATAATATAGAACGCGTAGATCCGGTGAAAGGCATACACGAGCGAGACCATAAGCAAAACGAACACGACGGCGGTAAACGCGATATACAGCTTTCTTACGATTCCGACGTACTTCAATACTCCCTCTTTCATGCGCCCGTCTCCCCGAACCGCACGAAAAAGCGCGTCGTCGCCTCGCCGCCCGCGCGCGCTTCGAGCGCGCTCCCCTCTTCCGTATCCTTGCGGTAAAAGGTCAGTTCCTGCCCCGCTTTCACCTGTTTGACGTAGGAGATGCGGAAAGAGGTCACGCTTTTACGTTCAAGCTCCTCTTCGGTAAAACAGTCCATGAAAAAATCGGCATACTTCGTATTGTTGACGTGGCGGAAATGATCGTAGTGCGAAAGACGGGTGGTCATGGAATAGATCGCCCTCCCCTCGTCGCGGAGCTTTGGCAGCGACCAGTCGGGACGGATCGTCTGTTCCGCGCGGTACGGGCAAGTCGCGTGCGCCTTTAAGCGTTCGGGCGGAAGAAGTTTGCCCGAATCGAGATCGACAAGGCACCAGCGGGACGCGATCGCGGCGACCCTTTTTCCCTCCCGCTTCAATTCATAATCGCGCTCGAAGATCGCATGACGGGGCGGCAGCGGCCAGGTGGAGACCGTAAGCACGTTTCTGGGACGGATCGGCGCGTAAATTTCGCAACAGGTGGTCGCAATAAAAAATCCGCAACGATCCCCGATCGTATCGTCGTAGCCGAATCCGAGTTCGTCCGCGCTCAGTCCCGCAACTTCCTGCGCATAAGTCAAAAGCGCGGAGGGACGGATCTCGTCCTTATGGTTGCAGTCGGAATATGTTACAAAATAATCTTTTTCAAACGAATAAGCGCTCATGATTTTATTATATCACGGGCGCTTATGCTTGTCAATCATTCTCAGAAATCAACCGTTTGCGGCGGAGGAAAGGTAACGTAACGCCCCGTCGGCAATCGCCGCCGCCACTTTATCGCGATAGTTTGTATCGAGCAGAAGCGCCTCGTCCTCCGCGTTGGAGAGAAAACCGCACTCGACAATCACAGACGGATAGTCGTTGCAGTTGAGAATAAAATAATCCCCTTTGAGCGGATCGCTCTTTCTTGCGCATTCGGGCATATCGTTGAGCGCCGCCTGTATGAGACAGGCGAGCGTTACGGAGCGTTCGTTCGACGAGCGGAAGAACACCTGCGCGCCGCGGCGCGAACGCATGGAGAAAAAGTTCTGGTGAACGGATATGACGAGCGCGGGATTGTTGCGGTGAATAATTTCCGACCGCTTTGCCATGTCCCTCTTTTTATACCCCGCGGTCGCGGTGCCGTAAAGCCCCGCCTCCGTCTCCCGCGTCTGAACGACGGAAAAGCCCGCGTCCTCAAAAAGGCGTCCGAGACGGCGGGAAAGATCGAGATTGATGTCGCTCTCCTTGACCCCCGATTCGATCCCGACGACGCCGCCGTCAATCCCCCCGTGTCCCGCGTCGATCACGACGGTGAGCCTGAGACTCTCGGAGGCGGTCACCGTCAGGGCAAAAATACAGACGCCGAGCGCCATGACGACCGATAAAAAAACGCACGCGACCCCGAACGCCACGCGGTGCCGATAAAGAAAGTTCATAATCCATTGTATGAGATTGTCCCGCCCCGTATGAAAAAAATATTTGTTGAAAAATCAACGATTCTCTAAAAAAACGAATTCATTTCCTTGACTTTACAGCCCGAAGCGACTATAATTATGATTATATTTACCATACGGAGAATGAATATGTCAAATGTAAAAATCGTAACGGACTCGAACAGCGGCATTACCCAGAAAGAGGCGGAAGAACTC
>CAJUCM010000026.1:12487-20990 GCA_910585235.1 uncultured Christensenella sp.
AGGAATACTTCGAGGACATCAACTTAACACAGAAAGAGTTTTACGAACATCTGAAAAACGATGCGGACGTTCACACGAGCCAGCCCGCAGTCGGAAATATTACGGAGCTTTGGGACAAGCTCCTCGAAGACGGAAGCGAAATCGTGCATATCCCCATGTCGAGCGGACTTTCCGAATCCTGCCACACGGCGGAAGCGCTCGCAAAGGAATACAACGGAAAAGTGCAGGTCGTTGACAATCAGCGCATTTCGGTTACGCAGAAGCAGTCCGTTCTCGACGCGATCAAGTTGAAGAACGAAGGCAAGAGCGCGAAAGAGATCAAAGACACGCTGATCGCAAGCAAATTCGACAGCAGTATTTATATCTCGCTGAATACCCTGAAATATCTGAAAAAAGGCGGAAGACTCACTCCCGCCGCCGCACTGATCGGCACCCTTTTAGGGATCCGCCCCGTTTTGCAGATCCAGGGCGAAAAACTGGACGCGTTCAAAAAGGTCAAGACTATGCGCAAGGCAAAAGAAATTATGATCGAAGCCGTCCGCAACGATTTTACGAACCGTTTCGCGCAATTCGTGGAGGACGGAACAATGCGTTTATTTATTGCGCACACCGACAACGACGAAGAAGCTAAAATTTTTGCGGAGGAAGTACAGGCGGCGTTCCCCAACGTTCCCGTATCGTATATCGACCCGCTCTCCCTCTCCGTGTCCTGCCATATCGGTCCGGGGTCCCTTGCCGTCGCCATGGCGCGCGAACTGTAATTTCATTATAAACTGATAAAGCGCGGAGATTTCAAAAATCTCCGCGCTTTTTTATGCGTCTGATTATTCCAACTCGAACGCGCCCGTATAGAGCTGGTAGTACTGCCCTCTCTGCGCGATCAGCTGTTCGTGCGTTCCGCGCTCGATGATCCTGCCGTGATCCAAAACCATAATGGCATTGGAATTTTTGACGGTGGAAAGTCTGTGCGCGATCACGAATACCGTTCTGCCCTCCATGAGTTTATCCATACCCCTCTGCACGATCGCTTCGGTACGGGTATCGATCGAACTCGTCGCCTCGTCGAGGATCATCACGGGAGGATCGGCAACGGCGGCGCGGGCGATCGAGAGAAGCTGACGCTGTCCCTGCGAAAGATTCGCGCCGTTCTGGTGGAGCATGGTGTTGTATCCTTCGGGAAGGCGGGTGATAAAGTCGTCCGCGCCCGCGAGTTTTGCCGCCGCAATGCAGTCCTCGTCCGATGCGTCCAGCCTGCCGTAACGGATATTATCCATGACCGTGCCCGTAAAGAGGTTGGTGTCCTGCAAGACCATGCCGATCGCACGGCGCAGTTCCCCTTTCTTGATCTTGTTCACGTTGATCCCGTCGTAACGCACCTTACCGTCCGCAATGTCGTAGAAGCGCGTCAGAAGGTTGGTGATCGTCGTCTTACCCGCGCCCGTCGCGCCCACAAACGCCACTTTCTGACCGGGCTTTGCGTACAGGCTGATGTCGTGAAGCACCATTTTATCTTCGTTGTAACCGAAATCCACCTGATCGAGAACGATGTCGCCCGTCAGTTTGGTATAGGTGACGGTGCCGTCCGCCTTGTGCGGGTGACGCCACGCCCAGATCCCCGTATGCTCTTCGCACTCGGTGATCACGCCGTTTTCGTCCTCATGCGCGTTGACGAGAGTCACATAACCGTCGTCCGCTTCGGGCTTTTCGTCGATGAGCGCGAACACGCGGCTCGCGCCCGCCATACCCATGACAACGGAGTTGACCTGCTGGGATACCTGATTGATATTGTTGAAAAACTGCCTCGTCGTCTGCAAGAACGCAACGAGGAGCACGATCCCCGCCGCCGTCGAAACGACGCCGTCTTTGACTTCATAGAACACCGATCCCGAAATACTGACGTTCGTCACGTTTCCGAGAATGAACAACGCCCCGATGAGCGTGATCACGACGTAGAATACGTGACCGATATTGCCTAAAATGGGCATGAGCATATTCGCATAGCGGTTGGCGCGGTTGGTCTGATCGTACAGATGCTCGTTCACCTTATCGAAGTCCGCTTTGGATTCGTTTTCGTGACAGAACACCTTGATGACTTTCTGCCCGTTCATCATCTCTTCGATGAAGCCCTCCGTTTTAGCGACGGCGCGCTGCTGACCGATAAAGTACTTCGCGGCTCCTCCGCCCACGATCTTAGTGACGAGAAGCACGAGCAGGATCCCGCCGAATACGATGAGCGTCAGCCATACGCTGTAATACAGCATGATAAAGAACAGCGTGAGAACCATGATCGCGGAAGAGAGCAACTGCGGCAAACTCTCGGCAACCATCTGGCGGAGCGCGTCGATGTCGTTGGTGTAATAACTCATGACGTCGCCGTGGTTATTCGTATCGAAGTAACGGATGGGAAGATCCTGCATTCCGTTGAACATCTGCTTGCGCATTTTGCTCAGGTATCCCTGCGTCAAAATCGCCATGAGCTGTTTGTTGACGCCCGCCGTGATCAGCGACAAAACATAGAGCCCGATGAGCGTGAGCATGGGAATCGTGATCGACCTCCACGCCTCGCCCCAGGTCTGTTGTGCCGAAACCGCGTCTTTGAGCGCGCCGAACACCGTCTGCATAAAGATGGACGGAAGCGAGCTGATGACGGCGTTTAATACGATACAGACGAGCGCGATCGTCAGCATTCTCGGATAAAAATGGAATACCGACTTGATGACCCTCTTCAACAGCCCCTTCTGGCGGGGCGCTTTTTTCATGGGAGAATTACTCTTCATCTTCTTTTCCTCCCTTGTTCTGAGAATTATAAACTTCCGCATAGATCGCGTTGTTTTTCAAAAGCTCTTCATGCGTGCCGATCCCGTCGATCTTTCCGCTCTCCAAAACGAGAATGCGGTCGGCGTCCTCCACCGAAGAGGTGCGCTGCGCAATGATGATTTTCGTCGTTTCGGGAATAAATTCCTTGAACGCCTTGCGGATCAGCGCGTCCGTTTTCGTATCGACAGCGCTCGTCGAATCGTCGAGAATGAGGATTTTCGGCTTTTTCAAAAGGGCGCGGGCGATACAAAGGCGCTGTTTCTGACCGCCCGAAACGTTCGTTCCCCCCTGTTCGATATAGGTATCGTATTTGTCGGGGAAACTCTGAATAAATTCGTCCGCCTGCGCCAGCCTGCACGCCTCCATGAGTTCCTCGTCCGTCGCGTCCTGATTGCCCCAGCGCAGGTTCTCTTTGATCGTACCCGAAAACAACACGTTCTTTTGAAGCACGACGGCAACCTGATTGCGAAGCGACGTAAGATCGTATTCGCGCACGTCGCGCCCCCCGACCATTACGCTCCCCTCGCTCACGTCGTAAAGACGGGAGATGAGGTTGACGAGCGAAGTTTTGGAAGAGCCCGTTCCGCCGATAATGCCGATCGTCTCCCCCGATTTAATGTGCAGGTCGATATTTTCAAGCACGTTCTTTTCGGCATTCGCCGCATACTTGAACGAAACGCCGTTGAAATCGATCGCGCCGTCCGCAACTTCGTGAACGGGATTTTCAGGATTGTGGAGCGTGCTCTCCTCCCTCAAAACCTCGTCGATACGGCGGGCGCTCTCCATCGACATCGTGATCATGACGAACACCATCGAGAGCATCATCAGCGACATGAGAACCTGCATTCCATAGACAACGAGCTGGGAAATTTCCCAGGTCATATCCTTTCCCGTTCTGATTCCGAGATAGCAACCGATAAAGAGCACCGCCGAAAGCACGGCGTAGAAAAAGAACTGCATGATCGGGTTGCTCCACGCAAGCAGGCGCTCCGCCTTGGTAAAATCAATGCAGAGATCGTCGCTCGCCTTATTGAACTTCTCTTTTTCATAGTCCTCGCGGACGTAGGATTTTACGACGCGGATCCCCTTGATATTCTCCTGAACGGACTCGTTCAGATTATCGTACTTTTTGAACACGCGGCGAAACAGCGGCATCGCCTTTTTCATAATGACGATCAGAAGAACGGAGAGCGGCGGAATGACCGCAACGAAAATCCAGGCAAGGACCCCGCCGATGATAAACGCCATAGCGACGGAGAAAATCAGCATAACGGGACAGCGGAACGCCATACGCACGATCATCATATAGGAAAACTGTACGTTGGTCACGTCCGTCGTCATACGCGTAACGAGCGACGACGTTGAAAATTTATCGATATTTTCAAACGAGAATTCCTGTATCCTGTAATACATGTCTTTGCGCAGATTTTTGGCAAACCCCGCCGAAGCCTGCGCGCAGAACGCACCCGCAAGCGCGCCGAACACCAAGGACATGATCGACATGGCGAGCAGGATCAGCGCGTACTGCCCGATTCCGAGTTCCCCGCCCGTGCCCCACATCTTGACGCCGTCCTCGATCGCATTTCCGAGATAGATGATGACAAACGGGATCAGACATTCGAGAACCACTTCCAGAATCACGAAGAGCGGCGACAGGATCGACGCCGTCTTGTATTCCCTGATACTTTTTGCAAGTCTTTTAAGCAATGAAAACCTCCTTTCCGTGTCAATACGGGAATCATGCAAACTTGTTGACTCAATAAAATGTAATAGAATTATTCTATCATTCCAAAAAAATATTGTCAAACAATCAACGATTACTTTTTGTGAAATTCAGGTAAAATTTTGTCAGAATCTTTACACGCACGCACAAAAAAAGAAGCCCGCATTTTTCTGCGGACTCCTTTTCCAAAGATCGTTTATTCGATTCCTTCGTTGAGTTTTGCAAGCAGGTTTTCAAGATCCTCGCCGTGCGCCGAAACCGCCTCCGCAATCGTTTCGCCGTGCGCCATCGCGCAGCCGATGCAGTGCATTCCCGCCGAAAGAAGGATCTCCGCCGCATTCGGGTTGAGTTGCAAGCAATCCGAAATCAACGTGCTTTCCGTAATTTTAGCCATCTCCCGTCTCCTTTTCGTTTTATCCCTTTTATTATACCACGGTTTTTATGAAATTACAACCGATTGACAAAAAAAATTTCTCCGTAAAATCAAAGTCCCAAAAGCCAATAAACGAGTCCGACGGCGGCGCCGGCGCTCACGCCGAACACGATAATGGGTCCCGCGACGATAAACATTTTCGCCGCCATGCCATAGACGAACCCCTCCGTTTTGAATTCGATCGCGGGGGAAGCGACCGAGTTCGCAAACCCCGTGATCGGCACGATACTGCCCGCGCCCGCATTTTTTCCGATCCTGTCATATACGCCGAATCCCGTCAGAAGCGTGCCGAGGAAAATCAGGATCACGGAGACCGTTCCCGCAAGAATATCCCCCGTAAGCCCCGCAAATTCCAGCATATAACGGAAGAACTGCCCGATACAGCAGATGAACCCTCCCACCATAAACGCCCTTCCGCAGGTCTTGAAATGCTGGGTGGGCGGATCGAAAGAATTGACGTAGTTAATGTAGTTCTGATTCAGATTTTCACGATTGCGTCCCGTCACGGTCTTAACTCCTCCCCTCTTACAGAGGGAAAACAGGTCTCTCTTTCTTCCCGCGTCTTTCCGAGCGGGTTTTCCCTGACTTTCTTCATGACTATAATTTGGAAGTTTTCGGGATAAATTATACCTGTAAAAATTCCGCCGCCCCATTTCCCCGTCCGTCAGCAATAGGAACGGAGCAGATCGTAGAGCGTCTGGTAATATTCGCCCAGATACGACCTTGCAAGCGAATCCGCGCCGTATGCTTTCAAACGGGCTTCGGGATCGCTTGTGACGTCCATATAATACTTCCTGACCACGAGGAACCGCTCGGAATAGCCGAGGTTGTAGTTGGGATTCTGCGGATAGCGGTAAGGTCCGTTTTCGTTCCCCTCCGAGCCGAGGGCTTCGTAGGCGAGCTGGTAGTCGAGGTCGCTTTTTATGACCTCGATGTCCGACTGCTTTTTGCTCTCGATCGAAGCGATCGCATATTTCAGCGCCGTGCTCCGCGCCGCATTGTTGGACATCATAAAAAATTTCAGTTCCCGCTTTTCTTTCTCCGCTTCCGCAACGGTCTTATCCTTTTTCGCCTGCGCCGCGCGCACCATTGCAAGCTGAATGGGCGACAGTCCGGAATATTCGGGACTTGTCAAATCTACAATATCGATCGTCATTCGTCATCCTCCGTAAAGCGGAAATGCACCGCGCAAAACCGCGCTTCGACGGCGTTTGCGGGTTCCACGCCGATTTTAAGTCCGAATCCGTAGCCGCGCAGGGGCGAACGGAATTTCAGAATTTCATTCGCCTTGCCCGATACCGTTCTCGTGCCGCGGTTTGAAGTCACGCTGACGCGAAATTCCCCCTCTCCCTCGATCAGAACCGCGCGGAGCATCTTTTCCCCGTCGGGTCCGAGCGCGATCTTTTCCGCCGTAAAATAGGGCGTGAAATTTTCGGGGATCCCCCGCTTCGTCAGGCGGTACGCATAGATCCCGCGGGTAAAATAGAGCTCGTCCCCCGCGGCGACGTCCGCCGCGCCGTTCACGATAAAATGCCCCTCCCGCTGTTCGGGATCGTAACAGTAAATCACCCGTTCCCCGTCCGCATTCGTGACGAGCGCATAATATCTTCCGCAGTGGGAGACCGCCTTCACAGGTTTCGTGAAATCGATCTCCCCGGAACGGGAATGTTCCGCAAGCGCGGAGGACGCGCCGTTGAAGAGATAGAACCCTCCGTCCGTAAAATATCCGACGTTCTCGCCGCACGGCGCCACGCTGTTCTGAACGAGCGCGCCGCATTTCATGGGCATATGCACAACCTTGAAATTGAGCTCGTCCCCCAAAGCGCGCAGACAGCTGATCCCGTGTCTGCGGAACAGATAGAGCTTATCCTTATAGGGCTGCATTCCCAGAATTTCGCCCGCCTCGTCCGAAACGGTTTCGAGATACCCCGCCCCGAAGCGCGCCTCCGTCCAGTTCTGCATTGCAAGCGGTCCCGAATAGGAGACGCGCGATTTTTTCGCCGTAAAGAGTCTGTCGTGAAAGATCGCCGCGCAGACCCCGCCCTTGTTCGTGCCGACGGTGGCGGTGGCGTTTCCGTTGAGTTGAAGAACGTGTTCGCTCGTCACGCAATAAAACTCTTCGTTCCCCGATTTGTTGAAATAATGCAGAACGCGGTACGGCTCAAACGTCTTTGAATAGATATTTTCGTATCCGGACTTATCCGCTTTCATGCTGTACAGATACTTCATTTCGGGATCGAATCCGAACACGCGTCCGGGGACCGCGGCAACGCCCGTGGGTCTGGGGCGCGACCCCGCGACGGGCAACGTAAAATCCACCGCTTCCCCTTCGGCGACGACAAGTCCCCCGCCGTCCTCCCGCATGTGAAAGGTGCGGCGGCGGTGATTTTCTAAAAGTTCCTTTGCCGAAAGGCGCAGGAGCGCCGTCTTTTCTTCGAGCGCCTGCAACGCCCCGCCGATCATCATACCCATCTCCTCGAACGGATGCTCACCGTTCTTCTCAGCAGATTTTTGGCGCGGAGCGCGTCGCGGAATTTTTTATCCCAAACGGCGGCGCGCCCCGTCTCGCCGTTGACAAGGCAGTACTGCGCGGCAACGCCGAGCGCCAGAAGCCGTGCCGACACGCCGCACGCGGAAAGTTCGGACTCCTCGTCAAAAGAACTTTTCGTCGTCGGAATGCAGTCGTAAACGACGGTAGCCGCTCCCTGCCAGCCGTCGCTCATCAGAATATAGGCGGGATACGCCGCAAACCTTGCAAGGTACCCGCCGCATATCACTTTGCGGATATGGACGGGAACGCACGAAAACGCCGTATAGTAGATCCTGTTTTCGCCGACCTCGACCGTCTCCTCCTTTCTGATCGCGCAATAATCGAGCGCGACCTCGTTTTCGACGAAGTTATAGGCGCGGAGCAATGCGTCGCGTTCGAGCTTTTCTTCTGCGGAAAGTCCGCTCTCCTCACTGCCGAATACGGGGATCAGATCCTCTCTGCCGAGGCACGACGCCGCCTCCGTAAGCACTTCTTTGACCGTCATTTTCTCCTCCTTGTATTACTCCGCCCGTCCGAAACGGACGGGCGGAGAAAACGTTACGCCTCGGTGATCCCCGAAAGACGCGCCTGTCCCGCGGGACGGTAACACATGAGTTCCGCATACTTTACGAGCGTCGCGCGGAATACGGGTTTATCCGCAAGCTGTTTGAGCACCTTTCCGTCCTCCCCTTCGAGCCACTGCCAATCGCAGAGCTGATGAAGCCCGAAGTCCTCCGTATTCAGAAGGTACATGGTGTTTTTCTGGCAGAACCTGTCCGTCACAATGGGAATGCCGTTGAAAGAGATCGCGCGGAATCCGCCTTCGAGTTCCATCGTTTCGATCTGACGGTACGCGGAAAGCGTATTGAAGAACGCGCGGCGCACGCCGGGGGAAGTGACGATAAAATTGATCTTGCTTCCCGAACGCTCCTCGACGGCGTCGATCGCCTTTTGCAGAACGTTCTCGGTGAGATCGCCCACGGAATCCGCCTTGTAGGGT
>CAJUCM010000027.1:0-6620 GCA_910585235.1 uncultured Christensenella sp.
GTCTGCACGACGCGCAAGAACTGATATTTCAGCAGTTCAAGCATTGCCTGAAAGGTTGTGATGATTTCCGATTTGGTAAAATCTTTGGTGAACAGTTCCTCAAAATCCACTTCTTCTTTCGTTTCGAGCGTTTCAAGAATAAAAGTTACTTTTTGGGAGACGGTAAATTCGTCACGCGGGATTTCGCGTACTTCCTTGTTGGCGACGGCAGTTTCGCGCTTGATTAAAAGTGAAGAAAATGCGGAGAGCAAGCCGTCCAGCGTGAGCTTGTCCACTGCATATACGGTTTTGGTTTCGCCGACGTTTTTGTCCGGTTCTTTGAAAAAATAACCGATCGTTTCAAGTTCTTTCAGTTTTACCGCTTCTTCTTTGAGTTTTTTATACTCTTCGAGCGCCTGAACGATCGCCGCCTTCTCCGCTTCGATTTCCGCGTCAATTTCGGGATCCTGCTGCACGTTCGGAACAAGCGATTGCGCTTTGATTTTCAGGATAGACGCCGTTATATTCAGATACCCCGTAACTTTGTTTACGTCGAGATAGGAAAGCCCTTTCATGTAATCGAGAAATTGCTCCGTAACTTGCGATACGAAAATATCGTGTATCTCGATCTCGTTGCGATTGATCAGATACAGCAATAGATCAAGCGGTCCCTCAAATTTATCGAGTACCGTCGTATAATCGACTTCCGATTCAAATTGTTCCCTGTTTACCATGGTATAAGCCCCCAAAGCGCCGTGATGGGATGACCGAATATTTTCGTCGCAAATTCCATGATCCAACCCAAAATATTCAGATCGCGCATAACGGTATAACCCGTTTGACCGATAATTCCGACGCCGAGATAATTCGTGAAAATACGGCAGATAAAACTTTCCACGATGAGAAACAACAGGATATAGTATCCATATTTCCGTAAAAACTGATAGACCTTCCCGTGTTTTTTACTGCACGCCTCTATAATGCGGAATCCGTCGAGCGGATAAAACGGCAACAGATTGAATACGCAGAATGAAAGACTGTAAGCAAACAAAAATCCCGTAAAAAAGAACAGAAATTCGCGCAATACGGGCACGGACAAGTAGCGATTGACCACTAAAAAAAGCGGATAGAGCAGAAACGCCATAAGATAATTCATGATGACGCCCGCGCTTGCGGTGAATGCAAGTCCCCTGCGGTAATGCTTAAAATTGTCCGGATTGATCGGAACGGGCTTTGCCCAACCGAATCCGACAAGCGTAAAACATACGAGCCCGATCGGATCGAAATGTCTTAAAGGGTTCAGCGAAAGCCGTTTATTCCATTTCGGCGTAGGGTCGCCGGAACGGTATGCGGCGAACGCATGCGCAAACTCATGAAAAGTCAATACGATGACGACTGCAAGAAAACTTGCGATCAACTCTAAAAAATAATTCACCTGAATACTCCGCTTTATAAGAATGTGATCAACTCATTTCAGCGATGCGGGAAGCGCGTCGTTTCTGATGAGGTCGTCATAGGTTTGCGGTTTGACAAGATAATCCGCTTTTCCGTCTTTCACGATTATGACGGGCGGAACAAGATTCCGGTTGTAATTGCTTGCCATAGAATAATGGTATGCGCCTGTGGAAAAGACTGCAAGAATATCCCCGCTTTTCGCCTTAGGCAAGTTAAATCCTTCGCCTATAAGATCCCCGCTTTCACAACATTTTCCGGCAACGGAGACGTACTCCGTCGGTTCTTCGTTGGCGCGGTTGGCAAGCATTGCCTCGTATTTGGAACCGTACAGACAATAACGCGGGCTTTCAAACATACCGCCGTCCACCGCAAGATATTTTTTGATCCCTTTGATTTCTTTGATCGAACCGACCGTATAGAGCGTAATTCCCGCCTCCCCCACAATAGAGCGCCCCGGTTCGATGCAGAGAAAAGGACGTTTTAAGGAGCGCTTTTCGCATTCGTATTTCACGGCGTCGATAAGCGCCGTAAAATAATCTGCATAATCGGAAAAACTCATGTTGGGATCGTCTTTGGTATAATGGATCCCGTAACCTCCTCCGAGGTTCAAAACGCTTGCCTCAAATCCGGTTTCTTTTTTGAAAGCGGAAAGAAATTCAAAACATTTTTCCGCGGCGAGCACAAAGCTGTGTTTTTCAAATATCTGTGATCCGATATGGCAGTGAAATCCCTTTAAGCACAAGTGTTTCTTTTCAAGTAATTTTTTTGCCGTTTCCATAGCGGAACCGTCGGCAACGGAAAACCCGAATTTGGAATCGGGAGTGGCGGTCTGCACAAACGAATGCGTATGCGCCTCCACGCCGGGATTGATACGAAGCAAAATGTTCTGCACTTTTCCCGCTTGTTCCGAAAGCCCGTCCAACATATCGGCTTCCCAAAGAGAATCAACGACCACCCAGCCTACGTTATGTTCCACGGCAAGTGCAAGTTCTTCTTTCAGTTTGTTGTTGCCGTGCATCATGATTTTTTCGGCAGGGAAACCGGCTTTCAGCGCCGTATAGAGCTCTCCGCCGGAAACGACGTCTGCGCCCAGTCCTTCGCTGTTTGCGAGCGCATAGATTCCCATACAGGAAAATGCTTTCGAGGCATATAAAACAAGTCCGTTGCCGTCATATTCCCTGTCAAGCGTATCCCGATAGACGCGCATCATAAAACGCAAATAGTTTTCATCGTACACATAAAGCGGCGTGCCGAACTGTTCGGCAAGTTCCACCGCGTCTGCGCCGCCGATTTCAAGCCTGCCTTTTTTGTTAACTTCTCTTTTGAACATAATTTCCTCTTTCAGAAACCAACAGAGATTATTATAGCATTTTCAGGGTTATCCGTCAAGAAAAAAAGACGTAACATATCATCAAAAGAAAATGCTACGTCTGTCACATTACTATGATAAAGTATTAAAATTTAATTTAATTCCATTTCTGCGCTCCTTCACGGAGAGCATCCCACCAACTGTTGCGCGCGGCATCTCCTTTGGCGGTTAAATTGGTACGGCCAAGCTCCACTCCTTCGCGGTACAGAATTGCTTCTCCGAGTACCGTTCCCGACGCGATCGGTGCACGCACCTCATCGGAATAGCGGTATTCTACGCTCAATCCCATATCGTCGCCCTTTTTTGAAAAAGCAGAAAGCGTATGTTCTGCAACCAGTTCTATTTCTTTTACCTTGCTACCCTTTACGTTTACTTTTCCCGCGCTTTGTCCAGCTTCGAGAATCGGTTTCGTCTCGTAAGCGTTAAACGCATAGTCAAAAAGCTCCGTCACCGTTTTATTTCTGCTTTTGGAGGAATCTGCGCCGATCACGACGGAAATCAATCGCGTATCGCCTTTCTTGGCGGTCGCCGCAAGACAGAACCCCGCCTCGTTCGTAAACCCGGTCTTTCCGCCGTCACAGCCGACATAACTGCGGATCAGTTTATTGGTATTCGTGATCGTCGTCGTTCTTCCGTCCGGATGCGCAAAATCTTCCAGCCATACTTTGGAGAACTCATAATATTTCTGATGGCGCAACAGTTCGCGCAACATGACGGACACGTCCTTTGCGCACGAATACTGCGGTTCTTTCGGAAGTCCCGTACAGTTAGCAAATAACGTATTGTCCGCTCCAAGCTCCTTTGCTCTTGCGTTCATGCGCTCGATAAAAGCATTTTCCGAACCTGCGATCCGTTCGGCAAGAGCCACGCAGGAATCGTTTGCCGAGCATACGGCAACTGTTCGCATCAGGTCCTCCGCCTTATAGCTCAATCCCGTATCGAGAAATACCTGCGATCCCCCCATTCCGGACGCATTTTCACTTACGGTGATCTGCTCGTCAAAACTGAGTTCGCCCCGTTCCGTCGCTTCCAGTGAAAGTAACAGCGTCATGATTTTGCACATGCTTGCAATGGGCAGTCTCCTTTCTTCATTTTCGGAAAAAACTTTTGTTCCGCTTTCAAAATCGCACAGATACGCCGCTTTGCAAGGAAGATTTTCATTTGCCCGAACCCTGATCGTTCCCTCGCCGCCAACTACCATACAACATGCGGCAACCGTCGCCGCTCCGATTGATAAATATTTTTTCATATTTTCAGTTTGCGCGTTTTTTCTGAAAATACGCTTTCTTATAAAATATTTCCGAGGGAATGAAAGAAAATGAGAAGCAAAATCATTTCCACAAGACAAACGATAATCGAAAATATCAATAAAATAATGAAATCTTTGACGATTTCCGTAAAACCGCGCTTACAGAACCGAAATGAGAACGCCCTGCCGAACGAAAGCGCAACAGCCGCAAGAAAAATGCAGTCAAACAGAATGTGAACGGGAATATAAAACGCGATGGCAATGAGCGCGCCCGTCGCGCGATAGACTGAAAAAAATATTGCAAGGCTACCGCCGAACGTATAAGCGCGGAAAACAATGAGCACGGGCGTGACTACCAGCCCCACGGGATGAATCCCCGTTGCAAGGAGCAGAACAAGAATGAGCGTATGCCCCGCAATCCGTTCCAAAAAAATAAGAAACGCACTGCGATCCGCAAAACACACGCTGTCAATAAAATTTTCACAACGGTCAAGATGATAGTCGTATATTGCAGGCGTTTTGATAAAGACGATACCGAGCGCCATGCCGACAAGAAATAAAACGGCAAAAACAATCAGAATGATTCTTTTTTCTATCACGCGACCGAAACATTCTTTTACCGGTAAAAGAAGCCTCATATTTTATTATATGAGACTTCTTTCGACAAATTCATTCAATTTTCAAACATTTTTTCAATTCCGATCCCGTATCCCCTTGTAGGGTCGTTCAAAAATACATGAGTGATTGCTCCGATCAGTTTTCCGTTCTGCACAATCGGGCTTCCGCTCATGCCCTGTACGATTCCGCCCGTTTCGTCGATCAGCCTTTCGTCGGTGATTTTAACGACAAAATTTTTATTGTCTTTTTGGTTCGCATCCACCTTGACGATCGAAATCTGATACTCTTGCGGACAAATTCCATCTACCGTGGAATAAATGCAGGCTTTTCCGATTTTCGCTTCTGAAATCGGCGCCGATTCCAAAATCTTCAAATGAGAAAAATCATAGTCCTTATTGAACGTTCCGTAGAGTCCGGAGGCGCAAACCTTTTCCGCCTTGGCAATCGGCTTGTCGTTCATGAAAAGTCCCCGCAATTCCCCTGCTTTGCCGCGAACTCCTTTGTTGACGCCGACGATACTGCAAAGGTAAACTTTGGAATCCGCAATGCCGAGGTCGGAAAGATTATCCGTTGCGACCGCATGACCGAGCGCGCCGAAACGCAACGTCTCTTTATTGATATAAGTGACCGTCCCGATTCCCGTCAAGGTATCACGGATCAGAACGCCTATCTTGAATTTACCCGTTTTCGCATCTTTTACGGGCGTAATTTCAACTTCCGCCGTTTCGCCGCCTCGTTTTATGGTAAGTTTGATTTTCTTTCCGCAGCTTCGCTCCATTGCGGCGTTGAGATCGGCAATGCTTTTAACGGCAATATCATCCACCGCAACGATACAGTCCCCCGCTTTGATTCCCGCCTTTTCCGCGGGAGAGTACAATCCGTCTTCCCCCGCCACCTCATTCAAGCCTATAATTTCAGCGCCCCCTTCTGAGAGCGTAAATCCCGCCGGCATTCCGCCGAGATAATATTCGCAACCCTCCGCTCCGACCTGCGTCGTTGTTCCGCCAAACATGAAACACGCCGCAAGAAGCAGGACCGCAGGAAAAAAAATACGTTTACGCATTAAAACCTCCGATTATCATCTTCGTTAGAATGCGTAAACGCGTAACATATATTCGTATTACTTACAGGGAGTTTTTGTAAAGAACGGCATTGCGGAGCATCTCTTCCGCATACTTCAAGGAAAGCTCGCTTTCGTTTCCCCCGATCAAACGCGCAATCTCCTTAGTACGGTCGTCCTTTTTGACTTCGCGAAGATGCGTCTTGGTAGAGCCATTTTCCTCCCGTTTTTCAATGAGGAACTGACTGTCCGCAAAGGCTGCGATCTGTGCAGAATGCGTCACCGCAATGATCTGGATATGTTTTGCGATTTTCAAAAACTTTTCGCCCATGACGCGCGCCGTCTTTCCGCCGATCCCCGCGTCGATCTCGTCGAACAGGTAAGTCCCGATATTTCCTACGGAGGAAAGCTGTGCCTTGACGGCAAGCATAAAACGGCTCATTTCGCCGCCGCTGATAATCTTTCCGAGTTCTTTGGGAGGTTCGCCCGCATTGGCAGAAAACAAAAAGCAAACTTTATCCAGTCCGTTTCCTCCCGCTTTCTCTGCGTCTCCACGCGTAAAGTTCGAGAAACTGATTTCAAAACGCGCAGAACCGATATTCAATGTTTTTAACTCTTCGCAAACGCGATTCGTAAATCCGTCCGCAGCATTCTTACGAAGAGCGGAAAGGCGGACGCAACTGTCGTATATTTCACCGTTGATTTTTTCAAGCTCCTGATGCAATACCGCGAGTCGCTCCTCGCTCTCGGAAAGCATAACGTATTCCGCGTTTGCCTTTTCGTAAAAAGACAAAATTTCCGCAAGCGTTGCGCCGTACTTTTTTTTCAGCGTCTTATATTCGTCGAGGCGCAGTTCTGCGCGTTCAAGTTCGCGGGCATCGATATCGAGT
>CAJUCM010000027.1:6630-13906 GCA_910585235.1 uncultured Christensenella sp.
TCTTCCGCAACCGATGAAACGTCGGATAGTTCCGCAAGGCAGTTTTCAAGCCGCACAGCTAGTTCGCCGTATTTTTCTCCGTAACGGGCAATTCCGTTGAGCGCCCGCCGCGCAGAACCGATCGCATCGATAGAACCGCCGTCGGACGAAAGCAGTCCGTGCGTCAATGAGAGTCCGTCCGCAATCCGCTCCGCGTTCATGCTTCTGTTGCGGAATTCCGTCAGCTCCTCTTCTTCGCCCTCTTTTAAGTTTGCCCGTCCGATTTCGTCGATTTGATATTTCAGAATATCCGCTCTGCGGCTGCGCTCTTTTTCGTCGCCGCCGATGAGATTCATTTCATCCGTTGCCCGTTTACGGCGGGCGATCAGTTCTGCAAGTACGCGCTTTTCCGTTTCGACTGCGTTCCCGGCGATCGAATCGAGCAGTTTCAGCTGATTTGCTTCATTTAAGAGATAAAAATGATCGCTTTGCCCGTGTATATCCACAAGACGGGAGCTTACGCGGCGGAGCATGGAAGAAGTAACGGTACATCCGTTCAATTTCAACGAACTTTTTCCGTCCATGTTGTATTTTCGGGATATGATAAGCGAATCGTCGCACTCGTCTACGCCGATTTCTTCAAGCGCATCCGATATATCCTTTCCGATGTTCTCAAATTCTGCGCGGACGGAGCATTCGCTTGTTCCGTAACGAATGAGCGATCTATCCGCTTTTGCGCCTAAAACAAAATCAATGGAATCGAGAATAACGGATTTTCCCGCACCCGTTTCACCGGAAAGCACGTTAAATCCGTCCGCGAATTCAATCTCCGCAGACTCGATCAACGCCATGTTTTGTATCGTAATCTTCCGTAACATTTTATTTCCTGACAATATCGTTTAAGCGATTAAGAACCGTTTTCGCCTTTTCCGGATTTTCGCACAGAGAAAATACGGTGTCGTCGCCCGCAATCGTTCCTACGACTTCCGGATAATTCAGCATATCGATCACCGCGCCCGCATTTCCGCCGTTTCCGTTGAGTGTTTTTACAACGACGGTATTGCCGACCGAACAGATCTTGACGACGCAGGTGCGGAAAAGCGAAAGCATTTTTTCGGGGACCTGCGGCTCTACCCATTCGGATGCAACATAATGATACCGCTGATCCGTTCCTTTTACTTTATACAGATGTAATTCTCTGATATCGCGGGAAACCGTTGCCTGCGTCACTTCCAGCCCTGCGGCGGCAAGCGTTTCGCACAACTCCTGTTGCGTCTCGATCTTTTTTTCTTTGATCAATTCCAGAATTTTTTTCTGCCTGGCGCTCCTATGCATAATTCACCTATCAGTGATTGATTTTTTCTGTAAGACGACGGAAATAACCGTTCGGATCGACGGTCAAAAACCGAGCCGTCCGCACCGCTTTTCTGACCGTCAATTTGCGTTCTCCGTCCGCCTTGCCCAAATAATCGCCGTCTCCATAGAGCATGAGCGAATCCTTAGCGAAAGAGAGCGTCAGCGTACAGGAATCCGGGAATACGATCGGGCGGCTCCGCAGAGAAAATGCGCATACGGGCGTCAGAATAAAGGTTTCGGAATCGGGCGTCATGATACAGCCGCCTGCGGAGAGAGAATAGGCGGTTGAACCGGTAGGCGTTGCTACGATCAATCCGTCGGCGGAAAAATCCCCCGCCTTTTTTCCGTCAATTTCAACCGAAATTCTGACGATGCCGTTCGGATTCCGCTCATTGACGGAATGCAGAAGCGCAAGTTCGTTGAGGCAATATGACTTTTGACCGTCAATATCGACTTCCAGCATGGATCGCCGCACAACGACGCAATCGCTCAATACAAGATCGGCGGCGCGCTCCTCTTCCCCGCGTTCAAACTCTGCAAGAAACCCCAAGTTGCCGTAATTGACCCCGACGAGCGGAATATCCATTTCCGATGCCCGTTTCGCCACCCGTAAAATCGTTCCGTCGCCGCCGAGCACGATCAGACGATCGACTCCTTTCATGTCGGAAATGCGCGAAAAGACAAACGCCTCCCCGCCCTGACCGCGGATCATGCGGGAAAGGCGCAGAGCATTTTCACGATCGACCTGTTTATGATTGTAAAAAATTCCGATCCTCATCTCAATTTAATTATAATCTAAAAATGAATTTATGCAAGAGATTTTTTATATTTCAAGTCGATTTTCATAAAAATCCGCGGCGCGGAGAAGAAATTCCTGCTTATCAAGCGCCGGATCGCATGGCGACAAGTACAGTACATATTCTACGTTTTTGCCCTCTCTTAAAGGCGCATTGACGACGTTTCGTATATTTAGACCAATTGAACAGGAAAAGTCATAAAATTCGGAAAGCAGATTTTCATGTAAACGGACGGGCAGGATCCCGCTTTTTCCCACTTTTCCTTTTCCGCATTCAAACTGCGGTTTGAAGAGCATAAACGCCCGCTGCCTACCGCTGAAAAGACGCGCAACAACAGGCAATACCAAACGAAGAGATATAAAACTTAAATCGGAAACGATTCCGTCGAGAGATTCTTCAAAATCCCGGCAAGTCAAATAACGGACGTTTGTTTTATCCATGATGATAACGCGGGAATCCGTCCGCAACGAAATATCGAGCTGATTTTCCCCGACGTCAATACAATATACTTTCTTTGCGCCGCGCCGCAAAAGACAGTCGGTAAATCCGCCCGTGCTTGCACCGAAATCGGCAAAAATGCATCCCTCTACACTTTCGCCGAACACGGACAACCCGCGCTCCAATTTATCGCCGCCGCGCGACACAAACGAGTTTTCTTCCGCATACAGGAACTCTTCTCCGCCCGTTATTTCGGAATCGGGTGAAAGACATTTTCCGTTCGCATAAATCAGCCCGCGTAAAAGTCTGTCTTTTGCTTTTGTGCGGGAGCCGAATTTTTCCGCAAAAAATTTATCAGCTCTCATAAAAATCAGCCGTTATTTCAATACTATGTCTGAAATATTACTATACAAATATTCAAAATCAAAATTTAATTTGTTCTTTTTAACACGAATTCCGTCAAACCCTTCAAAAACGCCGTATTGTTATCCTGTAATCCATCCAAAATCTCTAAACACTTTTCGGCATATTCTTCCGCCAGCTTCTCCGACTGCTCCAAGCCAAATATTTTAACGCAGGTCAGCTTGTCCTCTTTTGCGTCCTTTCCGAGCGTTTTTCCCATTACCCCCGCGTCGCCCTTTACGTCGAGCAAATCGTCCGTCAACTGAAAAAGACAACCGAGCGCTTCGCCAAATTCCCGCAATTTTTCCACTTCCGCATCCGCAAGAATGCCCGCCATGACGATCGGCGCCGCCAGAAGTTTCCCCGTTTTATTGCGGTAGATAAAACTCAATTCTTCTTCTCCTGCTTCCTTTCCTGCATAAAACAGATCGGCGGACTGCCCCGCAATCATCCCCTCCGCGCCCGCCGCACGGGACAATTCCTTTGCCGCCTTGATATGCCGTAAATCGGTACAGGAAGCGAGCAAACAGTCAAACGCATAGGATAACAGCGCATCGCCCGCAAGGATCGCATTGGCTTCCCCGAACGCTTTATGGCTTGAAGCCTTTCCACGCCTGAGATCGTCGTTATCCATTGCGGGAAGATCGTCATGGATCAATGAGTAAGTATGAACGCATTCGAGCGCGATCGCAAAATCCGTCTCTTTGCGAAATTCGTATCCGTACGAATCGAGCGTGCTTAAAAAAAGAACGGGACGAATGCGTTTTCCGCCTAACAGCAGTGAATAGCGCATACTTTCCGTCAAAATATCGGGTTTATAATTCATTTCGGCGCAACGCTTAATGAGCGCCTTTTCAAATTGCGTTTCGTACAAATTATACTGTTGAACAAAATCGGTCATTCCGCTCTTTCTGCCGCCTCTATCGTATTTCTTAAAAGCATAGCGATCGTCATAGGTCCGACCCCGCCGGGAACAGGCGTTATAAACGACGCTTTTTCTTTTGCCGACTCGAAATCTACGTCTCCGCAGAGTTTTCCGTTTTCACCGCGATTGATCCCCACGTCAACGACAACCGCGCCTTTTTTGATCATATCCCCCGTAATATATCGGGGCTTTCCGATGGCGACAATCAGAATATCCGCTTTCAGACATTCTTCTTTCAGTTGCTCCGTTTTGCTGTGACAGACAGTCACGGTCGCGTCACGATTCAAAAGAAGCATTGTAAGCGGACGCCCGACGATTTTACTTCTTCCGACGACGACGGCGCGCTTTCCCCGAAGATCGATTTGGTAGCGCGTTAAAAGCTCGATGACCCCCTGCGGCGTGCAGGCGGAAGTAGCATTTTCCCCCAACGCAATTTTGCCGAAATTTACGGGAGAAAATCCGTCCACGTCCTTTCTCGGAGGAATCAGACCGAGAATTTTATCGGAATCAAGCCCTTCCGGCAACGGCAACTGAACCAGAATCCCGTTGATTTCAACGTTATCGACAAGGGAAGAGACGAGCGTTTCCACCTCATTCTGTGTCGCTGACTTGGGCAAACGGCAGACGCGGGATCCGATCCCTACCTCCCGGCACGCGTTGACCTTGCCTTTCACATATATTTCCGAAGCGGGATCTTCACCGACGAGCACGACGGCGAGTTCGGGCTTTTTCCGCATTTGTAAAACCCTATCGCGAAGTTCCCGCCTGATTTCCGATGCAATCCGCTTTCCGTCAAGTAACGTCATCAATAAACCCTCCGAGCACGCCGCTCACAAAATCGGCAGAATTTTCAGTCGAATACTTGCGCGCAAGCGTCGCCGCTTCGCTGACGGAAACGAGGGGCGGAATATCGTCGCAATATCTGATTTCCGCAAGCCCCAAAAGCATAAGCGCTCTGTCCGCTTTATAAACTCTGTTCTCTGCAAAGCGTTCGATTTTTCCGTTCAGCATACACGAAAGCTCTTCGCGGTGTTCCTCAACAAGAGAAACAAGGCGTTCTGCAAAAGCCGTATCTTCTTCGCCGAGTTTTTCGCTCTTATAAATACGGGATTTGAACCCTGCCCCCGCATTGTCCTGAAAGAGTTCTGAAAAAATAATTTTGAATGCCGCTTCTCTCGCGTTACTTCTCATGATAGCCTCTATACGCAACAAATTCCCCTTCCTGTAAGGAAAGGGAATCCATTTCAGTTTTCGGTTTTTTTATCCTGCATCGCATCGGCGGCACGCATCTCTTCGCCGTTCGTCTCGTCGGTCGTCTCTTCCTTGGCGCGGTCGAACACAACGCTCTGAACATGAATATCCACTTTGGCGATCTTATATTTTGTCATGGATTCCACCATTTGTTTGATATTCTGCTGAATGCGGAACGCAAGCTCCGGAACGCTGTATCCGTAGTGCGCGATCACGGATACGTCCACGAATACGCCCTCTTTTTCAAAACAAAGTTTGATTCCCTTATTTTTGGACGGTATCAGGTCAATGCCTTCCGTTTCGCGGAGACTGAGAACTACGATTCCGCTTACGATGTCCGCATTATAAGTAATTTTTCCTTTTTGTCCGCCCGGATTGTATTTGATGCTTGCCATAATACGACTCCTCTATATGGGTATTATAGCACATAACTTAAATTTTTACTACTGTTTTTTCTCAACTTTCCGCATAAATGGGCATAATTATGATATTCCCTTCGCGAACGCCGTACTCAATTTCAAACGCATAGAAGATTTTATCGATATTTTCATCCGAAAGCTCGTTCGTATTGATGAAAACGTTGATGTTGTTGGAATCGCTTCCGATCGAAACTGCAACGTCGGAAAAACCAAGCGTGCGGATAATGGATTCCATAACGAGTTCATCTTCCATGATGGCGACCATTTTCTGTTTTTCCTCAACGGCTTCGCGGTACTCGGCGGAATCCGACGCGTATGCGGCAATAATGCTGTCAAGCTGAACGAACTCCTCGTTTCTGGTAGCGGTACGGTTGGCGCGGTAGGTCGTGAAATAATTTACGTCTATGGATCCGACGTCCGCCGAAGCAGTGCGCGTTCCCGCAAGAACAAAGTTAAAGATTGCGGTCACGGCAAGTAAAAGAACAAGCGTTGACATAAGTGCGATTTTCTTGGTGTTTGACATTTGATTTATCTCCTTATTTTTAATTTTTACAATTTAACTCTCGGCGGGATAGACTAAAACTTTATCCTTATTGATTCCGAGCGCGCCTGAGGTTACGTCGATGACGCGGATGCGCGTCAGAATGCTGTCCGCCCCGCGAAACACGATCACTGCGCTCACGGCCTTCCCCTCTTCTTCGGTTACCATTACCGAAACCTCGCCGACGCCGTTGATTTCCGAAAGAATTTTAGACAAACGCTCTTCGAGTTCGGTCGCCTCATGAGCCAGAGAAGTCTTTTCGCTTCTGAAAAATACACGGTATACCGCGAAGACCAAAAGCAGCGCTATGATCAGAATAAAAACAGTTCGCGCCGTCTTATTATTGAAAAAATTCTTGATATTTTCTTTTTTCAAGAGACCACCGCCTCACAGCCGTACCGTTTTTCAAGAGCCTCTCGGACATCCTCTATCCTATCTATATGCTCATCTTGTCCGATTATTCCGAAATCGGTAATTTTAGCTTCAATCTTTTTGCGCGGAAATCCCGTGCTTTCACTGCGAAAAACTTTAACTTCGACAGAAACCGAAAAAATTTCGTCAAGATAATTTATAATTTCCTTTTCGTCCGCTTCGCTCAACATCTCCGCACAATAAATCAGATAGTCTTTATCCTGCTCGATTTTGTCCGACTGAAAAATATGACTCTCCCGTTCTCCGAAAAATGAGGCAAACGGCGCAACCATAACGACAAGAATAAATAACCGTCCCATTCCCTTGATCATTTTCCCCATTTTCCCGTTCGGAGAAATGATAGAGACCGCGGCGATCACAAGAACGATTCCCGCAATACTTAAAACATACGCCCTCATCAGCAGATAACCCCCGTAGAAAAAATGATCAGAAGCAACGTCAGAAAGTAAAGAAAACCGACGCACAGGAGCGCCGCAAGAAAATATCCCGAATCCCCTGCAAGTCTGGATAAAAAGGTAGAAATTTTTCCGCCCGCAGGTTCCGTGGCGGCAGCGGAAATCCTGAGAAATAACTGCAACGCCGCAAACAGAAGCACGGGACGCAATAAAACTCCGAATAACAAAAAAAGCGCAAACGATCCGAGCGCGTTTTTGATCAAAGCGCTTCCCGCGATCACGATTTCCACTCCGCCCGATAAAAAACCGCCCACGATCGGCACGGAACCGGATATTACATA
>CAJUCM010000027.1:13916-16331 GCA_910585235.1 uncultured Christensenella sp.
GTACTGCGCCGCGGTAATGCCTTGCACGCTCAGGAATACGCTGAAAATACCGAGCGCAAGCCCGACGATCCATTTGCTGACGCTCTTGAAAAAATCCCCTAATTTTTCCGTCCGCACCTCCTCGCTGAGATTTCCGAGAAAGGAGAGAACGATCACAACGACGGCGATCGGCATAACAACGGTCAAAAATAAATTTGCGATCGACCCGCTCATGAACGCTACCGCAGGGCGATATACCGCCGCGGAAACGCCGCCCCCGCTCGCCGCCATTAAAGTCAGTAAAATCGGATATATCAGATCCATTTGTTTTTTTATTGCCGTAATCGCAGAAAATCCGCTGCTCAGCACGTCAACAAGGCAGGCAAATACGACCGCGCCTACGGAAATATACCCGACAAAGTTGATTATGTCTGACATGGTACTGTGCAAAAATCCATTCTTTAAGGAATTAAGCACTCCGCACAGCAATGCGACGGCGAGTATAACGGCAAAAGCGGGTAGCATCGTCTGCGCCTCCTGCCAGACGAAATGTAAAACCGATTCCCCCAGCGAGCCGTAGTCGAGCGCATAATCTCCCGTTATCAGACTTAAAAGTTTTTCTTTTACCGTTACGCCCTTAAAATCCGTCAAGGTATTCAGATACGCTTCGAGTTCTTTGGTATCAAGAGCCGCAAGCAATTCTTCCACCGTCAGACCGAGCTGTTCCAGCGCCGCCTCCTCTTCACTGCTTTCCGCTTTTACCGTTCCCCGCTCCCCCGTGCCGACCAACAGAAAGAGTATTGCCGTTATTGTGACCGAAAAAATGATCCATAAAGTTCTGCGGATTGACTTACGTTTTTTTACGCACTGTCCGATTCGGGCGGAAAGCGTCCTTTTCAGCGCAACCATATCAGACAAGCTCCAATAATTTTACGATAAGATTGAGAACGCTTTCAAGGATCGGAACGGCGAGTACGAGGATAATCATTTTTCCGCAGAACACCAGCTTGTCCCCCAGACTGTTTTGTCCGAAATCGTTCAATATCCCCGCACTGAATTCCACAAGATATCCGATCCCGACCATTTTCAGTAATATTTTTACGATCGACGATTCGATTCCCGTCGCCGCTGTAATTTTATCAAATATCAAAAGACTGCCTTTGAAAATTTCAAAGGCGAAAAGCAAGAGAATAATACCGCCCGCAATGCTCACGGCAAACGCAAGCTCCGGCTTCGTTCCCCGTAGCAGGAGCGCCGCAACCGCCGTAATAATCGCAATGCCGACGAGCTGAAATATCTGCATAGTCAATAAACTCCGAAAATTTCCTGCACCGTCCGGAATAAATCCCCGATCATAGTGACGGCAACCGTCAATGCAATCACCAGGCCGACGATTGAAACCACCGTCGCAACGTCGTCTCTGTCCGATTTTTTAAGTATTTGACAGACGATCGTAATAATGATCCCGATTGCCGCCAATTTGAAAATGATCGAAATATCCATAATTATATAATCAGAATTACAATTGCAAGCCCTGCGAGCAGACCAAGTTTCAGGTAGAGATTTCCGCGCGATTTCGCCTGTTTATCGCCCTCTGCACGTTTTGCATCAAGGATTGCGGTCTGTGCACCGAAAAATGACTTTTGCGACAGCGCGTCCCCTTTGCCGAGCATGGAAAAATAATTTCCGCACAGGGTCTTTTCTTCATTCGTAAGATACGGATATTTCACGTCACAGTCGCGTTCATCCACGCACCGGCTGACGGTCTTTGCAAAATCGCCTGTATATTCATATTGCTTCAAGAAATCGGGAAGCGGTTTTCTTGAATAGCTGAGCTCGTTAAGATAGCGCTCGTTAAAAAGACTGAACTGATCGTAAAACTTTTTTCTTGCACGGTATTTTCCCGCAAGAAGATAACCGATTGCCGTTGAAAAGGCAATGACGGCAATACAAATGATAATTTTAATCCAGATCATTTCCGTCGCTCCGTAAAATTTTACCGATTTTTCCGAGTCCGTCCAAAATTACATAGCGTTCAAACAGTTTATCGGGTACGTCCTCATACTTTTTCAGATGCGCCGACGCAAGCACTCGGATCCCGCTTTCCCGCGCACGCCTCACCGCCGCATAATCCTCCGGAAGAAGCTCGTCCGTCACGATCACGTCAGGACGCATGGCGCGGATTCCTGCCGTAAATACGGTCAGCTTGTCCGCAAAACGAACCACGTCGCTCGTATCCCCCAATGCCCCGGCGGAGAGCTCTCCGCGCTCGTCGCTGACAAGAATGTTTAACTTTGTCCGTTCGCTGATGATCCGCGTAAGATCCCGCAAAAGCGTTGTCTTGCCCTCTCCCGGAGGCGCCATAATCAAAAGCGAACAAATGCCCTGCGAAAAGCATTTTTGATAAATTTCATCAGAACATCCTACAATGGCGTG
>CAJUCM010000027.1:16341-20215 GCA_910585235.1 uncultured Christensenella sp.
AGAGCGAGGTCACCGAATGCACGGAAAGCACGCCGTTTCCGTCATAGACAAACGTACCCGCAACGCCGATCCGCTCCCCCTCTCTGCCCGTGACAAACCCGCGCTTTAACTGATTTTCAACCGCGTAAACGGAGTAATTGCTTGCCGCAAACAGCGTTTCCTCGATTTCCGCCGCAGTCGGAAATAATGCAAGCGACGGCTTTTCCGTGATCCCGAATTCGCCGAGATAACAGAATTTTCCGTTCAGATTGACCCTGAACGGCTTGTCCGCGCGAATCCGAAGTTCATAAAGCAGTTTCATATTTACCATTCGGATCGCATTTTTCAGTCTCGGCGCGAGAAAATCAAGCATTGATATAATATATGAAACGTTTCTGAAAATATGAAAGACCCCGTCGATTTAACGACGGGGTCCATCTTGATTTTTGAGATTATTCGATTACGAATACATTCAGACTGTTGTTTTTAAGCGTTGCTTTGAGCGTATCGCCGTCAAGTTTGATTTTGCTTTCAACAGGGACGATATTCATGCGTTTGCCCGCTTTAACATTGATTTCGTTGATTGCAGTTAAATCTTCGTTCCAGAGCGTCGTAACGTTTGCGACTTTCTTTTTCGGGAAATTCACGAGTTTTGCATTGAGTTCCTCATCCTTGCCCGAAACGTTAACGACTTTGAGATAAATCTTTCCGTCATCCCCCACCGTTGTACTCTGGAACACACGCTCGTTGACTTTCCAGATGTTTTTATTCAGCACTTCATGCCAATCGCCGTCTTTATAAATGCAAGCACGGAACTTGTTCTTCGTGTATTCAAGACGCAGTTTATTTCCGTCGGGGCTGTATCCGAGGAATTTATCCTTGCCCATCATTTCACAGACAGTTCTGATAAAATCTACGCGTTTATCAAAGGATACGTCGTAGCCCTTATGATTTTTACCGTACTGGCAACAAATCGAGAATCCCGCGGAATCCATGGTTCCCGCGTCTCTCACGTCGGAAACGCCCACGCCTGCAATAAAACTCTGCTCGCCGCATATCCTGTTAAAATCGATCTCTACGTCGCAGTCGGAAAAAGACTGCGCGTCATAATAATAACCGTTGAATGCGTCGCTCTCTTCGATGATCAGTTTTCCGTTTTCAATATGACCGCCCCTGCAATTCGGATATACTTTCCAATCACCGAGACCGTCTTTGAAATTATGATAATAGAGTTCCTTGCCCGACTTTCTGTCGGTGACTTTTACATACGAGACCGCATTCGCTGTTCTGTGACCGCCGATCAGAAGCCCGCCTGCATTGTCGTCGTTGACGGGAGAAACGTCTGTCAGCGTGTATTTTCCGGTATTCTTTGCAAACATCTGCTGAACGAAGTAGTTCGGCGTTAACATTACGTCGCGCGCATTGAACCAAATCAGATTCGGCGTCCAGCGATAATTGACGGCCGAAGCAAAGAGCGGTGCATAGCAGGTCATTTTAACAACGTCGGAGTTGCGTTCGCACCCTGTCAGAAATACTGCTTCGGAGAGCGCGGTTTTTAAGTTATTGTCGCCGTTAAGTCTCCCCCGTCCGTCCGCCATCGTATGCGTTGAATACTCGCCCATGAACACTTTGGCACCGCTGCGGTCATAGCAATCATACCGTTTCGAGTTATCAATAAACCATTGGTAAGAGTTATAGACGTGCTCGTCTACGATCATATCCCGATATTTTTCGTTTATGACTTTCCAGGAATCGTTGGAATCCTGCGGACGGATATCGACGCCGGCGGTCGTTACAACGGTAATATCAAAAAGTTTGAGAAGATCGGTCATTCTTCCGTTGTACATATACTGCCTTACGCCCAAAAGACAGGACGCAAAGTTATCAAAATATTCGTAGCCCCAGTTTTCATTTCCGATCCCGATATATTTGAGTTCAAAAGGCTGCGGATGCCCCATATCCGAACGGATCTTTGCCCAATACGCTTCATTTTTATCATTGGACGAGACGTTGCCCTTGGCAAAGAAAATAAGATCGGCTACATTATCGATCACTTCTTTTTGGAATTTTTCCGTTCCGGGAACGATTCGCTGATAACCCGTCTTGCGCTGTTCCCCCATTCTGATCTGGCAAAGAACTCCGCAATGCAGAACGGGAAGCGGTGTCATATTCAAATCCTCGCAAAGCGCGAAATACTCATAAAATCCGATCCCGTAAGACTGCATATAGCGCCAAAGATTCGGGATTTGTTTGCGCTGTTCCAAGGGACCCACCGTATTGCGCCATCTGTATTGATAATCGAATGCGACGTCCCCTTCCACGACGCAACCGCCGGGAAAGCGGAAAAAGGACGGTTGACAGTCTTTCAGAACTTCCACGATACGGGGTGAAAGTTTGCCGTTTCTGTATTTATCGGGATCGCCCCAGGTTTTAGAGGGCAACAGGGAAACATAGTCGATACCGATTTTTCCGTTGCCTTCCAGATTGATGCAAAGCCTGCCCATAAAGTCCTTTTCTGCCTTTACACTGGCGGAAACTTTGATCCAGTCCCCTTCCGTTCCCTCCGGGATTTTGATTTCACCGATCGTTGTATGCCGACCGTGCGCACCGCGGATAAAGACTTTTGCCGTACCTTTGAATCCAAGCCGTTTTATAAACATGGAAAAATGGTACGTTTCGTTATTCTCGATCGGCATTCCGTATATATCGTAACCGCCGTTCGTAAAATAACCGGGGTTTTCAAGATGATAAATTCCGCCGACGTCAAGCAAAAGATAGGAAGGATTGTTTTCGTTCATTCCCCCGTTTTTCGTAATTTTCTTGGGACCCGCACCGAAAATATCCCAATAAAAATTTTTTTGATTGCGGACTTCCACGTCGCTCGTGCAATCGAAATCGTCGTAAGAAAAATATGCGAATTCAAACGAATTGTTGATCACCATTTCCGCATTGAGTCCGCCGTCCGCCGCTTGATTGATGTCCTCAAAAAACAGCCCGTAGAGGTGTTTTGAAACTTCTACGCCTCTTTTCTTTGCATCCAAAACGAAATTTACCATAGTGCTTTTCGCTCCTTGCGTATCTTATAAATCTCTTCGGATTTACCGAGGATATTATAACAACCAAATTGAATTTAGTCAATATTTTTTTGAAATATTTTATTTATTTGTGAATGTTTTTTCAAAATTTTATCATTGCATACGGGAAAGTTTTTAGTTTTTCTCTCATACTGTATTTTGATGTTAAGCCGAACCAAAAAAATCGGATATGCGGTGGCGGGAATCATACTTTTCTTTGCATTTATATTTCTGATTTTTACCGCATCATTCCGTCGTCCGTGCCGTAAAACCGTTCAAAAATATGCACAGATGCCCTCGCTTGCATTTTCAATTATCAAAGCGGAAAGCGGATTTTCCGAAGACGCCGTAAGTTCTGCGGGGGCAGTCGGGCTTATGCAGCTTATGCCCTCTACCGCTAAATTCGTTTGCGAACAAAATAATATTCCTTTCAATGCGGAACAGCTCAACGACGGCGAGTACAATGCCATGCTCGGCTGTATTTACCTCAATTATCTTCAATCGCGATTTGAAGATACTAAAACGGTGATTGCCGCCTATAACGCCGGAGAAGGTATTGTATCGCTATGGTTAAAAAATAACGAATATTCCGACGACGGAGTTCATCTGAAATCTATTCCTTACGGCGAAACAAAAAACTATGTGAAAAAAGTATTAAGATATCAGAAAATATACGCAATTTTTGATTGACATTTTTTTTTGTTTGCGTTACAATAATTCATGCTTATCAAGTTAAGCGGTCGTGGCGGAACTGGCAGACGCGCAAGACTAAGGATCTTGTGGTTCACCCCATGCAGGTTCGATTCCTGTCGACCGCACCA
>CAJUCM010000028.1:0-224 GCA_910585235.1 uncultured Christensenella sp.
GAGGATCTGGATACGTTCCTGGGACAGCGGTTCGCGGTTAAATTCGGAACGCGCCTTATGAAACAGCTTACGCAGTTCGTCTCGGTATATGTTGCCTGCGGCGGCAAAGAGGTGGAGGGGATCGACGTATTCATCTGTAATAAAGTTTTGCGCAAGCTGGTTCCGCTGAATCTTCAATTCCTCGTCCGCGAACTTAACGATCTGATCGTTTGGCTGAACCGTGT
>CAJUCM010000028.1:263-10547 GCA_910585235.1 uncultured Christensenella sp.
GAACGACCGTAAAGAATGTCAGTCGTTCGTTTTATTTTTTTGCATTCGTGCATATAATATCATGTGGAAACGAGCTTTTCGGAACTGAAACAAAAGGATACCGTCAATGTCTGCGACGGAAGACGGCTCGGCAAAGTATGCGATATTGTATTCACCTATCCTGAGGGAAAAGTGCAGGGGATCGTCGTGCCGGGAGGAAAGGGATTCCGCTGGGGGAAGGCGGATATGTTTATCGAGTTGAAGAATATCGTGAGGATCGGCGAGGACGTCGTGCTTGTGGAGATCAAGGGCGCTTCGCAATGCGAACCGAAAAAGAACGATAAGTGTGAAGATTTCAGACCGCACTGTCCGCCTCCTCCTGCTCCCCGTCCGCAGCCGCGCGATCGGCGCGATTATGGGGAATACGAATAAAAAACGCGGTATCAACCGCGTTTTGTTTTTAGGACGGACGATAGCAATCGCACATTCTGCCGTCTTTCAGAAAGCCGGTATCCGAACACTTTTTGCAGGTATAATTCGGCAGAAGATCGGCTTCCGCGATCCCCGATTCCCGTAAAGCGTTCTTTCGCCGCTCTTTGATTTGTTCAAGGGTGCGGCGCAGGTCGGGGAGCTTTTCCGAATCAAACACTTCGGCGCGGGCAAGCGCGATTTCGCATTCTTTTAATTCGCTTTCGGCCTTTCGGAAATTGTCGTTTTCGGAGGCTTTTTTGCGCATTTTTTCCGCTCGGTCGAGCGCCTGCTCCCGAAGCGAGGCGTAGTAACGTTCGCGCGAGCCGCGCATATCCGCCGCTATTGCCGCTTCGTTCTGATAGACTGCGTTTTTATGCGGGGAGACGTTTTCGGGAATTGCCGAAAGAGTAAAAACGCCTTCCCGTTTCCATTCGGAAAGCAATTTGTTCATGTAGGGGAGAGGGGCGGATGCGTTTGCGCTACGTTTTGCCGCTTCCTTTATCATGGCGTCGGAAAAATTCCAGCTCTTCCACGCGGCGACCATATCGAGCGCGGATTGCGTCTTTTTAAGAACGCCGCATTCCGCTTGCAGGGATTGCAGAAGCCTGAAATCCTTGTCGCGTGCCGAGCAGTATGTTTTTACGCTTTCTCCGTCAACCGTACCGTCGCGGTAGAGCATATCGACGAGCGAATCCATTTCTCCGAATCCGTAGCCGAGCTTCATGCAGAACGAAGCGATCAGATTGAGCGAAGCGGCGTCATAACCGCGTTCGAGCCACTTTTCCGCATATTCCTCTGCGAACGGGCGGGGATTCTGTACTTTGACGCCGAGCCGCTTTGCGACGGCGTAAACGATCGCGGTCAGTTCGTCGCGTTTTGCAAGATAAATTTCCGCATCTTCCGCTTTATAGATATTTTTTTCTGCAAGTTCTTCCAAAACGGCGTTTACAGTGGTCAAAGAACCTTTTTTTAGCCGCTTTGCAACGGTGAAGATCGTTTCCGCCTGCATTCCCGCATTCAGCCACCGATTCAAAAATTCGTAATCGCTCTCCTGTACTTTTCGGTAGATTCCCAGATAGGAGAAAATTTTTGAAAGATCGCGTTCGTGTTCGTTAAAGTCCGCAAGTTCTTTTTCTGCCTGTTCGAGGGTATATTTGCGCTCCCTGCACAGTTTAGCCGCTTTGTTGAGAATATGGGAGCAGGAAAGTTTTTCGCCGTCCTTTTTAACGCAGTATTCCGCTACGAGCAGAAACGCCTGCTGTTCCATAGGATTGTTTTCGAGAAATTCAAGAATTTTCTGCATTTCATAGGGCTTGAATTCTTTGTTCGCCTTTTGTAACAGCTTATAAAGCTCGCGGTTGAATTCCGCGTATTTTTCAGCTTTAACGGGCTTGGGTTTTCCGATCGAAGCGTTGACGGGGAGATATTCGACAAAGAGGGGATCGCGCGAAAGGATATGTACAAGGTCGCATTCTTCCCAGAAATTATAGATTTCAACGAGTTTTTCAGGGGAGAGACGGAGAAGTTTTGCGGTCGTTGCGGCATCGAATTCTTCCGAACATTGGCAAAGATACAGACCGTAGAGATAAACTCTTACGGCGTCTCCGTCTGCCTGCGGCAGATATTTCGTTATGAACTGATTCTCCACGCTTGTAAACATATTGGCGGTGAAGCCCTTGGAGAAGGTGCTGAACGACATTTGTTCCTCCGTCCGAAAACGCGCGTACGGGCAACATTTTCCCCGAACGGTTAATTTCGGTCAAGCGCATTTCAACGCTTGCTTTTTTTTGAAATCCGTGTTACACTAATATAGCATAACTTTTGTCGAAAAGCAATGCCTTTTCGACCGGAAAGAAAAAAATTCGGTTCATGAAAATTTTACACACCTCCGATTGGCATATCGGAAAACGGTTATCCGATCGGGAACGACTTCCCGAACAGGAACTGGCGCTTGACGAAATTGCTGAAATTTGCGAAAAAGAAAACGTCGAACTCGTACTTGTTGCAGGTGACGTATTCGATACCTTTACTCCGCCGGCAGAGGCGGAAGAGCTTTTTTATGCAAAGATCAAAAAAATTGCGGGCAGGGACCGTGCGGTAGTGATTGTCAGCGGAAATCATGACGACGGGGTGCGTCTTTCCGCCGCCGCGCCCTTTGCCGCCGATTCAGGGGTGTATCTGTTCGGCAACAAACCCAAGCGGATCCCGCTGAACGGAACAAGAAAACTTCGCGCGGTTTCGGCGGGAGATTTTTATATTCTTCTCGAAAACGAGAAGGGCGAGAAAGTATATGTCAGCGCTCTGCCGTATCCAAACGAGGCAAGCCTGAAAGAGGAAAAGACGGAAGAAAGCTATGAGGAGCGGATCCGCCGCCGTATCCGGCGCGGTGAAGAGGGATATGAAGCAGGGATCCCTTATATTCTTTTAGCGCATATTTTTACGGCGGGCGGTAAGTGCAGCGACAGCGAACGCGATATCGACCTCGGAGGCGCGCGCGCCGTTTCTTCTAAACTGTTTCCGAAGAATGCGTACGTTGCGCTGGGACACTTGCACCGTCCCCAAAAAATGGCGGAGAACGTTTTTTACAGCGGTTCGCTCCTGCAATATTCCTTTGACGAGGCGAATACGGAAAAGTCCGTACGGATTTTGGAAACGAACGGCGATCGGGTAGAGACCGTAAAAGTTATCCCGCTTCAATCAGGAAGAAAACTTGTTCGCCCAGAATGCAACGGCGCGGAGGAGGCGCTGAAACTTCTTAGCGGATATGAGAATTGTTTTGTGGAACTTACGCTGAATCTCGATGCGCCGTTGACCTCGCAGGAGACGCAGGCGCTTAAAGACATCTGTGAAGGATTGATATTTATTGTTCCCCGCGTGAAAACGGGAGAGTTTGCGCCGATGTTCACGCGTTCCTCGCTGACTTCGGGAGAACTTTTTCAGGAATATTATCGCTCCAAATTCGGTGACGAGCCCAAGCGCGAACTCACGGAAAAGTTTCTGAGTTTGTTAAAGGAGGAAGAATGAGACCCGTAAGCCTTGAATTCTGCGGGATCAATTCCTTTTCCGAACCGCAGAAAATTGATTTTGAACAGCTCCTGCAATACGGGATTTTCGGCATTTTCGGAGATACGGGTTCGGGCAAGAGCACGATCCTCGACTGTATCGGGTTTGCTCTGTACGGCGAAGTGATGCGCGCGCGTTCGGGGAAGATCGCAGATATTATCAATTATGATCAGAACAAGGCGTTCGTTCATTTTGAATTTGATATAGACTATGCGGGGAAGCGCCGCCGGTACCGCGTGGAGCGGGAACTCAAACGCAAAAACGCTTCGCAGAACTTAAAAGTTTATGAGTTCGATGAGGAGAAAGACGCTTTTCTCTGTGTGGCGGACGCCGTAAGGCAGGGGAACGAACTTCTTAAAGCGGTGATCGGACTCGAACAGAGGGATTATGAAAAGTGCATCGCGCTCCCGCAGGGCGAGTTTGCGCAGTTCGTCAGATCCGCGCCTTCCGACCGCCTGAAACTGATTTCGCGTCTTTTTGACTTGGAGCGTTACGGCGAACGGCTTGTAAAGCGCGTGAACGCCGCGTTCAAAGACGCGGAGATCGCCGTAGAACTTTCAAAGACGAAATTATTGCCCTACGGGCAGATTTCCGAAGAGACAAACGGGCGTTTAAGGGAGGAGATCGGAACTCTTTCTAAAACCGCGGAAACCTTGAAAAAGAAGCTCGATGAGGTGCGCGAACGCGAAAAGAGCAAATCCGCAGACTTTGAAAAAGGAAAAGAAAAAAAAGTCTGGATTGAAAGATTTGAAAAGTTAAAGAGCGGATTGCCGCAAATGGAAATCCTTGAAAAAGAACTGACGCAACTGTCTGCGGCGGAGACGGTTCGCAGGACGGAAGAAGCGCTTCGGCGTGCCGATTGCGAAAAAAAGGAATCCGAGATTGCGTTTCAGAACGCGAATGGCAAACTTTTGCGTGCGAAAGAGACAGAGGCGAACGCGCTTTTATGGGACGCCGAAAAGGCGGAGAATGAGCTTGCGGCGCTGAACGAACAGCGGTTGCGCAGTGAAGAACGGGAAAAACACGCAAAGCGTGCCGCGGAATTGCAGGAGCAGTTACGCGCTTCGCGGGAAGAATACAGACGGCTCAAAGATAAATTCCCCGCGTTCGATTACGAAAAAGAGAAAAAGGAAATCGAGGATCGGATCGCTTCTTACGGGAAAGCGGGCGCTTTTCAGAAAGCGGCGTTTTTCCGTGAAGAGTATGCGGAATTCAAGGACGAATTAGAGGCGGTTGAAAAAAAATTCCCCGAAACGGAAGAAGAAGTCGAACCGTTGATCCGTAAATATTCTGCGCTCGCAAAGGGTGAAACGGCGGATTTCTCGGTCTGGGAAAAGGAAAATGCGGAACGAGAGAAATTAGTAAAACAGGAGCATGAAAAACTCCGTATTCTCGAACAGCGCAACGGCGACTATAAGGCGCATCAGATCCGCTTGAAAAATATCGAAGAAGAGGGGTTGCGGCTCAAAAAGGAATTTGACGAAATTCAAAAAACAATAAGTGAAGCGATCCCGCTTGCAGAGCTGGAAGCGCGGATCGTCAGGTTAAAAAACGAGACAAAGTCTCACGTTAAAGAGATCGAGGACGCGAGAAAAGCGCGGAGCGCGGCAGAGGCAAACGTCGCCGTTTGCGCGGAGCGCGTCGGCGCAAGCAATAAAATTGTTGAAGAGAGAACAAGAAGTTTTTCGGAAGCGCTTGCAAACGGTCATTTTAAGGACGGCGCGGCGGCGAACGCTCTGTTGGAGAAGTACGGAGACGAAGAGGCGGCAAGGGCGCGCGCCGTCAAGTTCCGCGAAGATTATGCTTTTGCAAAAGCACAGAATGAAAGATTGAAAGCTGTCCCGTTCGTGGACGCGGAAGAGATAACGGCATTGCAGAACGCGCTCCAAGAAGCAGAACGGGAAAACGAGGAATGCGTCGCTTCGGTCGCGCTGAAAAAGGATGAGCTTGCCCGCGCGGAAGAGGCGCTGAAAGTTAAAATCGGGTTTGAAAAAGAACTCAAAGAAAACGAGAAGGAACTGTCCCTCTGCGAACGGCTCAAAAAACTTTTAGAGGGCAATAAGTTCATGGAGTTCATCGCGGAAGAATATCTGACCGCAGTTTCATACAATGCGAGCGGAAGACTGTTGTCGCTGACGAACGGACAGTACTTTCTGAAATATGACGGCGGATTTTATGTAGGCGACAATCTGCACGGCGGAGCGCTCCGCGGTGTCAATACGCTCTCCGGCGGAGAAACCTTTCTCGTTTCTCTGTCGCTCGCCTTGTCGCTTTCGCAGGAAATCGGCGCAAGGTATCTGCGTTCCTCGGAATTTTTCTTTTTGGACGAGGGGTTCGGAACGCTCGATTCAAAACTGGTCGATACCGTTATGGACAGTCTTGAAAAACTGAGAAACGAAAAATTTTCTATCGGGATCATTTCTCATGTGGAAGAACTCAAACACAGGATTAACCGTAAATTGACTGTCAAAAAAGCGACCGAAAAACACGGTTCGCAAATAATCACTGAGTGAGGTAATAATTTGAACATTCTGACACCCGTAACGCTCTGGAAAGATTTCGACGATTCGTTGCCGTTGGAAACGGAAATGCTCGAAGAAACGGAATGCGGAGACGCAATCGTTCAGGAAGTCTTTTTTTCGGGCAGAAAAACGGCGAAGGGGCGCGTAAGAATTTATGCGCAGTATGCTTATCCGAAAGGGGAGGCGCAGTTCCCTGTTCTGATGATCCTGTTTGAAGCGGGTTCCAAACCGGACATGGAATTTGTCCGCAGATTCGTTTCGCGCGGATACGGCGTTCTTTGCGTGGATTACTGCGGAGACAACGGTTCGAGTCGCTATACCTATTACCCGCAGGACGTGGATTATGCGAACTACGTCCGCGCGGGCAGGGCAATGCGCTATGCGGAGCCGACCGCCAAAGAGACGAGTTGGTATGAGTGGGCTGGGGTCGCGCGCTATGCGGTGCGCTTCCTGTTCGACAGACCCGAAGTAAAATGCGTTGGGGCGCTCGGACTGAGAACGGGCGGGGAGATACTCTTTAAGATTGCGCCCTACGTCAATCTCTCCTGCATGATTTCCGTCTGCGCGGCGGGGTGGCTTGCCTATCAGGATATTGAAAAGTTCGGGGACGGAAAACAACGCGCGTTCGACGAGGAGAGGCATCGCTTTATTGCGGGAATCGATTCGCAGAGCTATGCGCCATACGTCAAATGTCCGTTACTGCTGATTTCCGCGGTCAGCGATAAAAAATACAATTACGACAGGGTTTACGATACGTTCCAGCAAATCAACCCCGAAGTTGAGAAAGCGTTGCTGTTCTCTTCGCATGGGAACGGGCTTGTCGGCAGTCACGCGCTTGCGGATATCGACTTATTCATGGATAAATACATGAAAGAGCATTCGGTGTTTTTGAGTAAGCCAACGTCGTTTACGGTAGCGGAGGACGGCGACGGAAATCTTTTTGTGACCATAAAAAACGATCCGATGGGCGAAGTCGTGGATTGCGGTTATTTCTATACGGAAAAAGTTTCGCGGTTCAGAACGCGCGATTGGACGCGCGTCATGGGACCCCCCGATAATTTTCAGGCGGGAAACATCGTAAAGATTCCGCTCTCCGTATATGAGGGAAGCGATAAAGTTCTGATTTATACCTTTGCGCGCTATTCAAACGGATTCAGCGTGACGAGTAAGATTCAAGAGTTTGAGGTTAAAAAACCGTATAACAACAGTTGCCCGTCAAGCAGAGTTTTGTACGACGCGCATCAGGATAAGCTCAACGGAATTATCCGCTATCTCGGAAGCCGCCCGCTTGCAGATTGTTTTGCGGGAAGAAAGGTGTCGGACGGATTGGAAGAAGTCGGCTACGGCGGGCTTAAAGGAATTTCCGCAGATGCCGTGATCTCTTACCGCGTGGGCGAGCCGCGCTATGAGGCGCCCGATAACTGTTCGCTCTCTTTCGATATGTGGTCGGCGGAGAATCTTTCAGTGAAGGTGACCTTTTTCAAAGACGAGGAGGAACATACGGGCTATACCGCAACCGTGAAATTGGAGGGAGGCGGAAAATGGAAAAATTTTGTTCTCGATCCCGAAGATTTTAAGTCGGAGACGGGCAGACCGCTTGAAAGTTTCCGCGATACCGTTTCCGTCGTGTTCTATCTTGACAGCCGCGCGGTTCTCAATAACGTTCTCTGGCTATAATGAAATGATGCGTGATAATTTGCCTGAGCGCCCTTTAATGCTCAATCAACGGAAAAAACGCTCGCCTCTCGTCATATTCGGCAGTGTGCTTTTAAGTATCGTCGTTGCGGCGTTGCTGGTTTTTGCGGTGTTCAATATTTGGGTCCACCAAAATTATTTTTTGGTGGAGGTTTCGGGCGATTCGATGTTGAACACGGTGGAGAACGGCGACTTACTCTATGTAAAAAACGGTAAAGCCGAACGCGGGGACGTCGTGATCATTTCCGTGAAAGACGCACATAGAGAGGACGGGGCGGAACTGCATTTCAGCGGGGACTATATTATTAAGCGCCTGATTGCCGTTGAGGGAGATACCGTTAAATGGGAGAACGGAAAAATCAGCGTAAAGTATGCGGGCGCAGAGGATTTTACGTTGCTCGACGAGCCGTATATCAGAGGAAATACGCCGAGTTTTGAATATGGCGGTCAGGAAATAACGGTAGGGAAAGGCAAAATTTTTTTTCTCGGAGACAATCGCGGGAACAGCTACGATTCCACCGAAATAGGCTGTCTGAACGAAAGCGATATTTTCGGCGTCGTGCCGAAATGGTCGTTGAAGATAAAATCGTTTACTAATTTTTGGGAGAGCATGCGGACGAGGGTCGCGGTTCACCAATAATATTTTCCGAAGTTTTTTACGGCGGAAGGCAAGCAGCTTCTTGCATTTTCTGACCGAATAAGATATAATAGGAAAGACTATGGTAAAATTATATTCTGATGATGATTTGTGGAATGCCGTCTGGCAGAAGAGGCGCCTGCTCGCCGTCTTTTTCAGCGTGCTTGCGGTGTGGCTGTTGGCGATCATAGGCTGTGCGGTATGGTATGCCATGTTGCCGTATGAAGATTCTATGCAGCCCTGGGTCATTGTGATCGTGTGCGTCTTAACGGCGTTGTTTTTTATGTTTGCGTTTCCCTTTATGGGAATCAGTTATAAGCGTTCCAAAGCGTACGTCAAAATGCTCAAATTTTTTTCGGAGGGCTTGAAAGAATCGTTTGTTGCTCCGTTTGAAGGAGTAGACGATTGGATCACTTATGACGGCGTTGACGTGAACGTTGCCGATTTCTCTGTTCCGAACGTGAAAAGAGACGGAATGATGACGCGTCAGGTTTACATTGACGGCGAAAAAGATTTTCCGCCCTTCAAAGAAGGGGCAAAGGCAAAACTCGTCGTGCAGGGAAATATTCTTTTGGAATACGAAACAGAAAACGAAACGGAAGAAGAGGAGAAACAATGAAAGCGGTCGTTACAGTAACAGGTTCCGATCATCGCGGAATCATAGCAAAGGTGAGCGGGTACCTTTTTGAACACGGGGTCAATATCGAGGATATTTCGCAGACGATCATGGGGGCGCAGTTCGCCATGATCATGAAAGTGGATACTTCTGAGAGCAAAGAGGATTTTTCTCTGCTTGCCGACGGACTTGATAAAATGGGACAAAAGATCGGCATGAGCGTAAGGATCCAGCATGCGGACATCTTTGACGCAATGCACAATATTTAATCGACGGTAAAATCTATGTTCAGTAAATTCGACGTACTTGAAACGATTGAAATGATAGAGCGCGAGCATCTCGATATCCGTACGGTGACGCTTGGCGTATCGCTCCTTTCCTGCATCAGGGAAAGCTCTGAAAAAACGGCGAACGCCGTTTACGAACGCGTCATGAAGAAAGCGGAAAATCTTGTTCCCGTGGCGGAGGCGCTTTCCAAAGAATACGGCATTCCCATCGTGAATAAACGCGTTTCCGTAACGCCCGTTTCGCTTGTGACGGCGGCGTTTCCCGAAGAGAGCGTTCTTGTCGGGCGCGCGCTCGACCGGGCGGCGAAGGAACTCGGAATCGACTTTTTGGGCGGATATTCCGCGCTTGTTCAGAAAGGAACGGCGGACTATGAAGAAAAATTTCTTGCGACCATTCCCGAAGTACTTTCTTCCACGGAACGGCTCTGTGCTTCCGTCAATGTAGGATCGAGCAAATCGGGGATCAATATGGACGCTGTCCGCATGATGGGCGGGATCATCAAAAAGACTGCGGAACTGACCAAAGAAAAAGACGGGCTCGGTTGCTGTAAACTCGTCGTATTCTGTAATGCGGTGGAGGATAATCCGTTTATGGCGGGCGCATTCCACGGCGTGAGCGAGGCGGACGCGGTGATCAACGTAGGCGTATCCGGTCCCGGCGTTGTGCATCATGCCCTGAAAGATAAAAAAGACGCCGATCTTACCGAAGCGGCGGAAGTGATCAAGCGCACGGCGTTCAAGATCACGCGCGCAGGGCAGTTGATCGCAAAAGAAGCGTCGAAGCGGCTTGGGATTCCTTTCGGGATCGTAGATCTTTCGCTTGCCCCCACGCCCGCGCGCGGAGATTCCGTCGCACATATCCTTGAAGAACTCGGTCTTGAAACGGTGGGCGGTCACGGTACGACGGCGGCGCTTGCCATGCTCAACGATGCGGTCAAGAAGGGCGGACTTATGGCGTCGTCCCGTGTCGGCGGGCTTTCGGGCGCGTTTATTCCCGTATCCGAGGACATCGGC
>CAJUCM010000028.1:10557-18464 GCA_910585235.1 uncultured Christensenella sp.
ATCGAAGCGGCGGAGCGTGAAAAAATTTCCGTGGATAAACTTGAAGCGATGACGGCGGTCTGCTCCGTCGGACTCGATATGATCGCAATTCCCGGCAATACGCCCGACGCAACGATTTCCGCAATGATCGCGGATGAGGCGGCGATCGGCATGATCAACAATAAGACGACGGCGGTACGCGTGATTCCCGTTCCGGGGAAAACGGTTGGCGACGAAGTGCAGTTCGGCGGACTGCTCGGAAGGGCGCCCGTTATGAAAGTACACGAGGGCGACGCAAGCAAATTTGTGGGACGCGGCGGACTGATCCCCGCGCCGATCCATAGTTTCAAAAATTGATTTTAGGAGATATAAAGAAATGAAACGCAACGAAATCGACGAAAAATATTTGTGGAAAACTTCCGATTTGTTTGAAAGCGACGAGGAATGGGAAAAAGCCTTTTCCAAACTTACCAATCCGCAGTTTGCAAAAAAATACAAAGGCACGCTGAACCGTGCGGAAAATATTCTTCATTATTTCCGTGCGGAAGAAGAGTATGAAACCGCTCTTCTGAAAGTATATCTTTATGCGCACATGAAGCATGACGAAGACGTGAGCGATTCCAAGTACAGCTCCGCGTTGCAAAGGGTCATGCAGCTCTTTACCCGTCTCGGATCGGAAACGGCGTTTGCAATCCCCGAAATCTCTTCGCTCAAAGAGGAATATCTGACGGCGTTTGCCAAGGATAAATCCCTTTCCGATTACGATTATTTTTTCCTGCGGTTGCTGAAAAAGAAGAAGCATATTCTCTCGGAAAAAGAAGAACGCATTCTTGCCGAGGTTCAGGAACCGCTTTCGACGGCTTACGATACTTTTGAAATGCTCGATAATGCGGAAGTTGATTTTCCCGAAATCGAATATGAGGGTAAAAAACAGCGCCTCTCGCACGGGCTCTATTCCGTGATCCTCAACGGTGGAGACAGAAAAAAGCGTAAAGAGGCGTTTGAAAAATACTATTCCGCTTACCGCAAAATCGTCGGTACGCTTGCAACGACCTATTACGGAAACGTCAAACAGGACATCTTTTTCAAAAACGTGCGCGGATTCAATTCTTCTTTGGAGATGGCGCTCTTCGAGGAAGACGTTGATGCAAGCGTCTATCAAAATCTCGTCAACTGTGTGAACGACGCGTCTCCCGTCATGCACCGCTATATGGCGCTCCGCAAAAAGATGATGGGGCTTGACGAAATGCATATGTACGATATTTATCCGCCTCTCGTAGAGAATGCCGATATGCGTCTTACCTATGAGGAGGCGTATGAAACGGTACTCAAAGGGCTTGCTCCGCTTGGAGAAGAATATAACGCGCTTTTGAAAAAGGGCAGGGACGAGCGCTGGATCGACGTCTATGAAACGCCCGGCAAAAAGAGCGGCGCATATTCGACGGGCGTTTACGGGGTTCATCCGTTCGTGCTTTTGAATTATCAGAAAACGACGCACGACGTCTTTACGATCGCGCACGAAATGGGGCATTCGATGCACACCTATTTTTCCAACCGTACCCAACCGTATGCGAAAGCCGACTATAAAATTTTCGTTGCGGAAGTTGCGAGCACCGTCAATGAAGTGTTGCTTCTCAAATATCTTTTGAATACGACGACGGATAAGAACTTGGAAAAGTATCTTGTCAGCTACTTCCTTGAAATGATTCGCACGACGCTCTTCCGTCAGACGCAGTTTGCCGAATTCGAGGAAAAGGCGCACGCAATGGCGGAGAAAGGTGAACCGCTCAACAAAGACAATCTTTCCGAACTCTATTACGGACTGAACCGCAAGTATTACGGAGACGCGCTCTATCACGATAAGGAAATTGAAATCGAGTGGGCACGGATTCCCCATTTCTACCGTTCGTTCTACGTCTATAAATATGCGACGGGAATTACGGCGGCAGTGGCGATTGCGAACAAAATTTTTTCCGAGGGCGAACCCGCCGTCAAAAAATACTTTGAATTTCTGTCGGGCGGAAGCAAGACCGATCCCGTATCCCTGCTTAAAATCGCGGGAGCGGATCTCACGAAGAAAGAGACGTTTGCAAGCGTCATGAAAGAATTTGAAGAGGCTCTTGAAAAACTCGAAAGCTACACCTAAGGAGAAACTATGGCAGTCAATCAGATGCCGCACAATTTAGACGCGGAGAAAGCGCTCCTCGGCTGTATTTTGATGGACGAAGAGGTGCAATCGGAAATTCTCGACGATCTCCATGCGGAAGATTTCTATCAGGAATCGCACCGCGAGATTCTCCGCGGTATGAAAGCCGTTCACGCGGCGGGCAAGGCGGTCGATATTGTCACTTTGACCGACAGACTTTCCGCCGACGACAAACTCAATGCGGCGGGCGGCGTCCAGTCGATCACGGAGATCGCAGAAAACGCGATTTCTTCCGTCAACTACAAGCAATATCTTGAAATTATCAAACGCGATTCCATGAACCGCAAACTCATCCGCGCTTCAAAGGACGTGATCGAGATGTGCATGAAGTCGCCCGAAGAAAAAGACGCGCTGGAATTTGCGGAAAAGAAAGTTTATGCGATTTCCCAGCAGGAAGAATCGACCGCGCTCAAAGGCTTAGAGGACGGCGTAGATGTTCAGGCGGTGCTCGACAGGATCGAACTGATTCAGACCAATCCCGATTCGGCGCGCGGCGTGGAGACGGGTTTTCCCCGCCTTGACCGCAAGACGAACGGTTTGCAGAAATCCGACCTCATCATTATTGCGGCGCGTCCGGGCGCCGGTAAAACTTCGTTTGCCATGAATATCGTGGAACACGCCTGTCTGCAACGCGGAAAAGTTGCGGCGGTGTTCTCCCTCGAAATGTCGAGAAGGCAGTTGTTGCAGAGATTGCTCTGCGCCTATTCGGGCGTGAGCATGAAAAAAGCGAATACGCCCACGGCGGACGAGCGTTTGACGCCGGACGACTTCAAAAAATTATGGGCGGCAAGCGATAAGATCAAACACAGTAAAATTTTTATCGACGATAAAACGAATATCACGGCGGGAGAAATTCTTTCAAAATGCCGTCGTTTGAAGAGTTCCGAGGGCAGGCTCGATCTTGTGATGATCGACTATATCCAGCTGATGCAGGGGGACTCTGCGGGGAAGGGTTCTGCGGAGAACCGCCAGAAGGAAATTGCCGACATTACGCGCGGACTTAAAATCATGGCGAAAGAACTCGACGTTCCCGTCATTGCGCTTTCCCAGCTCAGGCGCTTTCAAGGGAAGGAGCCGCAACTTTCGGATCTCCGCGAATCGGGTGCGATCGAGCAGGACGCGGACATCGTCATGTTCATCAACCGTTTTGACCAGACTGCATCCAAAGAGGATATGAGCAGCGGTAAAGTCGTGGAGGGCGCTTCCGAACTGCATATTTCTAAATTCAGAAACGGCGAACCGGGGAGGATCCAGTTGCGCTTTATCGGTTCCAAAACAAAGTTTGTGGAAACCGATTTGCAGGGGCGTCCCGAAGAGGAACCGCAGTACATCAAGAAAAAACCTGATTGGGAGGAATCCTCCGAGGACGACGACGGGGATATTCCGATAGAATGATCACGGAAATTTTAAGCCTTTCCCAAGAAGCTCTTGAAAAAGCCGAACGGTATATTTTGGCGGGCGAGGTCGTCGCGTTTCATACGGAGACCGTTTACGGACTGGGCGCAAACGCATTAAACGATAAGGCGGTGCAGAAGATATTCAGCCTGAAAGGGCGCCCCGCTGACAATCCTTTGATCGCGCACGTTCACAGCGGTTTCAACATCGGTCCGCTCGTTGATTTTATTCCCGAATATGCGGTCGCGCTCCAAAGAGCGTTTTTGCCGGGACCGCTGACGATGGTATATCCTTCGACGGCGAAAGTCAGCTCTTTTGTATCGTGCGGATTGAATACGCTTGCGATCCGCGTGCCGTCGTCAAAGACGGCGCAGAAATTTTTGAAAAAGGTCGATCTGCCGATCGCGGCGCCGAGTGCAAACCGCAGTAAACACGTTTCTCCCGTGACCGCAAAACACGTTTTTGACGATTTTAACGGAGAGATTCCGCTCATTCTCGACGGCGGGGACTGCGACGGCGGGATCGAAAGCACCGTTTTGGACTGCACGGGAAAAGACCCCGTGATTTTGCGCGAGGGACTTATCACGCGTGAAATGATCGCGGGCGTTGCAGGAAGATGCTTCGTCTATGAGCGGCGGGCGGGCGAAAAGCCCAAAAGTCCCGGAATGGCTTATAAGCATTACGCGCCTAAGTGCAGGACGGCATACTTTACGTTTGGAGAGCAGGAAAAAGCAATGCGGTTATACCGCGAAGAGGAAGAGCGGGGTGGAAAACCTTATTTTCTTGCGGAGAACGGCATTGCGGAAAAACTTGCGGTAAACGGCTCAAATATTTTTTTACTCGGAAGAACGGGCGAAGAAATGGCGCGCAATCTCTATGCGCAACTGAGGCGGGCGGAACAGGAAGCGACGCTTCTGATCGGGATTGAACCGACGCTCCGCGGCGGAGTTATGGCGGGGGTTCTGAACCGCCTGACGCGTGCGTTCGGGATCGGAGCGTCAGAGGAAAGGAAATGAAATACCAGAAAATCGTGTTTGTGTGTTCGGGAAATACCTGCCGTTCTCCCATGGCAGAGGCGGCGTTCCGCAAAGAACTCAAACGCAGAAAAATTGCATGGTATCGCGTGCAGTCTGCGGGTGTGAACGCGAAAGAGGGTACGCCAATGAATGCGGAGGCGCAAAAAGCGCTTTCCGAGGCAAAAATTCCCTTTTCCGAAACGTTCAAAAGCAAACGGCTGACGCAGAAGACGGTGGAAGAGGCGATCGCCGTCATTTGTATGACGCGCGATTTATGCGATCTGATTCCGGGGAAAAACGTGATGAGTTTTTACGAATTAACGGGCAAGGATATTCCCGATCCGTTCGGACAGGGGATTGACGCATACAGAGTGACTTTACGCAAAATACGCGAATGTATTCCGACGATCATCGGTCGCCTCGGATTGGAAGTGAAAGAGGATTAAAAGAGGTGTGATATGAAAATAGCGCTTTGTTGCGATCACGGCGGACTGTATCTTAAAAACGCCGTCATCGAATATCTTGAAAAGAACGGATACGAAATAAAGGATTTCGGCACGACGAATGAAAATTCGTGCGACTATCCCGACTTTGCGCTTCTTGCGGCGGAAGCGGTGAAAAACGGAGAATGCGATCGCGGAATCTTCGTCTGTACGACGGGGATCGGGATCAGCATTGCCGCCAATAAAGTGCCTGGGATCCGCTGTGCGCTTTGCAGTGAGCCGCTCTCCGCGCGCATGACGCGCGAACACAATGACGCGAACGTGCTCGCGCTCGGCGGGGGATATACGGGGGTCAATCTTGCGCGGGAAATCGTGCGCGTCTTTTTGGAAACGCCGTTTTCGCAGGGAGAGAATCACAAGCGGAGGATTGATAAGATTTCCGCAATCGAAAAAAAGTACAATAAATAGGAAGAGGAGATCACATGACGAAAGCGTTGAAAGACAAAATAATCGAATCGTTGACTTCGATTTTGCCGATCGCGCTGATTGTCGTCGTTTTGTCCGTGGCGTTTGCGCCGTTGGACACGGGGACGTTCGCATTATTTACGGTCGGCGTATTATTGCTCATTATCGGAATGGGTTGTTTTACGTTGGGCGCGGATAGATCCATGACCGTCATTGGCGAAAAAATCGGTTCGGCAATGACGAAATCGCGTAAAATCTGGTTGATCGCGTTGCTTTCGTTTATCATCGGCATCATTGTGACGATCGCCGAACCGGATTTGCAGATCCTTGCCGAACAGGTCAAGACGGTGTCTGATAAAACGCCGCTCGGCAATTATTTGTTGATCATTACGGTTGCGGTGGGCGTGGGCATTTTTCTCATGTTTGCCATGCTCAGGATCGTGTTCAGGATCCGCCTTTCTATTCTGCTCATCGTCTTTTATCTTGCCGCGTTCGTAACGGCGATTTTCGTGCCGGAGGGGTTCTGGTCGGTCTCCTTTGACGCGGGCGGCGTTACGACGGGTCCCATGACCGTGCCGTTTATCATGTCTCTCGGCGTCGGCGTGGCGTCGATCAGAAGCGATCGGAAAGGGCAGTCCGATTCGTTCGGTTTGGTCGCGCTTTCGAGTATCGGACCGATCATTGCGGTGCTGACGCTCGGTATCATCTTCAATATTACCGAAGTAGATTATCCCTATGACGCGCTGGTTCCCGTATCGAATACCCGCGGCGTGTTTTTTGAGTACCTGTACGGATTCGGCGATTATGCGCTTGAAGTATTGATTGCGATCGCGCCCATCATTGTGTTCTTTTTGGTGTTCCAGCTTTCGACGCGGGCGTTCCATAAACGGCAGATCGCGAAAATATTTATCGGATTCGGTTATACTTTTATCGGGCTTGTCGTTTTCCTGACGGGCGCGAACGTCGGATTTATGCCCGTCGGCAGACAGATCGGGGAGTCGCTCGCGGGGCTTTGGGGCGGATGGCTGTTGATTCCCGTCGGCATGGTGATCGGCTATTTCGTCGTCGCCGCGGAGCCTGCCGTTCACGTTCTGAACAAACAGGTGGAGAGGACTTCGGCGGGCGCGATCAGCTCTAAAACGATGAAGTACGGCTTATGCGTCGGCGTCAGCGTTGCGATCGGGCTTGCAATGACGAGAATTTTAACGGGGATCAATATCATGTGGATCCTTCTCCCCGGATACTCGATCGCGCTGATTCTGACGTTATTTACGCCGCCTATGTTCACGGGTATTGCGTTTGACTCTGGCGGGGTTGCGAGCGGCGCGATGGTTTCTTCGTTCGTACTGCCTATGGCGATCGGCGCGTGCAGCGTGCTCGATCCGACGGCGATCATGACGCAGGCGTTCGGGTGCGTTGCGTTCGTTGCGCTGGCTCCGCTTATTACCATTCAGATTTTGGGCATTGCCTATAAGCAAAAGACAAAGAAAATAAAGCGCACGTTCCTCGCGGTCAGAGACAGAGTCCTCGAATACGAGGTGGATTGATGGAAGAAAAAAAGAAAACCACTCAGAATAAAACCGTTTCCGCAATCAAAGAGAAAGTCGGAAATCTGAAAAACGAGAAAAACAGGCAAAAGAAATCGAGACAGGAAAAGCAAAGACCCGACAAAGCGAAACTTCCCCGTCAGAACAGAACGAAACTTTTGGTGAGCATTGTCAACCGTAAAGACGAAACACTCTTAAAAAGCATTCTTGACGACTGTTCGGTTGCGCTGAGCATTGCCTTTTCCGGAACGGGTACGGCGCGCTCCGCCGTTCTCGATTATTTCGGGATCGGCGAGACGGAAAAAACGATCATGCTTTCGCTCTTTCCCGAAAGCGACGAAGATATTCTGATCCGTGAAATCCTTGCAAAGATGTCGTTGTATCTGGTCGGCAGAGGAATTTCGTTCACCGTTCCGCTCACGGGCGTTTCGGAGATCATTGCAAACGGACTTTCAAAAGCATCTACCAAAAAAACCGTTGTGGAGAGTATGGTCATGACCGACGAAAAGAGAACTTATGATTTGATCGTATGCGCCGTAAACGCGGAGCGTTCGGACGAAGCGATGGAGGCTGCCCGCAATGCCGGCGCGGCGGGCGGTACGATTCTGCATGCGAGAATGCTCGACAACAAAAAGGCGAAACAGTTTATCGGGATTTCGCTTGCGACGGAACAAGAAATTTTATTGATTTTAACAAAGCGCGAAGGAAAACTTGCCATCATGCAGGCGCTTTTTGATAGCGTCGGGGTCAAGACGGACGCGGGCGGGATCATCTTCTCCCTTCCCGTTGACAGGACGGTAGGGATCAGCGCGGACGAAGCGGCGCTCGCGGGCGAAAACGAAAAAGAGGAAAAACC
>CAJUCM010000028.1:18509-19626 GCA_910585235.1 uncultured Christensenella sp.
TATAGCCGACGAGGCGAAAAAAATCGCGGGCGACAGACGCGCAACGGGGCTTTTTATTCCGACGGCGAGCCACGACTGTATGCCGTATTATAATACGTTCCATAAGATATATACGGGGCTTTACAATATTAAAACAGACGTGGCGCTCACGGTGAACCGCGAAATCGATTTGGAGAAATTGCGCCTGAAATTTGAAAAGGCGGACTTCATTTACGTGGGCGGAGGAAATACCGTGTTCATGATCGAACACTGGAATCAAACGGGACTTTTACCTTTGATCCGTGTAGCGTACGATCGTGGCGTTCTGATCACGGGCTTATCCGCAGGGGCGATTTGCTGGTTTGAAGATATGTATTCGGATTCCGTCGTGGAAGGGGATTACGCTATGCACAAGGGACTTGGCTGGCTGAAAGGAAAAATTTCCCCGCATTATAACGAAAGAATGCTTGACTTTGACGAAATAGTATTGTATAATCGTGATTGCGCTTGGGGCGTTGAGAACAATGCGGCTCTTGAATTTGCGGACGGCGAACCCGTTCGTAGCATTTCGGCAGGAGGCAAGGTTTATCGGCTTGACGCAAGCGACGGAAAACAAGTCAAAAAGACGGTGTTTTAATTTGCGGACGTGGCGAAATTGGCAGACGCGCAGGTTTCAGGTTCCTGTGGGAGACCATGGGGGTTCGAGTCCCTTCGTCCGCACCAAAAATCGACAAATTTCGTAAGAGATTTGTCGATTTTACTTTTTACTCGGTCACGGGCGGTTTCTTTTTTTTGATAAATCGGGGAATCAATGGATAAAAATGACAAAAAACGGAGAGGATTGTAGTTTTTTTGTGAAAAAATCAGATAAATCAATTCAAAATACTTGCAATATGCGCTTTCAATCAGTTATAATATATATGTATAACTATCTGCCTGCTTTGTTTGGAAAAAAGAGAGCCGGCAAGGAGGATCAAACATGAAAAAATGGAGCTGGAAGAAAATTTCCGCAATCGGGGTGAGCGCAATGCTGGCGTTTTCGCTTACGTTCGGGCTGGTCTTTTCCGATCTTTCCCCGAACGGCGGTCCGGATTCCGCAGAGAACGGGATAACCGATTCGATCGAGGGGGGGGGTACT
>CAJUCM010000029.1 GCA_910585235.1 uncultured Christensenella sp.
AAGGTGAACAGACCTCACGGCGGCAAGAACCACAAGGCGGAAACCAAGAACAGGAAGAGAAAGAGAAATTTACGTCAGACGACGCTCGTTTCTTCCACGCAGGAAAATACAGTCAAGAGAATGATTCCTTATAAGGATTGACGGGAGGGAATGAAGAATGCGTATTAAAAGAGGCGTAAACGCCGTTAAAAAACGTAGAAAGATTTTTAAGCTCGCCAAGGGCTATTTCGGGAATAAGAGCAAGAACTACCGTATCGCGCGCGAAGCGGTCATGAAGTCTTTGAACTATGCCTATATCGGCAGAAAGCACAGAAAGCGCGATATGAGAAGCCTTTGGATCGCGCGTATCAACGCAGGGGCAAGACTCAACGGGCTTTCCTATTCCAAACTGATGCACGGCTTGAAGGTTGCGGGGATCGAACTCAACCGTAAAGTTCTTGCAGACCTTGCAGTCAGCGACGCGAACGCGTTCGCGGAACTGTGCAACAAGGCGAAAGCCGCTATTTAACAATGAAAAGCCTTTGAAAAAAGGCTTTTTTGCATTATGGTGATCCTGTCAAAAAACAATCCGCTTGTCAAAGAACTTGTCTCTCTCGGCGATAAAAAAGGACGCAGAGAGCGGGGAACGTTTCTGCTCGAAGGCGAAAAGACGGTGCGCGAATGCGTTGATTCTCCGCTTGAAATCGTGCGGTTGATCGTGCGGGAGGACTATGCGGGCGTGACTTACGGCTATCCCGCCGTCATGCTCGGCGGCGATGCGTTCCGCGCGATATGCGATGCGAAAACCCCGCAGGGGATCGCCGCAGAGGTAAAGATTCCCGCGTTTGAAATCGCGCCGCCGCAAAAAAGCTGCCTTGTTTTAGACGGGGTCTCCGATCCCTCGAACGTGGGTGCGATTTTAAGAACGGCGGTCGCCGCTGGCTATGAAGAGGTCTATTGTATCTCCGCTGCCGATCCGTTTTCGCCGAAATGCGTACGGGCGAGCATGAGCGCGGTGTTCTACGCAAAGATCATGCAGGGAACGCATGAAGAGGTTTTAAGCGCCTTGCGATCCGTTCCGCTGATCGCGGCGGATATGGGCGGGGAAAACGTATTTTCGTTCCGCGCTCCCGAAAAGTTTGCGCTCGTCATCGGCAACGAAGGGCAGGGACTTTCGGAAGTCATGCGAAAAAGAGCGGATCGAACCGTTGCGATCCCTATGGGAAAGCATACGGAGAGCCTGAACGCGGCGGTCGCTGCGGGGATTCTCATGTATGAATTAAAGAAAAAAATCAAGGAGTAAATTTATGTCGGGACATAGTAAATGGCATAACATTCAGGCAAAAAAAGGAAAGGCGGACGCGGCGCGCGGAAAGATTTTCACCAAGCTCGGCAGAGAGCTTGCGGTTGCCGCAAAGGGAAATCCCAATCCCTCGACGAACAGCAAACTTGCGGACGTCATCGCAAAGGCGAAAGCTGCGAATATGCCCAACGACAATATCGAGCGTTCGATCAAAAAAGCCGCGGGCGAAGTGGGCGATAAGGACTATAAGGAACTCACCTACGAGGGGTACGGCGTGGGCGGTTCCGCCGTCATTGTAACGACCCTGACGGACAACAACAACCGCACGGCGGGCGATGTGCGCGCGATCATGAGCAAGCACGGCGGAAGTCTTGGTATGAACGGTTGCGTTTCGTATATGTTCGAGAACAAGGGCGTGATCGTCGTCGAGCGCACGCCGAATCTTTCCGAGGACGAAGTGACGGAATACGCGATCGAAGCGGGTGCGGACGACGTGGTCACGGCGGAAGATGCGTTTGAGATTTATACTTCCGTTCCCGCATTCTCCGAGGCGCGTAAGTTTTTGGAGGAAAAGGGGCTCAATTTCCTGCAAGCGGAAATCACCATGCTTCCGCAGAACAAGATCACGCTTCCTCAGGATAAACTCGAAACCTTTTTGAAGATGCTCGATAAGCTCGAAGAGAACGACGACGTGCAGAGCGTTTACCACAACGTGGAACTTCCCGAAGAGGAAGAAGAGGACTGAACGGAAGATACCGAAGCGGAGCCGTAAAAGCGGGTCCGCTTTTTTATTTATGAAAACTCTTGACAGAAACGCCGAACGGGAGTACACTGAAAAAACGGAGCGGTTATGAGCGGAAAAACGGTCAGTAAATTTGAAAACAGCGATAGCTTTATCTGTTATATGCCCGTCAATTTCGGCGGATTCGATCTTGTCGTCTATGAATGCGGATACGAGCAGTGCGAGCCTCTGCATTTCTGGGGACCCGCGAAAAAAGTGTATTATATGTTTCACTACTGCCTGTCGGGAAAGGGAAGGCTGGAAATGAACGGAAAGCGCTATGAGATTGGCGAAGGGGAAGGTTTTTTTCTCGATCCGCAGGATACGGCGTATTACGTTGCCGACGAAAAAGATCCGTGGGAATATATCTGGGTTTGTTTTGGCGGAAACTTTGTAAAAAGCATTATGGAGCGAATGTCGATCTCTTCGGAAAATCCCGTGTTCCGCGATACGGAGGACAAGGTGATCCGCGCCAAGTTCGAGGAGGTGCGGCGCAACGCGCATTCCGATATTGTCTCGCATCTCTCGTCCTTGGGAAATTTGTATTCTCTGCTTGCCGGACTTGTCGCGCACTATCCCTCAAAAAAGAAAGAAATGCGTCGCGACAGAGACAATTTCGAGAGCGTCATGAAGATCGTGCAGAGCGAATTTATGCGCGTCATCAGCATCGAAGAGCTTGCAAAACGCGTCGGATTCAGCAGGAGCAATCTGTACCGCATTTTCAAAAAGAATACGGGCGTCGGACCGCTCGAATATATCGAACGGCTTCGCGTCGCCTATGCATGCGAACTCATTAAACAGGACAAACTGTATCTGACTGAGATCGCACGTCTCACGGGATTCGGCGAATACAAAACGTTCTGTAAAATTTTTAACCGCATTATAGGGGTTCCGCCGAAAGACTTTTTAACGGCGGTCTCGCGCGATAACTATATTTACGATAAGAACCAACAGCTTATCGCCGAAATTTCGATTTGGAACGAAAAATTATTCTGATATTTCCGACTTAGAGAGAGGCGCGCTCATGCGCCTCTTTTTTATGATAAATTTGCAACATTTACCCATTTACATGCAACATAATTTGTTATATAATATGGGCAACAGCATAGGGAGAAAGGATTATGAAAAAAACGGCGGCTGCGTTGGCTTTGGCGGGAACGGTGCTTTTTACAGGGATCGGCTTGGGAACGGGACTCGGCGTAAAGGCGGATACGCAGGAAAAAATTGCCCGCGTATGGCTGATCGGCGGACAGTCGAATGCGCACGGCATTTCAAAGGCGAGCGAAATCGAGGCGCCCGAACCCGACGAACGGGTGAAAATCTACCGTCCGCAGAGCGACGATTTCGCGCCCGTGACGGTGGGGTATGGTTATGACGCGACCCGTTTCGGACCCGAAGTCGGCATGGCGCAAAAACTCATCGAGACAATGCCCGACGAAGAGCATTTTATTCTGAAATACGCCTGGGGCGATACCGATTTATATGCGGATTGGCGTTCTCCTTCCATGGGCGGGGAAATCGGGATCAGGTATCAGGAATTTGTCCGGACGGTCAAAGACGGACTTTCTGCAATCGCGGAACTCGGCTACACCGCCGATATTTGCGGTATGGCGTGGATGCAGGGCGAAAGGGACGCGATGCTCAAAGTGAGAGCGGACGCTTATGCCGAAAATCTCGTTTCGCTCATTTGCGATTTCCGCAACGAATTCCAAGCGGAATTTCCCTTCTGTATCGGAAAGATCAACGAGGATTTCAATTTGATGCCCGAACATAGGACGGTGATCCGCGCGCAGCAGGCGGTGGCGAACGCAATGGAGAGGGTCTATTTTCTCGATACCTCCGACCTTGCCGTTATGCCTTCCGACCCGTGGCACTACGACGGGGAAAGTATGCTGAAATTGGGGAATAAATTCGCCATGGTACTGACGAGAATCAAACTTTGACGGAGATGTCGATGCAGAGGACGAAGAGACGCGAACTGAATAAAAAGGGGTATTTTTCCCGCCTGAAAAGAGACCTTGTGCGGAATAAAGGGCTGTATCTTTTAAGTTTGCCCACGTTCGTTTTCGTGATTATTTTCATGTACGTTCCGATGGTGGGGATCTTGCTCGCCTTTAAGAACTACAATTCCGTTTTGGGTATTTTCGGAAGCCCCTGGATCGGGTTCGATAATTTCAAGGCGTTTTTCGAGTACTATTATTTCAAAGAAGTGCTGCTGAATACCGTAAAAGTAAGTCTGTTTTCTCTTTTGTTCGGTTTTCCGCTCCCCATTGTTCTTGCGCTGTTGCTTAACAGTATTAAAGGAAGATTCAAAAAAGTATTTCAGATCGTATCCTATATTCCGAACTTTCTCTCGACGGTCGTGGTCGTTGCAATGTTGCTTGCATTCCTGAATCCCACAAGCGGGATCGTCAACACGATCATCAAGGCGTTCGGCGGGGAAGCAAAGGATTTTATCACCGACCCCGACTGGTTCATTCCCGTATTCGTCATTTCGGGCGTGTGGCAGAGCATCGGTTGGAGTACGGTCATCTATACTTCCGCGCTTTCGGGCGTGGACACGCAGTTATACGACGCGGCAAAGATTGACGGCGCAAGTAAATTTCAGACGATGATCCACATTGATTTTCCGACCATTCTGCCGACTGTGATCGTATCGCTGATCCTTGCCGTCGGAGGGATCATGAGCGTTGCGTTTGAAAAAGTCTATCTCTTGCAGAACGAACTGAATACTTCCGCAAGCGAAGTGATCTCCACATACGTCTATAAAATGGGGCTGATCAATTTCGACTACGGATTCGGCACTGCCGTAGGGTTGTTTAATTCCGTTATCAATTTTGTATTGTGCTTGCTTGTCAATTTCGTTGCGAAAAAAGTATCGGGGTACAGTATATGGTAAAGAAGAAAAGAGGGGTAAAACGCTCCGCAAAAGATATTGTTTTCGACGTTGCGGTCTATACGGTTCTGATCGTTTTATTCGTTCTCCTTGCGTATCCGCTCGTGTACGTCGTCAGCGCTTCCGTCACCACCGCTTCGGACGTACTGACGGGGAAAATGTGGCTGTATCCGACTTCGTTTACGCTGAGCGCCTACGGAAAAATTTTTGCTTATAAAGAGATCTGGGTGGGATTTGCGAACTCCGTTTTTTACGTCGTCGTGGGAACTGCGGTAAGTCTGTTCTTTACGTTTACGGCGGCTTATCCGCTTTCGCGGAAAGATTTTATGCTTCGCGGATTTATTATGAAGGTTTACACCGTGACGCTGTTCTTTGGCGGCGGGATCGTTCCGTATTTCCTGCTCGTAAAGGGGCTCGGAATGTACAATTCGCGCCTGTCGCTCATCATTCCCTCGGCTGTCTCGGTCTGGAACATTATTCTCGTGAGAACGTATTTTTTGACGAATATACCGGACGATCTTCTGGACGCGGCGAGAGTGGACGGTTGCGGAAACGTTCGTTTCTTTCTGCAATTTGCACTTCCGCTCTCCGCTCCGATCATCGCCGTCATGATCATGTATTACGCGGTCGCGAAATGGAACGGGTATTTCGACGCGCTCATTTTCCTGAACGATTCTTCCAAGTATCCGTTGCAGCTGACTTTGCGTACGCTCCTCGTCAATTCACAGATGGAGCTCATGACGGGCGGGGGGATCGGCGGGAGCAATCTCATTGACCAGCTAAACGCCATGGAGGCAATGAAATACGGCGTGATCGTGATTGCGAGTATTCCGATGATCGTACTGTGCACCGCAACGCAAAAATATTTTCAGAAAGGCATAATGGTGGGTTCGTTAAAAGGTTAAAATGAAACAATATAAAAAAGGGGAAATACTATGAAGAAATTAAAATGTATTGCAACTGCGTCTGTTCTGCTTGCCGCAATGACCATGGGGGCGTGCGCGTCCAAACCGCTCGAACAGCACACAAATCCGCAAGTGGTGACGGAAGTCGGAACGTATCCCGTCATTAAGGACGAGTACAGGGGAATCACGCTCGATATGATGGCGCTCAACCATACTGCGATTTCTGCGGATTGGTCGAAAAACGAATTTTTCAAGCGCATGGAAAATCTGACGGGCGTTAAATTCAACTTCGACAAAGTATATGACGCGACGACCTATACCGAAAAGTTTCCGCTTGCGTTTGTTGACGTCGCTTCCATGCCTGACGTCTTTTATAAAGCGCAGATCCCCCGTGCGAGCGAGGCGAAATTCGGCGCGCAGGGGCTTTTGATTCCGCTTGAAAATCTCATTGATGAGTATGCGCCGAACCTTAAAAAAATCATGGAAGAATCCCCGAACGTCAAGCGGATCATGACTTCCGCGGACGGTCATATCTATTCGCTTCCTACCGTTCACTACAAGGGCGACAGATACACCGCGGACGGCGTGTTCTGGATCAACCAAAAATGGTGCGACCGCCTCGGAATCGAGGTTTCCGACATCACGACGATCGAAAAACTCAGCGAGGTGCTCACCCGTTTCAAAAACGAGGACGCGAACGGAAACGGGGATGCGATGGACGAAAAACCCATGTATCTTGCGGGCGCATACGAAGTGACGCACCTCTTTGCGGCGTTCGGAATGAATCTGCTCACATGGAACGCCTACGTTGATAACGGTACCGTCAAAGTGGGGGCGATGCAGGAGAACTTCAAACCCATGCTGGAATATCTGAACGGAATGTATAGCAACGGTTTGATCAACAACGACTATGTGACGCTTACGAAAAACACCGTATGGGCGGAGGGGCGCAGTAAGGACAGTATCGGCGTATTTTTCGATGCGACGGCGGATCTCGTCGCGGGGGAAAGGGCGCAGGATTTCGTCGCGCTTCCGCCGCTCAATTCGTCGGTATATACGGGAACGCCCTTCCTTGCGGGAAGATATGCCGTTGATCCGGGCGCATTTGCGATCTCTGCCAACTGCGAGTACCCCGAACTTGCCATGCGTTGGATCGATACCCTCTATGACGTCGAGTACAGCCGTTGGGATACGGTCGGGCAGGAAGGGGTAGAATGGAAGTGGGACGATGAAGAACATACTACATGGAGTTACCTGATGCCGACGGATGAAATCGTCAACAACCGCACGGTGCAGATGGGCGGCGGACTTCCCGGCGTCGAACTTACCTATGACGACTTTCTCTCCAAGAGCAGCGATCCCACGGTCAGCCACTCGGCGAGAGAGCTTGCCAAAGTCTCCGCTTATATCAAGCCCGGTTATCCGCCGGTCTCCTTTAACGAGACGACGCTTCGCGCGCTTTCCAGTACCTCGACCAGTTTAAGCACTTATCTCGGCACGTTGATGGCGCAGGTGATCCGCGGAGAAAAGAACATTTCGGACAGTTGGGAGACCGTGCAGAACGATCTCAAACGGATGGGCGTCAATCATTATATCAAGACCCTGCAAGAGGGCTACGACAGTTTTATGAAGAATGCCTGACGGAGGAACAGTTATGAAAAAATCAGCCATGTCTCTTATGCTTTCGGCAGCGCTTACGCTTTCTTTGTTTGTCGCCTGCGCGCCCGATTCCGTTGGCACGGATTTGGGGATTTCTTTCAGGGAAACGGAAAACGGGCAGATCCTTTCGTTTGGGAACGGCTTTGAAACCTCGGAGGGCGCGCTCCAAGTCCGCGTCGCTTACGATACGGTGGACGGCGTTTCCGGATATTTCGGAGCGAATTATTCTACCGTCGAAAAGACGGAGAACGGCTACCGCGCAGTTGCAATCGTAACGACGGAGGGCGGGAGCCAAATCAAAGCCACGGACGAGATCACGGCGTTGTCGGGAAAAATTTCCGTTTCCCGCACCGTGACGGTGGAGAGCGCGGCGGCGGAGGAGCTCGGCTTTACGACCTATTTTCCGCTCGTGCAGAAAAAGACGAAGCGAGCGGAGGAGTACAAATGGTTCTGCCCTGCGGACTATTACGGGAACGATGCCTATACGTTCAGCGGCGTAGGGGTCAAAACGGGTTTTTCGGGAGAGATGAGCGTTGTTGCCGCGGATAACGCGGGCGCGCCGCTTCTCACCGCATACGACGGAGAATATGCCTTAACGCTTCTCGATACGACGGCGGGTTTCCGCGAGACGGTCGGCGAGGATCACGGCGTGAACGAAAATAAAGTGATGATCGACGGCAGGCTGAATATGCCCGGTATCGGGGTCTCCAATCTTGAAAAAGAGGACGGGATCCATACCGAAATTTTCCACACTTATCCCTCGTGCAGTTATAACTATATCGCGCTCAATCCGTTCAACACGCAGTACAGAATGCTTCCGATGGAGGAAGGGCTTACGCGCACGGTCGGTTTTGAACTTTCCTGCACGGAAGAAGAGGACTTTGCCTCCGTCTGCAAAACGGCGTGGCGCGAGGCGTATTCCCGCTATGCCGTAACGGATAAGCGCTACGCGGCGACGGACGTCAAGGACGCGCTTCTACGCGCGGTCGATCGCTCTTACGGCGTTGTCGGGGGCGTTCCGCAGTATATGACGAATGCCGATCATTTTATAGCGGACAGCGGATTTTTATACCGCAACGTCGATCTTGCCATGCTCTTATTGAACGAGGGCAGAAGAACGCTGAACAACGGCTATATTATGCACGCGCTTACGGTCATCGATTCTCAGGTGTCGCGCGGATCGCTCGACGAAAATCTGACGGCTACCGATCCGCTGTATGCGGCGCGTGCCTCTTCCGACGCGCTCACGAATCTGCTCCGCGCATACGAAAACGAACTCGGCTACGGGATCGAACACCACAATTGGCTGAACTATCTCATGGAGCGTGCTTCGGTCTGCCTCGAAGATAATAACTGGCTGGACGCGGCGTTTTTGAGCGATCTTGCGCGCGTCACGGAAGGGAAGCTGTTTTTGGAGAAAGCCGTCTCGCTCATGGAGAGCGTTGCGGAGGATCATAAAAACTTCCGCTACTGCGGCGCGATCACGAATCCATCCGCCGAACGGCTCATCGACAGGGAAAGCGGAATCATTGCGTTCGGGATCTATCTGAATCTGTACGAACAGACGGGGGACGAAAAGTGGCTGTCCCTTGCAGAACACTCCGCGCTGTACGTGGAAACATGGCACCAGATCCAGCCGATCCTGCTCGAACCCTACGACTGTACGGGAACGGAAAAGGACTGGATTACGTCCGCGCCGACGCAGCAGGGATTTCTCGGCAACGGCAAGATCATGCCCTACGGGTTGAGCTATATCTCCGGTCAGACGACGAGCGCGGATATTTCTGGCGTGCTTGCGGCTCCCGACTTCTATCGGCTGTACTTGCTGACGGACGATAAGCATTACTTTGATTTTTACGAATATCTCACTTACAACGCCACGCTGTACGTCAATATGGGCGATAAGGTCGGTTTGATGGACGATATGATCCACAGTTCGGGCGAGGGATTCCTCAACGAATATATCGGGCTTGCTTCGGGAGGAGACAAGGCGGTACTGCGCCGCGGAAGTATGCACGATTCCAATATCGGCTGGGTGCCGTATGCGATCCTGCAAAATTACGAACGCATCTACGCGCTGACTGAAAACGATGAAACCAAGGACGGCAAGATCGTCGCGGGCGACGATATGCACAGGGATTTCAATCTTGCAAAAAATAAGTATGTAACAAAGTCGGACGGTATGTTCGTATATGATCTGAACGAGTACTGCGACGTTTCCGAGGTCAAGGGCGTTGCGGGGAGCGTGCTCTTTTCAAAAGACGGTGAAAACTGGTTTGAACAGGGAGAGGGAACAGTCCGCGCACGCTTTGTGAAAACGGCGGAAAATACGGCGGAGATCATCGGGCTTCCCGTAACGTACGACCTGCTCTCCTCCTATGCGACGGTTTCGGCGACGGGAGGGCAAAACCCCGAACTTGCGGTGGATGCGCACAATTACGCCACTTCCTACACGGCGGCGTCGGGCAGCGAGTTGATTCTTGATTTCGGCGAAGCAAAGGATGTTTACGAAATCGCCGTAAAATTTGCGGCGGCGGGAAGTTATTCCTTTACGGTGGAGACGAGCGCCGACGGCGAAACGTATCTTCCATATGCGTCGTTTGACGGGGAGAGGATCGTATATACGCTCAATCGCTTTGCGGGCAACGTGAGATATGTAAAACTGACGTACCTTTCCGGCTCGTCTATGCTGATACAGGACTTCAAGGTGTTGGGAGAAAGATAACGTGAAGCGCCTTTTTGACAGTGCCGTATTCTATGCGGAAGTTCTTGCGGACGGAGAGACGGTCAGAATTCCGTTGACTTTATCGCGGAACGAGTCCGAATATTCCATGGGCTTTGACGGCGCAAAATTCAGACTGAAATACCGCCTCATTGAGGACGAAAACGGATTTACGGTCGAATGCGACGCGCGGGCTGTACTTGGGGAGCGCGTAAAGGGTTATTCATTCGGCGCGGAGATCCCGACGGGATTTTCTTTGCGGGAGACAAAATTTTTCGCGCCGTCCTGTTGGTACGGCGGAACAAAGAACAGCAAGTTTCCCTTTATGGGCGATTATGCGGGCGGCGGAGTGGATTCGCTCTCCGCACCGCTTGTCGGGGCGTTTTCCGAAGGGCGCGGGATCGTTCTCACCGATCTGACGGAGGGGCGGAGAGAGACTGCGGAGGGCGATCACGACGCGCGGGAATCCAAAATTCTTATATCTCCCGCTTTCAATTTTCCCGCAGTCGGCGTTCATAAGCAACGGGATTCGGTTTCGCTCTTTTATGCCTTTCCCGCCGTCACCTATTCGTCCTGCGGAAGCAACGCGGTCGTCCGCCGTTTTCTGAACGGAGAAGCGTGCAGATTTTCTTTCCGCGTGAATAAAGTCAACTGCGATTCCTTTGAAGCGTTCCAAAAACGGACGTGGAGAGATATTTATGGCGAACTTGCCGAAAAAGACGGATCGGTCAATATCGGCGAGGCGGTGAACGCAGTCGTCTCGCGCGTGGAAGGATCCTACGGCGAACTCAACGAGATCCCGCAGTTTATGACAAATTGCGATCACTTTGTTCCCGAAAGCGGATTTTTATACCGCAACGCCGATCTTGCCTCGCTTCTCTTGCGCATGAAGAGAGCGGGCTTTGCGGTTGCGATCTCCGACGAAAAACTCATTCGGGTCATCGACGTGCAGGTTCAAAAAGAGTATGCGGGTAAAAATCAGTTTTTCCCTTTCTGGCGCAGCCGCTTCGAGGGCGTTGATTCGGTGTACGAAGCGTACCGCCTTTTGAAAGCGGAGGGGAACGAACGGCGGGACTGGTTTGCGTTCGTTTTACGGGAAGCGGAAACGGCGCTGAAAGCCGACGAAATTTTCTCCGTTCCGCTCCTTACAAAGTTATACGAAGATACGGGCGAGAAAAAATATTTGCAGTCCGCGCGCGATAAATGCGAAAAGGTGTGGAAGGAGAACTTTTCTAAGGGGCGCTTTTACGGCGGGATCGTTGACTTTATCGGCGAGCCGTCGCTCGATAAGGAATCGGGGATCGCGGGCATGGACGCCTATCTTGCGCTCTACCGCGTCACCGGGGAAAAAGAAAATCTTGCGCGCGCCGTACGGTGTGCGGATTATACCGAAACTTATCACCAGTTGCAGGATATAAACCTCGAACCCGTCGGGTTAGACGATACAAAGTTTCATGCGGGCGGCAAAGGAAATTCGCACGTTTTAACGCGGGGATTGGGCTTTATCGCCAACACCTGCGCCGCGGGAGATATTGCGGGCTTGCTTGCCGCAGGGCGTTACTATGAACTTTCAAAGCTCGTACATGACGGGCATTATGAGGACTTTGCCTTGTTGCTGTTGAGGAACGCGTTTCTTACCGTCAATCTGGACGATAAGGCGGGTGCGATGTCCGATCCGCTGTATTCCGCAGGCGCGGGATTCATGAACGAATATATTCAGATGGGCATTTCCTGCGACCCCGTAGGATTGGGGCGGGGCATGATGCACGAGAGCGATATTGCCTGGTGTCCCTATACGGTTCTGAAAGCGGTTTACGAATTGAAAACGGCGGGCGCGGATTTTACGGCTTGCACCCGTGAGCGCTTTCAGCAAATTGCCGTATCGGATATTCCCGAAGGTGCGGAACCGCTGTTTGACGGCGATTTTTCAACCTTTCTGAATGCGGCGGGCAAAGAGATCGCAATCTCGTTCGGCAAAGCGCAAACGCTCGATAAAACGGTGTTTTCGTTCTGTAATCAGGATACAGCGTGCCGTTTGAAAATCGCGTATCTTCTGCAAGGCAAAACGGTTGCGGAGCGGGAATACGTTCACGGGAGCGGGTTTTACGGGGTCTGTCCCGCGGGCGTCCGTGCGGACGGTATGAAAATCATATTTGAAAACGCTCCGTATATTCTGCTCAGGCAGATCCAGCCGTTCGGCGTAACGGATAATCGGCTAATCAAGAGGAGGCGTGCGGACGGCGTTTCGTCGCTCGACCTCATACTAAGCGGAAAAATGCGGTTTTCAACGGGTGAAAGAGAGATCGCATTCAACAACGAAACAAACAGTTATTTATCCGAAGGCGTGGAGTTTTTACGCAAAGGCGTTTTAAGGATCAACCGAAAAAGCGCGGTTTGCAATTTCGGATTGCCGAAGGGAACGGGCATTTTCACGTTTGCGCCCGAAACGCGGGAACAGTGCGAGGGAGGCGTTCAGGTGGAAATTGTGCGGCAGGGAAAATGCGTTTTCAAAGAGGAGATCAAAAACGCAAGCCTCGTTTATGAGGGAGAGACTGGCGGTGAAACGGAGATTCGTTTTTCAAGCGACGGTCAAAACAGTTTAAGATTTTCGTTTTATGTGACGGAATTGAACGGGAGATAAGGAGGAAACAACCATGAAAAAAGCAGTGAAAAATGTGATGCGGTTACTATTGATACCGATTTTTTTCTGCACCTTGCTGTTCGGGATCGGTCTGTCGGAAAAGACCGCGTTTGCCGAAGAGCAGACGGTCTATGACGTGGAAAAAGAGTATCCAGGCGCGACGGGCGACTATGCCCAAGTATCGGGGAGCGGCGGTCCGAATTGGTATTTTCAGGCGCTCGATACCGTTGGCTTTTACGCTTACGGTACGATTGGAAGCGATTCGGATACGGGAGCTTTGGCAACGGATACTACGAATACAACGCTGCAACTTTATCCCTTGGTAAGAGACGGCAATCAGGGGAACGGCACGCCTACGGAGTTAAAGGACGGCAGCGGAAATAAAAATCTCGATTATCTTGTCCAGTATCCGGCAGGAAACGGCATCGCCTATTCCGATGCCGAAATCGGTACAGGATACTATACTTCGAGCCAACAGTATTTGCGGATTTCCGGTGGACAGTCCGTTCACCCCGGAACGAATCTGTCCGTTGTATATTCGTTCAGGGTTCCGAAGAGCGGATCGGTATATCTCAAAGACGATATTCGCGTGGTTGCGGGAGGAAACGGTGTGCGTCTTGCCGTATATCATCAGCCGAAAGAAAATACGGGTCTCGGATACGGCGCATGGGGAGGCTCGGTGGCGATGTCGCTTTATGGTGCGAAACCCGTCTTTCCGACTCCGAAAACGAATATACAGGCTTCGGGCGAGGGTTGGCAACTCATTCAAGCAGGTTCGACTTATCGGTTCATAACGGATAACATTGATGTGGTAGAAGGCGATATACTCCACTTTATTCTTGACGCGAACGGGGACATTACGAACGATCAGACCTTTTTCGCGCCGAAAGTCGTCTATGGGCAGAGACCGGACGAGTTGACGCTCGATAAAAACGAAGTGACGCTGGCGGCTCCCGCAAACGAAGAGGAGAGCGGGGAGACCTGTCAGCTTACTGCGACGATTTTGCCCGCGGCAAGCGCAGGGAAAACGGTGACTTATTCCACGAGCAACGACGCCGTTGCGACGGTGGATGCAAGCGGTCTGATCACTGCGGTCGGAGAGGGAACGGCTACGATTACGGCGACGCTTCAAGACGGCGTCAGCGAGGACGAAAATCCCGTGACCGCCGTGTGCCGCGTGACCGTCGTTCCGCCGGACGATTCGATTTCAATCGTTCAGAGCGGTGAAGAGCTGACAATCGAACAGGCGCATGCTCTGCAATTAAGCTATCAAATCCTTCCGCCCTCTTCGAGCGGAAAAACGGTCGTTTGGAGTATCGTAGGCGAATCGCCCGAGGCGGAGGGGGATACGGTCATAACGCTGAGCGAAACAGGACTTGTCACGGCAAAGAATGCGGGTACGGCGACGGTACGCGTTGCAATCGCGGATTCCGAAGCGTATGCGGAATGCACGGTCACGGTCACCAAAGCCTCCGATCCCGTTTTGTCTGTGAATAAACAATCCGTCAATATCTTGGCGGGTAATTCCACGACCGTATTAACGGAAATTTCACCGCTGTTCCATGAGAACGACGAGGTGACGGTTGTATCCTCCGACGAGGAGATCGCGACCGCCGAATGGGAGGCGGGCACGCTTACGGTTTCGGCAAAGGGCGCGGGCACGGCTACCTTGACGCTCAGCGTGCGCGACGGAAACTCTGTCGAAATTACCGTAAACGTTTTGGCTGAGAGCGATAAAGTTTACGGCTGGCGAAGTTCGTTCCGCAACGAACAGGGACCACAGTGGCACTACTATATGCTCAAAGAGGGCGATGATAATTATTCCGAACTCAGATATTCGACGAGCGAGTGGGGCGCGTACGAGGAGAATACCGCCCAGATGTTGCAGGCGGGCGGCTGGGTTCCCAAAGCGGCGGAACTCGTTTCCGAGGGGGTTGACGGATCTCACAATCAATATCTTCTTCTTTGGCAGGGGCATTTGATCCACCCCGGAAAGGGCTATGACGCGGTTCTCGGATTTTGCGCACCGCTTACGGGAACGCTCGATTTTATGAGCTATTTCCGCTCCTACGATTCGAGAAGCGACGGCGTGCGAATACGGGTTTTCAAAGGCGACGAACAGATTTTCCCCGCCGCGGGGCGGCAACTCGTATCTTACGGCAATCCCGTAGAGGCAGCCGTGTGCAATCTTACAGTGACGGCGGGCGATATGTTCTATATTGTCGTTGACTGCAACGAAGCGAACGCTTTCGATTCCTGCTATCTGGATCCGGAGTTCCGCTATACGGATTTTGAAGTTGTTCCCGACCGGTTGGAGATCAGGCAGTCGAACGTCTCCGTGTCCGCGGGGAAGGATATGCTTCTGACCGCTACGATCATTTCCACGGACGGAAACGATAAACAGATCACATGGACTTCGAGCGACGAGACGATCGCAACCGTCAACCGCTTCGGGATCGTAACGGCAAAGAAAACGGGAACGGTCACGATCACGGCAGAGCTTGCCGACGGCACAAAAGCCGAATGCACTCTTACGGTGACGGCGGAGGTGCAGGAAAAAACCGAGGGGGGGGGTATGGAGTCATGGAAGATCGCACTGATTGCCGTATCCTGCGCCGTCGCGGTAGCCGTTTGCGTCGGGATCGCGTTGACGGTCGTATTGAAAAAGAGAAAGAACCGCAATTCGCAGGATGGCGGAAACGCGGACAATGAAAATAACGGAGATGATCAGGATGAGTAAAAAAATCGCATTTATCGGCGCGGGCGGGATCGAATTTACCCGTCGTCTCTTAACGGATATTCTGTCCGTAAAAGAGTTGAGAAATTTGCAGGTGTCGTTTATGGACATCAATGAACGCAATCTCGATATGGTGACGCGTCTCTGTCAGAGGGATATTGACAGCAACGGGCTTTCGATCCGCATTCAGGCGACCACGAACCGACGCGAAGCCTTAAAAGACGCGGATTACATTGTAAACGCGGTGCGCATCGGCGGGCTCGAAATGTTCGAGACGGATATTGATATTCCGCTGAAATACGGCGTCGATCAATGCGTCGGCGATACCATGTGCGCGGGCGGCATTATGTACGGGCAGAGAACGATCGCTTTTATGCTCGATCTTTGTAAGGATATTCGCGAAGTAGCCAAAAAGGATTGTCTCATGCTCAACTATTCCAACCCCAACGCAATGGTCACCTGGGCGTGCAACCGTTACGGCGGCGTGAATACGGTGGGGCTTTGCCACGGCGTTCAGCACGGCGAACGGCTCATCGCGGAGGCGCTTCAAATCCCGCACGAAGAACTTGATTTTGTCTGCGCGGGGATCAATCATATCACCTGGTATCTCAGCGTAAAGCACCGCGGGCAGGAATTGGGCGGGGAGACGCTTTTGAAGAAGTTGGAAGCGCACCCGAAGTATTCGCAGGAGGAGAAAGTCCGTATCGATATGTTCAAGCGGTTCGGCTATTTTTCCACCGAATCGAACGGACATCTTTCGGAGTATCTTCCCTGGTACAGAAAGCGGCTCGATAAAATCAAAGACTGGATCGATCTGTCCTATTGGATCCACGGAGAAACGGGAGGGTATCTGCGGTTTTGTACGGAAAACAGGAATTGGTTTGAAGTGGATTTTCCGAACTGGATGAACGAAGCGCCCTATTCGTACGACGGGAGCGCGGTCAGCGTGGAGCATGGCGCGCACATTATCGAAAGTCTGGAAACGGGTAAGATCTACCGCGGTTGCTTTAACGTGGTGAATGAAAACTGCATTACGAATTTGCCTGCGGACGCCGTTGTTGAGGTGCCCTGTTACGTCGATGCAAACGGGATCTCCGTACCGCAACTCGGTGAGATCCCCGTGGGTCCCGCCGCCGTCTGCGAATCGAATATCCTCGTGCAGAGGCTGTCGGTCGAAGCCGCCGTCAGGGGAGATTATCGGTTGCTCGTTCAGGCGATGATGCTCGATCCGCTTACGGGCGCGGTGTGCGATCCCGACGAGATCGCACAGATGACGGATGAAATGCTGATTGCGGGAAAAGATTATCTTCCGCAATACCGTGAGGAAATTAAAAAGGCTGAAAAACGCATTGCGGCTGCAAAGAAAAACGGAACGTACATAAAGACGAGAGAGGGCTTTTCCGGCAGTAACCGCCTGAAAGTCAAAACCGTCGAAGAACAAAAGCAGGATGCGCTGAATGCCAAAAAACACGCGCTCGGAGCGGGCGCGGTGGAAAACAATCAATAATTTTGCCCCCCAACCTATGCGCGATCCGAAAGACTTGTCTTTTGTGTCGCGCATATTTACCGCAAATAATAAAGCCGCCCGTTGCAACGGGCGGCTTTATTATTTGTATAAAAAGGTTTATAAAACGATCGTTTCGTTGTCGGAGAAGCGGTATTCGTATTTTCCGCTCTGTCCGCCGGATAGCTCGCGGATATAAAATTCACCCTCTTCGCCGTCGATTTCGTATTCGACTTCCATTTCGGAAACGTCGCCTTTCACGCTGTGTTTGATTTCGTATTTTCCTTCGGCGTCTCCGTTGCGGAATTCGAGTTCGATTTTTGTCTGTTCTTTGCCGTTTTTTTGTTCGGTTTCAAACTTGACCGCCGTTTCCTCGATACGTTCTCCGTCTGAATAGACGGAGAACACGTATTCCGTTTCGTATTCGCTCTCTCCGTGTTCCGTCTCCGCGGAAATTTCCTGCTTCATTTCGATATAAGATGTTTTATCCGTTCTGTCCGCGTAGGCGCGGATTTCAAGTTCCGATTCGGATTCGTCGTGCGCCGTCTCTTCCGTGCGTTCCCCTTCGAGAAAGTAGTCGGCACCGTCCATGACCATGATCCCTTCGAGGGCGTATTTGCTTTTTTTCTTTTCCTTTTCGTCGCTTTGCTTTACGATCGTCTCGGTATAGTACATGGTATAAGTGACGGCGCTCCCGTCAATATCCATTCCTCCGATTGTCATTTTCGTTTCAAACGGATAATTCTCGTCCGTATTTGCGATCGTAGAGGTGGTCACGATCCCGTCGCCGAGAAAGCTGTCGAGCGCGGAAAAATAGCGGTTGAACGTTTTAGCCTGCGCTTTTGCGGCAATGGCGGAAGCATCGTAGGATACGGAGAAGGCGGAGGCGGTACGCGCGTCGAAAACATTTTCGCTTAAAAGTTTTACCGTCGTGACCGCGCCGATCCCGTACGAGTTCTCCGCCGAGAGGCGAACGGAGAGGGGAGGGAGCGTTTTGCTTCCGCCGCCGAGCGTCACGGGCAGAACGATTGCAAGGCACAGGACTGCCGCCGCAAAGGAAGCGCCGAGCCCGACGCCGAGCTTTTTTCGCGTCGTCCTTGCCGCATTTCTTCGGGAATTTCCGTTTTCCTTTGCGGTTGACAATTTTTCCGCGTCGATTGCGACTGCGATTTTATCAAAGGGATCGGGAACGAAGCGGTCGGATTCCGATTTGAGTTGTTTTTTCAGATTCAAGCGTTTCATGTCATTCACCTTCGTCTTTCAGAGCTTTCCGCATTTTGGAAACGGCATTGTTGTATTTCCAGGTGACGGTCGGCGTGGGAACGGAGAGCATTTCTCCGATCTCGCGCCGTTTATAGCCGCAGACCGCAACGAGCATAAGGATCGTAAATTCGTCGTCCGCCAGAACGCGCCGCGCAAGGTC
>CAJUCM010000030.1 GCA_910585235.1 uncultured Christensenella sp.
GCCGACGGGGGCGGGGGCTTGGGACGGACGAAACGCCGACGCGCGCCGCGTCCGTTCTAAAATTCGGGGTAAGGGGCGAAGCCCCTTCCGAATAGAAAAGCGTCCCCGTTTACGGGGATATTGCGCGAAGATCCAACGCCGCAAACGGTGCGAAGGTCCGGAGCGAAAGAGCGCAGTCAAAATTCGAGGTCAAACGACATCGTCAACGTTCTGAGCGAAGAAACGCGGTAAAAAATCGAAGTCAAAGAACCTGGCGAAGAACCGGAGCGAATAAACGGTGCTAAGTTTCTGAGTGACCAGCACCGCAAAAATGCGTTACCTTAAACGCAAAAACTTCCCGCAGGTGCGGGAAGAGTGCAGAAACGATATTTTTGCTTTTGGGGAAATTTGGGGAAAATGGCTTTTTGGCAAGATTTTCTTGAATTTTGCGAAAATCGTCAACAATGCTTAAAAGTACAAAAAAACGGGCAAATTCAAGTGAAAAACCTTGAAAAAGCCCGTTTTTTTGGTTGGTGCCGGTGATCGGGGTCGAACCGATACGGTATCACTACCACAGGATTTTGAGTCCAGCGCGTCTGCCAATTCCACCACACCGGCAAGTTCTTTCAAATTATATAATAATATTCGGGAAAAGGCAAGCGATTTTTTCAATCTTCTTGCAAAAAAAGCAAAAGCATGATACAATGTTCCTATGGACAAATTCATTCTTATTGACGGAAACAGTCTTTTGAACCGCGCGTATTATGCGATGGGCGTATTTTCTACCAAAGACGGATTGCCCACAAACGGAATTTTCGGATTCATTAAACTGATTTTCAAAATTCTCGAAGAGAAAAAACCGGAATATTTTGCGGTCACGTTTGATCTGCACGCGCCGACGTTCCGCCATAAAATGTTTGACGGGTATAAAGCGACGAGAAAACCGATGCCGGAAGACCTTGTTGTGCAGGTTCCCGTTCTCAAAGAACTGCTCGCTTCTATGAACATCAGAATCATCGAAAAAGAGGGGTATGAAGCGGACGATTTGATCGGAACGCTTTCTCGGAAATACGACGGGGTCGAAGTATTCATTTATACGGGAGACAGAGACTCCTATCAGCTTGTGGACGACAACGTTTCCGTTTGCTTTACAAAGCGCGGCGTGAGCGACGTGGACTTGTTGACCAAACAGAACTTTTATGGGAAAGTATCCCTCGATCCTTTGCAGATCATAGAGGAAAAGGCGCTCATGGGGGATTCCTCCGATAATATTCCGGGCGTAAAGGGAATCGGTCCCAAGACTGCTTTGGAACTTCTGCAAAAGTACGGAACGCTTGACGGGATATATGAACATTTAGACGAACTTTCTAAGAGCGTTAAGGCAAAACTTGAAGCGGATAAGGAAATGGCGTATCTGTCGCGTACGCTTGCCACGATCGACACCAACGTGCCTCTTGACGTTACGCTCGAAAGTTGCAGATACAGCATTCCGTTTCCGGACGCGGCGCGGAATTATTTTCAGCGGTTGGAATTCCGTTCGTTGCTCAATACGAATTTTTTTGAAAAACAGGTATCCAAGACGGAATATTCCACCTGTTACCATCCGGAAGAAATCATGCCTCTTTTGGAAAACGTAGATGAATTTGCGTTCTGTGTTGAAAAAGAGGGGTATCATCTGTATTTCAAGGGGAAAGAAATTTGTTTTCCGTTCCGTGAAAACATACTTGCGGAAGGGGTTTTTCCCGACGATATGAAACCTCTTTTAGAGGAACTTTTTGCGGGGTCGCGCGTTGCGCTCGTGACGGACGTAAAATCGACCGTTCGGCTTTTAGGCGAACTGGATATTCAGGTCGGCTGTCGTTTGGAAGACGTTTTGCTCCTGAGGTATCTCGGCAATTCCGATCTTCGCCCGTTGGATCCCAAAGAACTCGCAAAGGAATTCGATCTTCCCGAAATGGAATGCGCGTATGCCTTAAAGCTCACTTATGACGACGCATTAAATAACATGAAGGGAACGGAGGAGGAAAAACTTTACCGCGAACTGGAACTTCCGCTTGCCTATTTGTTGCTCGATATGGAGAATACGGGCGTGTGTGTTGACGAAGAGAAGTTCCCCGTTTTCCGCGAGAAGTTTAACGGCGAACTCAAAGAACTGTCCGATAAGATCTTTGCTTTGGCGGGACAGTCGTTCAATCTGAATTCGCCGTTTCAGCTCTCGGAAATTTTGTTTGAAAAACTCGGATACAGTTCCAAAGGCTTAAAAAAGAATATTCGGGGCGGTTTTTCTACCAATGCGGAAGTGTTGGAAAAACTTGCGGAGGAGCATGAGATCGCAAGCCTGATCCTGCGCTACCGTGAGATTCAGAAATTGCTCTCAACGTATATCGATGGCATTGCGCCGCTTGTCAAGAGAGGCGTCGTGCATACGACTTATAATCAGACGATGACGACGACGGGCAGGCTTTCGAGCACCAATCCGAATTTACAGAATATTCCCGTCAATACGAAAGAGGGGCGGGAACTGAGAAAACTGTTTATCGCCAACAAAGGAAATATTCTGATCGATGCGGATTATTCCCAGATCGAACTTCGTCTTCTGGCGCATTTTTCCGGTTCGGAGCGTCTCATAAAAGCCTACAACGAGGGGGCGGATATTCACAGCGAGACGGCTTCGCAGGTGTTCGGTATTTCGGAAGTTACACCTCAAATGCGTCGGGCGGCAAAGGTCATCAACTTCGGTATCATATACGGTATGGGTGCTTTCGCGCTCTCCAAGGATCTGAATTGTAGCGTCTCCGAAGCGCAGGCGTATATAGATCGCTATTTCAGCCGTTATCCCGAAGTAAAGAGTTATATGGACGAGAATATCCGCCGCGCCAGAGAAGATGGGTTTGTAATGACGATTCTCGGAAGAAAACGTTATATCAACGAATTGAAATCTCCAAATGCGAACGTCCGCGCGTTCGGCGAGCGGGCGGCAAGAAATATGCCCTTGCAGGGGAGCGCCGCCGATATTATCAAAATTGCCATGCTTCGCGTTTCCGAGCGTTTGGAACGGGAGGGGCTTAAAGCAAAAATGGTTTTGCAGGTACACGACGAACTTATGCTCGACTGCCCTATGGAAGAGGCGGAACGGGCGGCGCTGATCCTGAAAGAGGAAATGGAAAATGCGGTCAGTCTGAAAGTGCCGTTGACGGTGGAAGTTTCAACCGGAGAGAGTTGGTATGAAGCAAAATAAAAAAATAGCCGTTACGGGCGGGATCGGTAGCGGAAAAACATTGTTTTGCAATATTCTGAAAGAAATGGGTTACGCTGTTTTTTCCTGTGATGAAATTTACGGGGAGCTTATCAAGGAAGAAGAATATTTGTCCCGTTTGCAGGTTTTATTTCCCGAATGTTTTCAGAGCGGTGAATTGAATAAAGAACGGCTTTCGGAACGTATTTTTTCCGATACGGACGCGAAAAAGAGGCTTGAATCTCTGGCGCACCCCTTGATTATGCGGCGGCTGATTACAAAAATGAACGAAAAAGCTATTGCATTTGCGGAAGTTCCGCTTCTTTTCGAGGGCGGATTCGAGGATTTATTTGATCATGTGATTGCGCTTGTCCGCGATAAAGAGGAACGAATTCGGGCCGTGACAGAGAGGAGCGGGCTCTCAAAGCGGGAGGTTCTTTGCAGAATGGAGAATCAATTCGATCCCGCATTCTTATCGCAGAAAAATTGCCACGTTGTAGTAAACGACGGTTCGCAAGAGGATTTGAAACAGAAAGCGAAACAGTTATTAAAAAAATTAAGGACAGAATTGTTCTGAGCGTGGTGGCGGTTGTTATTGTAAAACGGTGTTCCGGAAAGAATGCCGTTTTTTGTCTATATAGGTAATAATATCAATTTTTCAAAATAATTTATCCGTTATTTTCTTGCAATTTATTTATGATCGTTGTATAATGATATTTGTAGGAATTTGTTTTCTTGATTATCTCAAAGAGGTTTATATGGACAGAATTCAGGATTTGCGCAAAAAAAAGGACGCCTTGAAAAAGGCAAGCGGAAGCGTGAGGAAAGAAATCGAATCGTTGGTCGATGCGGGAAGTTTTGTTGAGCTTTCGGCTTTAAGTTTTTCCAAAAGCGCTTTTTATGATGATGACGCGCACGGAGAGGGAGTCGTAACGGGTTTTGCAACCATAAGCGGTCATCCCTTTTATCTTGTTGCGCAGAATTTTGACGTCGTTTCAGGCGGTCTTACCAAAGCGAATTGCGAAAAAGTCGCTAAAACTCTGAACGCGGCGGAAAAGAACAATACGCCCGTCGTTTATCTTTTGCATTCGCAAGGCGTTTCGGTCGGAGAGGGCGTCAACGTTCTGGAAGGTATTTCCGAGCTTTTACTGAAAGCGACCCAATTAAAAGGCACGGTCATGCAATACGCCTATCTTTCGGGCGGGGTTTACGGTTCCGCCGCGGCGCTTGCATCGGTCTGCGACGTCGTGTTCTTTGAGGATAAAAGCGTACTTTCCGTGAATTCGCCGTTGGTGCTTTCCGCAAAAGAAAACCGCAATCTGAAAGCCGAGGAAGTCGGAGGGTATTCCGCCTTAAACAAATCGGGGCTTCCGGCTATCAAAGTAAAAAATCTGAAAGAAGCGGGCGTGAAGATTCAGGCGATCACCGAATTGCTTGCGCTTCCCGTAGTTGACGCGGAGCTCAATAAACCCGTTCCCGCGCTCAATAAGTCGGCGGATGCAAAGGCGATCGCCGCACTTTTGGAAAGCGGCATTGAACTCGGCGCGAACAGCGTTCCGGAAATCAAGGCGGTTCTCGGACGTATCGGCGGAATTGCGGTGGCGGCGATTGTATTCGATCAGGTAAAACTGACGGTTGAAAGCGTTCGTAAAATTAAAAATTTCGCAGAGTTTGCCTGCTGTTATACTTTACCGCTTGTCCTGTTCGTTGACTGTTTGGGCGTTGAAGCGACGATGCAGACCAATAATAGCGGGGTATTAAAGGAAATTGCAGAGTATCTTTCTATTCTCGATGCGATCGATACTGCAAAGATCGCTGTCGTAACGGGAAAAGCCGTCGGACTCGGATATTCGCTTTTTGCGGCAAAGAGTATCGGGTTCGATTATACGTTTGCTTTGGCGACTGCCGAAGTATCGCTCTTTGAGAGCGCGCTTGGCGCTGAAATCGAATATTCTACCGAAAAGGGCGTCGATAAAAAGAAACTTGCAAAACTCTATGCGGAAGAAAATGCCGATCCCGTGAACGCCGCAAAGAACGGTTATTTGGACGACGTCATCGAACCGCAGTTCTTAAAACAGTATCTGACTGCCGCATTGCAGACGTTGGTTGGTTGAGGTTGATTATGATAAACGGATTATTGAGCGATTGGTTCAAAATGAACGTCGGAGACGGTGCATTTTATGCGGTATTCGGCTTCGTATTCGTCTTTTTGGGAATCGCGCTTCTCGTTGCGATTTTTACGGTTCTCGGACTTATCATGAAAAAAGTGAACGCGCGGAAACCGAAAAAGAGAAAAATCAAATCGAAAACGGAAGAAGCAAAGAGCAAAACGGATCAGAAGGAAGACGAGCTTTCGCCCGAAACGGTCGCGGCGATTACGGCGGCAATTATGGCGGTTTATGAGAGCGAAAACGCGAAATGCGAATTTATCGTAAGAAGAATTAAAAGATTGTAATAAATAGAGGAGATCAATATGCGTAATTTTGTAGTAACGGTCAACGGTAAACAGTATGAAGTTGGCGTTGAAGAAGTAGGGGGCGAAGCGCAGGAAGCGCCCCGTCAGGCGGTAGCGTTTTCCGCGGCGCCCGTGGCAAGCGCGCCCCAGAACGGAACAAAAGTTCTGTCGCCTTTCCCCGGACTTATCAAGTCGCTTTCGGTAGAGAACGGCGCGAAAGTCAAAAAGGATCAGCCGATCCTCGTATTGGAAGCCATGAAGATGGACAACGACATTTCCGCTCCCTGCGACGGCGTGGTGACTTTTCAGGTAGCGAAGGGCGCGAACGTGGAATCGGATACGGTTCTTGCCGTAATTTCTTAACGCGGAGAGATTTATGCAAAATCTACTCATCAATTTTTCGGGGATATTCTCCGATCTTTGGGGACAAATGGGTATGTCGCAGGGCGGCTGGGAAAACTACGTCATGTTGCTCATTTCTTTCATACTCATGTTTCTCGCAATCGTAAAGAAGTACGAGCCTATGCTTTTGCTTCCCATTGCGTTCGGAATGTTCCTCATCAATTTACCGGGCGCGGAGAGGATTCTCTGGGGCGAAAACGTTACGCCGGATACTTCGCTTTCATTAGGGGTTTTCGGCGACGATCCGCATAAGTATGAGAATGTAGCGGTATATATTCTCAACGGTGCAGGCGATTCGGTCATCTATTTAAGAGAGGGGTTTCTGAACGGCGAAACCGTTTCGTTTTACGCTTCGTTTGAGGCGTTACAGCAGAACACGGTAAGCACCATGAGCCTTTCGGAATTTAATTTCCTGTATTCCTTGCAGGGTTATATTCAGGGTGCAGTCAACGACGGCGTTGCAACGTTTGCAAGCAACGATCTTGTAATGTTGCATACCTATGAATCCGTGACTAACCGCGGGCTTTTGTGGTATCTTTACTACGGGGTCGATAAAGTGATTTATCCGCCGCTGATTTTCCTTGGGATCGGCGCTATGACGGATTTCGGACCGCTGATCGCAAATCCCAAGAGTATGTTTATCGGCGCAGGCGCGCAGCTCGGTATTTTCATTGCGCTGTTCGGTGCGGTGTTATTGGGCTTTACGGGCGCGGAAGCGGCGGCAACCGCCATTATCGGAGGTGCGGACGGTCCTACGGCGATCTACGTCTCTAAAATGCTTGCCGAGCACTTAGTGCCTACGATCGCGATCGCCGCATATTCTTACATGGCGCTTATTCCCGCCATTCAGAAGCCCGTTATGAGGCTTTTAACGACGAAGAAAGAGCGGGCTATCCGTATGAAGCCTCTTCGTCAGGTCTCCAAAGTGGAAAAAATCATCTTCCCCGTGGCGGTTACCCTCGTCGTTGGGTTGCTCTTGCCCGATGCGATTCCTCTGCTCGGTATGCTCATGCTCGGAAATCTCTTCCGCGAATCGGGCGTGGTGGAACGGCTCTCTTCGCAGGCGCAGAACGGGCTCATCAACACGATTACGATTTTCCTCGGTATTTCCGTGGGTTGCAAAGCAAAAGGGGAGATATTCTTAACGACCGGCACACTTGGTATTCTTGCAATCGGCATTATCGCGTTCTATCTCGGTACGATCGGCGGTATTCTTGTGGCAAAACTGATGTGCAAATTAACGAAAGGGAAGATCAATCCGCTCATCGGTTCGGCAGGCGTTTCGGCGGTGCCTATGGCGGCGCGTATTTCGGAAGACGTCGGGCGGGAAACCGATCCGAGCAATCACTTGTTGATGCACGCAATGGGACCGAACGTAGCGGGCGTTATCGGCTCAGCCTTGGCGGCAGGCGTACTGCTGGCAATATTCTGATAATTTGGAGACGATATGGCAAAGAAAATTATGATTATGGATACGATTTTGCGCGACGCGCACCAATCGCACGCGGCAACTCGTATGACAACGGAGCAAATGATTCCCGTTCTCGAACAACTCGACGAGATCGGATACTATTCCCTGGAAGGGTGGGGTGGCGCTACGTTCGATTCTTGTATGCGCTATCTCAACGAGGATCCGTGGGAGCGTCTGCGTACGCTTCGCAAGTATCTCAAAAAGACGCCCATCCAAATGCTTTTACGCGGACAGAATTTGTTGGGTTACCGCAATTATGCGGACGATCTGGTCGATAAAGTGGTTGAAAAATCGATTGAAAACGGGATCGGCGTCGTGCGCGTTTTCGATGCGCTCAATGATCCGCGCAACATCGAATCTTCCATGAAGGCGATCAAAAAGTACGGCGCGGGCGGAAAATGCGTCTGCGAAGCGGCGATTTCCTATACGACAAGTCCCGTTCATACGCTCGAATACTTTGTAAAACTTGCAAAGACTTATGAGGATATGGGTGCGGACAATATTTGTATCAAAGATATGGCAAACCTTTTGTTGCCGTTTGAAGCGTATCGGCTGGTAACCGCTTTGAAAAAGGAACTTCGCCCCGAAACAAAACTTCACCTGCATACCCATAATACGACAGGCACGGGCGATATGGTCAACCTCATGGCGATTCAGGCGGGGATCGATATTGTAGATACCGCGCTCTCGCCGCTCGGAAACGGCACCTCCCAGCCGGCAACCGAACCGCTGGTTGCGACCTTGCAGGGGACGGAATACGATACGGGGATCGATCTTAAAAAACTCATTCCCATTGCGGCGCACTTCAAAAAGGTTGCCGCAGAGCTTGAAAAAGAGGGCTCGCTGAATCCGAAGGTCAGACAGGTGGACGTGAATACGCTCATCTATCAGGTCCCCGGCGGAATGCTGTCAAACCTTATGAACCAGCTCAAAAAGGCGGGAAAAGAGGAGAAACTTCCCGAAGTGCTTGCCGAAGTGCCGAACGTCCGTAAAGACTGCGGGTATCCACCGCTCGTTACGCCCTCGTCGCAGATCGTGGGGACGCAGGCTGTCATGAACGTCGTCATGGGCGAGCGCTATAAAATGGTGACCAAGGAGACGCGGGATCTATTTGCGGGAAAATACGGTCAACTTCCCATGCCCGTAGATGAAGAAGTCGCAAAGATAGTATTGAAAGACGAAAAACGAATCACTTACCGTCCTGCGGACGATCTAGAACCGGAGTACGAAAAATTAAAGGCGGAGGTCGTTGCCAAGGGGTACTATACGCAGGAAGAGGACGTTCTTTCGTATGCCTCCTTCCCCGAAGTTGCGGAGAATTTCTTCAAATGGAGAAAGGCAAAGAATGACGGGATAGACAGCGATATGGCAAAGAGCGGGGTTTACCCCGTTTGATCCATGAATATTCCGAGATAGAAAGGTGGAATAAGTGAGAGTAATTGTAGTCGGCGGAGGCGCGAGCGGGCTTATGGCTGCATATTCTGCGGCTTACAACGCAAACGAAGTATTGCTTCTCGAAAAAAACGAAAAACTCGGAAAAAAAATTTATATTACGGGCAAGGGCAGGTGTAACGTAACGAACGACTGCCCGCCCGAAGATTTCCTCCCGAACGTTGTACGCGGAGGAAAATTTTTAACGGGAGCGATCTATACTTTTCCGCCTGAACGGATGATTTCTTTTCTTGAAGAACAGGGGCTTCCGTTAAAAGTTGAGCGCGGAAACCGTGTGTTTCCGATGAGCGACCATGCGAGCGACGTTACAAAGGTATTGGAGGAGGCGTGCCGTTCGCTCGGCGTCAAAATTCAACTCAATGAAACGGCGGAAAAAATACTTGTTGCGGACGGCGCAGTATATGGCGTTAAAACAAATCTTAATTCATATCAGTGCGATACTGTGATTGTGTCAACGGGCGGAGTTTCTTATCCCGCCACGGGTTCCACGGGGGACGGTTACCGCTTTGCAAAAGAGGCGGGGCATTCCGTGACTCCGTGCGTGCCGTCTCTTGTAGGCTTAAACCTGAAAAATTGCACGGTTCAACAAGGGATTTCTCTCAAAAACGTCGTCTTGACGGCGGAGCGGAACGGGAAAATTCTTTTTTCTGAAATGGGCGAGCTTCTGTTTACGCACTATGGTATCAGCGGTCCGCTTGTATTGACGCTCAGCACGAAAATCAACCGTTTACCCTTAAAAGAAATTTTATTGCACCTCGATCTGAAACCTGCATTGGAGAGCAATAAGCTCGATGCGCGGATTTTGCGCGATTTTCAGGAGCGTAAGAATGAGGACATGAAAAACGTTATGCGCGGACTTCTTCCTGCGGGATTGGTTTTGCCTGTTTTGAAATCGGCAGAAATTCCTTCGGATAAAAAAGCAAATTCGGTCACAAAAGAGGAGCGGGGCAGTCTTGTCAGATCGCTTAAAAATTACAAGTTGATTCCGGAGTCTTTGCGCGGATTTACCGAAGCAGTCATCACTTCCGGCGGGGTAGAACTGAAAGAGGTTGATCCGAAAACGATGGAAAGCAAATTGATAAGGGGATTGCGTTTCTGCGGAGAAGTGCTTGACGTAGATGCGCTTACGGGCGGATTCAATCTTCAAATAGCATTTTCAACGGGATTTTTGGCAGGAAACTTAAAATAATCGTCATTTACATAGTATTATGTGTGACACAATTATATAAAAAACAGCAAAGGAAAGGCTTTATGGTAGTTATACGCGGTGCAACAACGATCAATGAGGATACTCCCGACGAAATCAGAGCGGCGGTCAAGGAACTGTTGGAGCAAATTGAATTGCGGAATATGATTGCGCGCGACGAAATCGTCAGTATTGTTTTTTCAAGTACTTCGGATATTCATTCTTATTATCCCGCCAAGGCGGCAAGGGAAGCGGGGTTTGAGGGAGCGTCTCTTTTTTCGGCGCAGGAGCCTGAAATCGACGGGAGCTTAAAACTCTGTATCCGGACAATGCTGTTCGTTGAAAAAAATATTCAGCCGAAGCATCTTTACTTGCGCGGAGCAAAAGTTTTGAGAAAGGATATTGCCGAAAAGATCAACGTCGCGATCGACGGTCCTGCGGGCAGCGGAAAATCGACGATCGCAAAGGCTCTTGCGAACGATTATAAAATTCTCTATCTCGATACCGGCGCAATGTACCGTGCGTGCGCCTTAAAAGCTCTTGAAAAGGGAATCGATCTTTCCAGCGAATGCGAGGTTGAAGAGCTTATCCGCCATTTAACTTTGGAGGTGAAATATGAAGAGGGAACGCAAAAGACTTATCTTGACGGAGCCGACGTTTCCGATAAGATCCGCACTCCCGAAATATCTATGGCTGCAAGCACCGTTTCGCGCTATCCGTTCGTCAGATTGAAGATGGCGGAAAAACAGCGTGAGATCGCATCGGGAATAAGCTGCGTTTTGGACGGAAGAGATATCGGAACCTTCGTGCTGCCCACCGCCGATTTCAAATTCTTTTTAACGGCAAGTCCCGAAGTGCGTGCAGAACGCAGGAAACGGGAGCTGGAAAGTAAAGGTTACACGGTCGATTTCGAGCAATTAAAAGAAGAGATCGTACGTCGCGATCAGCAGGATATGAACAGAGCGATCGCCCCGTTGAAACAGGCGGAAGATGCGATCCTGATCGATACTTCCGCCATGACAATTGAAGAAGTGTTACAGGCGATCAAGAAAAAAATTCAGGAGAAAATCTGATGCCCGAAGCCGATGAAAAGGTAAACGGAAAGGAAACGAAAAAGAAAATAAAAAAAGATAGGCCCATCCGTCTGTTTCCCGCCAATAAAAAGGGATACCATATCATGCACAAACTGAATTTTTTCCGGTTTTTGCTGTATCCCTGGAATTCTCTTTGTTATCCGAGCAAATTATTCGGTCACAGCAAAGTAGGGCAGGGAGCATATCTTTATGTCGGCAATCATTACGGGATGTGGGATATTTTTTATCCTGCGCGCACGACAAAGGAGGGCGTGCACTATATCGCAAAGGAATCCATAACGAACGCGCCCGTTCTCCGCAGGTGGGCAAGGCAGATCGGGGCGATTACCGCCATGCGCGACGGTTCGGATATACGCGCTTTGACGGATTCGATGAAGTGCTTGAAAAACGGAGAAAAAGTAGTGCTATTTCCTGAGGGAACGCGCAACAAAGTTTCCGAAGAGGAATTTCTTCCCTTCCATGCAGGCGCGGCGATGATGGCGATCAAGACGAAAACGCCGATCATTCCGTTCGTTATATGCAGCCGTCCGAAGTTATTCAAACGGGTTCACGTCGTATTCGGCGAGCCGTTCGAGCTGACGGAATATTACGACAGAAAACTTGCGAGAGAGGACTATGAGGAAGCGGAACAGAAAATCGTAAAACGAATGTATGAAATCCGCGACGAACACAGGGCGTTTCTCCAAGAAAAGAAAGCGGGTAAAAAGAAAAAATGCAAGTCATAGTCGCAAAGACCGGCGGTTTTTGTTCGGGGGTAAAAAAAGCGGTTGAGACGGCGCTCAACGTACCGCCGGAAAATACTTTCGTTTACGGAGAGATCATTCATAATAATTCGGTCGTAGAAGAGATCGCGGCGCGCGGGATCGTGACGGTTGACGATGTTTCGTCTGTTCCCGACGGAGCAACGCTTCTTATCCGTTCGCACGGCGCGGAAAAATCCGTTTATGAAGAGTGTGCTCAGAGAAATATCCGTCTTATCGACTGCACCTGCGCGTTCGTTAAAAAATCGCGCGAAATCGTAAAACGCGCGTCGGACGAAGGAAAAACCGTCGTCATTACGGGAAGCCGCGATCATCCGGAGATACGCGGACTCGTGGGTTGGACGTCGGGCGAAGTTTACGTCTTTGCCTCGGAGACGGAAGATTTCGGCGTTTTGAAAGACAAAGAGGTCGTTCTGATCTCCCAAACAACCTTTTCCGAGAAAAGTTTTTCAAAAATTGCAGAAAATATTCAAAAAGTTTGTTCAAAAACAGTTGAGATTTTTCCGACGATTTGTTATACTACAATAAGCAGACAAAAAGAAGCGGAAAGACTTTCGCGGATATGCGACGCCGTACTGGTAATCGGCGGGCTGAACAGCAGTAATACCAATAAGTTAGCGGAAATTGCGTCGGCGAACTGTGAGCGGGTGATCCGTTTATGCGGACCGGACGATTTCAGATATGAAAAAATTAAAGGATGCAAAAAGGTCGGCATGATAGCGGGCGCAAGTACGCCCGATTGGCAGACTCAGGAGGTTCTCTGTAAGATGGAAAGTAACAACACGGAAGTTCAGAAAATGACGATGCAGAACGTCGTCGAGGATATCGATAAGAACGAGCGGTATCACAAGGGACAGATCATTTCTGCAAAAATCGTTTCGGCAACGGAAGAGGGGGTATATGTCTCTGCTTCCGGAAAGCTGGAAATTCTTCTTCCGAAAGACGAGCTTGATTGCCCAGAATACACTCGCGAAGCATATTCAAAACGCGTTGGCGAAGAGCTTCAGCTCATGGTTGTCGAACTTACCCCGAAAGTGAAACTTTCTGAAAAGTCCGTAAAGAAAATCAAGGAAGAAGAAGCGCTTCTTACCGATATTGAGGCAGGAAAAGAATTTACCGTCACCTGTACGGGATTCAATAAAGGCGGACTGACCGCAGAACTCGGTACTTTTCCCGTATTCATTCCCGCAAAGGAAATACGCTCCGGTTACGTCAACGATTTGGAGAAGTACAAGGGCAAAAAATTGCGTCTGCGTCTTCTTGAAATCAGACGCGAACGCAGAAAAGAAATTATCGCTTCCCAGCGTGTGATCCTTGAAGAGGAGAAAGCGGTACGCGAAGCACAGAGAGCAGAAAAGGAAGAGGAATTTTTCAACTCGATCGAAGTCGGCGCGATCGTCGAGGGTAAAGTAGAGCGCGTGACTTCGTTCGGTGCGTTCGTTTCCGTAAACGGGTTCGATTGCCTTGCGCATATTTCCGATCTTTCCTGGACGGGCGTAAAAGAAGTGACGGACGTGCTTGAAATCGGCAAGCGCTATCAGTTCAAAGTGTTGAAGATCGACCGTGCGAACAGGAAAGTTTCGATCGGCTACAAACAGCTTCAACCCGAACCTTGGGATCTTGCGGCGGAGAAGTATGCCGAAGGCGACGTGGTTCACGGAAAAGTCGTCAGGATCGTTCCGTTCGGCGCGTTCGTGGAATTGGAAAAGGGAATCGACGGACTTGTCCACGTTTCCCAAATCTCTCACGAGTGGCTTGAAAATCCGACTTCCGTTCTTTCGATCGGAGAGGAGATTGACGCGAAAGTGTTGGCGTTCAATCCTGCGGAGAAAAAAATCACGCTTTCCATTAAAGCGTTGCAGCCTCAGCCCGAATTCGAGCCTCATTATACGAAAGACAAGGATCGCGAGGAAGGAAAGGGCAACAACCGCAGAACCCGCAAAGGCGCGAAAAAGAACTATTCCGACGACGAAGAGGATTACAGAGAGTGGAACGAGGGCGGTTTCGGCGGCGTTTCCATTGCAGATCTTCTTCACGGCGAAGACAAATAATTCAAAAACTATCTGAAAAAATCCGCTTAACGGCGGATTTTTTTGTTTATAATCAATTTGTAAAGATTTGCTAAGGAGTAACATGATATGGAAAAACAGGGCAACATCAGAATTGCAAGCGAGAATATGATGCCGATCATCAAAAAATGGCTCTATTCCGAAAAAGACATTTTTCTGCGCGAGATCGTTGCGAACGCTTCGGACGCGATCACGAAGCTGAAAAAGCTGGAAGGGCTCGGTGAAGCGGAAAAGGGCGAGGATTATAAAATCACGGTCAAGACGAATGCGAAAGAGAAGACGCTTACCGTGGAAGATAACGGAATCGGAATGACGCAGGAAGAGGTCGAGCGCTATATCACGCAGATCGCTTTTTCGGGAGCGGAAGATTTTGTCAAAAAGTATGAAAAAACGAACGGGGACGGGATCATCGGACACTTCGGACTCGGTTTTTATTCCGCCTATATGGTCTCCGAAAATATAGAAATTTTTACGAAGTCCTATCGTGACGGCGAGAAAGGCGTTCATTGGGTGTCCGACGGAAACAGTACCTATACGATCGGAGATGCGGATATTAAGACGCGCGGAACGAAAATCGTCATGCATCTTGCGCCCGAAGAGAAAGAGTTCACCGACGAAAAAGTCATTAAAAAACTGCTTGCGAAATACTGCTCTTTCATGCCTTATCCGATTTATCTCAATCCCAAGGCGACGGATAAAGAGTTGAAGCCCGTTAATACGACGGCGCCCCTCTATCTGAAACAGCCCGCGGACTGTACGGAAGAGGAGTATCAGAATTTTTACCGCGATACGTTCCATGATTTCAATGCGCCGCTTTTCTGGATCCATCTGAATATGGAATATCCTTTCCGCTTAAAAGGCATTCTGTATTTTCCGAAAATCAAGAAGAACGTCGATCTCGAACCGGGGCAGGTCAAGCTCTACTGCGAACAGGTCTTTGTAGCGAATAATATCAAGGAAGTGATCCCTGAGTTCCTTATGCTTCTCAACGGCATTATCGACTGTCCCGATATTCCGTTGAACGTCTCCCGTTCTTTCTTGCAGAACGACGCGACCGTGCAGAAAATTTCACGGTATATCACGAAAAAAGTGGCGGATAAACTGACGGAACTGTTTAATTTTGACCGTAAAAAATATGAAAATTGCTGGCAGGATCTTTCAACGTTTGTCAAATACGGCTGTCTGAAAGACGACGACTTTTTTGAAAAGGTCAAAGATATTATCATTTTCAAAAATATCGAAGGCGAATACCGCCCGCTCACGAAGTACTTCGGGGAAAGCATTACCGAAGAGGACGCGAAAAAAGGAAAGGAACCGAAGGCGGTGTATTACGCTTCGGACGAAAACAAACAGGCGCAGTATATCGCCATGTTCCGCGAAGCGGGATTGGACGCGATCATCTGCGACGAATATATCGATCCGCATTTTATCAGCTATATCGAATATCAGAATCCCACGTCCGTGCGCTTTCTCCGGATCGACGCCGAAGTGGATTCTGCGCTCAAAGACGGCGGAGACGACGGGGAAGACAAGGAGCTTGAAACGCTATTTACAGACTGTCTGAAAAACAAGAAAGTGCGCGTCAAAACTGCGAAACTCAAAAATATCAACGTGCCTGCGATCGTAAACGTACCGGAATTTCTGCGCAGAATGACAGAGATGAACAGTTTTTACCGTATGGGAGACGATATGCACGACGTGACGCTTATCGTCAATACCGCAAATGCAGCGGTCGGCGCATTGAAAAATGCAGAGGGGGATACCCGTCAGACGGCGGTCGAGCAGATTTATTATCTTGCTTTGATGAGTTATAAAGCGCTCGAACCGGACGAATTGCAAGCGTTCACTGCTAATACCTCTGTTCTGCTTGAAAAATATTTACAAAAATAACCGATTTTTTTGCGCGACAATATTGACAAGCCGTTTTAGTCTTGGTATAATGTATAAGGTGTCGTAAGGAAACGATCAAAACGGTTTCAGTCGGCGCCACAGGAGGTATAGTAAAGTGAACGGAACTGTAAAATGGTTCAATGACGGAAAGGGCTATGGATTTATTTCCAACGACGAAGGCGGAGACGATATTTTCGTACATTTCTCTGCGATTCAGACCGAGGGTTTCCGCACATTGAAAGAAGGGCAGAAGGTGACTTTTGAAACCGAACCCGATCCGAAAGACAGCGGGAAACTTCGCGCAATCAACGTTGTGCCTGTATCTTAATGTTGGAAAGAAACGCCTGCGGGCGTTTCTTTTTTTATGTGTTTAGAAAGGAACCATATTTTAGGGATCTGCATAGAATGAGGTATGATTTCCGAAAATTTGATTCCCGCACAATGCTACTTCGTCGGAATCGGCGGGGTGAGCATGAGTGCGCTTGCGCTCTTGTTGCACGACAGGGGAATACGAGTAAGGGGCAGCGATCTTACGGAGAGCGACTTTACCGAATCGTTACGACAACGGGGAATCTCCGTCCATATCGGCGAGAGCGAAGAAATAACGGAAGAAGCCGTCGTATATACGGGAGCGGTCGGGTTTCGGAATCCGCAACTTGCCGCCGCGCAACAGGCGGGGAAACGTCTGATTCCGCGTGCGGAACTTCTCGGAATGGTGGCAAATACCTTTCCGAGAGTGCTTGCGGTTGCGGGTTGCCACGGGAAAACTTCAACCACTTCCATTCTTGCCCATATATTTGAAAACGGAAATCGGGCATATACTTGCCATATCGGCGGGGAAGATTTAGACTTCGGAAATTATAAAAAGACAGGTGAAGAATTTTTTGTGACCGAAGCGTGCGAGTTTCAGCGCAGTTTCTTATCTCTTCATAGCGAGATTTCGTTGATTCTCAATACCGACCGCGATCATACGGATTGCTATTCGGACGATCAAGACGTTGCTAAGGCGTATGCGCTCTTTGCCGCACAGTCGAAAAGGGCGGTTGTAAACGCCGACGACAGGAACGCGCGAAAGATTCCGCATTCTCTGAGTTTCGGGCGCAATTCGGGCGATATTACAGCGGGGCGCGTTTATTCGGACGGGGAAAAATACCGCTTTACGGTTTTTGAAAAATCTGTGCCGACGGTCGATATCCGTCTTGCCATTACGGGTGAGATACACATTCAGAACGCGCTTGCCTCCTATGCGGCGGCGCGGCTTATGGGATTTTCCGCCAATGAGATCAAAAGGGGGATCGAGGCGTTCCGCGGCGTTAAGAGGCGGTTTGAGCAAGTCGGTACGCTCGGAGGGATCCCTGTGGTCTGCGATTATGCCCATCATCCCAAAGAAATCGAAACGACCCTGAAAACGGCGGAACGAATCTGCCGAGGAACGGTACGCCTCGTATTTCAACCGCATACTTATACGCGGACGCGCGATCTGATGGAGGATTTCGTAAGCGTTCTGAAAAAAGCGGAAAACCCGATCGTCTATAAGACCTATGCGGCAAGAGAGGCGTTTGACGGCGCAGGAAGCGCTTATTCGCTCGTAAGCCGCATTCCGGAGGCTTCCTATGTGCAATCTCCCGAACAGCTGAAAAAGCGTCTGCTTGCGGAAATTGAACGGGATGACCTGATTCTGATTCTCGGCGCGGGAGATATATATTCGATCGCAAACGGCATTCTGGATCGATCGATTTGAATTGTCGGGCTTCTCCGGAAACGGAGAGGCTTTTTTTTCTGAAAAAAAGTCGGAGAATTTTTGAAAAAATGTGAAAAAATGTTAATTTGCTATTGAAAGTCGAAACAAAGTATAGTATAATAGTATTGTTCAGTATGCTATATACTGTAATGGGAGGGAAAAATGGCGAAAGAGGAGAAGAAACAGAAAGAGACGGATTTTCCGCTCTATTTGTATCACCATGGCAAAAATGACAGAATCTATGAAATTTTCGGGGCGCATCCGAAAACCGTAAACGGCAAGAGCGGATATGAATTCCGCGTATGGGCGCCGCGCGCCGCTTCTGTCTCTGTCGTGGGAGATTTCAACCGGTGGAATCCTTCTTCCAACGTCATGAACCGAATGGCGGATAACGAATCGTACGAATTGTTTATCCCCGGATTAAAACAGTACGACACTTATAAATATTGTATTACGGCGCAGGACGGCAGAAAACTTATGAAAGCCGATCCTGTTGCGTTTCATGCCGAAACCGCTCCGCAGAACGCTTCCAAATTATACGATCTGGAAGGATACGAGTGGACGGATTCGGACTACATGAATCGGCGTGAGGGCAAAAACGTTTTCTCATCGCCCATGAATATCTATGAAGTCAATCTGCTTTCCTGGAAACGTTATCCGGACGGTAACTTTTTATCCTATCGCGCCTTGGCGGACGAGCTTGTTCCTTACGTTAAAGAAATGGGCTACACGCACGTCGAATTTATGCCCGTGACGGAATTTCCTTACGAGGGGT
>CAJUCM010000031.1 GCA_910585235.1 uncultured Christensenella sp.
TCTACGCACCGGAACCCGAACGGCTTTAATCCCCGCGTCTTTTCCCGATCTTGCAGCGTGCGCTTTCCCGAAAAAAGCCCCTCATAGTCGGGAATAGCGGGAAAGCCGATCTCGTTCTCGTAATTCCAGGTGAGCGTCATCATTCTGACGCCGCGCCCGTACAGATCGGAAAGTTTATCGAGCGAACCCTCGATCGCGCCCCCTTCCTCCACGGTGAGAAGCGCGTTCACCCCCGCCGAAAGCCCGTCCGGCTCCGTTACGGGATTGATATGTTCCCGTTTGCAGAGCGCGTCAAAGGAATCAATGAGAGAAAGCGCCTCTTGAAATCTGTTTTCCCGTGAAGAGACAAAGGCGGCAAAGCACTGCAATCCGCAGTCCGCCTCCGCAAGTCTCTTTTTCGTTACCTGTTTTTCTCCCTTCGCGGTCAGCGTATCGGAATGTAAATCACAGTACCGCATAACTTATTTACTTCTGTAAAAGAGCCTCAAAACCTTTCTGACGATGTAGGGCGGACGAATACAGATAATCAAACGGCAACCTCCTCATTGACGAATACGAGAACTTTTCCCTCCGTCGTAAACGACGCACTCTCTTCCGTGACCACGTTGGAAATTCCGCGTGTGGAACCGTAGAAAAAAGTATCGGGCATTTTATAATAGAACCCGTCACAGTCTATTATATGCGCGTTGCCGCCGAAAGGTGCGACCGAGACGGTTTTTCCCTTTTCGCCGTTGAGCTCGATCCGTCCTTCCCCTGAAAAAATGCGGGAATATTCGGTGACAAGAGTCGCGCGGACGCCCGCCTGACAGGCGCGGAAGAGCAGATGAAGATTTCCGATAAAGTGATCCTCCCGTCTGCCTCCCCCGCCGTAGATTTCGATTTCGGAATAGCCTGCGCCGATCGCCCGAAGCAATGCGATCTCCCCGTCGGTATAATTCTTTTCGGAGGGATACACCTCAGTGGGCGCGGGATCTGGCGTCTCCGCCAAAGAGTCGAAATCGCCGAGCGTCTCGTTGATTTTCACTTTCCCCTTTGCCCAGGCGTACGCGCCGTCGCAACAATAGACGTATGCGCCGTCCGTATCGATTTCCTTTTTGTACGGCTCGCCGTTCAACAGTATGATCGCTTTCAACCCCTGAGCCTCTCGATCGTTTTTTGCATATCCTGCGCGCGGAATACCGTGCTTCCCGCCACGATGACATTCGCACCCGCGTTCAGAATCGTTCTTACATTTTCTTCGGTCACGCCCCCGTCCACCTCGATATCCATATCGGGATAACCGTTTTTGATACAGAACGAACGGAGCGCTTCAAGGCGCGGAAGCGTCTCTTCAATAAACTTCTGCCCGCCGTAACCGGGGAACACGCTCATGACGAGGAGCATATCGGCAAACGGAACGCAGTCGAAAATTTTTTCAACGGGCGTATCGGGATTGACGACCGCGCCGCACTTCATGCCGAGCGATCTGATTTTTTTAAGATTTTCGATCAGCTTCTCCCCGCACGCCTCGTAATGGATCGTCACATAGTCCGCGCCCGCTTTTTTGAACTCTTCAAAGTGGGTTTCGGGATGCAGGACCATCAGATGACAGTCGAGCGGAAGAGAAGTATGCGGGCGGATCCCCGCTACCATTTGGTGACCGAACGTAATGGGCGGAACAAAGTTACCGTCCATGACGTCGCAGTGAACAAGATCCGCGCCGCACCGTTCTAATTTTTTGACCGTCTCGCCCGCCACCGAAAAATCGCTTGCAAGAATGCTCGGCGCAATTTTAATTTTCATCTTTATTATCCTCTTGTTTATTTTCTAAATAACTTGCCCTCAACTGTCCGCAAGCCCCGCCGATGTCCGAGCCGAGGCTTCGGCGCAACGTTGCGGAGACGCCGCTCTTTTCGAGAACGCCCAAAAAGCGGTAAGCCGCCTTTTCGTCCGCCGCCGCAAGCGAACGCTCTTTGACCTCGTTCAAGCGGATCAGATTGACGTGGCAGGGCTGTCCCTTGACGAGCATTGCAAGCGCTTCGGCGTGTTCCCTGTCGCAATTCTCGCCCGCGATCAGCGTGTATTCAAAGATATACCGCCGACCCGTCTTTTGAAAATAATAGGCGCACGCGTCCATGATCTCCGCGATCGAATAAGCCTTTGCGACCGGCATGACGCGCGCCCGTTCCCCGTCGGACGAAGCGTGCAGGGAGATCGTCAGATTGACGGGCAAGCCCTCGTCCGCAAACCGTTTCATTGCGGGAACAATCCCGCATGTAGAGAGACTGATATTGCGCGGAGACATACAGATCCCGCCCTCCGCCGATACGTTCTTCAAAAATTTAACGACGTTTTCATAGTTGTCGAACGGTTCCCCGCTCCCCATCAGAACGGCGTTCGTCACGGCGCGGTCTTTGAGCGTTCCACCCTCCGAACGGTTGACGGCAAGGATCTGCCCCAAAATCTCGCCCGCGGTGAGATTGCGGACCAGCCCGCCGAGCGTCGAAGCGCAGAATTTACAACCCATACGGCAGCCGACCTGCGTGGAGACGCACTGCGTGTTGCCGTATTTATAGCGCATGAACACGCCCTCTATCAAATTTCCGTCCGCAAGCTCGAAGAGAAACTTTTTCGTGCCGTCCTCTTTGGAGACAAACGTCTCTTTGATTTTAACGGGTTCGTCCTCGTACTCTTCCAAAAGCGCCCTGCGCAATGCGGAAGAGACGGGGATCTCGCTCAACCGCTTGCCCTGCATCAACCCCTCAAAGAGCTGTTTTGCGCGGAACTTCTTTTCTCCGTAGGATAAAACCAACGTTTCGAGTTCGCCAAAAGACAGATCCTGCAATATCTTTTTCATTGGATCAATTCCGTCAACGCTTCAAATACTTCTACCATTGCGTTTTCAGAGGGCATGTGCCCCGAATCCCGCACGGTTTTACAGGTCACGTTTTCATTGCCGCACTCCTCCGCCGCCCTTTGGACGAGCGCGGTCGAAGTGACAATATCCGTATCCCCCTGTAATATCCGATAAGGAATTTGCAAATTGTCGAGCTCTTCCGAAAGGTGAATTTTAACAAGCTCGCGCCACAAACTTTGATTTCCGCGATAACCGTTTTTGACGACCGCCATAAAATCGCGGAAGCGGTAATCGGGGCTCGACATCAATCCTTTTACGATCCCGCCGATTTTAACGGGTTCCGAATGCTTGTTGAAATACGCATTCGTATATTTGTTCATGTACCGAAAGAGCGTTTTCAGATTTTTGTCGAAAACCTTGTATTCGCAATCCGCACCCGTTTTGACGATCTTTGCAACCCTCTTTTGCACCTTTTTCGGCGCGGAAGAAAAGGCGTTCAATACTTCCTCGCTGAAAAAATTATTTTCAAGGAACTGCCCGTAACACAGTGCGCCGCCAAGCTTTTCGGGAATGCGCAGAGCGGTTTTTAGCGCCAAAACGCTCCCCCAGGAGATCCCGAACAGATAAATTTTATTTTGCGGAAAACGGTTTTTAATCTCCCCGACCAGATCGCAGGTCATATCGACAAAACTGCCGATCGAAAAGGAATCGTCGATTTTACGGTTATTGATCCCGCAGCCGAGCTGATCCCAATAGACCATGACCGCCCGATCCGTCCATTCGGGAAAGAGCCCCCGCGCGCCCACCGAGAACGGCACGGGCGAGCCGGGTCCGCCGTGCAGACAAATGACGACGGGCAAATCTTTTTTCTTGCCCTCGATCGCAATTTTCTGCGCGAATCCGCCCAAGGTTACCGTGACGACCTCGGAAATTTCACAGCTTGCAATATAATTTTTTCTCTCTTTCTTCACTTTTGCCTCCTCATTTTCGAGACGTAAAATCCCGCGCCGAACGCCGTATCGGGCAGAAACTGCAACCCGAATTTCGTTTTGACGTGATCGAGCGGACTTGTCGTTTCTTCGCACTCAAATTCAGAATGCGCTTTGAGAAATTCCCCGACGATCCCGTCGTTCTCCTCTTTCAACAGCGAACAGGTCGAATAATACAGCGCGCCGCCAGCTTTCACATAACGGGAACAGTTTGCAAGTATATTTTTCTGATCCGCGCTCAACGATTGAAAATCCGGTCTCCTGAGCGCAATATCGGGATTTTCCGAGAGCGTGCCCGATCCCGAACAAGGAACGTCGCACAGAACGCCGTCGAACGCGCTCTCCCATTCGGGGCGGAACACAGAGGAATCCGCCTGCACGGGCAGAACGTTTGAAACACGCATCCGTTCCGTATAGGCGCGGATGAGCTCCACGCGGTGCGCATGAAGATCGCACGCCGTGACGCTTTTGCACTTCTTCGCAAGCAAAACGCTCTTTCCGCCCGGCGCGGCGCACGCATCGAGAAAGTTTTCACAGGGTTCGACCGTCTCCGCGATCGCCACCGAGCCGACCGACTGAAAGGTGTAGTCTCCCGCAAAAAATCCCCCGTCGCGCGTAAAGTTTTCAAAACAAAACACTTTTTCAAAGGGCGTTTCTCTGTGCGGAGACGCAAGATATTTTTCTTCGTTCCGCTCGAAGCGGACGGTCACGCCCGCGCTCTTTGCAAATAAAATCCGCTCGGCGCGCGCCCCATACTCCGCCTTTATTTTTTGCACCGCAAAGAGCGGATAATTGCTTTTTACGGCAAGCCCCTCGTCCCCTGCGGGAAGGGTCACCTGCGTCTCGTCGAACCTGCGCAAAAAGGCGTTCACGAATCCCGCCATGCCCCCTTTGCCGAGTTGTTTGAGAAGCGACACCGCCGTATCCGTCACCATATATTTGGGTTTTTTGAGGTCGATCAGCCAATACAGCGCGATCTTCAACACGATCCTGACGCTCTGTTTGGGGCTCTTCGGCGCAAACGTGCGAATGCACAGGGAAAGATATGCGTCCCGTTCCAACACGCCGTACACCGTTCTGACGGTGCGGGAACGGAAAGCCTCTTCTGTGTCCGTTTCGGCGAGGGCGATTTTTAAGTGCGCTCCCTCCCCGTAAATTTTTGAAAGCACCCTGTACGGGTCATAAAACGGGTTGTTCAAATTTCATGCCCCCGCAGATTTTTCTGCCGTTACAGAAGTCTCTGTCGCTCATGACCTTTCCGCCCGCGGGCTGTACGGAAGAAATGCGCACCGCGCCCTCTCCGCATTTGACGACAAATCCGCGCTTGGGGGAAGCCTCGATCACCGTTCCGAATTGTTCGACTGATTCCGTATCGACCGCTTCCGCCATATAAAAATTGAGCGTCATTCCCCCGATCACGCCGTAGCAAAGCGGCGCGGGCGAAAGCCCGCGGATGAGCGAAGAGACCTCGGCGGCAGGGCGCGAAAAATCCGCCTGCGTGCGGGCGACCTTTCTGCAAACAAACCCCTCGCCCTGTTTTGTCAATTTGTAATCGCCCCGTTCCAAAAGCTCCAACCCCTCGCAAATCATCTCCGCGCCGAGGCGCGCGAGCTTTTGAGTGAGCGTTCCCGCCGTGTCATTATTTTCGATCGCAAGCGGTCTTTGCAACAGCATATCCCCCGTATCAAGCCCCAACTCCGTTTTCATGACGGTGATCCCCGTCTCCCGTTCGCCCCCGATGACCGCGCGGGCAATGGGCGCCGCCCCGCGGTAGGCGGGCAATAGCGACGCATGGACGTTCCAGACCCCTTTCGGGAATAAATCCAGAACCTCCTGCGTTAAAATCTGACCGTATGCGCAGGTGACCATAAGCTCCGCGCCGAACGCTTTCAGAGCGGAATAATCCTCTTTGAGGCGCGCGGGCTGAACGACATTCAAGCCGAGTTTTTCCGCCTCGGCTTTGACGGGCGAGGGCATTAAAACGCCCTTTCTGCCCTGCGGTCTGTCGGGCTGGGTCAGAACGAATATTTCATGCCCTGCCGCATGGAGCGCGACGAGGGAGGGCACGGCAAATTCGGGCGTTCCCGCAAATACGATTTTCATTGTCAGTCCTCTGCGTCCTTGATATTCGTCGCCTTGTCGGTATAGACGACCCCGTCCAGATGATCGAATTCGTGACAGATCGCGCGCGCAAAAAATCCGCGCGCGACAAGCGAATATTTATCGCCCTTTCTGTCCTGAAACAAAATTTTGACTTTATCGGGGCGGCGCACCGTGCCGACCTTTCCGCGAATAGAAAGACACCCCTCCGGTCCCACCTGCTCCCCTTTCTGCCAGACGAACACGGGATTGATAAATTCAAAAAATCCCTCATCTACGTCCACGACCGCGACGCGCACGGGAACGCCGATCTGCGGAGCGGCAAGTCCCGCGCCGCGTTCCGCGCGGACGGTCTCTTTCAGATCGTTCAAAAGGTCATTCAGTTCCCCGTCGAATCTTGTGATCGGCTTACAGGTCTCCCTCAATACGGGATCGCCGATCTGCACCACTTCTTTTATCATATTTCCGCCTCGTTATTCCGTATTTGCGATCTCACGCAATTTCCCAGATCAGCGTCACCGTATCGGAAACGTTGATATTGTCGGGATGAATATCCATGGGCGCGCACCTCGCCGCCAGACATTTCTCTTCCATTTTATACGCCGTAGGCGAAACAAGCTGTAATTCGCCCCAGTTGTAATCTATTTTTTGGAGCGCGCCCAACCGCACGCCCGCCGCCTTGGCTAAAATCTTTGCCCTTTGGGTCGCATTTTCGACCGCCGAAACGAGAAGCGTTTCTTTGACGGCGCTCTGATCCTTTACGGAAAACCCGATCGAAAACCTCGGATTCGCCTTACAGTTTGCAATCGCGGTCAGAACTTCGTTGAGCTTGTTCATATCAAAGTCAAATTCCAATTTTAACGAATGATCGACCTCGAATCCCGCAAAAACGTTCTGATAGTTCCCGTTCTGATCTTTTACGCTCTCATAGCGGGAACGGACGTTGAAATCCGTCGTCTTCAAATCGCTCTTTTCAAACCCTGCAACCAACAACGCCGAGCGCAAATCTTCGATCTGCGCGGAGGCAGTCTCCATTGCCCGATCGTACTTTTTGTCGGTCGCCGCAAGCGTCATGCCGATCACCGTCAGATCGGGACTTACGCTGACCTTACCGAGCCCTTTTACAACAATCGTTCTGTCCATATAAATTCCTCCTCGTTATTTCGTATAAGTAAATTTGATTTTGCCGCAATCCGAGAAAATTGATTTTCGAGCCTTTTTGAAACGTTTCGGCATAGTAACGCTTGTAAGCTGCATACAACCAGTAAATACATCATTCCCCATATTTATTACCGAATCAGGTATTGTGACACTTTTAAGATTTATACAATTTCCCAAAGCCATTTCTTCAATTTTACTAACTGAGTTTGGAATTGTTATACTTGTAAATCCAACACAACCGTTGAATGCACGAACGCCGATTTCTGTAACCGAATCTGGGATCATGACGCTTGTAAGACTGCAACAGCCACTTAACAATTCAAATTCAATTTGAGTTATTTTTTTAGGCAATGTAATACTTGTAAGGTTGCTACAACCCTGAAATGCTCGATATTCAATCCTTGCAATCGAATCTGGAAGCGTGATGCCTGTAAGCCCCCAACAACCGTAAAATGCTGCATTTTCGATAATCGTTACCGAACTTGGAATAGCTACACTCGTGAGTCCGCTACAACCGCCGAATACACATTCTTTGATTTGAGTCACCGATTTAGGTATTGTGATGCTTGCTAGTCCATTGCACCCCGTAAAAGCATGAGAGCCAATACTTTTAATAGAATCAGGCAATAAGATACTTGTAAGTCCGCTACAACCAAAAAAACATGAACGTCCGATTCTTGTTACCGAATCCGGAATTGTAATTTTTGTTATCATCTTGCAGCCATTGAACGCATTATCTTCGACAGCTGTTATCCCGCGCGGAACTATAACATTTTGTTTCTTACCCTTATAACTTACAAGTACTGTACCTTGAATACAATATTCATTTTTATCATAATTATCAATACTTGGATCATTGGCTCTTTCCCAAGCAAGACGCTCCGCCTCATGTTTACGGCGTTCCTCTTCTTTACGTAAGCGTTGTTCTTTTTGTCGGCGGTGTTGTTCTTCTTTTTGTCGACGCAAACGTTCTTCTTCCTGTTTACGAAGCCGCTCTTCCTCTTGTCTCCGCGCCACCTCCTGTTGACGCAGGCGTTCTTCCTCTTGTCTCCGCGCCACCTCTTGTTGGTGTTCCCGTTCCGCCTGTTCGAGTTCCTCCGCTTTTTTTGCAAAATTCTGCGCAAACAAATCGATTCTTTCTTTCAGTTTACCGTCTGCGGTCTTTTGCGCAAAAATATAATTTTTATCCGAACGGATTTTTGCAATGCCGTTCAATGTTATTTTAACAAGTAAACTCTCTTCGTTTTTTGCCTTGAATTTGCATAGGAACGCGCCGAACCAGCCCTCTCCGTTTTCGGGGTCGGAATCGATTGCCTGACGGAAATATTTTTCCGCCGTCGCAAAGTCGCCGAAGTCAAGCTCCTGCTTCGCGCGGACGAGCAATTTTTCCGCATCCAACGCCGCACCGACCGCAGGCGCGGAAGCAATTGCCGCCCCGTGCTGTAAGTTTTTTAACTTCTCTTCGATTTCCTTTTGCGCCTGCTTCTGCTGCTCCTCTAATTTCCGCTGACGCTCCGTAAATTCGCGCTGTAATTTTTCCTGCTGTTCCCCCAACTTGCGCCGCTGTTCCTCTTCCGCGGCGCGCTTTTTTGCTTCCGCTTGCTCCTTCCTCTTCTTCGCTTCGGGCGTGTGACTCTCCACAAACGCAGTCACACGCTCCGCCGCGTCGATCGCGCCGAGATTGATCCCCTGTATCTTTCCGTTCTTCCCCGATAGTTTTTCGATCGGCTTTCCGTGAAATGCAAGCGTAATACTTCCGCTCTCTTTCTCCTCGTCACGGATAAGCGCAAGAAAACGCGTATACTCGTTCTTTACCCACGGCGTATTAAGATATTCTTCCTTTCCGCACACCACCAGCATACATTCCGAACACCACAGCGCATACAGGATCCGCGCTTCATAGTCCGCTCCCGTTACGCTCTTTAACTCCCGCTCCGAAAAAAACGGCTTATATCCCTTTCCGCGCAGACTGAAATAGATGTCGTCCGCGTATTTATAGTCCGCCGTTCTCATTCCCGTTTCGTCGTCCGTCACCTTGACGCAGATAAAACAGTCGTACTTGATCCCCTGTTCTTTCAATCTATAAAACTCGTTTGCGATATAATCGATCTCGCCCGCGCGGGCTTGATATTCCGCTCTCTGCACGTTCGTCGCAAGCGTCAGCGCGCGTTGATAATTCTTGTTCTCCGTAAATTTATTCTTGCTCACCGCGTGGCAAACGGGTTGCAGTTTGTGTTTTAAGTTGTCTTTCAGATACTGTACTTTGAACTCCGAAAGCGCCGCGCCGAAATATGCTTCGGGTTCTTCCCCGTCCAACTCCTGCGCCTTCTGATAGGAAGTAAGTGCGCCCTCGAATCTGCAAAGATCGAGTTCGTTCGCGGCGATTTTCAATTGCTCTACCGCCTTGCTCTCCTCTTTGGGGAGCGTGAATGTACTTCCGCAATACTCGCATTCCAAAACCCCGTCCAAAGCCTTTACAGCGTTCAACTGCGCTCCGCAATTCTTACACTTTTCAAATATCAATTTCCCCATATTCCCTTTCTCCTTTGTCAGCTTAAATTAGCGGGATTCTCTTCCACATACGCCAGTGCGTTTTTTGGTTTGACCTCCGCACAGACCGCATAAATTTGTTTGAGAACGGAAGTATCCACAAGCCGCATCAGCACCTGATAGCGGTAGCTGTTTTTAATGTATTTGATCGGCGCGTGCATTTTGTTGAAGATCAGAAAGCTCTCGCCGTGACTTTGATAAATTTCGTTGAGCCTGTCGTACGTCTCTCGGAGCGCGGCAAGCGTCTCCTTTTCGTTCTCTCCGCACACCATGACGCGCACGATCTTTGCAAAGGGCGGAAACATGGTCGCGGCGCGGATCGAAATTTCGTGTTCGTAAAATCCCTCGTAATCGTACTGCGTCGCAAAGCGCAGAATATAGTTTTCGGGATCGAACGTCTGCAAGACGACTTCTCCCTTTTCCTCCGCCCGTCCGCTCCTGCCCGCGACCTGCGTCACGAGCTGAAAGGTGCGCTCCCCGCTCCGATAGTCGGAAAAGTGCAGGCTCATGTCCGCGTCGAGGATCCCCACGAGCGTGACGGCGGGGAAGTCGTGCCCCTTTGCAACCATCTGCGTTCCGACGAGAATATCCGCCTTGCGCTCGGAGAACTGTTTCAAAATTTTGAAGTGCCCCTCTTTGCCGTTCGTCGTGTCGTTATCCATTCTCAAAATGCGCGCCGAGGGATAGAGGGCTTTGAGTTCGCTCTCGATCTTCTGCGTGCCCGTTCCCACATAGCGGATATGCTTGCCGCCGCATTCGGGGCAGGCGGGGAGCATTCTGTACTTCGTGCCGCAGTAGTGGCATTTCAGGCAGTTTTCCTCGCTGTGATAGGTGAGCGACACGTCGCAGTTTTCGCACTTGGCAACGTAGCCGCAGTCGCGGCAGATGACCGTCTGCGAATACCCCCTGCGGTTGAGAAACAGAATTGCCTGATTTCCCTTTGCAAGGCAGGTTTCGAGCTTTTCTTTGAGAATGCCCGAAAAAGGAGAGGGATTCCCTCTGCGCACTTCTCTCCGCATATCCACGATATTCACGTCTGGAAGCGGTCTTGCGTTGATCCGGTTCGGGAGCTTGACGAGGTTATATTCCCCGTTCTTCGCCTTCATGTAGGTTTCGACGGAGGGCGTCGCGCTCCCCAAAATGAGTTTACATCCGTTGTACTTCGCTCTCAACAGAGCGACGTCCGCCGTGTTGTAGCGCGGGGAGCTCTCCGAAGAATAGCTCCCGTCGTGCTCTTCGTCGAGAATGATCACGCCCACGTTTTCAACGGGCGCAAACACCGCGCTCCGCGCGCCGATCGCGATTTTCGCCTCCCCCTCCCTCAGTCTCATCCATTCGTCGAACCGCTCGCCCGCGGAAAGACCGCTGTGCAGGATCGCCGCGCTCTTGCCGAAGCGGGAACGCAGTTGGGAGAGCATCTGCGGCGTCAGCGAAATTTCGGGGACGAGGAAGATCGCGCTCCGACCGGCTTTCAGTTCCTCGGCGATCATTGTCAAATAAATTTCCGTCTTTCCGCTGCCCGTAACGCCGTGCAGAAGCGTGACCGTCTTTTCGGTACTGCGGATCGAGGAAACGGCGCCCGTCTGCGCAGGGGTCAGTTCATGTTCCGCCCGTCCGCCCGAAACGTCTAAATAGGGCGCACGGTAGCGCCGCCGCTTCTCCTCCGCGATCGCGCCCTTATCGAGAAGCGCTTTATATGCCGCCGCCCCGAACGTTTCGCGCAAATAAGCGCTCTCCGCCTCGCCGTTCTTTTCCAGATGATCGAAAAGCATTGCCTGTTTGGGCGCGCGCGGCGAGAGAGCGACCTCTCTGCCCGAAAGACGGGCGAACGTTTTATACACTTCCCCAACCTTTCCCGTCCGCATTTCCGCAGGCAGAAAAAGCCGTAGCGAGAGCGCGAGCGGGCAGCGGTAGCGTTCGGATATTTTTTTTGCGACCGTCAGGCACTCTTCGGTGATCGCAGGGAAGTCCTCTTCCGCGCGGAAGATTTTTTTGAGCTTCTCCTCCGGATAATCGCTCTTCTCCTTGACGCGCACGACAAAGCCCGTCGCAACGCTCCTGCCGAACGGAACGGTGACGCGCATACCCGCCGCGATCCCCTCGCCGCAGGCGTAATCGAATATTTTATCCACGTCGCTGTGCGCAATATCTACGATGACTTCCGCAATCATAAGTACCCTTTATTGAAACAGCCCCTTGACGGGGCTGTTACATGGTTTTGTTTCGCTCGATTCAGTCGCGGCTTCCGTAAATTTTCCCGTTCATGACCTCGTTGCACGCAAGCACGAGTTCTTTCTGCTTTCCGGGAAGCTCGGATACGCCCGTGGACTGCATCTGCTCGATGATCTGCCGCGTGCGCTTGGAAACGATCACGCAGAGTTCATAACGGCTCACGGGCATTTCTTCCGTGCCGAGCTTTCTGACCAACTCATCTACCGAAGGTTCGTTTATCATAATCAAAATCTCCTTTTGCTTTTTTCCGTTTCTATGATTTTTTGAAGGGTCTCTTTCGCCTCGCCTAAATCGTCGTTGACGACGGTGTAGTCGTACCGATCCCTGTTTGAAAGTTCGTACTTGACCCGCTCCAAACGCGTTTTAAGCTCCTCTTCCGATTCGGAACCGCGGCGGGACAGTCTTGTAGCGAGCGCCTCTTCGCTCGGCGGGGCGATCATGATAAGAACGGGCGAGACCGAACTGCCTTTGAGCGCTTGTTTGACCTGCAACGCGCCCTTTACGTCGATTTCAAGAATGACGGACTTCGTCTTTAACTGTTCCAGAACGAAAGATTTCGGCGTGCCGTAGAAGTTTCCGAAATGTTCGTCCCATTCCAAAAATCCGTCCTCGTCCTTTCTTTTGCAAAATTCTTCGCGCGAAAGAAAGAAATACGATTCGCCGTCCTTTTCTCCCGCGCGGGGATTCCGCGTCGTGCAGGAGACGGAGAGCGCAAGCTCCTTATCTTCCCGCATGAGAAGTTTTACAAGCGTTCCCTTCCCCACGCCGGAGGGACCCGAAATTACGAATAGCGTTCCCATATTATTCGATGTTCTGGATCTGTTCGCGGATTTTTTCGATTTCGTTCTTCATGGCGAGCGCGGAGCGCGTCACCTCGGAATCGTTCGATTTGGAACAGATCGTATTGCATTCGCGGTTGAATTCCTGAATGAGGAAGTCGAGCTTGCGCCCGATGAGTTTTTCTTCCGCAATCGAATAAAATTCCGCAATGTGCGAGGAGAGCCTTGTCAGCTCCTCGTCGATATTGCATTTATCCGAGAAGATCGCGGCTTCCGTGACGATCCTCGTCTCGTCCGCGTTCTCCCCGACAAGCTCGCGGATGCGCTCCGTCATTTTTTTGCGGTACTCTTCCGCAACGAAAGGCGCGCGCGAAGCGATCTCCTCGCGAAGCGTTTTTATCGTCTCTATGCGCGAAAGCAGATCGGCTTTCAGCCGTTCCCCCTCGGCAAAACGCATTTTCAATAGATTGTCGAGCGCCAGTTGAAGCGCGGAGACGAGCGCGTTTTTCATCTCTTCGTCCTCGCCCTCCGTATCCTCCTGCCTTACGACGTCGGGCAGGCGCAGATAGAACGAAAGCGCCAGATCGTCTTTCACGTCCGTAAGCGTCTCTTTCAGCGTTTTTGCCGCCGCCTCGTAAGCCTTTGCAACGCCTAAATCGACAAAGAATTTTTTGCCCCGTTCGCGCTTATCGGTATAACTTACGAACACGTCGACGTGCCCGCGCGAAATGCTCTCGCGGACGCGGGAGCGGATGAGTTCCTCGTATGCGGCGAAGATGCGGGGACTTTTGATGGTAAGATCGAGAAAGCGGTTGTTGACCGATTTCACCTCGACCGTCAATTCGATCCCGTCCTTGCGGTAATCCCCCTTTCCGTAGCCCGTCATACTGTACATAATGATCGCCTCTCCCGTTTTCCGTATTATAACATATTTTCTTGAAGTTTACAAGTGTTTTTTTCTTCCCGCAGCCGAATTTCGCTCAACCGCCGACGAGCTTCAAAAACTCCGCTTCCCCGATCACGGGAATGCCCGCTTTCTGTGCCTTTTCGAGCTTGCTCCCCGCGCTCTCGCCCGCAACGACGAGCGTCGTTTTGCCCGTCACGGAACTTGCCGCAACGCCGCCCTGCTCTTCGATGAGTTTCTGCGCGTCCGTCCGCGACATGGAGGACAAACTCCCCGTCAGAACGACCACCTGCCCCGCAAACGTCCCCCCCTGCGCGCGCGCTTTCGTATAGGGCAAAACGCCGAGCGAAACAAGTTTTTCGATCTCTTCCCCGTTTTCGGGATCGCGGAAATAATCGGCGACGGCGCGCGCCGTGACCTCGCCGATATTCTCGATCGCGACAAGTTCCTCTTCGGTGAGGGAAGCGACCTTTTCAAAACTTCCGAACGAG
>CAJUCM010000032.1:0-10931 GCA_910585235.1 uncultured Christensenella sp.
CGGGGGCGTAGCTCAGTTGGTTAGAGCGCTTGCTTGACATGCAAGAGGTCACAGATTCGAGTTCTGTCGTTCCCACCAGGAAACCCTGTATATTGTGCTTCTCCTTTTTTACGCCGATATATGGGGTTTTGTTTTTTGCGGATATGGCGAAACCGGCAGACGCGCAGGACTTAGAATCCTGTGGGAAACCATGTGAGTTCAAATCTCACTATCCGCACCATGAATTTCCCCTAAAAAGAAACTGCAAAAGCGGTTTCTTTTTTTGTGAAAAATATTTCTCATAAAATTTCACCGAAAAATCAAAACCGGTTAACAAATTTCAATAAAATTCAGTTGCAAAAATAATTGAAACGGATTATAATGGAAACAAAATATATAAATTTTTGTTTCCATTATGAGAGTTAAAATTTTAGAAGCATCAATCTGCGGATTGCAAAAAGAAGGTCTGCGTTTTTCCGTTGATACGATCGCAAAAAAACTGAAAATTTCAAAAAAAACCGTTTACAAATTTTTTCCGAGCAAAGAAGATCTGGCGATTGCCGTATATGAAAAATTTTACGACGATATAATTCCGAAAATCGACAATGCACTTTCAGAAAAAAACGAGGGACAATTTATTGAGATACTTAATTTGTACTACCGGTCCTATTGTATGATCCGCGAAGACTTGTTCAATAAATTTGCCCTGAACGGATCAATCAGAGAACTTGCATTGGAAAGACATAACGAGATTCGGAATAAATTTCAAAATGCGCTGTGCTCTGACGAAAAAGAGATCACCGTAATGATTGTCAACAGCGTATTTGAAAAGCTGAACGGCAAACCGTTGACTCTGAAAATCGCAAAAAAATTGGAGTGCTTGCAATGATAGTGGATATTTTAAGACTGTTTGCAATTTTATGTATTGCATTTGTAGTCGGCAAACTGATTTCCAAAATCAAGTTGCCTTCCATTTTAGGGTGGCTGATCACAGGAATCGTATTCGGACCCTATCTTGTCCAAATTGTCTCTTTGGAAATTACCGAAGCGGTTTGGTATAAGATATTCGTTAAAGTTTTTGAATGCTTTGCAGGAGTCATGATCGGCAGAGAGATCGTTTTCAAAAAAATCGCACAGTCGGGAAAACAAATCGTCGGTATAACCGTTATACAGGCATTGGGAACATTCCTGTTTGTTACGCTCGCATTTACGATCACTTTTCTGATTGCAAAAATACCGGTCTATTTAGCGTTTGTTTTCGGAGGAATTGCACTTGCCACCGCGCCTGCGCCCGCGCTTTCCATCGTCAACGAATATCACACGGACGGACCCGTTACCAAAACGCTGATCCCGCTTGCCGCAATAGACGACGTAATCGGCGTTATCGTATTTTTTACAACCATTTCGATCATCGGCGCAGTAAAAGGAGGTCAGTCAGCCTCTGTCCTCTCCACCGTGGGAATGATTCTTTTTCCGTTTGTGATCGGAATCAGTTTCGGAGTCGCGATCGGATTTATTCTGCGGAAAATAAAAAACGTTATTGGTTGTTTGAGCGTTTTTTTAATAGGACTTATCTGCTGCATCGCTATCGGCATCATAATAGATTTTTTTGTATTTCATACGTTTACATTAAATTATCTATTGATAGGAATGTCCTACTCCGCAGCCGTCGCCAATCTGATCGACGAACACAAATTAGAAAATATGATGAAAATGTATGCTCCCTTGCTCAACATTTCGCTTATAATTGTCATTGTCAATTTGGGAATGCCGTTAGATTACCGTCTAATTGCAGGGGCAGGCGTTTTTACCCTTATATATATTTTATCGCGGGGTATCGGAAAAGTCGGCTTTGCTTTTCTGGGAGGTAAAATTACAAAAGCCGATCCGCGCGTAACAAAATGGCTCGGCTTTACACTTCTGCCCCATTCCGGCGTATCATTGGTTTTTACGGGAATCGCCGTCAATACTTTTTCAACAATCGATCCCTCTCTGGCAACAATCATTTCGGGAGCAATCGTCGCCGCGGCAATCATCAACGAAATCATCGCGGTTATTCTTGCAAAAGTTGCTTTTAAGAAAGCGGGAGAAATACTTCCTACGCCGAACAACAAAGATAATATCAAGAAACTGACGGATTAACGATCAATCTTAATTCAATTCAGCAAAACAGCACGGGACCCCGTGCTGTTTTTTCCATATAATCAATACCATTCCGCTTTGGTACTGCGCGAAAAAAGTTTTTCTATTTCGGTTTTACAGCGATCCTGATCGTTACCGGAACCGTAACAGACGGAATAGACCGCATCGGTGATCGGCAATTCCACTCCGCACTGTCCGCCGAGAAGTTTTAACGCCGCACTCGTCGCCACGCCTTCCGCAAGTTTCTCAAATCTCTGTCCCTTGGCAAGCATTTCACCGTACATGCGGTTATGAGAGTACGCGGAAAATAGCGTCGTTTCATAATCGCCGAGATGCGCGAGTCCGTAGGCGGAAAGCTCGTTCCCGCCGAGCGCTTTAATAAGGCGAGCGACCTCTCTTGCCCCCCGCGTCATCAGCGGTCCTTTCAAGGGAGGCGCAACGACGTCCAATACGCCCGCCGCGATCCCCATGACGTTTTTTGCCGCCGCTCCGATCTCCGTTCCGAGCAGATCCGAACCGTAATAAAAACGAATAAGCTCGCTCTTGCAATTATCCACAAGTTCGTGTTTGAGCTGTTCGTTTTCGGAATCGATCACCATACAGCTCGGAATTTCCGCAACAAAGCTCTGAATATGACCGGGACCCACCCAAACGGCAATTTTTTCCGGACTGATCCCGCTCTCCGTTAAAATTTCGGTTAAACGCTTTCCCGTGCCGTTTTCCAAACCTTTCATGCAGAGAACGAACGTTTTACCAGAAACGGGGAAACGGTTGATCTCGCGCATAAATCCCCTCAGTCCCTGCGAACTGATGGAAATAACGATCACGTCCGAAGAATTGACCGCCTCGCTAAGATCGCAAGTCAATCTGATTTTTTCGTCGAGTACGACGTATTCGTTCTTACCCGTTTCTTTCAAGATCCGGTAAGCCGCGCTTGTTTCCGGTCCCCAGGAAATGACTTTGTGATTGAGACGCGACAGATACCAGGCAAGAAACGAACCCCATCTGCCGCAGCCGAGTACGGAAATTTTCATAGCGCCTCCTTAGAGTTCTTTTCGTTCTATAAGTGCCCGCGCAAGCGTCACTTCATCCGCATATTCGAGTTCCGAACCAATCGGAATGCCGTGCGCAAGCCGCGTCACCTTAACGCCGAGCGGTTTCAGAAGTTTTGCGATATACATTGCCGTCGCTTCCCCCTCTACGTCGGGATTGGTCGCCATGATCACTTCCCGCACGCCCTCTTTATCGATACGTCCCAAAAGCTCCTTAATGCGGATGTCGTTGGGCGTAACGCCGTTCATAGGATCGATGACCCCGTGCAAGACGTGATAGACCCCCTTAAATTCGCGGAGTTTTTCAAAGGCGATGACGTCTTTGGGTTCCTTAACAACGCAGACGGCGGAATGATCGCGCGCCTTACAGATGTCGCAAACGTCGTTCACCGTAAAGTTTCCGCAAACGTTGCAAAAGCGCACCTGCTTTTTGATATTGACGATCGCTTTCGCAAACGATTCCGCCTCTTCTTCCGACATACGGATCACGCGGTAGGCGTAACGTTGCGCCGTTTTTTTGCCGACGCCGGGAAGTTTGGAAAACTCGTTCATGAGCCGACCGATCGGCTCGATAAATACGTCCACTTAGAAAAGACCCCCCATGCCGCCTGCGGAGAATTTACCCATTTTTTCCTTATAGACCTCCTCCGCCTTTTTATAGCCGTCCAAAATCGCCGCCATAATGAGGTCTTCCAGCATTTCTTCATCGTCGGGATCAATGACCGATTTGTCGATTTCGATTCCGTCGATGATTTTTTTTGCATTCATATAGACGACGACCGCCTCGCCGCCCGCAGTTCCCACGATCTCCCAATCGTCGAGGAGCTTCTCCGTTTCCTGCATTTCCTCCTGCATTTTCTGCGCCTGCTTCATGAGATTCTGCATTCCCGCGCCGCCCATGCCGCCCTTGTTGAATCCTGCCATATTACTTCTCCTTTACCTGCACCAGATAATCCGAAAAATTTTGTTCCAATTCGCTGATCCCGTGTTTCAATTCCGTCTTTGCCGCTTTTTTCCGCACCTCAAATGTCACGCCCAAACTCCCGAAGAGTTCCTTCATAACTTTCTCATGATCTTCCCGTTTTAATGCGCGAAAGATCGTATCGCTCGTCGTCGTAAGAACAAGCGTTCCTCCCTCAAAGAAAAATTCAAGATCCGAACACATTGTAAATAAAACGCCGCTTGCCCCTCTCTTTCGGAGCGCGCGCATAAACTTCCCGAACACCATTTCCGCCGACGCGCCGTCCTGAACAGGTTCGACTTTTTTGATTTCAGGAAGCACCGACTCTTTTACGGGGCTTTCCGCAACTATTTTTTCACTCTCAGGAAAACTAAATTCGTCAAACACAGGCTCTTCCATCGGAAAAGCCCCGTCGTCGTACGGCGTAAATTCTTCCCTTTTCTCTTGAAGCTGATTCGCCGTTTCGTATCCCCGTTCGGTCGTCTCACGTACGGCGGGATCATTCAGATACATAATGCCGTCCGAAAGTTTTTTCTCGATTCCCGAAACGCGGACGGTAAGCGCATCCAGATCGAGATCGGCGGCGGGCAAAGCGGCGCGCAAAACCGCGGTCTCGAAGCTGATACGCGGTGACGTTGCATAGCGCAATTCCGGTTCGAGTTTTACAAAAATTTCCGTAACGCGTAAAATCGCCCGTTCATCCGAGACGGAGGCAATTTTTGAAACAAAACGAAAATGCTCCTTCGGAATCATTAAAAGCGATTCGGCGTTTTGGCACGCCTTTGCAATCGCGATCATATTCAACGCCTGCAAAAGATCGCGGCACAAAACACCGACCGAACGCCCCTCGGACAGGATCTTTTCCGCCGTCGCCAAAGCAGATGCAAGATCGGGCGAGAGCAAATGCCCTGCAAGCGTGCAGGTATCTTTGAAATCCGCCGCGCCGAGTACTTTCGTTACGCCGTCATAGGTAAGTTTCTCGGAATACGCAAGGCACATTTCGGCGATAGAGAGCATATCGCGGTCGCTCCCCGCGCCCGCGCGGGCGATCGCCTCCACCGCCTCTTCCTCGTAAGAAGTCCCCATTCCTTCGAGAATCCCTTTCAGATGATTTTTCAGATCCTCCGTCGGGATGAGTTTGAAATCGAGACGCATACAGCGGGACAGTATCGTGGCGGGCAATTTTTGCGGTTCCGTCGTCGCAAGAATAAAAATTGCGTGTGCGGGCGGTTCTTCGAGCGTTTTCAAAAGCGCATTGAACGCGCTATCCGTCAACATATGGACTTCGTCTATGATATAGACCTTATACTTCCCCGATACGGGCGGATACTGCACTTTCTCTCTGAGATCGCGCATTTCATTGACGCCGTTGTTGGAAGCCGCATCGATCTCCGATATGTCGAGAGAACCGTCCGAGATCGCGCGGCAGGATTCGCACTTTCCGCACGGAGAACCGTTTACAGGCTTTTTGCAGTTGACCGCACGCGCAAAGATGCGCGCAATACTCGTCTTTCCCGTTCCGCGCGGTCCCGTAAAAAGATATGCGTGTCCCACCGTACCGTTTCCGATCTGATTTTTCAGAATGCGGACGACGTGTTCCTGCCGAACCATTTTGTCGAACGTATCGGGACGATATTTTCTGTACAGAGACAAATGTGCCATAATTTACCCCGTATTATTTTTCAAATGCCTTTTGCAGTTTCCGTTTCGCGCGCGCGAGCGCGTTATCCACGCTTTTGAACGGCTTTTTTGTCGCCTCGCAGATCTGGGAATAACTCATTCCTTCCAGATACATATTGAGAACGCGGTACTCGAAGTCGGAAAGTTCCCGCATGAGTCTGATCTGAAATTCCGCGCGCGCCTCGCTGTCGAGGAGGCGTTCCTCAGGCGACGCCCGCTCGTCGAGAATATCCAGAACATTCCCGTCGAACAGAGAGACGCTCTCCGTAAGAACGGAGCTCTTTTTCGTCGTCATTTTTCCGATCGCATCGTACATGCGCCGCGTCACGCAGAGATATGCAAAATTCTTGAAACTCTTTCCCGACTCTCTCCGATAATCGCGGACGGCAAAATACAGTCCGATCATGCCTTCCTGCACAAGATCTTCCGTTTCACCGCCTGCAAGAAAAAACTGGCGGGCGCGGGCGCGGACGGCGTGATTATACCGAAGGATCAGCGCTTCGGTCGCCAAAGCGTCGCCACTCTGCGCTTTTTCGGCAAGATCTTCGTCAGTCTGATGTTTTAAGTCTTGCACGCACCACCTCGTAAACCCCGATTCCGAGCGCAACGGACGCATTCAGCGAATTTACTTTCCCGAACAACGGAATGGAAAGCGTTTTATCACATTTTTCTTTGGTCAGCCGTTTGACCCCGCTGTCCTCTCCGCCCACAACGAGAGCAACTTTTCCCGAAAACTTTTCTCCGTAAATATTTTCCCCGCCCGCTTCGAGCGCATAGACCCAATAGCCGAGCTTTTGCAGTTCTTCGATCGCATGATTTAATGAGGAAACTTTCGCAACTTTGATATGCTCCGCCGCTCCTGCGGAAATGCGGATCACGGCTTCATTGACGGTCGCTCCCCTGACGGCGGGAATCACGACGCCGTCCGCGCCGGCACATTCCGCAACGCGCAGAATGCTGCCCAAATTGTGAACGTCCTCGATCCCGTCGCAAAGTACGATCAGACTCTCGTCCTTTCCTGCAAGATCATATAAATCGGAATAGACAAAATCGGTTGTAAACGCGATCACGCCCTGATGCCGTTTTGCCGTGCTTTCTCTGTCAAGAGCGGCGCGGGAGACAAACTGAACGCGGATATTCTTTTTGCGCGCCATTGCAAAAATGCGTCCGAGGCTATTTTCAGCGCCCTCTTCCATGAGTATTTTATCGACCGTCTTATCCGTTTTCAAAAGCTCGGTGACGGCGTTTCTTCCCTCTGTCTTCATTTAACCGCTCCTTCGCTGAAAAAAAGCTCCTCAATCCTTTCCGTTTGTCCCGTCAGATACAAAAAACCCAAAAGCGCTTCAAAGCCGGTGGATCGCACATATTCCCCGACGGAGGCATTTTTACTCTTCGTCGGTTTTTTGGCGTTTCTGCCCCGCCTGTATATCTCCTCTTCCTCCTGCGTCAAAAGCGGAAGAATCCGATCGAGCGCTTCGCTCTGTCCGTGCGCCGAGACAACGCGGGCAGTACGGCGGTCAAGTTCCCCCGTCTTATACTGACAAGAAAGCGCAAGCCGTTCCCTGACAAAAAGCGTATAGACAGCGTCTCCTACGAAAGCAAGAACGACGGGATTCATTTGTTTTACCCGATCTTTTTCCGCGGGCGACTGAAAAGCAAACATGATACTATTGTAATTATAACACAACTTGAAAAAATTGACAAGCATTCGTATAAAAGGAATCCGACGATTTTTCAGAAACCTTTCGGCGCTTACGCAAAAACGGCAAAAAACAGTTGCGTTTCCTCAAAAAAAGACTATAATAATATGGTCGATAAAAATAAACGTTTTTTTACAGGCATTGTATGGAAGCATTTGAAATTCTTTTGCCTTTGGCACTCATTCTGTTACTTGCAAAACTTATGGGGCTCGGAACGCACCGTCTCGGCATGCCCGCCGTGATCGGCATGCTCGTTGCCGGAATCCTCATAGGCGTTTTGGAATTTATACCATGGCAACCGTTGCAAAACGCGCTCTTTTCGGACGAAGTAAAATATGTTCTGAAAATCATGAGCAAGATCGGCGTCGTTCTCATCATGTTTTCGGCGGGTTTGGGAACCGACCTTAAAAAACTCAGGCAAACGGGAGTCGCGGCGATCGTGATAACCCTGTTCGGCGTACTTGTTCCAATGTTTTTGGGCTGGCTCACCGCTTCGCTCTTTTTCGGGTTCGGCAACGTACTTTCCAACCTCTTCTACGGCGCGATCCTCACCGCGACTTCCGTCTCCGTCACGGTCGCGGTTCTGAAAGAACTCGGTAAACTCGACAGCAAGGTTGGAACTTCCGTCATTGCGGCGGCGGTCATCGACGACGTGATCGGCATTATCATTCTCTCCGTTTTGACGGGCTTTTCGTCGGGAAGCGGAGAAAATACGGGCTGGTCCTGGTTTTCGCCGAATGCGGGTATGGTCGTCATTAAAATCGTTATTTTCTTTATTGCCGCAATCGGGCTCGGCATTCTCCTCAGAATGCTGTTCAATGTCATGGAGCGCAAAGCGCCCCACAACCGCCGCATTCCGATCATCTCGCTTGCAGCGTGTTTTATCTATGCGTATGTAGCAGAAAAAGTTTTCGGCGTTGCGGATATTACGGGCGCATACATCGCGGGGATCCTGCTCGGCGGAACGCTCTCGGAAACGCCCTACGTCGAATCGAAAATCGATCAGATGGGTTATCTCTTCTTCTCCCCTATCTTTTTTGCAAATATCGGCATTTCAAATATTCAGTTGTTCAATAACATCAATTTGCAATTTCTGGCGTTCGGCGCGGTGTTCGTCATTGCCGCGATCCTCGGCAAACTTTTAGGCTGTGCGGCAGGAGCGAAAATCTGTAAATTTAACTTCCGCGACTCTTTCCGCGTGGGACTCGGTATGATGGTGCGCGCAGAAGTTATTCTGATCTGTACGGAAAAAGGCGTCGCCTGCGGTCTCGTCGATCCCGCCGTATATCCGTTCGTCATTCTGATCATTTTACTCTCTTCCGTACTTACCCCCGTACTTATGAAATGGTCGTACCGAAAAGAAGAAAAATCCAAACCCTCGTTAAAAACGCCCGACGACGGCGTAAAACCCGAATAAACATTTTAGGAGCACCGTATGAAATACCGCAATTTAGGAAAATGGGGTCTAAAAGTAAGCGAAGTCGCGCTCGGAAGCTGGGTTACAAAACTTGCGGGAACACAAGCGGAAGAAATTGCAAAAGCCGTCGTTGATAAAGCGTTTGACGAAGGAGTCAATTTTTTTGACTGTGCGGACGCGTATTCGGGCGGAGACGCGGAACGCTTTTTAGGCAAAACGCTCGCCCGTCATAAACATAGCGAATACATTGTATCCTCAAAAGTATTTTTTCCGATGGGAAAGGGTGCAAACGAATGGGGTTTGTCGCGCAAACATATCATCGAACAGCTTGACAATACGCTGAAAAATATGAAGCTCGATTACCTCGACCTGTATTTCTGTCACAGGTTCGATCCGACCACCCCCATTGAAGAGACGATGCAGGTACTTTCGGATATGGTCGATGCGGGAAAGATCCTGTACTACGGCGTTTCGGAATGGTCGCCCGTCCAGATCACGGAAGCGATCCACCTCGCAAAAGAGAATAACCTGCGCCCTTTAAGCGTGATACAGCCCCAATACCATATGGCTGACCGCTATATTGAAGACGAAATCATGGGCATCTGCGAAAAATACGGCGTAGGGATCACCGTATTTTCTCCCTTGGCGCAGGGACTTTTCACGGGGAAATACCGTAAGGGACACCCGATCCCCGAAGGCTCGCGCGCAACGTGGCAGACGGATAAACAACTCGTTAATCTTTTGACCGAAGAAAATCTTAACAAAGTGGAACGGTTGATCCCCATTGCCGAAAAACTCGGCGTCCCCCTCTCCACGCTTGCGCTCGTTTGGATATTGCGCAAAAAACCAATCACTTCGGTCATCACAGGCGCAAGCAAAGCGGAACAGCTCCTTTCCAACGTCAGAGCAAGCGAGCTGACGATTCCCGAAAACGTTCTCGAAGAAATCGAAGCGATTCTCGATTACAAACCGTTTGTAAGAAGAATCGGCTGAAACACCAAAATAATGCGTATCCCCCGCCAAACTGCGGGGGATACTTTATATTTACTCCACCGTAACGCTCTTGGCGAGGTTACGCGGTTTGTCGGGATCGTTTCCGCGTGCGAGCGAAATATAATACGCAAGCATCTGCAACGGTATTACGGAAAGGATGGGCGAAAACACTTCTTCGCACGCGGGAATCAAAACGCTTTCCGTCGTCTCTCCGTTCCGTATCAGTTCGGGAAGCGACGTGATAAGAAACACTCTCGCGCCGCGGGAACGCGTTTCATGCACGGCGTTCATGGTTTTTTCGGCAAGTTCGCGATGGGTCAGAACCGCAACGACAGGCGTCTTTTCGTCCACGAGCGCGAGCGTACCGTGTTTTAATTCTCCCGCGGCATATCCTTCGCTCGGCAGATAGGATATTTCTTTGAGTTTCAGGCTCCCTTCCAGTGCGGTGCAATAATCCACGCCCCTGCCGATAAAATAAACGCTTTTGGCATTCAGAAAATAGGGCGTCCATGCACGCACTTGTTCCGAAACTTTCAGCGTCTCTTCGGCAAGACGCGCCGTCACGGAAAAATCGTTTTCTTTTCCCGCCCGTAGATTTGCAAGCGCATACAAAACGGCAAGTTGCGCGTTAAAACTTTTGGTTGCGGCAACTGCGATCTCCGCCCCAGCTTTCGTTTCAAGGACGCAATCCGCAATTCTTGTCAGAGACGAATATGCCGTATTCGTGACCGCCGCAAGATATGCGCCCCGCTCTTTTGCAAGTTTTGCGGCGGCAAGCGTATCCGCCGTTTCCCCGCTCTGACTGATCGCAATTACCAACATATTTTTATTTATAATGGGATCCCGATAGCGATATTCGCTTGCGATCGAAACTTCGACCGGCACGCGGCAGAGCGATTCAAAGGCATATTTCGCGCACAATCCGCTGTGGTACGCTGTTCCGCAAGCCACAATATGTATATAGTCTGTCTGACATAATACTTTGTAAAATGTTTCAAATTCAGATT
>CAJUCM010000032.1:10941-13295 GCA_910585235.1 uncultured Christensenella sp.
GGTAGAATTAAGGCTTGTTTTAGCCAATACGGACGGGATCTCCCACATCTCTTTTTTCATAAAATGCGGATACCCCTTTTTATCGGCTTCGTTGCGAACCGCCTCATATTTCAGGGGCGCCCTTTTGATCCTTGTCAATCCGTTGTTATATAGTTCGGCCCCCTCTTTTCCGAGAACGGCAAATTCTCCGTCCTCCAAAAGATAGGCTTCCCGTACCTCGGATGAAATTGCAATCAGGTCGCTCGCCAATAAACTTTCATTTTCGCCCTTTCCGACGATCAGCGGACTTCCGCACCTTGCGCAAACAATTTTATCGGGGAAATCGGAGGAAAGTGCGGCAAACGCATAAGAACCGTCAAGTCTCTCTGCCGCCATTTTAACCGTCCGCAAAAAATCCCCGTCGTCATAATAGGCAAGCAAGTGCGCAATCACTTCACTGTCTGTTTCAGAAGAGAAAACTTCTCCGCGGGCAAGACACTCTTCTTTCAGATCCTTGTTATTTTCGATAATGCCGTTATGAACGATCACAAATTTTCCATAGGAATGCGGGTGCGCGTTTTTTTCGCTCGGTGCGCCGTGCGTCGCCCAGCGCGTATGACCGATCCCCGTATTCCCCGAAAACTCCGAAACGGGCGCAATATTTTCCACCTTCCCTTCGCGCTTCATAATTTGGATTTTGCCATGATCCGACAGCGCGATTCCCGCAGAATCATACCCGCGATATTCAAGTTTTTTTAAGAGTTCCAAAAGAATGGGTGCAGCACGGCGCTTTCCCGTATAGCCTACGATTCCGCACATAGCCGTTCCTCCGCTTCCTCCACGACGATCTTTACGATCCCCGCGCTTTCTTTACAATTCTTTTTTCCCTCCGCAAGGATCCGAACGATAGGTTCCGTCCCCGAAGCGCGCAAAACAATTCTTCCCTGACACAAATCTTCCGCACGGGCGACCGCCTCTTTCACTCTTCGATCCAGAAGTATTTCATTTTTATGTAAAACGCGAACATTGATCAATTCTCTCGGAAACGGGCGGTATCCGTTCGCAAGGCAAGAAATCGGACATTTGCTTTCAAGTGCCGCCTCCACAAGTTTTAACGCCGTCACGAGCCCGTCGCCCGTCGTTTCGTGTTTCCGGAAGATAATATGTCCAGACGGCTCTCCGCCCAATAAATACCCCGTCTTTACCATTTCAGCATATACGAACCGATCGCCGACTTCCGTCCGAACGCATCCGATCCCTTTTCCCTGAAAGGCTTTATCCAAGCCGAGATTGCTCATTTCCGTCAGAACGACGCCCTTCCCGTCAAGTTCGCCCCGCGAAGCCAGATAATTGGCGCAGATATAAAGGATTCCGTCTCCGTCGATCACCCGACCTTTCTCGTCCACCGCAATACACCTGTCGGCGTCGCCGTCGAAAGCAAACCCCATATCAAGCGAACGGGAAACGACCAGTTCCTGCAATCGATCTACACAGGTCGAACCGCAATGCAGATTGATATTTGTACCGCCTGGCTCCGCACCGATCAGATACACCTGGGCGCCCAGCGCGTCAAAAACTGCCTTAGAAATAGCAAACGCACTGCCGTTTGCACAATCGAGCCCGATTTTCAGTCCGCGGAAAGAGACGCGCGGAAGAGACAAAAGGAACGCGAGATAACGGTTTCGACCCGCAACATAGTCAACCGTCCTGCCGATTTTATCCCCACGGGCGAACGGAACGTCCCCGCCGTCGAGCATCTCTTCCACGGCGGAAATCACCCCGTCGCCCATTTTTTCGCCGTTGCCGTCCATGAGCTTGATCCCGTTGTCCGTATAAGGATTATGGCTGGCGGAGATCATGACCCCGCAGTCAAATCCCTCCGTTCGCGCAACGTACGAAACGGAAGGCGTCGTCGTAACGTGCAACAGATACACGTCCGCACCCGATGCGGTGGCTCCCGCCGTCAGCGCATATTCAAACGTATATGAGGAAAGCCTCGTGTCTTTTCCAACGACGATCCGCGCACGCTTCTCGCCGTTTTTTCCAAAGTAATTGCCTAAAAATCTGCCAATACGAAAGGCGTGCACCGCAGTGAGCGTTTCGTTTGCCCGACCGCGAAAACCGTCCGTTCCGAAATATTTTCCCAAGCCCCTTTCCTCCACACCGCGCATAACTCCGCGCAAAAACATCTTATGCCGCAAGAAAAAAAGCGGTGACTATTGATTCGGCAAGTATTTTTTGGCTCTCCCTTCTTTTATCTCTTCACGGCAACGCCCGATGCAGAAATCATTATCTTTCAAATCTTTCGTCAGCGTCGTTCCCGCCGCAAGAAAGCTCCCCGCTCCCACCGAAACGGGAGCGATCAGATTGCAGTT
>CAJUCM010000033.1 GCA_910585235.1 uncultured Christensenella sp.
CTTCGCCCCAGCCACATTGTAATAATCCGAACTTCTTGATCAACAGTAAGTTCGGATTATTTTTTATTGTCTGAATGAAAAGGCGCGGGACTTTATTTCAAAGTCCCGCGCCTTTTCATTTGATTCCGTTATTGAAGCGCGTCGAGCGCCACTTTTGCAAACCTCTGCCCAAGCGTGAACATATCGCCCGCATTGAAATGCCACGAATCCGATCCCACGCAATTTCCGTTTCTGTAAATGAGCAGATCGTTGGTTTCCACGGCATAAACCGTGCTGTCCGCCGCCGCAACGCTCTCCTGCGCTTCGCGCACTTTTTGCTCGTTTTCGTCACTGCCGTAAGTTCCCGTATCGTTGATTTTTCCGACGATGAAGGGACGCGTTTTGACGGCTTCGTCCTTTGCGATCTTGGCAACGTCGTTGCGCAAATCGGAAATGAACAGTTTGAGATTCTTTTCATAGACATCCGCCCACTTCGAGGGATTGTTTGCGGAATAATCGCCCGCGTCCGCTTCGCCCTGCATAAAGACAAACCCCTTTATGCTCACGGCGTAGCCCTTTGCTTCAAACGCGTCGATCGCGCCCTCTACCGTCGCAAGCAGACGGGAATACATGAGCCCGCAGTATTTATGGGGATTTGCAACGCCCGACTGCGCAACGATCGAGGGAGACGACCACCCGCCGTACTGCTTGTTCGTCGTTTCCGTTTCGCCCGCCACGTCGCCGAGCCAGGTTCCGCCGCAGGCATATTTGACGATCGCGGATTTCGTACCCGTGTTTCCGTCCGCAAATCCCTTTGCCATGCCGAGTTCGGGACCGATAAAATCGGAAGTTCTGCCAAGACCGAGACCGACTTGATTCTGAACGGAGATCGCAGGCATCTGCGCTTCCGCGCCGACGTCCGCCGTACCGTAATACATGACGTCGAAGCCCGAAGCCGTTCTTTCGTCCTGCAAACGGAGATATTCGCGGTAGTCGTAGGACTGACCGAACGCGGCGGCTTTCTGAGAAATCTGACTGTATCCCGCGGCGTTGCTCTGCCCCGCAAGGATCCAAAGATCGAGAGGAACGTCCTTGTCCGGCTCTTCCTCCCCGTCTCCGCCGCCCGTCGTCTTTCTGACGGAGACGGTGTAGGACTTTGAAATGTCCGTCCCGTTCAGTTTTACGACCACGGTATAATCCCCCACGGTCGCACCGTCGTATGCGGAGGAATCCACCGTATATTCGCGCGAAGTCGCCGTCCGCGTCGTATTGTCCTCAAACACGATCACGACGTTGAGCCCCAACGCGGAAAACGATTCACCGAACGTAAACGAAGTTTTCATGCCCGAAATCTCAATAGACTGCGGAGAGGGTCCCTTCTCCTCTTCGGGCGGCGTTTCGCCGCAAGCGGCAAAGAGCATTGTGCAACAGAGAATCAAGCTGATGATCGCCGCAAAAAGTTTTTTCAAAATAGTTCCTCCTTATTTTCAATTTTCAGCATATTGTCCCATTCCGAAAGAGCGTAAAAGAAAGGTCGTTCCTCAGGAGGCGAATTCGGGGAATGAAACGAAATGAACTGTTCGCCCCCGAACGTATGAAAGATCATGGCGTGTCCGCCGTCTCTCCCATAAAGCAGTTTTTCATGGCGGTACTTTCCCGAAAGCGAATCGCTCGCGGCAACCGCAATACTGTAACCGTTATCGCTGAACGTGGACCAGAGGAGCAGATATTTCCCTCCTTTGGTCTTATAGATGAGCGGGGCATCCGTAACGTAACCCGAAACCTTTTCCCCGCGATACGTTCCCGAAATTTCCCTCGAAATACCGCTCGAATACGCGTCGTAAATGATCACGCCGTCGTCCAGCCTTTTCGTCAGATCGTCGCTGAGGCGGCTTAAAACGATCTTGCCGTTCCCTACCTCCAACCACTCCCACGCATAGAGCAGGTACGGCACGCCGTCTTCCACATAGAGCGTAGCGTCGAGGCACTGCCTGTCACCGGGCGTAATGGGATCGGGAGAAACGGGCTTAAAGATCCCCGTCGGGGTCTTAGCCGCAAAGACGTACGTTCCGCGTTTTTTGCCCTTTTCGGAACAGGTCAGAAACATATAATATTTTCCCCGCAGGAAAAACACGTCCGGCGCCCAGAAATCGGAATCCGCCCGAAATCCGTTTGAAAAATCGAGCGTGATCTTCGACGCTTCCCACTCTTTCAGATCGCTTGAATAATAGACGGGAAATTCCATCGCCTCGCCGCGGCGCGTGCCCTTAACGGTGCCGTACATATAATAAGTATCGCCCACGGGCAGAACAAACGGATCGCGCGCGTTGATTTCGGAAAGTCTCATTTTTTCATCCTCACTCTGTAACCGGAATCAGCAATACTTCGGCAACCAACCGCCGTGCGCCTCGAAGAGGTCGTCGCAGAGCGACTTGATGTCGTCGAGCGAAAGTTCGGAACGGGTATGCGGATCAAGATACGCCGCCATGTAAACGTCGTCCCGCTTTTTGGAGAGCGCCGCCTGCAACGTCAAGATCTGCACGTTGATATTCGTGCGGTTGAGCGCCGCGCACTGTTCGGGAAGATCTCCCACGACGCAGGGCTGGAATCCGCGGTTATCCACGAGGATCGGCACTTCCACGCAGGCGTTTTTCGGGAGATTAGTGATGAGATTCTCGTTCATAACGTTGCCGTTGAACGTGTAAGTCTTGCCCGTTTCGAGCGCGCTGATGATGTGCGCGCCGTACTCTCGCGAAAGTTCGTGCGCGAGTTTCCCGTTCAGAAGCCCGTCGCGCTGAGCGTTCCATTCCGCGATCTGCTGTTCACAGCGGCGGGGATACTCGTCGAGCGGGATCTTGTACCTGTCGATGAGTTCCGGATACTTCGACTTGATGAAATAGGGATTGTACTCCGCGGTATGCTCGCTCGACTCGGTGATATAGAAGCCGAACCGCAACATCATTTCACGGCGGATGAGATCCGCTCCGCAATCGTATTTTTCGGGCATCGCACAGCGACGCTTGACTTCGGGATAGAGGTCATTCCCCTCTTTGTCTCGAAGTTCCAACAGCCACGCCATGTGATTGATCCCCGCGATCTTTTCTTTATGCTCCGCGATTTTATCCGCCATGCCGATGGGCGTCAACAGTTCTTTGACGCATACCTGCACGCTGTGACAAAGCCCCACCGTTTTAACACTTGTCTGCGTCTGCATATATGCGGTCAAAATCGCCATGGGATTGACGTAATTGAGGAAATATGCGTTCGGGCACACTTTTTCCATGTCGCGTGCGATTCCTTCGAGTACGGGAATGGTGCGCAGCGCCCTGAAAATCCCGCCGATTCCGAGCGTATCGGCGATCGTCTGACGAAGCCCGTATTTCTTCGGCACCTCGAAATCGGTGACGGTGCAGGGTTTATATCCGCCCACCTGAATGGCGTTGATCACATAGTCCGCGCCCTTCAATGCTTTGATACGGTCCGTCGTCGCCTCTACTTTCACCTTTTTGCGGAAGAGACCTGCAAGACGGTTGACGAGGTCTTCGCTCTCTTTGAGACGCACGGGATCAATATCGAAAAGCGTTGCCGTAAAGCCCTCGATTTCAGGCAGAAGCATGAGATCGCCGAAGAGGTTCTTTGCAAACATCGTGCTTCCCGCGCCGATAAAAGTTACTTTCATAATGTCACTCCTGTGTTTTCCTTATCCTTTCCCCGCAACGGGGAAAGGATAGGGAATTGTTTTACTGTTATGCCGTCGCCGAGATATTCGTCGCAGTACCCCATCCCGACAGCGTAGCGTCCACTTCCGCTTTGGTCGTCACATAGGAGAGGTCAGAGAGAATACCCGCCTGTGCGCCGCAACTGAATCCCGGAATTTTTGCGTTCTCCGCATAGAGCCAGCTATATGAACTGTCTGCCGCGTTCGACACTTCGAGCGTGTAGTGCGCTCCTCCGAGATAGACGTGCAACAGGTGATCGGCGGAACTGTACCCAAAGGATACCGTGAGCGGAGCGCCCGTTCCCTGATAGGCATACGGCACGCGGAATTCAAGAACTTTCCCGTCGCTACTGTTCAGATAGAGCACCGTTGTCGATGCGTTTTCGCGCATTGCAAAGAAGGTATATTGCACCTGAGGCAAATAGATTTGGAGATTCGGCGTATTCCAACTTCCTTCCTGCGTAAAGTAGCCGTCCATACGCTCCAACGTATAGTTGATAATAAAGTCGCCCGCCGCGTCGGAAGTCAGGAATCCTCCACCCGCAGGGTTAGCGAGCCAATGAGTACCCGCCGCGAAACCGACCGATCCGTCGTCGTAAACAACCGTTGCGTCGTTTCTGTCAAAAATCGTCGCCTGCGGTCTATTCAGTTTGAAGTCATCGGGCAACACCGTAACGGGGGCATAGCCGATTTTGCTGAAACGCATTTTGCAAGGCGCGTCGTTGGTATTAAATATGCCTGCTTCGAGCGCGCCGCTTCCCGTAGCGAGAATCGTTCCGGACATATCGAAGGATGCGACCGCGTCGTTTGCAATAAGCAGATAAAGCGTATTGTTCAGATATACGACCGACAGATCGACGGGCGCGCCCGTTCCCGTGACGTTGCGCACGCAGAGAGAAGCGGACTCTTTCCACTGCCAGCTTCCGTCGTCGCCCAGATGGACGACCGCCGCGCCGTCCAACATTTTGAAGAACAGGAAGAACCGCGTGTTGTTTCTTCTGAAAATGAATCCGCCCGTCTGCCAGGTGCTGTTGACAAAAAATTCGTTGTCCGTCCTCTCCATATGGGCGTCAATACGAAGCCCGTCTTTGGCGTCGATTCCCGCAAAGTAAACCCCGTTATCCGACCAGAAGCCCGTGGGCGTCAACACTGCGTCGCCGTGGCGTTCGTAGGCGGCGGAATCCTCCGTAAACTTGATCGTCGTAAAGGTAACTTTTCCGCCGTCGAGGGCTTCGCCGTTCACCGTCGCGCTTACCGTCTGCGATATGAAGCGGGAGCTTGCGATCGTAATTTCATTCGCGCCGTCGGGAAGTTTGATCGACCAGCTGTTGCCCGTAACCGTTCCGGTGAACGTACCCGATGTTACCGTCACCCTGTCGCCCGCGGAATACAGCCCCTCGGCATAGTCGAACGTTCCCGTCACCGCATACACCGAAACGCCCTCGGTCTCGGCAAGCAGTTCGTGTTCGCCCTTTGTCAAGGTGAACGTGTATTTGCCTTGATTGACTTCGTTCAGGATATTCTTGCCGTCAAGCGTGAGCGCGGTGAGCGATTTCCCGTCGTCGAGCGTAAAATTCAGAACGACTTTCTCGCCGACGAATCCTGCAAGTTTGTTATTTTCCGCCGTGATCTTCAAGCCGTCCACCGACGCGGGAAGTTTGACCGATCCCTTCATATCCGCAGGAATTTCCGCAACGGGAGCATAGCCGACGTTTCTGAAAAATGCGCCTTTATCTCCGCTCGGCGAATGCGCGAGGCGGAGCCCCACTTTGAGCGACGAAATATCGCCCGAAAGAAGATCGTTATAGAAGTCTCTGAACTCTCCGAGCGTACACGCGCCCTTTCCCTCGCCCGTACCTACGGTATCTTTGGTAATGCTGACTGCCGTGCGCTCGCCCAACATGACCGTGATCGAACCGGGCAGGATCACAAACGATACGTCGAGCTGATCGCCCGTTCCGCCGAAGGATTCGGGAATGTCGTACCACCACCAGGAACCCCAGGCGCTCTGCGTTTCACCTACGAATACCGAAGTCGTCGTTTCGGTGGATTTGACAAATACGATAAAGGTGTGTTGATCGTTGCCGAAGAACAGTCCGCCCGTCTGCCAGTCGCCGTACTGCAACGTCTTGCCGTCCGCGCGCTGGATGTTCGCGTCGATCCTGATCCCCGTGCCTGCGGTCACGCCCGCAAAGTAAGAAGCCGTCCAGTCGCCGCCCGTCATTTTGAAGTCGCTCGACGTACCGTTTTCATAGTGTACGTTTGCCATATCTTCAAATTTGATCTGCGTAAATTCGACTTGTTCGCTGACCGTGACGTTTCCGCCGTTCACGGTCACCGTGACCGTCTTTGAAAGGAAGCGGCTGCTCGTGAGCGTAACCTCGTGCGTGCCGTCGGGCAGATCGATCGACCAACTACCGCCGCTCGCCGTACCCGTATATCTGCGCGACGCAACCGTTACGGTATCGCCTGCGGAATACAAGCCGTCCGCATAGCCGAACGTACCCGTCACGGTATGCGCTTCGGAGGTATCGCCGTTGTACATTGCCTTGGTGTCCTCTTCGTTGAACGCAAAGTCGCACCCCTGGAACACCATATCTTTCCCAACCGTAACAAGTCCGACGCGTTTTACTTTGCTCGTATCGAAGAGCTTATGAAGCTCCTGATTCGGCGTATTGTCACGGTTGACCGTAAAGGTCGTCTGACCGTCGAATACGATCTTAAACTCTCCGTTCAGATAGAATACGTCCATCTGCAAGGGCGCGCCAGTGCCGGAGATCGAGTGATAAATGCCTCTGTATTCCTGACTCGCTCCCCCGTCTACTTCGATATAGAAGTACATTTCATTTGCGTCGCATTTCATCGCGTGGAAACGGTAAACAACGTTATCGACCTTGACGCCGAAGCCGCCCGTCTCCCAGGTTCCGCCGACCGTGAAATCTTCGTCGGCACGGAAATGGTAAGCCGACATTGCAAAATAGTCCGTCGCCGTTCTGTTTGAAACTTCGCGGTACTGGTTATAGCCGCGCACAATGACGGAGCCGTCCCTCTTCGTCTCCACGTCGCCCGAATACACCCAGTTGAGCGGCGTTTCCAGAACGGAGAGATCGACGTTTGCGCCGTTGACTGTAAACTCTTTCATCGCGCGGTAGATGCCGTCCACGATAACGCGCGCTTTATAAGTTCCGTCGGGGAGATTTGCGTACCACTCGGCGTTGTTGTTTCCGTCAACCGCATCGGGTTTTAATTGCAGGAACACCTTTCCGCCGTCCGCCGCCGTACCCGTTACGAGAATGCCGATGTTTCTCGTCGGCGCGTTCTTCTCGATATAGTGGAGCACGCCCTCCGCAACGCGGGTATCGTTCACGCGCTCGTAAGCAGGCGTTACCGTCATTTCGTTTTCCGTCATGGTAAAGGTGAGTTCGCCGTCCTCGGTAAGCTCCCCGATCTTCTCTTCGCCGTTGACTTTCAGCGAAGTCAATTTATAATTTTCATAGGTGTTGACCGTGACGGTCGCCGACTCGCCGAGCTTATAGCCGAGCTGATTCACGCCGAGCGCGCCTCCGCTCTTCTGATCGAGCCTGAGAACGGAAAGCACGCTGTCGGCAAGACCCGTGATCACGCGCTCGTCCGTCGTCACTTCATAGTCGGAAAATTCCACTTCGCAGCCGAGCGTATAGAATCCGGGCGTTGCGTTACCCGCGGTCTCCGCGATCTCCTGCATGCCCACAAACGTACCGCCGAACCGCTCCGTCGCGGCGTCGCCGATAAACACGAGAAGGTATCTGCCGACTTTTACGCCCGTCATGCGGAGTTTGCCGTTCGCCGCGCCGTTGATAAGAACGCCGTCAAGATTTTTAGGATTGTAGAGTTCCCAAAGCTCCCGCGGATCGGGATTGCCCTTGCTGAAAAACATTCCTTCGGGCGTGCCGTGGCGATGTTCGCCGTCGTAATTCAGAAGATACGCCTGAACGGTCGTATCGGACGCAAGGATCAGACCCGCTTTCGGATAGGGGTCTTTCTGCCAATAGAGTCCGCTTGCCCAGTATTCGAGCGCGTCCTGATATTCGATCAGCGTCGTCACCGCGTAATCGGTCGTATAGACGTTCTTGAAGAAGATCGACTGATCCCCCGCCGTCTTACTGCGGATGACGCCCGCCGCCTCTTCCGATACGTCCCAGCCCGCCGACTTGGCTCTACCGTACACGCTGTCGCCGACGATCGCGCCCTCCGCGTCGGCATCGACAAATCCGTTTTCGTCGAACAGCCAATAGTGCATAGGATTGCCGAGATCGCCCCCGTTGTTCACCCAGAAGTCGCGGGCAGAATCCATCTCCGCGCCGGAGGACTGGTTATACACGGGCATGATCTTCACCGTTTCGGGGACTTTGAAATTCTCGCTCGTAAAGTCGTAGCCGAGCGCGTCCCAGCGCACATAAATTTCCGCCGTCATGCCCTGCGTGCTTCCGGAATTGACCGTTCCCTGAACCTGCGTTTTGCCGAATACGGGCAGATAGGTCGCCGTCCAGCTATCCTCTTTCGTCTCGTAGCCGTACAGAAGCTCCCACTGGTCGAGCGCGCCGAGGCGGTACTGGAACGTCCGCTCGCTCTTTTTGGTCGCGTCTCCTCTGTCAACGTAAATTTCGACGGAGGATCCTTTCCAGACGTCGCGCCCCTCTACGGCGTAAACGTGGTCGTCCTCCACTTCGTAGCCGACGTAGAATCCGAGATCGCCGAACACCGTTTTGACGCGGACGCGCACGTTCTGATAAGTAAAATCGAATACTTTCTGATTTTGCCAGCATTCGTCGTCGAGTTTACCGTCGAGTTTGATTTTTTTATCCGTGACGAGTTCGTTGCTCTCGTTGTTCGTAGAACCGCCGAACTTGCCGTCGTCATACGGATCGAGCGCCGTTTTACAGCCCGCGGCGATACAAGCCGTCATGACGGCGCATAAACTGCCGATCAACCAATATTTCTTTTTCATAATCTTTCCCCTTTTTCCCTTATTTTCCGAGTACGACGATCTCGGAGACGGCAAGTCCCGAATAGTCCGGATCGCTCACGTCTTTCTTCAATTTTTCACTGATTTTGAACGTGATCTTTTTGACCTTGATCTCTTTGAACTCGGCGACAGCCGCCCCGCCGGGACGCATCTGCGACAAGTCTTCCCAATAGTACGCTTCGGGGTACGCAAGATTTTTGATCTCGTACTTTCCGCCCTCGCCCTCGAACAGGATCGAATCGATCTTTTCAAACGCGAGCCAGTTATCGCGGCTGTTATAGACCATGACCGCGCGCACCGTTTTTTCCTCCGCAAATTCGATTGTGATCTCCGTGCCCTTGGCGCCGAAACGGAACTCCTTATCGTCGTCGAAGCTGTGGATCGCGATCACGCCGTCGTTGAGAAGCGCCGTTGACGAACCGTTTTCCGCATTCGTGGCGGTCACCGTCGCGTCCTTTGCAAGATTTTTATATCCGCTCGCAGCAGAGGGCGCGGGCTGTAAACTGTAAGTCGGTCCGTTGCTGTGCAGAATATCGTAGCCGAGCGCCGCGTCATACACCCAGGTCACGCGGTCGGCGGCGATTGCGCGCTGATTGCTTCCGTGTTCGCGGTCGGTATGCGCGTGATAGACGATAAACGTCTCCCCGTCCGCCTCTATCAAACTGTGGTGTCCCGTTCCCGACATATGATCGAAGTCGAGCGATATCCCGTGGAAGGGCTGTCCGTGCGAACGGTCGAGTTTAGTGAACTCGCCGAGCGGGGAATCCCCCACCGCGGTGCAGACCGAATAACGGCGGTCGGTATAGCCGTAAATAGAGAACGTGAGGTAGTATTTCGTCACGCTCTCGCCCGAAGCGTTCACGCTCGTATGCTTCACCATCCAGGGCGCTTCGTTGACGGTGTTCTCGTCCTCGGTATTGATAATATCTCCGCCCGGCGTCACATGCCTCGGTTCCGCAAGTTTCGTGAGCGTGGTATAATCGGGTTCCGTGGGCGACTTCATCTTCATGCCCCAGAGGCTGTTCCCGCTCTCGTTCCTGTCGGTCTGTTTGACAAAGTACATATACAGGTCGTCGCCGTCATAGAACGGGTGCGCGTCGATCGTGGCAAATATCTTTGCGGGCTTATTCCCGATATAGTTCAGCCCCTCTTTCGTCCTCGAAAGGTCGAAACTGATCGTCTGCCCCTCCGCGTCGCGGCACTCTCTGTAAGGTCCGTAAACGTTGTCCGAGACGGCAACGCCCAGGCGCATGCGCTCGGTCATGTCCGCATCGGGAGCGCCCACGGGCAATTCCCGCGCCCCCGCGGAATAGTAGAGATAGAACTTTCCGTCCTCTTTTCCCTTGATAATTTCGGGTGCCCAATAGTGACCGTAAGACCATGCGTCCCCGGAGGGCGTAAAGGCATAGCCCATGTATTCCCAGTTCGCAAAATTCCGCGTGCGATAACACTTGAAGGGCGCGCCCGTCGTAACGGTGTAGAAGTATCCGTTTTCATAGATCGCGCCGGGGTCGGGCGCGTCCTGGAACGGCAGGTCGTTCCGGTAAAAAAGCTCGTTGTCGTAGAACCCTTCCGCATTGATCCCCGTGGAATACGACAATTCCGCCGTACCGCCGTTGCAGGCGGCAAAGGGAATCGTGCAAGCCATGAGCCCTGCGATAACGAGACCCGCCAAGTTACGTTTTTTCATATTGTTTCCTCCTTATCACTTCTGAATCGTCAATCCTTCATGCCCGATACCGCGATCCCCGAAATAAAGAATTTCTGGAACGCGACATAGAGAATGAGGAGCGGTATGATCGCAAATACGGACGCCGCCATGACCGCGGGAATATTCTCCATGCCGCTGTTCTGCGACGACGAGAAATAGGCGATCGCGACTTGAAGCGTCTGTTCGTTCATGTCGTTGGACTGCAAATAGATGAGCGGTCCCATATAGTCGTTATAGCCCCCGATGAACCAGAGCACGATCTGCGAGATGAGCGCGGGCCAGGAAAGCGGAAGAATGAGATAGAGAAAGATCTTAAAATAATTCATTCCGTCGAGCTTTGTCGCGTCGATCAGGCTGTCGGGGATCCCCCTGATAAACTGGCGCATGAAGAATACACAGGTCGCCGATCCGAACATACCGGGGAGCATGAGCGGGATCACCGTGCCGACAAGATCGAGGTCGGCAAAGATGATATACTGCGGCATCATCAGGATCGTGCCGGGGATCATCATGGTAAAGATGAGAATGGAAAAGAGAAATCCGTTCCCGTCGAACTTGCGCTTTGCAAACGTGAACGCCGCAAGCGTGGATACGAACACCCCGACGAGCATGGAGGGTATGACCACAAGCAGCGTGATCCCGAAGTTTCCCAACAGGTTGATATGGTAAGAGTTATCGCCGAAAATGTAGGCGTAGCCCTCTCCGCTGAACTCCTTGGGAAACCAGGTAAACTCGCCGAGCGCCTCTTCATAGGTCTTGAACGAGCTTTCAAGCATGAAATAGAACGGCAACAGCACGATGACGGCAAGGAACGTGAGCACCGCATACATTCCTACCTGCGCCGCGATCTTCATTGCTTTGGTGTTTCTCTTCATTTTTTTCGGCGATTCCGCACTCGTGTTTTCAACTGTCATAATGCACCCAATACTTGGAAAGTTTGAAATTGAGAACGGTCAGAACGAGAATGCCGAGCGCCAGCACCCATGCCGCCGCCGCGGCAACGCCGCCCTGAATGAGTCCCGTACTCGTTGCAAACGCCTTGTTGTAAACGTAATATACGATCGTAATGCCGCTGTCGCCCGGTCCCCAGCCGTAACCGCTCGCCGCGATCGGGTCGCAAATGATCTGGAACCAGGTGAACGACTGCAATCCGCCGATCACGCCCATGACGAGCAGATAGAACGTCGTAGGCGAAATGGTGGGAACAGTGATCGCAAAGAATCTGCGAATGGGTCCCGCCCCGTCGATCTTCGCCGCCTCCACGAGCGAAGGATTTACGTTCGTGAGCGCCGCCTGAAAGAGAATGATGTAATATCCCGTTCCCGTCCATGTCGTAATAAAGATCATAACGGGCATAAATAAGCGTTCGTCGAGAAAAAAGTTGATCTTCGTGCCGACGAGATCGTTGATGATTCCGAATTCCGTATTGAACATCCACTTGAATACGAGCGTCACCGCAACCGTCGAGCAGACGTAGGGAATAAAGAACAGCGTTCTGAAAAAGCGTTTTCCTTTGAGCGAGTCCCTCGTCAGAACCTGCGCGATCAGAAGTCCGAGAACCATGGAGAGCGGAACGGAAATCATGGCGTACAGCGTGTTGACGATGGATTTTCCGAACAGCGGATCAGAAAAGAGCGTTTTGAAATTATCCAGTCCGTTAAAGGTCGCCGCATTGAAATTCAGATTGTGCAGTTCGGTAAAACTCAGATAGAGCGAAATGACGAGCGGTGCAAGCGCAAAAATCAGAAAACCGAGAATGGGCAGTCCGCACATCAGGTAACAGCTTAAATTGTTTTTCATTCTGCGCGACAGCAACGGCTTATCGGTTTTCGTCATCAGACCCACCCCTGCTGTTTATAATTGATCAGAACCTGATTGGTCGCATCCGTATAGGCGTCGAAGAACTCCTGCACGGACTTGTCGTTTTCGCGGTATTGCGTATTCAGCGGAGTCGCCCAGGTATCGATCCAGAGGTTATCGGGCATATACCACCAGTCGGCGGGACGGGAAGTCGTTGCCGCTTTCGCAAAAAGATCGATGTTTTTCGGGCTGTTCCCGCTTGCAACGTTCTTTGCGATGTATTCGCTTTCGGTCAGCGTCATACTGTTGGGGATACGGTAGCCGTTCTGCGCGATCAGCGTCTGCGCATACCCCGTGGCGAGATAGTCGATGACTTTGAACGCCTCGTCTTTCACTTTGGATTTCGACCACACGCCGAGTCCCGTGGAACCGCTGTGACCGATTTCAAGCCCCTTGGTTTTCACGGTCACGTTGTCGCGCTCGTATTCCTTATATACGGGAAGAGGCGCAATATCCCATTCAAAATTCTTGATCCCCTTGCGGAAAGAGAACGCCTTTCCGCTCTCCTCGACGAGCATAGCGACTTTTCCCGTCGTAAAGAAGGAAGTCGAAGAGGACATACCGATGTCCGCCTTGACGCGGGGCGCCACGCCGATCCCGCCGTATTC
>CAJUCM010000034.1 GCA_910585235.1 uncultured Christensenella sp.
ACTTCTATTTTAACGAGTGCGTCCTTAAAATAGATTTTAAGCGGAACGAGGGTGTAGCCCTTTTCATTGACGCGTCCCGTGATTTTCGCAATTTCGTCTTTGTGTAGGAGTAGTTTCCGCTCCTTGCGGGATTCCCGTGTTGAAAACGCACCGCTCTTATCGTAGAGGGCAATGTGCATATTTTTGAGAAAAATTTCACCCGAACGGATCTCGCAGAAACTTTCCGAAAGGGAAGCGCGTCCGCCGCGGAGCGACTTTACTTCGCTTCCTTCGAGAACGATGCCGGCTTCATACTTGTCGAGCAGAAAATATTCAAAGGATGCGGATTTATTGACTGCAATGATTTTCATATTGTCTCCTCGTCCAAAACAAAGATAACGCGCCGCGATCCCCAATCGACGGACGCGACTTTGACGCGGATTTCTTCGCCGATACGGAAAGAATTGCGCGTGCCGCGGAGTAGAAATTTTTCTTCGTTAAATTCGTAGCTGTCGTCGGGCAGGGTTTCGAGGGGGATCAGTCCCTCTACGGTATTTTTCAATTCTGCAAACAGCCCGAACGAAGTCACGCCCGAAACGGTCGCGTCGTAGCATTCTCCGATTTTATCGGACATATATTTGACGATATAGAGGGCGTCAACGTCGCGCTCCGCGCTCTCCGCGTTCCGTTCGCAGGCGGAGGACTGAACGGACGCGTCTGTGACGAATTTTTTATAGCGTTCACCGACTTTCCCGCCGTTTGCAAGATAATCCTTGATAATGCGGTGGATCGCAAGATCGGGATAGCGACGGATGGGGGAGGTGAAGTGGCAATAGCAGTCGGAAGCGAGTCCGAAGTGCCCGACGTTTTCGGGAGCGTACGCCGCTTTCATCATGGAGCGCAGCATAATGCGGTTGACGACGGAATAAACGGGCAGATTTCCGGTCTGTTCTAACACCTTTTGGAAATCACGGGGCGTCACTTCTTCGGGATCGAAATGAACGTTGATGCCGAGTTCGCGTAAAAAGTCGATAAAAGTCGTCGCTTTTTCGGGGGAGGGACGCTCGTGAATGCGGTAAATAAAGGGCGTTTTCTGTTCCTGCATAAAAGAAGCGACGCTCTCGTTTGCAAGCACCATGAACTGTTCGATCATTTCGTGCGAGATGGTGCGTTCATAATCGGGAATGGAAATCGTTCCGTTGTCGTAGATGATTTTCGCCTCTTTTACGTCAAGTTCCACACCGCCCTTATTTGAACGCGCTTTTTTCAGGATCTTCGTCAATGAAACGGCGTCCGAAACAAATTCGATGAGATCGGGATATTTTTCCCGCGTTTTTCTGTCTCCCTCATGGATCGCCGTAATTTCCGTATAAGTCATGCGGTGACGGGAACGGATCGCGGAGGGGACGATTTGTTTGGAGAGTACTTTTCCCGTCTCCGAAACCGTCATGATGCAGGAGAGGGTATAGCGGTCAACGCCCTCGTTGAGGGAGCAGATATTGTTCGACAGAGCTTTTGGCAACATGGGTAAAACGCGGTCGGGGAAATAGACGCTCGTTCCGCGCGCATACGCTTCTTTGTCGAGCGCGCTTCCGCGGGAAACGTAATGCGTTACGTCCGCAATGTGTACGCCGAGATAAAACTTTTTGCCCGCTTTTTTTATGGAGATCGCGTCGTCGATGTCGCGCGTATCTTCGCCGTCCACCGTAATAATGAGTTCGTCCCTTAGATCGAGGCGGTTTTCAAACTGATCGACGGGACGGAGTGCCTGTTTTTCCGCTTCGCTCAGAACGGCTTCGGGAAACTCTTCGCGCAAATTGTGGTCGCGGATGATCGCGGTCTCCTCCACGAAGAAATCACCGTCCTCGCCTAACACTTCGGTAATTTCGCCGCTCAGTCCGCGCCCGCCGTAGTCGGTAATGCGTGCGATCGCTTTCATGCCGTCTTTACAGTTTTTGGTCTTGCCTGCGGGAATGAATACCGATTCGGTAAATTTTTTTTCGTCGGGAACAAGCGTGCCGAACCTGCCGTTTCCGTGGAATACGCCGACGACTTCCGTTTTCCCGCGGGAGAGGATTTTAAGAATTTCGCCCTCGTCTCCGCTCCGTCCGCCGACTTTATAGGCAAGAACCCTGTCCGAATGAAGCGCGCCCGAAAGCGCCCTGCGGGGGATGAACAGATCGGGAAGAGATCTGTCGTCGGGAACAAAAAATCCGAATCCCCGTTCATTGGCGGAGAGGGTACCTTCTATGGCATGAAATTGCTTTCGGGTTCCGTAGCGGAAAGAGGAATCGCGCAGAAGAGAACCTTCACGGTACAGTTCGTCGAGCATACTGAAAAGTCCCGACTTGTCCTTTTTGGAAAGGCGGAGTTTTTTTGCGATTTGCTCGCCCGACAGGAGCGCGAACGTTCCGTCCTCGATTTTTTTGAAAAGCGTTTGTTTTGCGTTCAAGGTTTCTCCTTTTTATAAAAACACGGGCAACTCATCGAGCCGCCCGTATCGTCAGAAAGTTTTTCGTAATCGGTATATCAGGTCCAAATGCCTTCAAATTGAAGAACGAAGAAGATCACGGCAAATACGCCCAGAATACCGAGACAGATATATGTTGCAAGTTTGAGTTTTGCCTCCGTTGATCTGCCTTTGTTCTTTCCGTAAAACGTTTCGCTCGAACCGCCGAGTGCGTCGATTCCCTGCGAGTTGCCGGGTTGCAACATGACGAGAATGATTGCGGCAAGCGCTGCAACTCCCATCAGAACGATCAAAACAATGCTGACAATGCGGTATGTCTCGTAGAGGGGAGCAGTGCTCGCCGGAACGAGTAAATTTTCAATGAGTGATTTTACGTTCATGCTCAGATTCCTTATTCCTAAAATTCACATGAAATTATAGCATATCCTTTTCAAAAAGACAACTTATTTTAAGTCTATTTTCGGAAAAATAAAAAAAATCCCCTCCGGTGAGGAGAGGATTTAAGATTATTTCGTACTTTTGAATACTTCGTTGCCCCCGCCCATGGGCGTGAAAAAGGCAAGCACGCAGTTTCCGCTGACGTAATCGGAGTTCTGTAAATCTTTGATCATGCCTTTCAGAGTGTCGCTCTCCTGAATTTGTTTTTCCATTTCTTCGGTAGAGGAGAATTCGAGAATGATAACGTAATTTAACAGCGTGCCGTCCTTGCCGAGTGCGTGAACGGTGCAGGCGCTGTCGTAGTCCTCTCCGAGCATTTCCGTGAGCAGTGCGTCCTGCATTTCCACAAGTTTTTCGTTTTCCGTCCAGCCTTCTTTCTCAAAGGTTTTCTTTACGCTGCCGTAGCTGGAACAAGCGCAGAGCGTTACGATCATCATGAGTAAAAGCGCAGCGGAAGTGAACATGAGTGACAGTTTCTTTTTCATAAAAATAGCTCCTGTTTTTTATTCTATCACTATTATATTAAGCCCTTAACACTTTGTCAAGCGAAAAACAAAAATTTATCCGAAAAAATTTTTGCAGTTCCCTTTGCTTGTTTGACAATTTTTTTTCGTTGAATTATAATAAATAAGTTATGTGCAATGTAGTGCTTATCGGAATGCCTTCGTCGGGGAAAAGCGCCGTCGGTATCCGTCTTGCTAAACTTTTGGGATACGGTTTTATCGACAGCGATCTCGTCATTCAGGGAATGGAGGGGAAGCGTCTTTCCGAACTGATTGCACAGTACGGTACGGAAGGGTTCGAGAAAATCGAAGAACGCGTCAACTGCGGTCTCGACGTGTCGCGCTGCGTGATCGCGACGGGCGGCAGCGCCGTCTATTCCGACCGCGCCATGAAAAGTCTGAAACAAAACGGTAAAATCGTGTATCTGAAAATCAGCGCGGAAACGGTCAGCGAGCGCATTCCCGATCTCGTTTCCCGCGGCGTTGTGATGCACGGCGCTTTGAACTGCGTGGATGATTTATATCAAGAGCGCATTCCGCTCTATGAGCGTTATCAGGATTTTACGATCGACTGCAATCAAAAGACGTTATCGGAAATCGCCGAAGAAATATATCACCTTTTATCGGAGTAATGTAGTTATGGACTGTCAAAAACTTGCAGAACGGCTCTTGCCGGGGAAATATCCCGCGCTTTCGTTCTATGAAGAAAAATATCCGCCCCGCGCGCTTGGAAGGGATGCGGAAGTGACCCGCCTTGCGCCGTCGCCCACGGGTTTTATTCACCTTGGCAATTTGTTTGTGGCGATCGCAAACGAGAGGATCGCGCACCAAAGCGGCGGAGTGATGTATCTGCGGATCGAAGATACGGACGATAAACGCAGGGTCGACGGCGCGGTGGAAGCGGTGAAGAATGCGTTGCGTTATTTTTCGATCCGTTTTGACGAGGGGGCGGAAATCGGCGGGGACGATACTTATGCGCCTTGGTATCAGCGTCAGCGTGCGGAGATATACCGCGCGTTTGTCAAAGACCTTGTCGCCCGCGGAAAGGCATATCCCTGCTTCTGTACGGAAGAGGAGCTCTCCGCGCTCCGCGAAGCACAGACGGAGGCAAAGAAAATAACGGGATACTACGGCGAATATGCGCGTTGCAGAAATTTGACGGAAGATGAGATTTATCGGAATCTCGATGCAGGTAAGCCGTTTGTCATCCGTCTGAAATCAGAGGGGAATGCGGAACACAAACTCTCGTTCCGTGACGAGATCAAGGGCGACATTACGGTCACGGAAAACGATCAGGACGTCGTGATCTTAAAGAGCGACGGGATCCCCACTTATCACTTTGCCCATGCGATCGACGATCACTTCATGCGCACGACTCTTGTGATCCGGGGCGAAGAGTGGTTGGCGTCGCTTCCGATCCACCTCGAACTTTTCTCCGTGCTCGGATTCGACCGCCCCCGTTACGGACACAACTGTTCGTTGATGAAGCAGGACGGGGAGACGAGAAGAAAACTTTCAAAACGGAAAGATCCTGAACTCTCCCTTGAATTTTACCGTCAGGAGGGGTATTTCCCGCGTGCAGTCCGCGTGTATATGCTGACGCTCCTCAATTCCAACTTTGAGGAGTGGTATCGGAAGAATCCCGAAAAACCGCTCGAAGAGTTCCCGTTCTCCGTCAGAAAAATGGGCAAAAGCGGTGCGCTTTTCGATCTTGATAAACTCAACGATATTTCAAAGAACGAACTCTCCTGTCTTTCCGCAGAAGAAATGTACGCTTTCCTGAAAGAATGGGCGGACGAGTACGGAAGCGCGGAAGAGAAAAAATATTTTGAAAATCGCGATTATCTTCTGAAAGTTTTGAATCTCGTCATGGGAACGGGCGGAAAAAAGCGCAGAAAGGATATTATGACGGCGCGCCAGAGCATGACGCTTCTTTCCTATTTCTTCCGTAAGGGAAATCGGGAGGATGCGTACCGTACGGACGCAAAGACAAAAGACGATATTCTGAACGCGTTTCTGAATACTTACGATTGCAACGACGACGCGCAGGTCTGGTTTTCCAAACTGAAAGAAGTTGCTTCCTCTCTCGGTTTTGCCGCGGAAATGCGCGACTATAAAGCGGATCCGGGGGCGTATAAGGGAAGCGTTTCCGACGTGGCGGAGGTCTTGCGGATCGCCACGACGGGCAGGGCGAACACGCCCGATCTTTGGACGGTCATGCGGATTTTAGGCGCGGAAGAGACGAAAAAGAGGATACGGGAGGAAATCGGAACATGAGCAGAGCGGACGAAATTTTTATCGGCAACTGTAAGGACATTATAAAAAACGGCGTCTGGGATACCGATTTGCAGGTCCGCCCTCGCTGGGAGGACGGTGCGCCCGCGCACACAGTCAAAAAATTCGGGATCGTCAACCGCTATGACCTGCAAAAAGAATTTCCCATTCTGACCGTGCGGCGCACGGCGTTCAAATCCTGTGTGGACGAGCTTTTATGGATATGGCAGAAAAAAAGCAACAATATTCATGAGTTAAAGTCGCATATCTGGGATAGCTGGGCGGACGAGACGGGTTCGATCGGCAAGGCATACGGCTATCAGCTCGGAAAAAAGGCGATCTATAAAGAGGGAGAATTTGATCAGGTTGACCGTGTTCTCTTCGATCTCAAACACAATCCCGCTTCGCGCAGGATCATGACGAATATCTATAATTTTGAAGACCTGCATGAAATGAATTTATATCCCTGCGCCTATTCCATGACCTTCAATGTGTCGGGCGATACGCTCAACGGCATTCTCAATCAGCGCTCCAACGATATGCTCACCGCAAACAATTGGAATGTGGTGCAGTACGCCGTACTTTTGATCATGTTTGCGCAGGTGAGCGGATTCAAAGCGGGGGAACTCGTACACGTCATTGCCGACGCGCATCTCTATGACAGGCATCTGCCGATCGTGGAAGAGGTCATGAAGAATCCTTTGAAAAAGGCGCCCGTTCTGAAAGTCGATCCTAACGTCAAGAATTTCTACGATTTTACGGTGGATTCGTTTGTGTTGGAAGATTATGAGTATTCCAAACTCGAAACAAAAATTCCGGTGGCGATATGAGAGCGATTTTTCATGCGGACAGAGAATGGGGAATCGGAAAGAAGAACGATTTAATGTTTTCGCTTCCCAAAGATATGAAGTTTTTCCGCGAGACGACGAAAGGAAAAGTTGTCGTCATGGGGCGGAATACGCTATTGTCGTTCCCGAACGGAAAGCCGTTAAAGAACCGCACAAATATCGTGCTCTGTCCTGACGACGTAAACGAAGACGTTATCACCGTCCACAACCTTGAAGAATTGTTTGAGGAAATCAAAAAATATCCGCAGGACGAAGTGTTTGTTATCGGAGGGGCGAGCGTCTATCGCGCGCTGATCCCTTACTGTACGGAAGTACTTGTGACCAGAGTGGATGCGTCGGGCGGCGCGGACGTCTTTGTTCCCGATCTCGATCGGGACGAAAATTTCCGTCTCGTATATGAGAGCGAAGCGGAAGAGGACAACGGATACATGATCCGGTTCTGCACCTACCGCAATATTTCTCCGAAAGAGGTTTAATTTAGATTTATGAAAAGAGAAGATTTAAGAAACATTGCAATCATAGCGCACGTTGACCACGGCAAAACGACGCTCGTCGATCAGATGTTGAAACAGGGCGGAACGTTCCGCACTAATCAGGTGGTGGAGGATCGCGTTATGGATAGCGGCGCGCTGGAACGCGAGCGCGGTATCACCATTCTTGCAAAGAATACGTCCATGCACTATAACGGTGTTAAAATCAATATCGTCGATACGCCCGGTCACGCGGATTTTTCGGGCGAAGTGGAGCGTTCTTTGAAAATGGTTTCGGGCGTATTGCTCCTTGTGGATGCGGCGGAAGGTCCTATGCCGCAGACCCGTTTCGTGACGCAGAAAGCGCTCGAACTCGGTTTGAAATTGATCGTCGTCGTGAATAAGATCGACCGCCCCGACGCGCGAATCAAGGAAGTGGAGGACGAAGTTCTGGAACTTTTGATGGATCTGAACGCATCGGACGAGCGGGTACGGCGTCGCTTTCCGCGGAGAAGGCGGGGAGCGATCTGACGCCGCTCTTCGATACCGTTCTGTCGCACTTCCCTCCGCTTGAACTTGACGATAAAGGCAGTTTGCAGATACTCGTCTCCTCGATCGACTATAACGAATATGTGGGAAGGATTGGGATCGGGAGGATCGAACGGGGCGTTGCGCGGCAGGGGCAGGACGTGACCGTCTGTAATTACAACAAAAAAGAAGTGAGTCTTCGCGGAAAGCTCGTCAACCTCTATGAAATCGAGGGATTGGAACGCGTCGCTTGCGAGAGCGCTTCTGCGGGAGACATCGTCTGCTTTTCGGGGCTTGAAAAAATCAATATCGGCGATACGGTGTGCGCTTCCGAGTGCGTGGAACCCGCGCCGTTCGTTAAAATTTCGGAACCGACTGTGGAAATGATTTTTTCCATCAACGATTCGCCGTTTGCGGGCAAAGAGGGAAAGTTCGTCACGACCCGTCACCTGCGCGAACGGCTTTATCGGGAACTTTTAAGAGACGTTTCTCTGCGCGTGGAGGATACCGATTCTGCGGATGCGTTTCGCGTTTCGGGCAGAGGAGAAATGCACCTTTCCATTCTGATCGAGACGATGCGCCGCGAAGGATACGAGTTTCAGGTCAGCGCGCCCAAGGTGCTTTTTAAAGAGGTGGACGGGGAGCGGTATGAACCCGTTGACAGACTGATTGCCGACGTTCCCGAAACGTTTACGGGTCCCGTGTTTCAGAGCATGGGAGAGAGGAAGGGGGAGCTGTTGCACATGAGCGCCATGGGCTCGCGTATGCGGCTTGAATTTCTTGTTCCCTCCCGCGGGCTTTTCGGCTACAAGAGCGAGTTTCTGACGGATACAAAGGGCGAGGGCGTGATGAGTTCGGTATTCTTTGAATATCAGCCCTATAAAGGGGAACTGACCAAACAGAGAGTAGGTTCGCTTGTCGCCTTTGAAACGGGCGAAGCGGTCACTTACGGGCTTTTCAACGCGCAGGGGAGAGGTACGCTCTTTATCGGAGCGGGTACGCCCGTTTATGAAGGAATGGTGATCGGATTTTCTCCCAAAGACGAAGATCTGAACGTGAACGTCTGCAAAACGAAACATTTGACGAATACCCGTTCTTCCTCGTCTGACGATGCTCTGCGGTTGACTCCGCCCAAGAAAATGAGCCTCGAAGAGGCGTTGGAATTTATCAAAGACGATGAATTGCTGGAAATTACGCCGAAGACCGTGCGGGTCAGAAAACGCATTTTAGACAGCGAATTGAGGGCAAAAGCCCGTGCAAAGGCGAAATTGCAGTAAATAAAATAGTATTATGCGTGACATAATACCGTAAAAACCTGCTTTTTGGCAGGTTTTTTGTTTATTTTTGCTTGCGGTCATATTTATTTTGTTCCGACATAAAAATAGAATATGCAAAACGATACGAACAGCGTGCTTACGGTTGAACAGCAGAAAAAGATTTCGCTCACGGGCGTTGAGAGCGTTGACGCGTTTTCGGATACGGAGGTCCGTCTGACGGTTGCGGGCAAAAAAATGCGTATTACGGGGTCGGGATTGAAAGTGCAGGCGTTTTCTAAGGGAAGCGGCGCTTTTTCTGCGATCGGGGAAGTTTCCGTCATACGCTACGGCGGCGCAAAGGGTAAATTTTTCCAAAGGCTATTCAGATGAACGGCGCGGACCAGTTCTACATTTTTCTGATATGCGCCGCTTTCGGTATTTTCAGCGGCATTATTTATGACGTGTTCTATTGCGCCACGCTTCCGTTTAAGCGGAGCTGGGTAAAAATTGTGGGCGACGTCGCGTTTTCGCTCGTCTTTATCGGTCTGTATTTTTTTGTTTCGCTGATGTTCAGCTTTCCGGCGTTCAGACTCTATATGTTTTTGGGGTGTTTGCTCGGATTTTATTTATATTTGAAAAGTTTTCATAAAATCGTTGCATTTTCCGCCGCAAAGGTGTATAATAAAATTTGTTCTACGAAAAGGGATAAAAAAGTATGTCGCGAAAGATGCAAAAATCCGATTCCGTCGGAGCGGAAAATACGAAAGCGAAGAGAATCGCAATAAGCGCCACCGTCGCAGGGGTATTGCTTATCGTTTTTCTCGTTGTCATTTTGGTCATTCAATTTGCAAAGATCGGCGTGAGAAACGCGGAAAAAGGCAGATTGCAGGACAGGATCGAGCAGTATGAAAAACTCAATCAGGAGACGGAGAAGGATATTGAGTTTTATAAAACGCAGGAAGGACTGAGAATGCTTGCCGTGATGAACGGCTGGAAGAAGGGTACAGGCGGGAAATGATAGCCGTCATCGATATCGGTTCTAATTCCGTTCGCCTTATGTTATGGGCGAACGGAAAAACTATATTAAAGAAGATTTTAACGACCCGACTCGGAGCGGGAATGGAAAACCGTTGTCTTGCAAAGCCCTCCATGGAGCGAAGCGCCGAGGCGGTTTCTTTCTTTTATCGGGAGGCGATCGCTTTCGGCGCGGAACAGGTTTTTGCGTTTGCAACCGCGGCGGTCAGGTCGGCGGAAAACAGAGACGAGTTCGTCGCGCTTGTAAAAGATCTGACGGGGCTTGTAATTGACGTCGTATCCGGCGGGGAAGAGGCGGAACTCGCCGCGCTCGGTGCGCTTCAAAATGGCGACGGGATCGTGATCGACGTAGGCGGGGCAAGCAGTGAAGTGATCTGCGTCCAAAAGGGCGGAACGGTCTTTGCAAAGAGTTTTCCAATCGGCGCCGTCACGCTCCGAGAGCGCTGTCGGGACGACGAGGCATGCACAAAGCGTTTTGTCCGCACTGTTTTTGAAGAGTTGACTAAAATGCAAGGCAATGTCTATGCGGTGGGCGGAACGGCGACCGCGCTTGCGTGTTTGCGCCTTGAATTAAAAGAATATGACGCGGAACGGGTGCAGAATTGTTTTATTTCTAAAAGCGGACTGCATTCTCTGACAGAAAAATTATTTTCTCTGACGGTGGAAGAGAGAAAAAAGCTGATCGGAATGGAGGAGAGCCGTGCCGACGTTATTGCGGGCGGAGCGTGTATTTTGACGGAAATCGCAGATAAACTCGGCGCGGACGGCATAACCGTTTCCGATCGGGACAATCTCGAAGGCTATCTCTATGCGCGGGGGATCGTATGAGCGGAAGAGGAAGAAAAATTCTATATGTAACGACGACGGCAATCTGTCTGATTGCCGCGGTTTCCGCGTGCGTTTTAATGGCTTATTCTGCGTACCGCGAAAGCGGAAAATTGCTTCATACGATCTTCTCCTTTCTTCTCTTTGTCGGCGTCTGGATCCTGGTTTCGCCATGCGTGCTCATACACGAATGCGGACACCTTTTTTTCGGGTTGTGCACCCGCCTGAAACCCGTTTCGGTGTGTGTCGGGAGGTTGCGGATAGAGGGGAGAAAAGTGCGCTTCGCATTTTCTTCCGCGGCGGGAAAAACGGAATTTGTACCGCGGGGGGATCGAAACGTTCGCGGTCGGCTTATGGCTGCTTCTCTCGGCGGGGCAACGTTCAATTTTATCTTCGGAATCGTTTTTTCGGCACTATTTTTTGTATTGCCGGAAAGTCCCGTTCTGCTGTTTTTCGCGCTGTTTGCGCCACTTCATTTGTTCGAGGGGATTTGTGCGATCCTTCCCGCGGAACTAAATTCGGGGCGCACGGACGGAGAATTGTTCCGCGTGTTAAAAGGGAATGCGCCAGAAGCGCAGATATTCGTGAACGTGCTTACGGTGCAGGGGATCCTGTTTTCCGATACGTTCGATGAAGTAAATGAAAAACTTCTGCTTGATACGCCCGTCGTTCGGGAGGACGATTCTGCGTTTCTTTCGCTTCTTCACCTCAGGTGGCAATATTTTATGTGGAAAAACGATACGGAACGCGCCAAAGAGACGCTGTTCCGACTTGAAGCATTAAAAGACTATCTCGACGAGGGCGCGGCGGCGCAAGTCGCGTGCGACGCGGTTTTTATGCGTAGGATTGCGGACGGGATTTGCGACGAAAATTTTTATGTTCCCGCCCCGGCAAAGGGAACTTGCTCCGCTCTGCGCGCGGAACTTGCTTCTAATAGAGGGGATCGTGAAGAATATAAAAAAAGAGCCGCCGCGGAACGCGCGGCGGGGATCAGAGCTTTGGAATCGACCTTTTTCGAGCGATTTATTCAAAATTTTTAGTGTACTTTTCGGAAAAAAAGCGACCGATTGGTTGAACGGACTGCAATCGGAATCATTAAAAACCGATTTGTTTTTCAGCTCAGTCTGAAAGTCCCAGAAGATAGTCGGCGGAAACGCTGAAATAGCGTGCAAGTTTTACGACGTTCGTGGCGGTGGGTTCGCTTTTGTTGGTTTCCCAATAGCAGACGATTCCAAGACTCACGCCGATCGCTTTCGCAACAGTCGACTGCGAGAGACCTCTTTCCTTCCTGAGCTTACAAAGACGCTCCGAAAAGATTTTCATGAATACAGTGTATCATATTTTTTTGCGGAATGCAACGCATTTTTGAAAAATATTTCATGAAATTTCATTACAAAATATTGAATTTTACGAGGAAAATATATGTTAAAACTGTTGTTTGTCTGTCACGGAAATATCTGCCGCTCGCCTATGGCGGAGAGCGTCTGCGCTTACGAGATCGTAAAAAGAGGGATCAAAAACGTTTCGGTCGATTCTGCGGCGGCGCATACCGACGAGATCGGAAATCCGCCGCACCGCGGCACGCAGGAGAAATTGCGCCGTGAAAATGTGCCGTTAATTCCGCACCGCGCCCGCCTCCTTTTGAACTCGGACGGGGAGAAGTACGACTATTTTATCGGAATGGACGATTATAATATCCGCGATATGCGCAGGATTTTGGGGAATATCGATAAGCCCGTCTGTAAACTTTTAGACTTTACCTCTTCGCCGCGTGCGATTGCCGATCCGTGGTACACGGGAAATTTCGATGCAACTTTTGACGACGTTGTAAACGGAGTCAATGCGCTTTTGGACGGTCTTGAAGCGCAGGGGCTTGCAAAACGGGAATGATTTCTTTTTTTGCGATTATAAACGTCAAATTCTGTTTATGATATAATATAGGGGATAATTATGAGGACGAACGAATCGGAAGAAATGTATTTGGAGACGATACTGCTGTTGCGCGGGCGTAAATCGTCCGTCCGCTCGGTGGATATTGTGGAAGAGCTCGGTTATGCAAAGTCGAGCGTTTCCCGCGCCGTCAATCTTTTGGTCGATAAAGGATATA
>CAJUCM010000035.1:0-6750 GCA_910585235.1 uncultured Christensenella sp.
GATGAGCATATTCTCCTCATCCTTGCCCGTAAGCGCCACGAGCGCGTCCGTCGAAGAAAGCCCCTCCTCCATGAGCAGATCCTGACTCATGGCGTCGCCGTGAAGCACGGTGACCTTTGCGGGCAATTCTTCACAAACCTTGGCGCAAACCTTTGCGTCCGAGTCGATGATCTTGACGCCGATCCTGTGCCTTAAAAGTATCTTCGCAAGGTATCTCGAAGTGATGCCCGCGCCGATGATCATGACGCGCTTGATGCGCTTATGCGGTACTTCCAGCGTTTCGAGCGTTCCGCCGAGTTCCTCTTCCGCCACGATGAGTCCGACTCTGTCCCCGCTCTTCAACACGAAATCGCCCTTGGGGATAAAGACGCTGTCGCCCCGCATGACCGCGCAGACAAGATATTTACCCTTGTGCTTCTTTTTCAGGTCTTTGAGCGATATACCGTCAAGCGGGGAATCGGGCTTTAAGACGAGTTCCAGCATTTCGATATGATTGCTGCTGAACGTTTCGAGTTTTGCCGCGGCGGGAAGTTTGAGAAGATTATAGATCGCCTGCGCCGCCAGCTGTTCGGGATTGATCGCAAGGGACAGATCGAGCTGCGTCTTCATGAAATCGAGACTGTCGTCGTTGTTTTCGGGATTGCGGATCCGCGCCACGGTATATTTTGCGCCCATGCGCTTCGCCTCGAAACAGCTGAGCATATTCAGCTCGTCCGACGCGGTGACCGCGATAAATAAATCGCAATTTTCAACGCCCGCTTTTTTCAGAACGTTATACGACGTTCCGTTCCCGCAGATCGTCATGACGTCGTAAGCGTTTCTGACGTTATCTATGACGGTCTCGTTGCTGTCAACCGCCGTCACGTTGTGATTTTCTTTCGCGAGGCTGTACAGCAATATTTTGCCGATTTTTCCGCACCCGACAACGATAATATTCATTTTCCGATTCTCTTCTTTCCGATTTGGTCTGCAAATTCTTCCGTTATTATAGCACATCCTCTCTTAATATGCCACTATTTTACAGCACTTTTTCAAACCGCAATCAATTTCCCCGTTCCGTAAAAAAAATCTTTTCTTGCAAAAACGGCGCGGCAGAATTGCCGCGCCGTTTTTTGGGGGGATAGGATCGTATGATCCTCGTGTGGGTTATTTTGCGACGGGAAGAATTTTCCCGTAAAGGCGGTAGGTGAAAATATTTTCATTCTCCCACGAGTTATGTCCCGTGGAGACGACCACTTCCACCTTGGAACTGTCGGGAAGATACCCCTTTGCGTCGCGCACGATTCCGGGGTTGTGATTGCGCTCGAATCCCGTATCGTCCGGTCCGACGTAACCGAGCATCTTCCAGGTATAACCGCCCGTTCTCATTGCCTCCGCAAGCGCTTCGGGGCTTTCGATATTTTCGAGATAGGCGACCATAGAGTGCGAATTGACGCGGGTCGTCGAAATATCGGGAGGATTTTTTTCGTTCGTCACGCCGCAGACGTAAAAACGGTTGCCCGCGGGATCGAACGCAAAATCCGGAATGCCGATATTACAGGATCTTCCCGCCGAGTTGAGGATCCCGGTATGCTGGATCCTCGTCGTAAACTTAGGCGTCAGCGCGCCGTCGAGGTTGGAAAAATCGTATCTTCTGATCCCCGTTCCCTGACTCGTGGACTGGTAGAACATGAGAACTTCCCCCTCGCCGTCGAGACTGACGAGCGCGGGCATACCCGTTCCCCAGTAAATGCTTCCCGTGCCCTGGATCGCATCGTATTTTTTCTCTTCCTCCTCCTTCGTCTCCTCCCTGTCGTACCAAGGGATGAGCGCTTTATCGGTGTTGATCTTGACCCAGGGACCCGCGGGATGATTCGCAACCGCGATCCCCGTTTCGTTCTTCTGATAGTCCTCCGTCACGCAACCGAGATACGCCATCAAATATTTGTATTCGGTATTCTGATAGCTGAACTTGCCCTTGATGACGGCGGGGTCGCAGGTATGGCGTTCGTCCCAGGTGCCCGCCGTGGGCGCGAGCGCGATCACCTGTTCGCCGAACAGCCACTTGCCGTCCGTCTGCTTCACGCCCTTGCGGTAGCCGATATAGTCCATCATCACGCCGTCGTCGCGGTTGGTGCAGTACCAGACGTGCATGACCTCCTGCCCGTTCTCCGTCTCTTTGATGATCGCGGGGCAATAGTTGTAGAACTTGGAATCGGACATATCCGTTCCGAATAAAATCCCCTCAAAATCCACCGGCACAGGTCCTGTTTCCTCCTGCTTTTTTTCAAGAACGACGGTGATGACGTCGTCGTAATCGCGGTATTCGGTCGTCAACGACTGCGTTGCTTGCGCATAGCTCCAAGTATATTTTTCGCCCTGATAATTCTCTTTGAGGGTCTCGCCGTCGAACGTATAAGTGGAATTTCTCGTCTCGTACAATCCGAGATAGGAAATATTCACCGTTGCATTTCCGCTTTCGTCGAAAGTCGCCGTGAACGCCTGAAAGTTCTTTTTCACGCTCTTTCCGTCAAGCGTCGCCGTGGAAAGTTCCCAAGTGCCGCTGAGCGTTTCTCCCTCTCCCCCGCAGGACGCGAGGCAGGGAACGCAAAGCGTGCAGGCAACGCCGACCGCCGTCAAACATTTCAGCAATTTTTTCATGCTTTCTCCTTAAATATCGAACACCGTTCCGTGAATGCGATAGGTGTGAAGCGCGGGCCACTGTCCGCCTGCGTTCCAGTCGGGATACGCGGTTTTCGCCTCGCTCACCGTATAGAGAACGGGCATACGGAACGCGTTCACCGTTCTGCCCAGCGGATCGGTTACGATACAGGCGTTGTGCGCGCGCACATAGTTGCCCGCGGGCTGTAACACCCCGCTCTTGTTCCAGCTGTAAATTTCCGAACCGAACAGACGGTCCAGCCCATCCTCACCGAGATCGGCGTACATCAGAACGTTTGTCTTTGCGATCCAGTCGATTCCGGAGTCGGTGGGATACGGGAAATCCTCCTTGATGCACCACAGCCGTTTGCCCACGGGATCGTATGCGAAATCCGCATTGTTGATACAGTCCTGACTTCCGCCCGCGTTGACGCTGTTCTTTTCGCGCACTTCCGCCGAACGCAGTTTTAGGGGACTGTCGAGATCGGAAAAATCCCATTCCTCCACTTTGGTGTTCGTCTTGACCGCCGTCCCCTGCGCATAGAACAGAAGAACTTTTCCCGCGCCGTCCGAGCTGATCACGCAAGGCTGACCGTAACCCCACTTATTCGCGCTGAAATCGGGTGACAGGTACCAGTTCGCAACGGGGTTCGCGCTCTCGACTTTAACGTAAGGTCCTTCGGGCGCTTTGGCAACCGCGATCCCAACTTCGTTACAGCAGTTGTTGCTCGTTTTACAGCCGAGATACGCCATGAGGTAGGAATACGTTTCGCCGTTCAGCGTAAAGTCGCCCTTTGTGACCGACGGATCGCAGACGTGACGGCTGTCCCACTCCCCGCCCTCGCCCGGTCCGAGAACGAGCTGTTTTTCGCTGAATTCCCATTTGCCCGACGCGTTGAGCGTTCCCTTGCGGTAGCCGACGTAGTCGGTCACATTCCCGCTCACTTTGTTGGAGCAGTACCAGACGTGCATGGTCTCCCCCTCCATCATGACGGAGGGACAGTAGTTGTAAAAATTCTCGCTTTTATCCTCGCCGAAGAGTTCTTCCGTAAAGGATACGCCGCCCTCCGCAACGGGAAGAACGAAGTCCTTGCTGTAACGGTAACTCATCGTCACGTTCTTTTTGTTGATCTTGCCCGAATAGCTCATAACGCCGTCCGAATAGGAAAACTCATAGGGGCGTATGCCGATCGTCACGGTGATCTTGTCCTCTTCGGCAGAATAAGTCCCCGTCTGCTCGGTCATGCCCGTATAGTCGATCTCGTACCAGCTGACCGCGCCCTCTTTAAGGTACATACAGTTGTATAAATATTCCGCCGTCGTATCGACGTTCTGCACCGTCTTATTTTCAAGAACGTACCACCCGTCCGTTCCCCCGTTGTCCGGAGGAGGCGGGGCGGGCTCGTCGCCGCAGGCGGCGAACACGCAAGCAGAAACCGCAAGCGATACCGCAACTGCCGCCGAGCGTAAAAATTTTTTCATGATCGATCCTCCTTATTTCAGGTCGCTTCTTGCCGTTCCGCAGTTTCCCGCGGAACGGCAAGAGAGTAACTTGTTACGCTGCGGGAGTATAGACGAACGTTTTCAGGTTCTGCGTAAACTCCCAGTTCTCGTCGTCCATTTCAAGTTCGCAGACGTTGTAGATAATTTCCATCGCCTTTGTTCCGTCAATGTGACCGTATGCGTCGGAAAGAATGCACGCGCCGTAGAGGCGTTCCCATGCGCCGTCCTCGGTATCGGCAAAATCCCAGGTTCTCAGTCCCGCCCAGCCGCCGCCGAGTTCGACGGAATAGAGTTCCTCTTCTTCGATCGAGAGAAGCTGGATCCTTTCGGCATAGTTGGGTTTTGTCGCCGCCGCGGGGGAATAATCTTTGATCGCATATACTTTGCCCGCCGCCGCGTCGTATGCAAAGTCCGCATTGGGGAACATTGCCTGCGCGTCGCCGCCTGCGATCTGCCCGTGATTGGGGCATTGCACTTCGCCCGAAACCTTGCTTTCATCGGTATAGAGCGCGCCTACGTCGGCTGCGTCGAGATCGACGAATTTTGCAAAGTGACCGTACATATCCGCATAGGTATAGAACACGCGGATCTTGTTCTGTTTATCGAGATTCACGAGGGACGGCGCATAACAGCCCACCGAAGTGGAACCATAGACGTCCGCGTCGAACTCGATGAGCGGCGTTTCGGAGACCTTTTTCCATTCGCCGTCGGGAGAGGTCGCCACCGCAAGACCGATGCTGTATTGCGTATCGTTCGCCTGTGCGGTCGCGCAGTACGCCATGAGCCAGGAATACTCGTCGTTTTCAAACGTGAATGCGCCTTTGACGAGGGAAGCGGTGCCGATATTCTCGTCCCATTTCCCGCTTTCGCCCGTGAGCGCGATCTTTTCTTCGCCGTACTTCCAGCCCTTTCCCTCGCCCTCTTCAAACGTTCCCCTGCGGATCGCGATCACGTTGTCGTTCTCGGCGGGCGTCTCGTTGGTGGAATACAGCAGATAGCGCGTATCGCCGTCCGCAACGAGGTCGGAGTCTTTGATATATCTTCCTGTCCCCGCAACGGGAAGCCCGTAAACGGTTTCGGGCGCAGGGGGAGGCGTAGGATCGTCGGGGGTATCGTTACACGCTACCAGCGAGAGAGCCGTTACGCCGAGCGCAACCACGGTCAGACCCGCAAACAATTTTTTCATTTTCATCTTAGTTTTCCTCCTTGTTGTTCAGTCCCAAGAGTTCGGGAGCCGTTTTGCCGTTTGCGTCGGCGTAAACCGATTCAAAGAGCGGGGTCTCGGAATATGCGCCGATCGAGTTGACCGAGAAAGGTTTATTCTGGTTCTTTGCCGCCTCGATCGAGAAAGCAAAGAAATTCACATAGGAATTTTCACCCATAAACTGTTCTGCCGTGACGCCGTTGCTACTCCAATCCGCACGCGAGAACGCCGTGAAAGGAATAAACACCCAACCCTCGAATCCGACGGGAAGCGTCACCGTGGGACGGGTCATATAAATCGTCGTCTTGCCCGTGTTGAGATCATAGAGGACGAAGCGGTTACCCTGCTGAATGTTGAAACGGTCGGAAGCGACCTGTTTGTTTCCGTTCGACTTGGTGACAACTGCCGTGCATTCCACTTCGAGGTTGAACGCGACTTCAATGTCGCTGTCGTTGCGCGCCCAGAAAGAGACGCCTTTCATGCCCGCCCAGCAGACGCCGTTCGGAAGCAGATTCTGTGTAGCAGTGTAGCCGTCGCCACGAACACCCGTCGCGGTTACCTGAATCGCGTCGTTGCCGTAGGAATCTTCCGTCATTTCGATCTTGCCGTAGGAACCGCCGATAAAGATCTTGTTCGCTTCCTGCTGCGTTTGCTCGCCCGACCATTCGCCGACGTAACTGCTCTCTTTGCCGTTGAAATTCAAATCTTCCGTCACCGTCTCGCTCGTGCCGTACATGGTATTGCTGACGGGCTTTGCCTGAATCTCTTCCAGCGTTCCTTCTTTGGAGGCAGTGAATTTAGCAAACTTGCTTGCAGCGAGGTTGAGGAGCATCGCCGATTCGCCGCCCTCGTAAGAACCGTCTCCGCGTTCGCCCTTGTAGCTCGCCACGCCGCCGATCACAACTTCCGTCGCACCCGTCGCTTTGATCTGCAAAGAGGAAACTTTCGTAAGATCGACGTTGCCGGCAAGGCTTTCTGCAATGGGAATGACGATCATGCCCATGAGCAGTCTACCCTTGTTTTCGCCGAACGACGCGCCCGAAGCGTTTGCCGCTACATACAGATCGCTGAAATTCGCGCCCATGCCCATAAAGAACACGCGTCCGCCGTTTTTCAGCGAAGAAGCGTTCGTGCCGTCCGAAAGCGTGTATTGCAGACGGGGCGACTTCGCGCTGTAATACTGCACCAAAAGGTGCGTCGCCTCCGAAAGATCGACGGTAGCTTCGTCGAACGCGACGGTGAGCGTTTCGTCTTTCGCCGTCGGCTTCCACTCCACGGTATTTTTGAATGCGTCCGTTCCCTCTTCAAACGCATAGGGAATTTTCGGCATTGCCTTATCGGACGGGAAGGAAATACTCGTTCCGAGCGTATCCATGAAATAACGGCTCTTGGGAAGCTCGCCT
>CAJUCM010000035.1:6760-10359 GCA_910585235.1 uncultured Christensenella sp.
GTAAGCGGTGCGCCTTCTGCGGGATCGCCCGTATAATAACCGATTTCACCGATTGTCAACGCATAATCGCGGTTAAACTGAATATTTGCCGTATAATAAAGTGACTTTACTTTGGTAAGATCGCTGTTACTGTTATTCCACTGCCAACCCATGGAATTCATGGGAAGATACAGCGTTCCGCAAGCGTTTGCCCCCATATTAACGGAATCATATCTGATTCCGATACGTTTGACCGACCCGTCTTCCGATTGAAAATATACGGGAGCACGTTTGCTCGCATCGTCGCCGTTATCGGCGGAAACAACCTTGTATCTGTCTGCATTTTCAATTAAACCGATCGTCAAACCGGGATCGCCCTTTTCCATTTTGATCTGAACGGCAATATATGTGGCGGCGGACAAGTCAACGGTCTTTCCGAACGTGACCTCCACATATTCCCATTTATCGGTTGATTCCGTAGAAGTCTGGGTAAACGTAGGCGCATTCTTAAATGCGGTTGCACCCGTCTCGAACGGATAAGTTGCCGTCGAAGTTTCGTCGAGCGCGGAAGCGGTAAACGCTTCGCGCGCGGTAAGCCCGCCGAACGCGCCGAGTGTGCCGAACGACATACACGCGGCAAGCGCAAGCGCGAGGGCTTTGTTCTTTTTCTTTGTCATAATTTTTCCTCCAATTTTTCTTTTTTTTATCTTTACGGGCAATTTGCCCGACGCTTCCCGTTACAGCAAATGTTTCTTCACCGTAGCGTAAAATTTGTCCCGCTCGACCGTCTCCGCCACATACACGGGAGAATATCCCTCTTGCGGCGTATCGGCTACAAACGCCGCGCCGCGCTCTTTGGAAAGATCGATCTTCACATACTTCTTTGCAAAGGTCACCAAATTCTCAAACACGCTTGCGACTGCGAGCGGATCGTGCATGACGGACTTTTCAAACCCGAAAAACGCGAACCACCTTTTGAGCCACAGACTCAGCAGTTGATTGACGGGTTTTTCGGAAGCATAGAACTTTTCCAAAAGCCCCTCTTCGAGCGGACATTTCAGCGTCACGTCCAGCCCCACCGCATAGAACGGAATCCCGCTCCCGATCACGGTATCCGCCGCCTCTGGATCGCAGAGGTAATTCCATTCGGGCAAAAATTCCGTAAAACTTCCGCCCATGGAGACGATCTTTCCGCACTTTTTCATTTTGTCGGGATAGCGCTGTATTGCGCGGGCGAGATTGGTCAGAGGTCCGATCGGAAGAATGCAGAGTTCCTTGCCGTACTTCTCCGCGCTCTCCGCCAGAAATTCCACCGCGCCGTCCTCCGTCCGATACTGCCGATAGCTCTCTTCCCACTGGCAGGGCGCCGACGTTTCGGGCGCGGACGAATCCTTTTCAAACGGATGAAAGGGTTCTTTGATCGGAAACCGTTCCCCCGCGAACACCGCCGTCTGCACGCCCGCGCAGTCGAGCAACTTTGCAACAAGCTGCGCACGCGCTTCGCTATTGCGAAACACGGTCGTCACGCCGACGATCTCAGCCTCTTTGAGATTTGCGGCAAGCGCGATCGCAAACGCGTCGTCGATGTCGTCGCCGATATCCGTATCGATGATGATTTTCTGCATAGCCGTTCCTCAATACGTTCTGTAATAGGACGGGTCGCCGTTGGGCATCGTCCTATCGAGGGGCGAAACGTAGCCTTCCTGATACATGGGCCAGGCAACCGTTATGCCGAGTTTTTCTTTGGTCTTTTTGTAGGCTTCGGCATTCATCTCTACGACGAGTTTCAGATTGCGGCTGTCCAACAGTTTTACCGTGTTGTCATAGGTGCTCTTCGCCTCCGCCGCGCTCGCCGCCTGCAAGATTTTGGGGATCTGCTGACTGATGAGCGTATCTACGCGCGTGAGGGCGTTGTTATACTCCTTAAAGTTATCTTTGGTCGCATCCACGACGAAGTGCGTTGCATTGTAGTCGTAAGCGTACACCGAAAGCGGGCGTTTCAGATTGGCACGGAAGAGTTCGCTCTCCGTCTTGCCGTTGTTCGTTTGGGGCTGTACGTTGTCGTAGTACTGATAGTTGATGAGCATATCCACCGTCATGAGACCGAAGCCCGCGACCGTTTGACCGGGATCGGCTTTGGCGTCCAGATAGCTCTGCGTAAACTCGACTTTACCGTCCGCGCCCGTGTTCCAGGTCTCGCCCTCCACGCCGAAGCAGACGAGCTTCTGCCCCTGCGGGCTTGTGAGATAGTCGAAGAGTTTAATGACGATATCGGGACGCTTGCATTTGGTCGTGATCATGTTCATGAGATAGCCGTAGCCGCGAATATCCGCAAGCACGGGCGCGTCCCCCGCCTCGTTCGTGATATACATGGAGACATATTCCGCACCGCTGTCCTTTGCCGTGACGAAGTGCATCTGATAGTCCTGCGGCGTTACGAGCGTTGCAAACGCTTTTCCGCCCGCGATCACGCTCCCCACGCCGTCGTAATTCTGCGTGAAATTGCCCGTCGAAATGAGCGGATTTCCGCCCACCTTGGTGCGGTAGAGATCGTTCAGATAGTAGAGCACTTCTTCATAGCCCTCGCTCGTGAACTGATAGACGTAGTTGCCGTCTCTGTCCTCGAAGGGAACCGCGAAGAACTGCGAAAGCCAGGTGAGCGAACTGTTCATGCCCGAACCGAACTGATTGAGCTGTAACGCCGTGGTGATCTTGCCGTTCCCCGTGCCGTAGTAGTTTTCCATCGCCCACATCGCCGCTTCTTTGAAGCCCTGCGGAGTCGTGATATAGCCCTGCCAATCGACGCTCTTATCCGAGCCGTCCGCGCCCTTATAGTTGACTTTTCCGTTCGCGTCTCTGAGGTCGGCTTCGACGTGCGCCTGCCATGCGTCGAAAATATCCTTCCTGACCATCATGCCGCCGTTGGGTTGCAGTTTTCCGTCCGGAATGTCGTTGTAACTGTAATAGTGGTTCGGGATCCCGTACGTTTTGCCGTTTCCGTATGCCCACCAATTCATCACGTCCTCAGGGAGATGATCATACAATGAGGGCGCCCATTTATTCGCAAGGGTGTTAATATCGTAAACGTAGCCCTGCTGGGCAAGCTGGGCGAGCATTCTCGAACTTGCCGTGGATACGGAGATGACGTCGGGCAGGTCGCCGCCCGCGATCATGGTCGCAAGTTTCTGACCGTCGTCGGTGACGGGGGTCATGAATCTGATCGTGATCCCCGTATCCTCTTTGATCTTTCTCAGAACGCTGTTTTCGGCGGGAATGGGCCAGCTCGAAACGTCAACGTACCAATCGATCGTCATGTCGTTGTTTTCAGGCAGATATTCCCAGCTGTTTTTATCGTTCGGCGTCTCGGCAAAGTCGGGATAATTGAGATTCGCCATCCCGTCGGGCGACTGCCCTCCCCCGCAACCCGCCATAGCCGTTACCACGACCGCCGCGGCGCACACCGCAGCCGCGATCTTAAATGCTTTGTTCATATATGTTCCTCCTTGATTTTTTAAGTTGAATCCCGATCAGCCCTTCAAAGACCCGACCATGATCCCCGAAGCGAAGTTCTTGCGGATGAGCGGGAAGAAGCAGAGCACGGGAATGATCGAAACGATGAT
>CAJUCM010000036.1 GCA_910585235.1 uncultured Christensenella sp.
GATAGGCGGGAAGCGTTGAAACAAGGGTCTTGCCCTCGCCCGTCTTCATCTCTGCAATGCGCCCCTGAAAGAGACAGATACCGCCCATGATCTGCACGGGGAAGTGCTTCATGCCGAGCACGCGTCCGCTCGCCTCTCTCAGCGCGGCAAACGCGTCAAAGAGAATATCGTCGAGCGTCTCGCCGTTTTTCAGGCGTTCTTTCAGGATCCCCGTCTGCGCTTTGAGTTCGGAATCGCTCATCGCGCTATACTTGGGTTCCAGCTCCAAAACTTTGTCCTTCATTTTGGAGAGTTTTCTCAAACTTCTCCGTCCGTCTCCGTTTTTAAGATAATGTATCAGTCCCATTTCCGTTCAGCTCCGTTATATTGCGTTCTTAAAAACGCAGAATTTCACCTGTCTATTTTACAATAATTTCCACAAAACGCAAAGCGATTTCAGGTGTTTTTCAAGAATTTCACGCCGTCAAATCAAATTTTCGCTTCCGGCGGCGCAAAAAACCGCGCTTTATTGCGCGGTTTCGTTTTTATTCGTGTTTTCCCGTTCCGCCGTCTCCGCCCTTCGGCGATTCCCTCCCGAAGTCAGGATCCTGTAAAGTTCTTCCGAAACGTGTTCCGCATTGGAGGTCAGAACGTATTCCGCGCCCGCTTGCAAAAGCATTCTCATCTGTTCCGCATTCTCCACGCCCGAAACTTCCACGCCGAATCTTCCCGCGGAATACCGCACCGCAAACAGCACCAGCTCCGCCTCGCCCCGCACCGAAACGGCGTCGGCTCTCCCCTCCGCCGCGGCGACCAGCCCCCTCTCGACGTCCTCTTTCGAGAGTTCATGATCGTCGAGCGAGAGAACGAGCCTGCATTTTTTTGCGGATTTTTTTACCTTTTTGATCTCGCGTTTCAGATAGGCGGTGTTCCCGCTGAACAGAGCGGAATAGCAGGGAACGAGCCGGATGCCCTTTGCGCCCTGCCTCACGGCGCGCTTCGCCTCTTTCTGCTTAATGGGGATCATACTCTCCCCCGTTCCGCCCACAACGCAGGAGATCATGCTCTCCGCCTCCCCCAGCCTTCTGCGCGCCGCCGAAACGTTCACGGGCGACACCGTAACGCTGAACGCCCCTATCTTTTTTGCAAAATCGCACGCGGAAAACAATCCGTGGCGGTCGATCTCGCGCTTCGAGGCGTCCACTTGCAGTTTCTTCAACGTAAGTTCCGCCTCCGTCTCCCTGCGCATTCTCAAAAACTCTTCAAATTCCGCAGCGTCCGCTTCGGATAAAATCTTCTCCATATCTTCGGTTTTCCCGAAAACCGGTAAAAATATGCTTTTCTTTGCCAATTTGTGACAAAAGCAATCGCTTATAATCGGTTTATGATATTCCTCTCCGTACAGAGCCGCGGCGCGCTCTTTACCCTGTGCATCTTTCTCATCTGCGTCGTGATCGTACATATTAGCAAACTTGCGCTCATCGGCTGGAATTCCTATCGGAAAAAGGAGCCGAAAAAGCAAAAGAGCGAAAAACAGGAAACGCCCGAACCCGTCTATTACATTGTGGAAAAAAAGAAAAAGACCGCTCCGCAATATAAAAAACCGAAAAAATTCAAATTCCAAAAATAGACCGCCTTGCGACAACCGCACGGCGGTCTATTTTTAAGAATAAAAAAATCCCGCACCTCCGTAAAGAAGGCACGGGATTCCCCCCCCCCGCAAATTATTTCGCGTGCACCGTGATAGAGGTCACGCTGTACGGTTTGATCGTGTAGCCGAACGCCGAATCCGTGAACGCGCCGATCTTGTATGATTCGGGCGAAACGGACGTATTTTCCAGATTATTGATCGCGCCCTTATCGTCGCATTGAAGTACGGTCACGTCCGCATTTCCCTTGAACGTAAAGTCGGAAAGCGAAATATCCGCTTTGAGTGTCTCGTCGCTCACGTTGACGATTTTCAGGATCAGATCGCCGTTTTCCGCAAGACTCGCAACATAATAGAGCTTATTGACCGTCGTCTTAGCCGTAGAACCCTGCTTGTCGCCGTACAAGTCGAACGTTGACGGCAAACCGTGATTCCAGGTAACCTGTAAATCTTCGGGCAGGATACGGTACGCGCCCTGATTCTTCATAAAGAGCTGTTGAACGTAGTAGTTCGCGGACAGGACGAGATCGTTGTTCGTGAAATACATCATATTCGTACCCCACTGATTCCCGCTCATTTGCGCGCCGTATTTTTGCGCCGTTCCGAACATGGGCGCGTAAGCCGCGAGCTTCACGACGTCGCCGTTGCGCTCATAGCCCGTCATCATGGCGGCTTCCGAAAGCGCCGTCATCCACTGGTTGGAATCGTAAGTGAAATCTCCCGACGCAGTATTCGCGGAATATTCCCCGACGAATACCTCGTAATACTTTTCCTCGTCCGTATAGGAACGCTTATACGCGTCGTACATATCCGCGTTTTCCAAAAGGGTCGTATAGTTGACGTAGTAGTGCTGGTCGACCACGCCGTATTCGCTCACCGTTTCGATGATACGATTCGGCTGATTGGTCGCAAGGTAGCTGTTCGCCGCTTTCTGCGCCATGCCCTGCGCGTTGCTCTTTGCGGGGCGCTCGCAGTCGCTGAACGAAACGCCGTTTCCGACGATCGGTTTGATGTTATACTGTTTGAGCGCGTCCATGAACGCCTGATTTTCAAGGAACTTCTGATAGTACGACGTATAATAGACGCCCCACTGCTCGTTGCCGATCCCGATATAATCCATTCTGAACGGTTCGGGATGTCCCATATTCGCACGAACCTTTCCCCATTTCGTATCCGTGCCGCCCCTTGCAAATTCGATGAGGTCGATCGCGTCCCGAATGAAATCTTCGACTTTCAGATTGTGACGACCCGCAAGCGCTTTCTCTTTATAGCCCGCCGCAGGAACCCCGCCCATACAGCTGAGCCCGCAGTTGACGACGGGAATCGCGCTCGCGCCGATGCTGTCGCAGAGCATGAAATAATCGTAGAATCCGAGACCGTAATTGAGGTCGTAATAGTAACTTTCATGACCCGACCAAAGATCGGGATTGGCTTTTCTCGTTACGGCTTCCCCGTAAGTCGTGACGGATTTCGCCGTGCCGTCCGTATCCGCCTGATAGGTGAATGCGGGTACGACGTCGTCGCCCGCGTTGTTGCCGTTCTGAACGGCGCCGACGGAGTTCTTCCAGTCGTAAGCGCAGTCGTCGCCCGACTGATAATCTCCCTCGATGATACAGCCGCCGGGAAAGCGCACGAATTTGGGCGCAAGGTTTTTGATCGCGTCATAGGGAGCCTGTTTGATCCCGACCGTCGAATCCGCCGTCTTTAAGGAGATGCCGTCGAGGAGCACTTCCGTCCCCGCGGGGATCGCCAATTCAAAAGAAAGATTGCGGTTCATTGCCGTCGATGCCGTGAACGTACGCGTATATTTGATCCATTCGGCGGAACTATTTACGGGGACTTCGCCTTCGAGGCATACTTCCGTATTGTTTTTAACGCGCACGCCGAGGTCAAAGGATTTATTCGGACTTTTGATAAATGCGGAAAAAACGTAATCTACGCCCGCCTCGATCGCCATGGGCAACATGGGCGTATAGCCAGTATTGCGGATCCCGCCGTCGCCCGAAGCGCTCACCGAAACTTTCAGATAGTTGGGATTGACTTTTTTATTGAGGTATTCCGCCGTGTCCGCAAAAATACCGTTTGCGTCGGACATGACGGTCGCCGTCGTATTGTTCAGCTTCGACCAACCGTACAGCGCGTCTTTCGTCCTCGCGTCAAAGTTCCCGTTCAGGATCAGTTCGCTGTCAAGATAGTATCCCGCGAAATTGATGTCCTCCAAGAACACGCCGAAGAGCGAATCGGAAATTTCCCCCTCCTCGCCGTTGACTTTCTTCGCCCCTACGGAGAACGACACGTCCGCTTCCGCGCCGAATGCGGGAGCCTCGTAATCATAGCTCACGGGCTCGTCCTCGTTCGTACCGCACGCGGTCAACGCGAACGCGGAAGTCAGCGCCGCAACCAGCGCCAGACTGCAAACAGTCCTCTTATTCATCATTCATCCCCCCCCCCTTGTAAAAGGTATTATATCACGCTTTTTATGAGATTGCAATACTTTTTTGTAAAATATTTTATTTTTTTGTGAATGTTTTTTTGCAATCCGCAAAGATAAAAAAATCCTTCGGCTTGCCGTTTCGCAAGCCGAAGGAAATACCCGATTTAACGGTCGGTCACATATTATCCATTCCCCGCTTTCCGCCGTGCAGTTTTTTCACGGAAGTGCGGTGTTCTTCGCCCGCAAACAGGCGGATCAGATTTTTGCGGTGAGAAAACCAAGTGAGGAAATTAAAGAGCAACATAAGCATAAAGAGCGCGACGGCATATCCGTTGAACGCGCCCACATAGCGGTCGTAAAAGATAATGCCCTGCCAGATCGAAAAGGCGGTAACGCCGAGGAGCGAACCCATGGAACCCATTTCCGTGATCAGAATGAAGAGCAGAACCAGAATGAGCGCCACGAGCATGATCATAAAGTACCACGGATCTTCGCAACCAAGCCCGAACCAAAAAGCGCCGTAAGTCGTTGCGATCCCCTTTCCGCCCTTGAACTTCATAAAGACGGGATAGATATGCCCGATCACCGCAAAGGCGCCGGCGATATAGCGGGCAAGATCGGAAATCAGGACCCCCGATCCCGCAAACGTATAACCTTCAAAGATATAGTGCGCGGCGATGACGGGAACTCCCCCTTTGATACAGTCGAACAGAAAATTCACGAGCCCCACTTTCAGACCGAACTCGCGGCTCATATTCATGGTGCCGGGATTTCCGCTGCCGATCTTGCGCACGTCTTTATGATGTATTTTGGAGATAATGACGGCAAAATTCACACAGCCCAAGAGGTAACTGACGACCGCCGTCAGCAAAAGCCAGTACCAGCAATCGGAGAGCGCCATTTCTTTCATGCTCAGTCCTCCTTCTTTTTGGTGCGGCAGACGATCCTCACGGGCGTACCCGAAAAATCGTAGGCTTCGCGCAACACGTTTTCAAGATACCTTTCATAGGAAAAGTGCATGAGCTTTTCGTCGTTCACCTGCAATGCAAAGAGCGGCGGATTGACGGAGACCTGCGACGCAAAATAGAGCTTCATCCTCTTCCCGTTATAGGACGGCGGTTCGGAAATACGCATGGCGTCGGATAAAAGATCGTTGAGCGCGCCCGTCGTAATGCGCCGCCCCGCGTTCTCATGCGCTTCGCGGGCGAGCGATAAAATTTTATCGACGCGCTGACCCGTCTTTGCAGAGACGTAAACCGATTTGAAATAGTCCATGAATTTCAGATCTTCTTTCAGCTCTTTTTCAAACTTCTCTATCGTATGCGTATCTTTCTCGACGACGTCCCATTTGTTCATAGCGATCACGGAGGGCTTTCCCTCTTCGTGCGCCATGCCGATAATACGGACGTCCTGTTCGGTGAGCCCCTCCGTACTGTCCACGACCAAAACGACGACGTCCGCCCGCTTCAACGCTTCGAGCGCGCGGAGCACCGAATAATACTCAACGTCGTCCTCCACCGAACGCTTTCTGCGGATCCCCGCCGTGTCGATGAGCGTGTATTTTTTGCCGTCCCGCGTGAAAGGGGTATCGATCGCGTCGCGCGTCGTTCCCGCGATCGGCGCTACGATCGTGCGCTCTTCGCCCAAAAGACGGTTGACGATCGAGCTTTTGCCCGCATTCGGTTTTCCTACGACGGCGATTTTCAAGGAATCGTCCTCGTCCTTTTCTCCCCGCTCGAACAGCTCCACCGCCGCGTCCAACAAATCGCCGATCCCGCGGGAATGCTCGGAGGAGACGGCGTAAGGCTCGCCCAGTCCCAACGAATAAAATTCAAAGAGTTTATCGGGCGAATATTCGTCGATCTTATTGACGACGAGAAACACCGGTTTTTTCGAGCGGCGCAATATTTCGGCGACGTCGTAATCGGAGGGAGTAAGTCCCTCTCTGCCGTCCGTAAAGAAAAAGATTTCGTCCGCAGTGTCGATCGCAAGCTGCGCCTGCACCGCGATCTGACGGCGCATATCGTCGTTCGATTTCAGCTCGATCCCGCCCGTATCGACGAGCGTGAACGGCTTGCCCCGCCATTCCGACGCGGTATAGATCCTGTCGCGGGTAACGCCCGGTCTGTTTTCGGTTATCGCGATCCTCTGCCCCGCAACGCGGTTGAAAAAGGTGCTTTTTCCCACGTTGGGTCTGCCCACGATTGCTATTAACGGATTTTTCATAACAGTATCATTATACCGACATCACCGCTTTTTGTAAAGAAAAAAACGGCTTTGAAGCCGTTTTCTTTTCTTGCATTTTCCGTTGCTCAAATATAAACTTTGATAATGCCGAACACCACGCCGAACACATAGATGACGAGCGCGATCCAATAGGTAACTCTCCAAGCGGTCTTTTTGTACTTGACCCAATCGTAGGCGGGAATCGCCACCGCAACGAGAAGCGCGATTTTCGCAAGCAAATCAAAGATGCTTACGATTTGCGCACCGACGTTGCACCAAGTCAGAATACCGCTGACAACGAAGAGAACCGCCGTTACAAGGATCCCCCAGAACGCACAGGCTCTTACGAAATCGTTTTTGTTATTGTTTGACATTTTGATCACCTCTTTGATGTTTTACCAAATTATAGCACAGGCTGTTTGAAAATGCAACAATTTTACGGCAAAAAATTTTGAAGCCGCAACGGAGAGTTGACTTTTATATTTTGCAATGTTAAAATACGGTTATGAAAAATTATCTTGACGACGCCGTCACGGCGATTTCGGAAAGCATCCGATTCGATTCCTCATTGAGCGAGCCTCTGCCCGATATGCCCTTCGGCAAGGGCGCGGCGGACTGCCTTGCGCACTTTCTTTCCCTTGCGGAACGCCTCGGATTTGAAACGCGCAACTACGATAACTACATCGGGGAAGTTCTCTTCGGCGAGGGCGACGAAGAATTTGCGATCTTAGCGCATCTCGACGTCGTACCCGCGGGAGGCGGCTGGACAAAGCCCGCGTTCGGCGGAACCGTCGAAAACGGCAAAATCTGGGGACGGGGCGCTATGGACGACAAGGGACCCGCGATCGCCTCCCTCTTCGCGCTCAAAAAACTCAAAGACGAGGGCTTTGCTCCCCGCAAAAAAATCAAACTCATCGTGGGGCTGAACGAGGAATGCGGTTGGAAATGTATCGACCACTACAACGAGGTCGCGCATATGCCCGAAACGGGATTTTCGCCCGACGCGAACTTCCCCGTCATCTATGCGGAAAAGGGAATCCTGCATATCCGCGCCGACTTTCCCGTTGAAAAAACGCTGTTTTCCTCGTTCGCGGGCGGCGAGCGCGTGAACATGGTCTGCGACTACTGCGAGGCGACCCCGCTCTCCCCCATCGATTTCAAAAAAGCGGAAGCGCTCTCCTTAGGTTATGAAAACGGAAAACTCGTCGCGCACGGCAAGAGCGCGCACGGCTCGACCCCCGAAGAGGGCGTGAACGCGCTACTTCCCATGCTGGAATATTTCGGGTTGAACCGCGTCAGAGAGTGCCTGTTCGACGATATTTACGGATTAAAGACTTTCAAGGACGAAACGGGAAATCTGACCCTTTCGCCCGACGTCGCCTCCTACCGCGACGGCGTTTTATCGGTGCTCGTCGATATTCGCTATCCCTCTACCCTGCCCCTCTCCGCCGTCACTGAAAAGCTCGACCGCTTCGGCGTGAAATATGAAACCGTCTCCCACCAGAAACCGCTCTTTCAGGACAAAAACAACTTCCTCGTCAAGACGTTGCAAAAAGTGTACGACGACTACACGGGCGAAAAACACGAACCGATCGCGATCGGCGGCGGAACGTATGCGCGGGCACTCAAATGCGGCGTTGCGTTCGGTCCCGAAATCGACGGCGAAGAAGTGACCATTCACCAGGCGAACGAATATATCACGATCGACCGCGTAAAACTTATGCTCGACATCTATGCGGAAGCCGTGAAAAGACTTACAAAATAAATACTCTTATGTAAAAGCTCTTGGACGGTTCGTCCAAGAGCTTTTTTGAAAATTTTTAATCTATCAATCCCAACAAATAATCCGCACTTACATCTAATTCCCTGCAAATTGAAATCAGCACGTCCAAAGAGGGTTCTCTTTTGCCCGTACAATAATTATTTACCACTCCTTGCGACATTGATATTCTTTGTGCAAGCGAACTTTGCGATAAGTTGTTTTCCTTTAATACTTCGTTCAAACGATCTTTGAACTTGCTCATGTAAATATCATACGGCTAATTGCAATATTTGTCTTGACAAACGGCTAAAAGCCGTATATGATAATTATGGCTAAAAGCCGTATAAAATATTTACAGGATATGAAATATGGAAAAACTAATTAACTTGAATCTTATTTCGGCTTACATGAAAGACCGTCACCTGACGGTAAAAGATTTTTGCAGACAATGCGCAATCAGTTCATCCACCTATTATAATATTATGCAGGGCAAAAACGTCAATCTCAAAGTGCTGTTCCGAATCGCAAAAAGAACGGGAATAGAGTTGCATCGGTTTTTCCGTTTTTCATAGTATTTTCTATTTTGCAAAAAACGCGACGCCGACGGCGCCCGGTCCGATATGCGTTCCGATCGTGGAGCCGATCATATAGGAAGGCACTTCCGATATGCTGTCCTGCCACAGCGCCGCGCTGTCCGCGACGTACTTTTTCATGAGAGAATCGTCCAAGCCCGACCAGATGACGCAGTGCGGCATTTCAAAATCGATCCCCTTTTCCTGCACGAGTTTATTCAAAAGGTTGTTGCTCTTTTTGGAACCCATTGCTTTGCCGACGAGTTTCACTTCCCCGCCGATCACGCCGATCACGGGCTTCACCGAAAGCATCGTACCGGCAAACGCCGTAAGCGCGGAAATTCTTCCCCCTTTTTTCAGATATAGCAATGTATCCAGAACCGCCAATATCAAAATTCTGTGCTTTTGCGAATTGAGCTCGCTTGCGATCTCCTCCGCACTCTTTCCCGCTTCCCGCAGACGCAGGGCGCACTCAACGAGCAGTCTCTCGCCCGCGCTTGCATTCAGGCTGTCAACGACCCAAACTTTTCCTTTGAACGCTTCCGCCGCTTTCATGGCATTTTTATAAGTTCCCGAAAGTTTGGAAGAGAGCATGATCGCCACAACCTCCGACCCGTCCGCAGTCAATTCTTTGAACGCCTCCGTAAAGCGGTATTCGTTGATGAGACTCGTGCGCGGAAGCTCCGCGCTCTCAATGAGTTTTTCAAAAAATTTTTCATGCGACAGATCGACCCCGTCCGAATAGTCTCCGTCCTCAAACGTAATTTTCATGGGAATGAGTTCCACGCCCAATTTTTTTGCCTCTTCCAGATCGACGTCGGATGCGGAATCCACCAATATTTTGACCGCCATAACACGCCTCCTCTTATTTCAAATTTATAACAATGCTATCTTAATCCCAACTTGTTGATTTGTCAACAAATTATACGCCCGTTTTTTATTTTCTATGCAAAAAAATAGGCGCAACCGCTTTGTTGCGCCTATTTTATCAAAATTGATCAGAGTTTTACAACCGTCAGCGTGACTTTATCGCCGTTGACTTCGAGCGCCTTAGTATAGCCCTCCGCGCGCCCTTTTTCGATCTTCAAGGCAAGCACGTCGTCTTTGAATGCGCCCTTTGAAAGCGCCTTTTCCGCTCT
>CAJUCM010000037.1 GCA_910585235.1 uncultured Christensenella sp.
GGAAGGCAAGACTTCGGGCAAGGGCAAGAAGTAAAGGAGCGTAAGAGATGATAACGAAAATTGATAAAAATGCGGAAAGAAAACGCCGTCACGTTCGCGTCAGAAAGACCGTTACGGGGACTGCCGAAAGACCTCGGCTCAGCGTTTACAGAAGCACCAACCATATTTACGCACAGCTTATCGACGATACGAAGGGCGTGACCCTCGCATCGGCGTCCACCCTCGAAAAGTCGGTCAAAGCGGAGATCGCGGGCAAGACCAAGCGGGAAGCCGCTAAGATCGTGGGCAAACTTGCCGGCGAACGCGCAAAGGCAAAGGGGATCGAAACGGTCGTATTCGACAGGGGCGGTTACCTTTATACGGGACGCGTACAGTCGCTTGCAGACGGCGCTCGTGAAGCCGGACTGAAATTCTAAGAGGAGTAGAGATATGGCAAGAGATAACAGACCTCAGAGAAAACAGGAAGAGAACGACGGGCTTATCAAAAAGCTCATCGGCGTAAACCGCGTCAGCAAGACGGTCAAGGGCGGTAGAAATATGCGCTTTGCGGCGCTCGTGGTCGTCGGCGACGGCAACGGCAAAGTCGGCTACGGCACGGGAAAAGCGAAAGAAGTTCCCGAAGCGATCGAAAAAGCGACGCAGGCGGCTAAAAAAGCCATGATCAACGTTGCGATCGTAGATACGAGCATCCCTCACGAAGTGATCGGTAAATTCGGAAAAGGCGCGGTTCTTATGATGCCCGCCGCAGAAGGTACCGGCGTGATCGCGGGCGGTCCCGTGCGTGCGGTCATGGAAGCCGCGGGGATCAAGAATATCAGAACGAAGTCTCACGGAACGCAGAATCCCCAGAACTGCGTGAAAGCGACGGTTGCGGGGCTTGCGGAACTCAAAACCGCAGAAGAGATCGCCGCGCTTCGCGGAAAGACCGTGGAAGAGATCGTCGGCTAAGGAGGACGAAAATGGTTAAAGTAACGCTTGTAAAAAGCACGATCGGCGAAGTGAAATCCGTCAAAGCGGCGGTTGCCGCTTTGGGGCTGAAAAAGATCCGGTCGGAAAAGACCTTTGAAGATACTCCCGCACTGCGCGGACAGATCCGCAAAGTTGCTCATCTTGTCAAGGTTGAGAACGTTTAAGGAGTGAAATCATGAGAGTAGATACAATTTCTCCCGCCGAGGGAGCAAGAAAGGACGCGAAACGTTTGGGACGCGGAATCGGTTCGGGCTTGGGCAAGACGAGCGGTAAGGGTCACAAAGGACAGTGGGCGCGTTCGGGCGGCGGCGTCCGTCCCGGATTCGAGGGCGGTCAAATGCCTCTTGCGCGCCGTATTCCGAAGCGCGGATTCCACAATAAATTCGGCAAAGACTTCGTCATTATCAATCTTGACGAACTCAATAAACTTCCTGAGGGAACGACGGTCGATCTTGGTTTTGTGCTTTCCAACAAACTTGCGAAAGAGGTCAAGAACAATGCGGGTCTCAAAGTTCTCGGAAAGGGCGAACTCAAAGTAAAACTCACCGTTCGCGCAGCAAAATTCTCCGAGACCGCCAAAGCGGCGATCGAGAAGGCGGGCGGAACGGCTGAGGTTCTTGAAAAATGATCGTTCGTTCCGACGGCGTAAAAGAGGAGGTATAAAATGATTGAAACCTTAAAAAACGCCTTTCGTAATAAAGACATCAGAAGGAAGATATTTATTACCCTCCTTCTGCTTCTTGTTTTCCGTTTAGGATGCTATATCCCCGTACCGGGGTTAGACAGAGCGCAGTTTGAAGGCGCCATTCAGGGCAACGACTTCCTGCAACTCATGAGCGGCGTTACGGGTAGCGCGCTCTCGCAGGGCACGCTGTTTGCGCTCGGTATCGGACCGTATATCAACGCTTCGATTATCGTACAACTTCTGACGGTAGGCATCCCTGCTCTCGAACGGCTCTCCAAACAGGGCGAAGAGGGCAAAAAGCGGTTGACGCTGATCACGAGGATTATTACGGTCGTTCTTGCGATCGTGCAGTCGGTCGGCATTATCATCAACTTTGCAAACGACAGCAACGCGATCAACACCGCGCTCTTCGGCGGAAAAGTCTGGGTCGCGGGTATCTATATGGCGGTCGTCTATACGGCGGGGTCGCTCCTCGTCATGTGGCTCGGCGAGCGCATCACCGATCTCGGCGTGAGCAACGGTATCTCCATGATCATCTTCATCGGTATCGTCTCCACCGCGGGTATGTCCATTCTCAACAAGTTCATCGCGATGGGCGACGGTTCGCTCAAAGTCGGTGACGGACTTCTCGAAATCGGCATCTTCGTCATTCTTGCGGCGGTCATCTTCTTCCTCGTCACGTTCGTCGATCTGGCGGAAAGAAAGATCCCCGTGCAGTATGCAAAGCAGGTGCGCGGAACGAAAATGTACGGCGGTCAGTCCTCCGTCATTCCCATGAAGATCACGGGAAGCGGCGTTATGCCTCTCATCTTCGCCTATGCGATCGTATCTTTCCCGTCCATGATCATCAGCCTGTTCTGGCCCAATTCCACGGCGGCGACGAACTTGCAGATCTGGTTCTCTGGTAACGGCGCTTGGTACGGTCAGCTGATCTATTCGGTGGTGCTGTGTCTATTGATCTTTGCGTTTGCATTCTTCTATGCGCAGATCCAGTTCAATCCCGAAGACGTTTCAAAGTCCATTCAGCAGAACGGCGGATTCATTCAAGGCATCAGACCGGGCAAACCGACAGCGCAGTATTTGAAGAAGATCAATAACCGCATTACCTTGTTCGGCGCGATTTTCTTGACGCTCGTCGCGTTCATTCCATCCGTGGTGTTCAGCTGGGCGAGCTACGATCTCGTCAACGTGTTCTCCACGACGGGTATCCTGATCGTCGTCTCGGTTGCTTTGGAACTCGATAAGCAGTTGCAGTCGCAGATCATGATGAAAAATTACAAAGGGTTCTTAAAGTAATTTCATCCCTCGTCTTTCGGGCGAACTTATTCAAGAACTTCGCCAAGACGGACAAAGCGTTAAATCCGAAAAGGAAAAAGGTAAAACATGAATTTAATCTTACTTGGCGCACCCGGCGCAGGCAAGGGGACGCAGGCAACGAAAATTTCTGACCGCTACGGTCTCGTACACATTTCCACGGGCGACATCTTCCGCGCGAATATCAAGAACGGCACCAAAATCGGACTTCTCGCAAAATCGTACATCGACAAGGGCGAGCTTGTTCCCGACGAAGTGACCTGCGACATCGTGCGCGACCGTCTCACTTGGGACGACGTGAAAAAGAGCAACGGGTATCTCTTAGACGGGTTCCCCCGCAATCTCTTTCAGGCGGGCGAGCTTGATAAGTTCGCAAAGATCGACGGCGTCGTGAATATCAACATTGACTTTTCTCTGCTCATGGACAGACTTTGCGGCAGAAGAGTTTGCAAGGAATGCGGCGAGAGCTATCACGTTTCCACGCTGAACGGCGCGACGACCTGTTCGCGTTGCGGCGGGGAACTCTATCAGAGAAAGGACGACAATCCCGAAACGGTCAAGAGCCGTCTCGACGTCTATACGGAACAGACCCAACCGCTGATCGACTACTACACGAAGAAGGGGATCATTCTCAACTTCACGGGTACGGAAGCGCCTGCGGAAGTGCTGTTCGGGGAAGTCAAAGCGGTTCTCGATAAAATGGCGAAATGATCCGCGTTAAGAGCGAAGAAGAGATCGGGCTCATGCGCGAACCCTGCGCGATCGTCGGAAACTGTCTGAAATTCGTCGGCGAGCGGATCAAAGCGGGCATGACGACGAAGGACGTCGATACGCTCGTATATGATTATATCAAGGCGAGCGGCGCGGAGCCGAGCTGCCTCGGATATTACGGGTATCCCGCATCGGCGTGTGTCTCGGTCAACGAGGTCGTCGTTCACGGGATTCCGGACGACAGAGTGCTCGAAGAGGGCGACATCGTCAGCGTAGATATTGTAGCGTATAAGAACGGTTTCCACGGCGACTGCGCGAGGACCTTCTGCATCGGAGAAGTCTCCGAGGAGAGGAAGAAGCTCGTCCGCGTGACGGAAGAATGCTTCTGGAAAGGGATCGAGGGCGTTAAAGCGGGAACTCCGCTCTACGATATCAGCTACCGCGTACAGCAACACGCCGAGGGAAACGGCTTTTCGGTCATCCGTGCCTACACGGGACACGGGATCGGAAGAGAAATGCACGAAGATCCGTCCGTTCCGAACTTCGGAAGAAAGGGTACGGGCGTAAGATTGCAGGCGGGAACGGTCATCTGCGTAGAGCCGATGATCGCGGCGGGCAACTGGAAAGTGAAAGTGCTCTCCGACGGCTGGACTGCCGTCACCGCCGATAAAAAGAGCGCGTCACATTACGAGAATACGCTCGTCGTCCGCGAGGACGGCGTCGAGATTCTGACGCTGTAAGCGAAAAATCATTAAATGAGGTCACTATGTCGAAAGACGACGTAATCGAAGCAGAAGGAAAAGTTATCGAAGCGCTGCCCAATACCACGTTCAAGGTAAAACTCACGAACGGACACGTCATTACGGCGTATATATCGGGAAAGCTGAGAATGAATTATATCCGCATTATCGAGGGGGATTCGGTCAAGCTCGAAATGAGCCCCTACGATTTGACGAAAGGGCGGATCACCTGGCGCAGCAGATCGTAAACGATAAAGAAATTCAGATTGAGAACAGGAGATTATAATTATGAAAGTCAGACCTTCGGTAAAGCCGATGTGCGATAAGTGCAAAGTCATCAAAAGAAACGGAAAGGTAATGGTTATCTGTTCCAAAAACAAATCGCACAAACAAAGACAGGGCTAAAACAAATCAAATTCGTTGTAAAATCGGTTGACAGAAACTTGCGCTCTGTGATATAATAACTATCGCGGTTTTCTTAAAAAACCGAATTTAACCGAAAAAAGAGCTGATTTCCGCGCAAAAAGGCGGGGAAAGTCGGCTCGCTTTGCGCTCTTTACGAGAAAATAACCGCATTTTGACAGGAAATATTTTCCACTGTTTCCGGAAATCGCGGAGCAAATAAAAAAAATTATTAAAAAATAACCGAAAAAAACGGAGGAAAGAACATGGCGCGTATTGCCGGTGTGGATCTGCCGAGAGAAAAACGCGTAGAAATAGGTTTGACCTATATCTACGGGATCGGACTTTCCACTTCCAAAAAGATTCTTGCGGAAACGGGGATCGACCCGAACGTAAGAGTAAAGGATCTCGATGAGAACGACGTATCCAAATTAAGAGAGTATATCGACCACCACTATACCGTAGAGGGCGAACTTCGCGGTTCGGTGAGCTTGAATATCAAGCGCCTGATGGAAATCGGGTGCTATCGTGGCGTTCGCCACAGAAAGGGACTTCCCGTGCGCGGACAGAGCACGAAGCGCAATGCAAGAACGAGGAAAGGTCCCCGCCGCACCGTGGCGAATAAGAAGAAGTAAGGAGCGTTTGAATTATGGCTGAAAAGAAAAAGACAGTTCAAAGAGGGAAACGCAGAGAACTCAAAAAGGTAGACAGAGGACAAGTTCACATCCAGTCCACCTTTAACAACACGATCGTCACGATCAGCGATATGAGCGGAAACGTCATCTCCTGGTCGAGCGCGGGCGCCCTGAACTTCAAAGGTTCGAGAAAGGGAACGCCGTTCGCGGCGCAGATGGCTGCCGAAACGGCGGCGAAAGCGGCAAAAGAGCACGGTCTCCGTTTTGTAGAAGTCTATGTAAAGGGACCCGGCGCAGGCAGAGAGTCCGCGATCCGCGCGCTTGCAAATTGCGACTTGGAAGTAACGCTCATTTCCGACGTGTCTCCCGTTGCTCACAACGGTTGCCGTCCTCCCAAGCGCAGAAGAGTTTAATAGGAGAGTAAGAGAATGGCAGTATATAGAGACGCAAAATGTAAACTTTGCAGACGCGAAGGCGGTAAACTTTTCCTCAAAGGCGAAAAGTGCTACATGGAAAAATGCCCTTTCAATAAGCGTCCTTTGCCTCCCGGACAGCACGGCGCGGGCAGAAAAAAGGTTTCCGAATACGGACAGCAGCTCCGCGAAAAGCAAAAGACGAAACGTATCTACGGCGTACAGGAAAAGCAGTTCCGCCACTACTATGAAGTTGCGGACCGCATGAAAGGCATCACGGGCGAGAATATGCTCTCCCTTCTTGAAAGACGGCTCGACAACGTGATCTTCCGTATGGGGATCGGCGTATCGAGAACGCAGGCAAGACAGCTTGTCAACCACGCGCACTTCACGGTAAACGGCAGAACGGTCAACGTTCCTTCGTACCGCGTGAAAGCGGGCGACGTGATCGCGGTAAAAGAGAACAGAAGAAACAATAAGTTCTTTGAGCAGATCAAGACGATGAAGGTGGCGAATATGCCGAAATGGCTTGAATTCGATCCCGAAAAGCTGGAAGGCAAAGTACTTGCGCTTCCTACGAGAGAGGACGTTGACAGCCAGATTGCAGAGCATATGATTGTCGAGTTGTACTCCAAGTAAACAATTTAAGGAGGTAGGTTTATGATCGAAATGGATATGCCTAAAATCGAGGTTACGGAAAACGAAGAGAAGAGCTACGCGAAAGTTGTTGTTGAACCCCTCGAAAAAGGTTTCGGTCTTACGATAGGAAACTGTTTAAGACGCATCCTGCTCTCCGCGCTCCCCGGAGCCGCCGTGCAGGGAATCAAATTCATGGACGGAACCGTCAAGCACGAGTTTTCCTCCATTCCTTGCGTCAAAGAGGACGTTACCGAGATTATACTCAATCTCAAATTGCTTGCAATCAAAACCAAGATCACCGATAAAGATTATACCAAAACGCTCCGCCTCAACAAGGTAGGACCCTGCGTGATTACCGCGGCGGATTTCTCCGAGGATGCGGAAGTAGAGATCGTCAATTCCGATCAATACATCTGTACGGTTGACGAGGGCGGAAAGATCGATGCGGAGATCACGATCGGTCGCGGCAGAGGCTACAAGCCCGCCAAAGACAACAAACAGCCCGTCATCGACTATATTCCGATCGACTCCATCTATACGCCCGTGCAGAAGGTCAACTATAACGTCGATCCTGCGCGCGTCGGTCAGAACATCGACTACGACAGACTGACGATCGAAGTATGGACGGACGGAACGTTTTCGGGCAAAGAGATCGTATCGCTTGCAGCGAAGATCATGCAGGATCATATCAATCTGTTCGTGAACCTTTCGGATACGATCAAAGATATGGACATTCTCGTCAAGACGGACGACGACAAACAGCAACAGATTCTCTCCATGAAGATCGAGGATATGGACTTCTCCGTCCGTTCCTACAACTGCTTGAAGAGAGCGAATATTCACACGGTGGAAGACCTGTGCCGCAAGACGGAGGACGAAATGCTGAAAGTGAGAAACCTCGGCAAAAAGTCGCTCGACGAAGTCATGCAGAAACTCGAAGCATACGGACTTTCGCTTGAAAAAAAGGAGGATTAAATCATGCCGGGTAAATTAGGAAGAACCACGGAACAGAGACTTGCAATTCTCAGGAATCAGGCGTCCCAGCTTCTCTGGTACGGAAGAATCGAAACGACCGAGGCGCGCGCAAAGGAACTTCGCCCCTACGTTGAAAAACTGATCACGAAAGCGATCAACACCTATGACGACGTTGTAGAGTTCGAGTCCGTTGCAAAGGACAAGAAGGGAAAAGAGATCAAAGTAAAGGGCTATAAGGACGGCACGAAGAAACTTGCCGCACGCCGCGCGATCATGGCAAAGACCTACGATTTGCAGGAAATCAAGGGCTTTACCGAAAAGAAGAGCGATTATAAAAAGCGCACGGCACAGATCGCACACCCGCTGGTCGAAAAACTTTTCAATGAAATTGCGCCCAAGTATGCGCAGAGAAAGGAAGAGCTCGGTCAGGGCGGCGGATATACGAGAATTTATCTTCTCGGTCAGCGCCGCGGCGACGGTGCGGAAACCGCAATCATCGAACTTGTTTAATTTGAATTAAAAATAAAAAACACGGCAATCGCCGTGTTTTTTTATGCGCGCAAATTGTGGTGCGCGGCGTCCCCGACACGCCGCTGTTTTAATATTCGTTATCTTCTTTATCAAACGCCTGTTGCATTTCCATACCCAAACGAAAGGCAAGATTCAGAGTATAAGTCTGCATTTCATATGAAATGTATTCCTCATGATCCCGCACTGCAAGTTCCAATGATTTTACTTTTTCGATTTGTTCTTCGGTTAGTTCGGCAAAAAGAGCTTCTTCTTCCGCACGCACCCTTTTTGTAAAATTGCAATCGTCATTTTTAGATACCTTTTCATGTAACTTGAATAAGCGGTAACTGTCAAATAAGTCTAAAATTTTTGCGCCCATAATTTTCTCCTCAATATTTGATATATAAAAATTATACCATAGTCAAATTGGGCGGTGTAAAAATATCTCCATGGACATACAAAAATTTTTTGAAATTCAAGTGACATACATAAAAAGGGCAAATTTATTTGCCAATTTTTATTTGCAGTGATATAATATAAGAAAAAACCAAGGAGCATTGAAATGGCTGAAAAGAGCAAAGGTCAGAAGTTACAGGAGAAACTTTCCTATAAGAAAAAGAACTATTACGAAGTCGCTTCCGAAGAGGAGAAAAAGGCGATTTTCGCGTTTGCGGAGGACTACAAGGCGTTCCTCGACGCGGCAAAGACGGAGCGCGAGGCTTGCGCGGTATCGGTGGAAGCCGCAAAAAAACAAGGCTTTACCGAATACAAATTCGGCGATCCCTTAAAGGCGGGCGACAAGAAATATTTCGTCAACCGCGGAAAGAGCGTTGTCGTGTTCCGCATCGGCACGAAAAAACTCGAAGAGGACGGATTCCGTTTGATCGCGTCGCATATCGACGCGCCGAGGATCGACGTTAAGCAGGTCCCGCTCTATGAAGAGGGCGGAATGTGCTTTTTGAAAACGCACTACTACGGCGGCATCAAAAAATATCAGTGGACGGCGATCCCGCTTGCTCTGCACGGCGCGGTTATGCTCAAAGACGGCAAAAAAGTGGAAATCAATATCGGCGAAAAGAAAGAAGATCCCGTATTCTATATCACCGATCTTCTGCCGCACCTCGGCGGGGAGCAGATGTCGGGCAAGGCGGCTTCGATCATCACGGGCGAACAGCTCAACGTGGTCGTCGGCGGGCTTCCGTATGAGGACGAGGACGTGAGCGAAAAAATCAAGCTCAGCGTTCTGAACATTCTCAATAAGCAATACGGCATGAACGAAGAGGATTTTCTCTCCGCGGAAATTTCCGCAGTGCCTGCGTTCCCCGCAAAGGACGTCGGCTTCGACCGCGCCCTGATCGCGGCTTACGGTCACGACGACAGAGTGTGCGCCTATCCCGCGCTCCGCGCCGTACTCGATATGGAGAGCGAGCACACCGTGCTTGCCATGCTCGTTGATAAAGAGGAGATCGGCAGCGAGGGTAC
>CAJUCM010000038.1 GCA_910585235.1 uncultured Christensenella sp.
GAAATCGTGTGATGCAGGAATGTATCCAAGGGTTCAAATCCCTTTCTCTGCGCCAGAATGAACCTGAATTGAACACCCGTTCAGTTTAGGTTTTTATTTTTTCGTAAACACGAAATTTGCCAAATTATGATTGTTTTGCGCTTGACAAAAGAAGTGGAGAGAACTATAATGCAATTTCGGAGGGGCACTCATGGATTATACTTTGATTACGGGCGCGTGCGGGGGACTTGGCGGTGCGTTTGTGCGCGTGCTTGCCGAAAGGGGAGAAGCGCTTTTTCTGACGGGACGAAGCGAAGAGCGTTTGAACGCGCTTGCGGCGGAATTGCATCGGGATTTTCCCGATTTGCCCGTTAAAACGCGTGCGTGCGATTTAACTTCGGAAGAGGACAGAAAGGCATTTTTTGCGTTTGCCGACGGGGAACAGATCACGCTTTCACGGTTGATCTACGTTGCGGGAGTGGATACGCAGAAAGCGTTTGAAAATTATACGCAGGAGAAAATCGTATTTCAGACGCGGGTCAATTTCGAGGGTGCGTTATCGTTCATCCATGCTTCGTTGAAACGGGGAACGCTGAACGGAGCTTTTGAGGTATTGACGATCAGCAGTATGTCGGGGATCTGTCCTATGCCGTATTTCGCAATTTACAGTGCAACAAAAAAGGCGCTCAGTCAATTCTCCGTTGCGCTTCGTTCGGAACTCAAAGGGAAAGCAAAAGTTACGTGTATTCTTCCCGGAGGGATCCCGACGAGAGAGGACATCAAACAGGATATTATAGGGCATGGTTTTTGGGGAAAAGTATCCGCGAAAAGTCCGCGCGCGGTGGCGCTTGCATCGCTGAAAGCGGTCAAAAAGAATAAAAAAACAAAGGTCGTGGGTTTCTGGAACAAAGTAATTAAATTTTTTACCGATATGGCGCCGCTGTCCCTGCAACTTCATTTTATTAAAAAACGTTGGAGCAAAACGGAAAAAGATGCGTTTTAATAATCGGTCATATAAAAAACCCCTCCGCGCGGAAGGGGGCTTTTTTATTTTTTCTTTTTTGTGTCGTCCTTTTTTTCGGGGGAAGTAAAATCAAATTCGATGCGTTCGTTTATCGAGGTGAGCGTTTCAATAAAATCGTCGTACCATTCTTCCTTGACGACGATCGTGATAAAGCGATTTTTGAAATCGTCAAAATAAACGTTTAATTTTTTTGTCCCGCCGATCAGGCAAACGGAGCGAATCTTTTTGATTTCATATTTTGAGAAGATGACGCCGAATTGCGTTACGAGGTGTTTTTCCGTTATCATGTATCGGGAACGGATGAGCATTGCCGTAAGGAGAACGGCGAGGAGAATGCTGACAAAATACAGGAGCAGATATTTGATCCATTCCCATGCAGAGGTGATATCTCCGCGTAATCCGCTTATAAACTCGATAAACTGCCAGCTCGTCAACGCAAAGCAGGCGGCGCAGAGGGCGATCCCGACGGAAAATACCGCGATCATCATTGGTGAAAAGCGGAATTTATAGGTTTTTAAGGGCTTTTCCATACCATCAAGTATAAAACAACTTTCTCAAAAAAGCAACTTTTTTCCGTGATAAAAAATTTTTCGGCGGAAAAACGAATCGGGTAGCGGGAATGCTTGAAAAAAATAAAGAAAACCGTTATAATAAAAGGGTACAATACGGAGGGAACTATGGTTAAAGTCATTAAACAGGGCATTTATTATCAGAACGGCAAGATCGAAAAGGAATCGCAGGCGTTTATGACGTCGGACAAGAAAGAAAAGGCGATCAGAAATACGCTGACCTATAAGATCTTGAAGAATCACGGAGGAAAGGCGATTACGTTTGACTGTCTGTTATCGGATATTTCTTCTCCCGACTATCATTGCGGCATTCTTAGCGGGGTGCAGGCGCTCGGACTTGATTCTTTTTCGGCGCCTTATACGCTCGTGGCGGGGGACGCCGACGTTCTGAGCGCGCGTTCTGCCTACGAATCCGCGAGAAAGTTCGGAGGAAATTTCGTCCCCGCGAACGTTGCCGGCGCTTCGTTTTATCTTGCGGAAAACGGGGCGAAAAGCGGGGATATGTTGTTGACGTCTTACGGCGTGACGGCGGGCGCGGTCGGGGCAATGTGCGTTGCCGGTTCGGATTATGATTTTCTGTCCCAATTTCTCCGTATGCCCTATATATTGGAAGATAAAGAGATCATCGGGGTGTTTTTCAGAGGGAAGCTCCGCCGCGGCGTGGGGGCGATAGACGCGGGTCTTTCTTTTCTGAAAGCGTTTGAAGAGATCGATGCTTCCGATAAAATTTTTGAATTTTTCGGTCCCGGCGTGTCTAATCTCTCTATGGAGAGCCGGACCGTGATCGATCAAATTGTGCGCGAAACGGGTTGCTTTGCGACCGTATGGGAGACGGATCATTCCGCGCCCGCTCAGCCGGCTTTTTATGACGGCGGCGTCAGCTTCGATCTGACGCGTACCGAACCTATGATCGGATTGGAAGAGGAAATTTATACGCTTGAAGAATTCCTGAAATTTGAGGAACTGCCCTGCGATCCCGATTTGCTGTATCGGAACGAAAAGGGTGAAATTTTTCTTAACGGCGGAATGATAGACGGCTTGGTCGGCGGTACGTTTGAGAATATTGCGGAATTTTCCGAAATTCTGCGCGGAGAAAAAGTTGAGGGCGATTACCGCGTCTATCCCGTGACCCGTTCCGTCTATCGCGAGCTTGCGGAGGCGGGGTATCTGAGTCTTTTGAGCGACGAGGGGATCACGGTCGGAGAAGTTGCTTCGGCAAACTATATCTGCGATGCGGCGACCGCCTGCGCCGTGGCGGGAAGATACGCGCCTTTGCGCCTCGACGCTAAAACGCTTGCCGTATCTGCTTTGCAAAAGGGACAGCTTGTTTCTGCTCTTGAATATCAAAAAGAAATCAAGCGTTTAAGAAAGTACGCGGTGCGTAAAGAGTCCTATGAATCTGTATATAACGGTGCGGGCAAACCGCAAAAAGAAATGAAAACGGAGTGCGATTACGCATTTGCGTTTCCGAAACAGGAGGCTCTTCCCGAAAATTTGTTGATGAAATTCACCTGTGTATGCGGGGCAAACGAGAGGGCGGACGATTGGTCTTATCCCGAAGCGGACGGAGAGGGGCGTTACTTTGACGGTGTTGGAAAAATCGTTAAGACGTCGGGAGAGTTTACGCCTGCGGAAGGCGCGCGCGGTTCTTATGCGGTTGCTTCCGTCTGTCCGGAGGATATTTGTGAAGAAATCTCACGGGAAAAAATGATTGCGGTCTGTATTGCAAAAGAACCCTATTCCGCGGAGGAAACCGAAGCGCTTGTGAACGATGGAACGGTGCCGCTTCTTACGGATAAAATTGCCTATAAAACGGACGAGCTTCTCTATCTGGAAGGGGTCGCGGGCGCGATCAAACGAAAAGAGGAGCGCATTGTTGCAAAAATTATTTCAAAAAGAAAGATCCGCGACGTAGTTCTTAATTTTGCGCAGTTGACCGAAGAGCAGAGAAAAATTCTTCTTGCAGGCGGGTTTATCGGATATTACAGTCAAAAGAAAAAATAAATTGACGTAGCGGGCAATATAATGAAATGGAAGTATTGACAAAAAGAAAGGGGTATGATAGAATATTTTACGGAGGTTTGAAATGATAAATTCTTTATTGGCGCTCAGTACCGAAGCAAAAATCGGGGTCGGCGTCGGCGTAGGTGCGGCAGTTTTATTGATCATTATTTTTATTGCCGTCTGGATCTCGCTGTACAACAAATTATTGCGTCTGAAAAATTTAGTGGAAGAGGCTTGGGCTACCGTTGACGTTCAGCTCAAAAAACGTTACGATTTGATTCCGAATCTTGTTTCGACGGTAAAGGGCTACGCAAAGCATGAAAGCGAAACGCTGGAAGCGGTCATCAGGGCGAGGAACGTCGCTATGACTGCAACGCGGGATAATAAGATGGAAGCGGAAAATGAGTTGTCCGGAACGCTGAAATCGCTCTTTAAGTTGCGTGAAGCATATCCCGATCTGAAAGCGAACCGTAACTTTATGGATTTGCAGGAGCAATTGAGAAACATTGAGGACGAAATATCCTCCGCGAGAAGATATTATAACGCCGTTGTGCGTGAATTCAACACGAAGCTCGTAGTGTTCCCTTCCAACCTCGTTGCGCGTAAAATGCGTCTTGAAAAGCAGAAGTATTTCGAGCTTGATTCGGAAGAAGAACGCAAAAACGTAAAAGTTGAGTTTTAAGGAAAAAATATGAAAAAGACAAAGAGTGTTTTCGGACTGTTTGTGATTTGTTTTACAATCGTCCTTGCTCTTGCGGTATGGGCGGGAATCAACCCGCCCGTTTCTGTTTCCGCAGAAATGGTCGGCAGTTTTGTCGAATATACGGTCGAAGATTTCAGAACGGAAATGAAGATCGCCGAAAACCGCACGATTTCCGTAAAAGAGCGTCTGACTGTAAATTTTCCCGGACGGAACGGACACGGGATCATAAGGGATTTTCCTCTGGGGGGGGGTATTGTTTACAACAATATTTCCGCCGAGTGTGAGACTTCAACGGATTTTTCTCCTTATTTCAAGAGCGACGATTTAAGTTTTCTCTCCTACTATCTCGGAGGAGAGGGGTATGTGACGGGACGGGTCGTCTATGTGATCACATATGACATGAAAGTGCCGGCCCTCAAAGAAGAGGGCTATTTGCCGCTCAACGTACTCGGTTACGGCTGGCAGTCGGACATTGATTTTTTTGAGGCGACGATCGAGCTTCCGGGAGCGCTGACCGCCGAGCCGATTCTCTATTCCGGAGAATACGGCACGACGGGAAATGAAGCGGAAGCGACGATTCTAAAAACGGGTGCGAATGAATATCGCGTGACGGCGGAATATCTGGGGTGTAACTATTATTATGGTGGCGTTGCGCCAGGTATCACTGTTGATTTTTCGTTTGAAAAAGGCGTTTTATCGACGGATGCCGATCTCTCGATTCTCTATGCTTTTCTTGCGGGAGTCGTCGTGCTTGGCGTGGCGTGTATTATACGCTTTATTTGTTACCGTCGTCCGCTTATCGTGAAACCTGTGAGCGTTGCTCCGCCTGAGAAGGTCGATCCGTTCCTTATGGGGAAACTCATAGACGATAAAGTGGATAAAGAGGACTACGGAGCGCTCTTTTTCTATCTTGCCTCAAAGGGGTATCTGCATATCGACATGACGGAGGATGCTAAAAATCCCACCATCTATAAATCGCAAAAACCTTTTGGCGAAGACGAACCCAAGTATTGCAAAGAAATGTATGACGCGCTCTTCTTCGGGAGGGAATCGGTAAACGTGAAAGACTTGTCCAATCATTTTTATACGACCGCAGATCGCATGAAGGCGCAAGTTGCGGAAGCGGCGGGGAAATCGTATCGGGGAACGGCTGCACCCGTATTCCTTTTATGTATTCTTGCCGTTCTCGTGTTGGGCGGGTTTGCATTGCTTTTTACAATGCTGACCGTGTCTTTCGGAGTACTTTGGTGGCTTTCGTTTGTCGGTTGTGCGTTTGCGTTTTTGCCTCCCGCACTTGGCGTCAACGTCTTTATACGGCGCAGATACAAGTGGAAAAAAGTAAGTTTGATCTTTACCGTGATCGGATTGTTTCTTGCAGGTGTGCTGCTCGGATTTTTGTTCTGCCTGATCCCTGCGCCCGCATTCGGGTGGGGAACGTCGTTTACGTTGGTCATACTTTCTGCGTCGGCGGGTCTTGTTGCCGGGGATTGCGTGACGCCGACCAAAACTCATGCCGAAAAACTCGGTCGTATTCTGGGATTCAAACAGTTTATTGAGTTTACGGAGCAGGAAAAAATCGAATTTATGTTGAAAGAGGATCCCGAACTTTATTATAATATTTTACCGTATGCACAGGTTTTGGGTGTTACGGACGCCTGGACGGAGAAGTTCAAGGGACTAAAAATATCAATGCCTTCTTATTGCAGTTACTCTTCGCCCGGCGTTTTCGACTGCATTGTCTGGTATTCGCTGTTCAGTTCGTTCAACCGCTCGGTCTCTACGAATATGACGGCGCGCCCTTCGCCGAAAGGCGGTTATAGCGGCGGGATCGGTAAAGGCGGGTTCGGCGGAGGCTTCGGGGGCGGATTTGGAGGCGGAGGCTTTGGCGGAGGCGGAGGAAGAGGGTTCTGACGCCCGACAGGCTTTTTACGGAGGATTTATGAAGAAGTATGTCATTGCGCTTGACGAGGGCACTACAAGCGTCCGTGCGGGCGTTTATGATACGGAAAAAGGCGCATTCGTTCACAGAGCGCAACAGGAAGTCGGGCAAAGTTTTCCCCATTCCGGCTGGGTCGAACAAGACGCGAATGAAATTTACTATAAAGTCATGTACGTTCTCAACGATTGCATTCAGGCAGTCGGCGCGGAAAACGTGGCGGGAATCGGGATTGCGAATCAAAGGGAAACCGTCGTATTCTGGAATAGGGAGACAGGGGAGCCCGTATGCCCTGCGATCGTCTGGCAGTGCCGCAGAACGGGCAAATACTGCGCTTCGATCGGCGGGGAAGTAAAAAAGCAGATTAAGGAAAAGACGGGACTTCTTCCCGACGCATATTTCTCGGCAAGCAAGATCAAATGGAATCTTGAAAATGTTCCCGAAGCACGAAAACTTATGGATGAAGGCAAGCTGTGTGCGGGCACGGTGGACAGTTTTATTATCTTTCGTCTTACGGGTAAATTTTTAACGGATTATACCAACGCGTCGCGTACCATGCTCTTTGATATTCGGAAAATGAAATGGGATGAAGAACTGTGCGAATTTTTTGGGATTTCGCTTGAAATTCTTCCGATACCCGTTGCGAGCGATTCCGTTTTCGGAACGACAAAGTTTGCGGGAAAAGAAATTCCCGTCGCAGGCGTTCTCGGCGATCAGCAGGCGGCATTGTTCGATCAGGGCTGTTATCGGGAGGGGGACGGTAAGATCACTTACGGCACGGGGCTTTTTATGCTCTTTCATACGGGCGAAAAATGCGTCTTTTCGGATAGCGGACTTCTGACGACGGTCGGTTATACGCTTGGCGGTAAAACTGCCTATGCGCTGGAAGGAAGCGCGTTTAACGCGGGCAGTACGGTGCAGTGGTTGCGCGACGGTCTGGGCGTCATTAAGTCGAGTGCGGAGAGTGAGGAGATCGCGCGTTCTGTTCCCGATTCGGGCGGCGTCAATTTTGTACCTGCCTTTACGGGGCTTGGTGCGCCGCACTGGAACAGCGAGGCGCGCGGCTTATTTTCGGGAATTTCGCGCGGAACGACGCGGGCGCATATTGTAAGGGCGGTGTTGGAAAGCATTGCGTTCGGCGCACGCGATCTTGCCGATTGCATGATCCGTGACAGCGGAATTTGCCTCAGGGAGATCAGGTGCGACGGTGGAGCTTCTGCAAATTCGTTTTTGATGCAATTTCAGGCGGATGTTTTGGGGATCGCAGTCAATCGTCCGCAGGAGAGGGAGAGTACGCTCTTGGGAGTAGCGCTTTTATCGGCGGTATCGCTCGGATTATTGAGCGAGGATAAACTTGACGGCAGGCGCGTTTCCGAGAAAATTTTTATGCCGTCGCCCGACCGCGTGAAATTCGACGGATTGTATAAAAATTACCTGATGGCGGTAAAAAGAGCGCTTTTGAGCGAGTAAAAGCATATATTTCATCAATTTCATAGTATTATGTCACGCATAATTGACATAAATTAGATTGAAAACCCGTTTTTTGAACGGGTTTTTTCTTTTTTGCGTAGATATAATAGGATGAAAGTTTATTTGATGAAACGCAGTTATTTTACTTTTCGTGGAAAAGAAAGTTTTGAACTCGATCTGCTCGGAAAAAATACGCTCGATCTCATGCGGGAAAATTTGGGGGCGGAACTCTTGGACGGCGAACTTCCGGACGGGGATAAAGTTGTTCTTGATCCCGTCTATCCGTTTTTGAGCAAAGATCGGTTAAATGATTTTTTAACTTTTCATACGGGAAGTTTTTCTTTTGAGGGCGGTTACGTCGTGCGGGACGGAGGCGAAGCGGAACCAAAAGAGAAGATAGAAGACGGTTTGTTTTCGCTAAGCGATTATTCCGCTATGATTACGCGCGCGGCGAACATCTGCGCGGAACGTTGGGCGGAGCGCGGGGCAATTGTGGAAGAGGGCGCGGAAGTCTCGTTTTTGTCAGAACTTCAAGAGGGCGTCGTCGTTGAACGGGGCGCGCGCATTGTCGGGAAATGCGTGATCGGAAAAAATACAAAGATCGGAAAGAACTCGGAAATTATTGACAGCATGATCGGAGAAAATTGCGAGATTCGGTACAGCGTATTAGAGCGATCGCGGGTCGGCGACGATACGAGGATAGGACCGTTTTCCTATCTGCGCCCCGATAGCGCCGTGGGCGATCATTGCAGGGTCGGTGATTTTGTCGAACTCAAAAACTGCCGTTTCGGAAACGGCAGCAAAGCGGCTCATTTAAGTTATGTTGGCGATGCGGAGGTGGGCGAAAACGTCAATATCGGTTGCGGGGTGGTTTTTGCAAATT
>CAJUCM010000039.1:0-5310 GCA_910585235.1 uncultured Christensenella sp.
CGGAGCCTGTTGAACCCGCACCCGTGGAAGAAAAGCCTGCGTCAAGCGCGTTCAGTTTCAGCGTGCCGCAAATGGCAAGACCAACGGAAGAACCCGTCATTATTCTCGGCGGGGAGATCAAAGAAGAATCTGCGGAGGAAGTCGAAGCGGAAGAACCCGTCATCATTCTCGGCGGGGAGATCAAAGAGGAACCCGCGGAGGAAGTCAAAGCGGAAGAGCCCGTTATTATTCTCGGCGGAGAAGTCAAAGAAGAACCCGCGGAGGAAGTCAAAGCGGAAGAGCCCGTCATCATTCTCGGCGGGGAGATCAAAGAAGAACCCGCGGAGGAAATCAAAGCGGAAGAACCCGTCATTATTCTCGGAGGAGAGATCAAAGAGGAACCCGCAGAGGAAGTCAAAGCGGAAGAACCTGTCATTGTCCTCGGCGGTGAAGTCAAAGAAGAACCCGCAGAGGAAGTCAAAGCGGAAGAGCCCGTTATTATTCTCGGCGGAGAGATCAAAGAAGAACCCGCGGTGGAAGTTAAAGCGGAAGAGCCCGTCATTGTTCTCGGCGGGGAGATCAAAGAGGAACCCGCAGAGGAAGTCAAAGCGGAAGAATCTGTTCCTGCGAAAAAGCCTGTGGCAAAGACGGCAACTTCCAAGCCGACAACGACAAAGACTTCGACTGCCAAAACGGCGACTGCAAAGCCGACGGCTGCCAAGACTTCGGCATCCAAAACGGCAACTGCCAAAACAACGGCTACGAAGTCTTCAACGGCAAAACCGACGACGAAATCTACAACGACAAAATCGTCCGGAACAAAATCGACTGCGACAAAAACCGCCGCTACCAAATCTGCGACGACGGCAAAAACGACAACGGCAAAGTCGGGAGCTACAAAGACGACCGCAAGTAAACCGACTGCGGCGAAAAAGCCTGCGCCTAAGACAACGGAAAAAAAGGATTAAAACAATAAAGAGAGAGCGGAGAATTTTGAAATTCTCCGCTCTTTTATATTAGAAATTTTTTTCAGAACAATGCTTTGATCATCTGCGAAACGTAGGTAACGGGAACAAGTTCGATTTTATTTTTGAATTTTTCGCACGCTTTCATGTTTTTAGCGGGAAGAACAATTTTCTTAAATCCCATTTTAATACATTCGTTGACGCGTTTTTCCGCAAAATTTACCCCCCTGACTTCGCCCGTCAGACCCACTTCGCCGAAGAGGGCGGTGTATTTATCGACGGCGACCATGCGCTCCGCGCTTGCGAGCGCCGCGCAGACGGCAAGATCCGCGCTCGGTTCGTTCAGCTTGATCCCGCCCATGGCGTTGAGATAGACGTCCTGCGCCCCTAAGGGAAGTCCGCAACGCTTTTCGAGAACGGCAATGAGAACGGTGAGGCGGTTGGGATCGACTCCTAATGACATTCTGCGCGGAAGCCCGTAAGAGGTCTTTGCCATGAGCGTCTGAATTTCCACCATCATACAGCGGTTGCCCGTGACGCTCGGCGTGACCGTCGCGCCCGCCGCAACGCCGCGGCTGTCGGATAGGAAGAGGGCGGAATAATCCGAAATGCCTCTGATCCCTTCGCCCGTCATTTCAAATACGCCGACTTCCTGCACCGATCCGAACCGGTTTTTGACGGCGCGCAGAATTTTGAAGTTTTCGGTGTTCTCGCCCTCGAAATAGAGCACCGCGTCCATAATATGTTCGAGAACTTTCGGACCTGCGATCGTGCCTTCTTTGGTGACGTGACCGATGATGAAAAAGGTGATCCCGCGGGATTTGGCGATCCGCATGAGCCTGCCGGCGCACTCACGCACCTGCGCAACGCTTCCCGCCGAAGAGGAGAGCGCCTCGGTATATACAGCCTGAATACTATCGACGATGACGTATTCCGCTTCCTGAAACGCCTCTTCCGCATTGTCGAGGCAGGTTTCGTTGAGGAGTAGCAGGTCGGAATTAAGTCCCAAGCGTTCGCAGCGCAGTTTGACCTGCGAACAGCTCTCCTCTGCGGAGAGATACAGAACGCGGTGTTTTTCGGCAAGGTGCGAGGCGACTTGCGTTAAAAGAGTAGATTTTCCCACTCCGGGATCGCCGCCGACCAGTACGAGGGAACCTTTTACAATGCCTCCGCCGAGAACGACGTCGAGTTCGGAATTTCCCGAAGAGACGCGCTCGTACTTTTCAAATTCCACTTTTGAAAGGGGGATCGGGCGGGAATATGAGCGGGCAAAAGATTTTTTGGCGGGTTCGGGCGCGACGATCTCCTCGACGAGCGTATTGAACTTTCCGCAATCGGGACAGCGCCCCAGCCACTTGGGCGAAGAGTATCCGCATTCGTTGCAGACAAATTGTGTGTTTGATTTTGCCATGATGGTAATTCCTTTTATTTCAGAAAATTGTAATATAGTCGCAGTTGTCTGTCAAGCCGTATGTGCGAAATAAACAATTTGTGCGGCCCCCCTTGACAGCGAGGGGGGGGGTAGTGGTATGATAATGAAAAGGGGATCGGGAGGGGTGCGTATGAAGAGCTTTGTCTGGCTGGACGACAAAAGCAAAAAATTAACTTATTGGAACAGAAATTATTACTTTGTAACGACTGTTTTGATTGTGATTCTGAATATCGTTTTATTTGCCGCCTGGGACAAACCGAGGATATCCGTCAGTCCGCATTGGGGGTCTTTTTCCGTTGTCAATCTCGTGCAGGCTTTGATCAATACCTATTGGCATGTTAACTGGCAACACATTCTTTTGAATATGCTCTGCTTTCTGATCGCGGGGCTTTATCTCGAACGGAAAAAGGGAAGTTTGAAATTTTTTCTGTTTGTCGTAATTTTGTCGCTGTTTACTGCGTTTGCCGTGTGCGCAAACGAAGTTGCACTTGGTTGGACGGGCTTTTCGGGAATGAATTACGGTTTGTACGGGTACATTCTGATCGAACTTGTGTTTATGCTTTTCCAAAAAGAAAAACGGTATTTATTCAATCTGATATGCGGCGGCGCGATATATGCGTTGATCTATTTTGCGATGTGTTTTAACGGCGGAACGTCGAGGATCGGTTTTGAATGGTATCCCTATGATTTACTGCACAATTTGGGACACGCGAGCGGGTTTGTGACTGGATTGGCGTTCGGCGTCTATGAACAGGCTTGCGCTTTGATTTCAAGACATAAAGCAAAAGATAAAAAATCCGAACGGTCTGAAAGTTAAAATTCAGATATGATATTTAGGAATTTTTCAATAATACGGTTGCGTAGCAGGTGATCCCTTTCTTTTCGCCGACGTAGCCGAGCTTTTCGTTTGTTCCCGCCGCAATGCCGATCGCATTTTTCGAAAGTCCGAGCGCCTCGCTCAGGCTTTTTTTCATATCCGCGATATAGGGGGAAAGACGGGGCGTTTCGGCAAGCACCGAAATGCTTACGTTCTTGGGAGAAAAGCCCTGTTTCCCGATAAGGCGCAGAACTTCCCGCAACAGCTCCATACTGAACGCGCCCTTGTATTTCGGCTCGGTGTCGGGGAAATAATAGCCGATGTCGCGCAAGCCCGCCGCGGAGAGGAGCGCGTCCATGAGCGCGTGTACCAAAACGTCGCCGTCGCTGTGCGCTTTGAGGATTTTTTCCGAGGGAATCCGCACGCCGCCGAGCGTGATGAAGTTTATCAAGGGTGTGCCCTCGCCTTCGCCGTAAAAGGCGTGCGTGTCAACGCCGAAGCCGACGCGCTCGCAGGGGGCAAAATCCTCGGAATAGGTGAGTTTTTTATTGTTTCGGTCGCCGTCGCACAGGCGGGGCGGGGCGATATAGCGCGCATAGATCCCGCTCTCGTCGGTAAATTCCCGTTCGCGGTTTTCCTCATAGGCGCGCTCGAACGCCTGCAACAGTTGATCCTTATAGAATCCCTGCGGGGTCTGTACGGAAAAGACGTTTTGCCGCGCTGGAACGCTTTGAATGTTACGGTCGTTTGCGATCACGACCGTGTCAACCGTCGGCACGGCGCAGACGCCGCTGCCGTATTTTTTTACGCTTTGAATACAGTTTTCGATCACTTCTTTTGTGACGAACGGACGCGCCGCGTCGTGAACGAGAACGATTTCGCCCTTTGCTTCGTTCAAAGCGAAATAGACGCTCTCCGTGCGAAAATCACCGCCGCGCACCGCGCGGGCGGCGGGATAGGGACGGAGGAGGGGAAGTATTTTTTTTTCGTCCTCTTCCCTGCACGCGACGAGAATCTCTTCAATTTCTCCGCACTGCGCGAATGCCGAGAGGGAATAGGAAAGAACGGGCATTCCGTTGAGTTCGCGTAAAATTTTATTTTCGGAATAGCCCGCGCGCTCGCCCTTGCCTGCGGCGCAAATCACGGCGGTGATCACAGGATCACCTCGTAGAGGGACTGCGCCTCGTCCTTTTTGACCGTTTCTTTAACTTGCAGAATGCGGAATTTTACCGAACCCGTCGCGTAGTGAAGTTCCACTTCGTCGAGCGGTTTGATCTCTTTGGAGGGTTTCGCCTCCTTTCCGTTGACGATAATTTTGCCCGCGTCGCAGGCGTCTTTTGCGAGCGATCTGCGCTTTAAGATTCTTGAAACTTTGAGAAATTTGTCGATTCTCATGAATATCTCCGAAAAAAATCCAAATATTTTCAAAAAGCTGTCAAAACCGATTGACATCTTTTCTTTGGAGGTTTATAATGACATACTGTATCATTATGTTTTAGATTGGTTCTTTGCGCGTTTTTGACAAAAGCGCACCCGTCCGATTCCCTATTATTATAGCGCAATTCCGCGTGAATGTAAAGGGCGGGGAGAGGGTTTTCCGAAAAAAACATTTTCGATTTTTATCGATGAAAAGATATACTCGGTAGATCGCCAAATGATAACAACAAAAAAAAGGAGTTATAAAGGCGGATGAACTTACCCATTCAGAAGTATGGCAAAACCGAGAGAAGAAAGTTCGGTAAAATCAACGAAGTTATCGACATCCCCGACCTTGTAGAGATTCAGAAAGAAAGTTATGAATCTTTCGTGAAAGAGGGGATCGGCGATATTTTCGAGGATTTTTCCCCGATCACCGACTTCTCCGATCACTTCGAGCTGTATTTCCTCGATCACTCGTTCGGGGACAAGCCGAAGTATGACGAGAAGGAGTGCCGCAACCGCGACGCAACCTATGCGCTTCCCCTCAAAGTGAGGGTGCGCCTTCACAACAAAGTGAAGGACGAAGTCATCGAATCGGACGTCTATATGGGGGATTTCCCTCTCATGACGGAGAACGGTTCCTTTATCATCAACGGCGCGGAGCGCGTCATCGTCTCCCAGCTCGTTCGTTCCCCCGG
>CAJUCM010000039.1:5320-8443 GCA_910585235.1 uncultured Christensenella sp.
AAACGGACAAGACGGGCAAGCAGATGTACGAAACGACCGTCATTCCCAACCGCGGCGCATGGCTCGAATTCAAGCAGGACGCGCAGGGCGTTCTCTGGGTGAGCGTTGACAGAAAGAGAAAGCTCACCGCAACCGTTCTGTTGCGCGCTCTGGGCTACGGGAGCGACCGCGCGCTCGAAGAGCTCTTCGGCGGCGATAAAATGATCCAGAACACGATCGCGCACGACGCGAAGGACAATCCGCCCATCCGCAGCGAATCGGACGGACTTATCGCGCTGTACAGAAGACTGCGCCCCGGCGAAGTTCCCACCGAGGATTCCGTCCGTCAGCAGCTCAACAATCTGTTCTTCGATCCCCGCCGTTACGATGTCGTAAAAGTCGGCAGATACAAATTCAATAAAAAACTCAACCTCGCGTACCGTTTGCCCGGTTGCCGCGTTGCGGACGATATTTTCCACCCCGAAACGGGCGAACTGCTTGCGGCGAAAGGGGAGACGGTCTCCGAGGAAAAGGCGAAAGAAATTCAGAACGCGGGCATCGGCGAACTCTACGTTCTCGTCAACGATCCCGTGGACGGGGAAGTCCGCCACAAGATGATCTCTAACAACACGGTGGACTTTGCGGCGCTCTCCGACAAAGACCCCAAGGCGTTCGGACTTTTGAAAACCGTCTATTATCCCAACTTCGCGTTCTCCAAAAAGATCGCTCAGGAATGCGCGGCGCTCTCCGAAGAGGAAGTTGCCGAGAAATATCTCGACGAGATCAATGCCGTCTATTACACGCGCGAAACGCTTCCCGAAGCGGACGAAAAGCAGGAGGAGAAGAAGAACCGCGAAAAGAGACGGGACGCAAGACTTAAATTCGTCAGAGCGTGCAAACTCTTCCACGAACTTCTTTCCCGCAAGGACGGCGACCGCGCGGCGGACGCGCCCGTCGATCTCGAAGCCGAGACCCGCGTTTTGGGCGTTTCGCCTGCGGAGAAAAAGATTATTCAGCCCCTTGTCGATAAGCTCAACCATAAGTGCATTACGGTGGACGACATTGTGGCGGCAGTTTCTACCAACCTCGATCTGCAATACGGAATCGGCACGGTGGACGAGATCGACCACCTCGGCAACCGCCGCGTACGTTCGGTGGGCGAGCTGTTGCAGAATCAGCTCCGTATCGGCATGGCGCGTCTCGAACGCCTCATCAAAGAGCGCATGGCGACCGCCGACCCCATGGAGGTCACGCCGTCCGCGCTCATCAACGTAAGACCTATTCCCGCGGTCATCCGCGAGTTCTTCGGCTCTTCCCAGCTCTCGCAGTTCATGGATCAGACCAACCCGATTGCGGAGCTTACGCACAAGCGTAAGCTCTCCGCGCTCGGTCCCGGCGGTCTGAACCGCGACAGAGCGACGTTTGAAGTCCGTGACGTTCACCACTCGCACTACGGACGTATGTGCCCGATCGAGACCCCCGAAGGTCAGAACATCGGACTGATTTCCTCGCTTGCGACGTTCTCTCGCGTGAACGAGTTCGGCTTTATCATGTCCCCTTACCGCAAAGTAGATAAGGAGACGGGGATCGTCACCGATCACGTCGATTATCTGACGGCGGACGAAGAGGACAGATACGTCGTCGCGCAGGCGAACGAACCGCTCGACGAAGAGGGCAGATTCGCAAACGAACGCGTCGGCTGCCGTTACAGGGAACTCATTACCGAAATGCCGCGCGAGCGTATCGACTATATGGACGTAAGCCCGAAACAGCTCGTTTCGGTTGCGACTGCGCTCATTCCTTTCCTTGAAAACGACGATACGAACCGTGCCCTCATGGGCTCGAACATGCAGCGTCAGGCGGTTCCGCTCCTCAAAACGGAGAGCTCCATCGTTGCAACGGGGATCGAGGCGGCGATCGCGCGCGATTCAGGCGTTATCGTAAGAGCCAAGGAAGCGGGCACCGCGATCGGGGTCGCTTCCGATAAAATTACGATCCGCGAGGACAGCGGATTTGAAACGACTTATCCCCTCAAAAAATTCGAGCGTTCCAACCAAGGAACCTGCCTCAATCAGCGCCCCATCATCACGACGGGCGACCGCGTGGAGAAAGGAGAGATCATTGCGGACGGTTCTTCCACCAACAACGGCGAGCTTGCCCTCGGTAAGAATATCCTCGTCGGCTTCATGGAGTGGGAGGGCTATAACTACGAGGACGCGATCCTCATTTCCGAAAAGCTCGTGCAGGACGACGTGTTCACCTCCATTCATATCGAGGAACACGAGACGGAAGCGCGCGATACGAAGCTCGGCGAAGAGGAGATCACGCGCGATATTCCCAACGTGGGCGACGACGCGCTCAAAGACCTCGACGAGGACGGTATCGTGAGAATCGGCGCGGAAGTGACGAGCGGCGATATTCTCGTCGGAAAAGTCACCCCCAAGGGCGAGACAGAACTCACGCCCGAAGAGAGACTGTTACGCGCGATCTTCGGCGAAAAGTCGAGAGAAGTGCGCGACACCTCTCTCCGCGTTCCCCACGGCGAGGGCGGTATCGTCGTAGACGTCAAAATCTTCACGCGGGAGAATAAGGACGAGCTTTCCCCCGGCGTCAATAAACTCGTGCGCGTGTATATCGCGCAGAAGCGTAAAATTCAGGTCGGCGACAAGATGGCGGGCCGTCACGGAAACAAGGGCGTCATTTCGCGCGTGCTTCCGCAGAGCGATATGCCCTTCCTGCCCGACGGAACGCCCTTGCAGATTCTTCTCAATCCCTTGGGCGTGCCTTCGCGTATGAATATCGGACAGGTCTTGGAAGTTCACCTCGGCTACGTCTGCCGCCAGCTCGGCTGGAAGATCGCGACGCCCGTATTCGACGGCGCGACGGAAAAAGACATCGAACAGCTCTTCAAAGAGAACAACCTCTATAACCCCGAAGGGAAGGTGGACGGCAAGTTCCAGGTCTATGACGGCAGAACGGGCGAACCGTTCGAGAACCGCGTCACGATCGGTATTATGTACATGATCAAGCTCATTCACCTTGTTGACGACAAGATCCACGCGCGTTCGATCGGTCCTTACAGCATGGTCACGCAGCAGCCGCTCGGCGGTAAAGCGCAGTTCGGCGGACAGCGTTTCGGCGAAA
>CAJUCM010000040.1 GCA_910585235.1 uncultured Christensenella sp.
CGGCATTCCCTCCGTCATGGAGGAAGTCTGGATCGCTTTTAACAGGAAGTACTGCAACGTCTGCAAATCCTCGCTGTTCGTGTAGAGCATGGTATCGAAATAGCTGTTCCAATGCCCCACCGCAAGCCACAGAACGATCGTCGCCAAAACGGGCTTGGAGAGCGGCATATAGATCTGCCACCAGATTCGGAACTCTCCCGCGCCGTCCACCACCGCCGCGTCGTGGATCTCGTTATCCACCGACTTGAACCCGCTCTGTAACACGATCATGTTGTAAACCGAATACAGGCTCGGAATGATATAGACGAGGAAGCTATCGAACAATCCGACCGTCTTGATGATGAGAAAGTACGGAATGAGTCCGCCGCTGAAAAACATCGTAAAGATGTTCACCCAGTAGAAGAACGGCTTGAATTTGAGGTTGGGGCGGCTCATGGCATACGCCACGATCGCGGTGAACACGAGCGCCGTCGCCGTGCCGATCACGGTGCGCCCGATCGTTACGAAGTAGCTCCACCACATCTGCGTATCTTCGAGAACCACGCGGTAATTTTCAAACGTGAATACGCGGGGCAACAGATACACGCCGCCTTTGGAATAATCCGCGCCCTGGTTGAAACTTCCCGCAAGCACATAGATAATGGGAAAGATACACATGAGGCAGAAGAGCGCCATCAGAATGAACAAAATGACGTCGAACGCCCTGATCCTGTGGTTGAGCTTGCTCTTGTTGAAGTGGCGGTAATACTCTTTTTTGCGGAGAACCGCCACCGCGATCCAGAACGCCGTTGCGCCCACCGCGGGAACGAGCAGAGCGCAGAACACATAGAACACCGCGTCGAGCGCCTCGTACATTGTCTGCGTCCCCTCGTCGATCGTCACGTTCGAGAGATAGAGAAACGCGAAAAACCCGATATAGACGACGAGAAGGATCGGCAACAAAATGCGCTTCATGCGGAGATAGCTTTCCCCGTACATATCGGTCAGTTTTTTCATTGATTTGCGAACAGATTCTTGCACCGTCATATCAATAAATCCCCTTTCCGCTGATTTTCTTGCAGACAAAGTTTCCGCCGACAAGGAGCAGAAGCGATACAAGCGATTTGATAATGCCGATCGCGGTCGTATAGCTGTACCGCATTCCGTAATCCTTGGAGAACGCGTATTTATAGATATAGGTATCTAAAACTTCGCTTCGGTCGATATTGTTGATATTCTGGAATACCCAGATATGCTCGATCCCGTTGTTGAGAATACCGCCGATCGAGAGAATGAAGAAGAGCGTGATCGTAGGCGCGATCGAAGGAATTGTGATATACATGATCTTGTGGAAGCGGTTCGCTCCGTCGATCTTCGCCGCCTCGTAGAGTTCCTGCGGGATCGCGGCGATCGCCGCAACGTAGATGACCGAACCCCAGCCCATGCCCTTTAACAGCGACGTGCCGATGATGATCCACCAGAACGCGTTGGGGTCTCCTAAAATATCCTTCTTTTCGGAGATGAGTCCGAGATTGTATAGCGCGGTATTGACGATGCCCGTATCGAAATCCAGAAGGCTTAAAAAGATTCCGCCGAACACCGCCCATGAGATAAAGTGCGGGAAGAACGTGACCGTCTGCACCGTCTTTTTGAATACGTCGCTGATGAGCTCCGCCGTCAGCACCGCAAAGATAATCGGGCAGGGAAAGTTGATGAGTAACTGCAACACGTTGAGCCCCAACGTGTTGAGCATGATATTCCCCACTTCGGGATCGTTGAAAAACTCGATAAAATTATCGAACCCGCAGAACGGCGCCTGCGTGATCGCCTGCGAAATGTTCAGGTATCCGTCGCCGTCCTTGAACGCAAGGATCAGCCCGTAGAGAGGCGCGTAGGCAAAAACCGCAAGAAACACCACCGAGAGAGACGCCATTAAAAACAGCGTCCAGTCGCTCGAAGTCCAGCGCTTTCTTTTTTTCGATTTTTCGGTTGCCTGATTTTCTCCCGATTCCGCTTCCGTCGCGGCGGTTACATTATTTTCAACGGCTGAATCCATCTCTCCGCCTCCTTTCCTGTTAATTGTTTTTATGTTAGCGGGTAGCTAACATAAGCGAAAGGGCGCGCCCTTTCAAAAAAAATTTTCTTATCCGATCCTGCCGACGCTGTCGCGTATAATCAGTTCTGCGGGAAGAAGTACGTTTTCGACCTTCCCTTTGCCCTCCACAAGCGCAAGAACGATCCTGCACGCTTCCTCCGCCAGCGATTTTACGGGCTGGCGCATGGTCGTCAGCGGCGTATCGAGAAGCGAGGAATACAACGCGTCGTCAAAGCCCACGATCGAAATATCTTCGGGAACTTTTTTGCCCGCACGCTTTGCGCTCTCATACACGCCGAACGCCTGTACGTCGCTGAACGCAAAGATCGCGGTCACGTCCGAATCGAGAAGTTTTTCGCCGCCGCGTACCCCCGTCTCGATATCGTATTTACCCTCCACGATATATTCGTCGGGAAGCGTAAGTCCGCTCTCGCCGAGCGCCCGCCGCAACCCTTCGAGACGGTTATAACTGCTGTTGAGCATTAAAGGTCCCGCAACCGCGCCGATCTTCGTATGCCCGCACTCGATGAGATACTTTGCCACGCTGTAACTGCTCTTTTCGTTATCGACCACGACTTTGGGTTCGTCCCCGCGGTAGTAACGGTCGAGGAACAGATAGGGAAGCCCCACTTCGCTCAGCGTTCGCTTCACTTCCGCTTCGTATTTTTCGGTGAGCGCCTCCGCGCTCGGCGTCAGAATCAGACCATCCACGTTCCGCCCCGCAAGCAGGCGGATATAGTGCAGATCGTTCTTTGCGCGCTCCTCGCTGTTGCAGAGTAAAATATCGTAACCGTGTCCATATAACGCCACTTGCAAGTGTCTCACGCAAGCCGCAAAGAATGCGTTGGAAATATCGGGAATAACGACGCCGATCAGATTCGTCTTTCGCGTGACCATGGCGCGCGCCGTATAGTCCGAATGATAGTGAAGCTCCTTCACCGCTCTGCGCACGCGGTCGCGCGTCATTTCGGGAATGCTTTCCCCTTTTCCGTTGATCACAAGCGAGACCGTCGTTGTCGATACGCCGGCGAGCGCCGCAACGTCTTTCACGGTGGGCTTTTTGACTTTTTCAAGCATCGTATATTACCTCTTGAAGATTGCGTCGGCTTCCGCGCGCGTGGGGATCGCCGTCTGCGCCCCGCGCCTTGTTATGGTAACGGCGGCAGCCGCATTCGCAAACCGCATCGCCTCTTCGTCGTCCGCGCCCTCCGAAAGTTTCGTCGCAAACGCCCCGATAAACGTGTCGCCCGCCGCCGTCGTATCGACGGGTTTGGCTTCCGCCGCGGGCACGCCGATAAAGCCTTGATCGGATACGCACACCGAACCGTGTTCGCCCATGGTGACGATCACCTTTTGAACGCCCTTTGCTTTCAGCGCCGCCGCACAGCGTTTTGCGCTCTCTTCGTTTTCGGGATAGATCCCCGTATAGAACTGCGCCTCCGACTGGTTCGGCAGAAAATAGTCGCAGAGCGAAAAAATATTTGCAGGGAGTTCGGCGGCGGGCGCGGGATTGAGAAGGGTGATCATTCCCTTTTCTTTCGCCTTTGCAAGCGCGTAACCGACCGTCTCCGTCTCGATTTCAAGCTGAACGACAAGGTAGTCTCCCGCCTCCGCTTCTTCGAGCGCGCGGTCGATGAGTTCTTTGCTCACCTTCGCGTTCGCGCCCCTGTCGATGATGATGCGGTTATCTCCGTCGGATACAATGATCATTGCGATCCCGCTCGAAACGTCCTCTTTGCGTTCGACAAATCTGACGTCCGCGCCGCAGTTTTTCAGAGATTCGATCAAGCCGTCTCCGAATTGGTTGCCCACGCACCCGACCATCAACGTTCTGGAACCGAGTTTGGCGCACGCCACAGCCTGATTGGCGCCTTTTCCGCCGGGGGTCACAAGAAAGCCCTCGCCCGTCACCGTCTCGCCCTTTTTCGGAACGTACGGCGCGCGAATCGTCAAATCCATATTCAAACTGCCCGCTACAAATATTTTCATACCCGCTCACCTTACTAAATCGTTTCAATAAAACGTTTTACTTACATTTGTATCATATCACACGCAATCTCAGTTGTCAATATTATTTTGAAAATTTCACAAAAAAATTTTTAACGGCAGTCCCCGCGGAATAAAATCCCCGTCTCTCTCCCCCGTTCCGATAGTTTGAGCGGTTAAAAAGAAAAAAATCTACAAATCCCCGAAAGACTTGTAGATTTTTCAATTTGGTACTCCCTGCGGGAATCGAACCCACAACGGCCCCTTAGGAGGGGGCTGTTATATCCATTTAACTAAGGAAGCATTTTGCGGCAAAACGCTCGGCGCAGTTGCCGCTTCTCTTTCAATATGATAACTTATATTTCACAAAAAAGCAAGCAAATTTACGACTCGGCTTTGGGCATTTTGGTACGGTACACCGCGTGATAGGAAACGCCGATAAGGCATCCGCCGATAATATTGCCGATCGTGGAGGGAAGCAGACAATACAAAAGCGCGTTGCCGACCGTCAAGCCCGCCGCCGTGATCGCGTATTCCGCGCCCGCCATAAGACCCGCCGAGAGAAAATACATATTCGCAACGCTGTGCTCGAAGCCGCAGACGACGAACGTCAGAATGGGAAGATACAGCGCCATGATCTTGCCCGCCGTGGAATTGCTTGCCATTGCCGCCCACACCGCAAGGCATACGAGCATATTGCATAAGATCCCGCGCAGAAGCGCGTCCCCGAAGCCCATATTGCACTTCGCCGCCGCCGCCGCGACGCAGGCTTCCGCAACCGTCTGGTTCTGCACATGACTGTACACCACGAGAACGGCAAGCAACAACCCGCCAAGGAAGTTCCCCGCATAGACAATCCCCATATTCTTGAAGAATCCCCCGACTTTAATATCCTTGCCGATCAGGGGAGAAATCAAAAGGCAGTTGCCCGTAAACAGCTCCGCGCCGCAGATCACGACGAGAACAAGCCCCACGGGGAACACAAGTCCCTTAATAAGGGGCGCGTTGCTTGCGTACGCTCCCGCAGTCGTAGCGACCACCGCGCCGAACGCGATAAACACCCCTGCAAGCACGGCTAAAATCAGCATTTTATACCACTTCTGCGTCGTTTTTGCCTGTGCGACCTTAATGTAACCTTGTGCGATTTCTGCGGGACTTTTCATAATAAACTCCTCTTCGGTTGATTTATGCGTTTTTCAGTTTCCTGATATAATCGACGGTAACAAGATAATCTTCTTTGACTTTTTCCACCAGCTTTTTCGCCTCGCCGCTCACTTCGCTCTTTCCGCGGAGCGCTTCGGTGAGTTCGTTCGACGAACGGAACAGTCTTGTAAGACTTAAATTCAGACAAACGCCTTTGATCGTGTGCGCCGCCCGGAACGCCTCTTCCGCATTGTCCTTTGCGATCGAATTTACGAGCAAGTCATAACTCGGATCGTTGAGAAAGAGCGACAAAAATTTCAGAATACGCGTATCGTCGCGCAGACGCCCCAAAACTTCCTGATAGTTCCCTCCGATCGCCTCGTAACACTCCTGAACGTTCATAATTCTCCTCCTTATTCCAAATCGCCCGCCTTGCATTTTGCAAGCAGGGATTCCATAGAATCGTCGTAAACTTTGAAAATATTTTTCGTCTGTTTCTTGGCAGAATATGCGGCAACGTCCGCCTTGTGATACAGTTCGTCAAAATCGATACAGTTTGCATTGGAACAGGCGATCCCCAGACTGCACCTGATGTCGAATCCCTTAAACTCGCCCGTCACTCTGCTGTGGATCCGTTCCGCCTGTTTTGCGACGTCTCCCCTGTATTCCATGAAAATGATAAATTCGTCGCCGCCGACGCGCGCCGTAATATCCGAAGCACGCGTATTGGCGCGCAATCTGTTCGCAAATTCTTTCAGAACTTCGTCGCCGAACTGGTGACCGTGAACGTCGTTGGCGCGTTTGAAATCGTCAAAATCAAGAAATGCCAGCGCATAGGTTTTTCCGTCGCTTTCCGTGAGCAGTTTTTCAATGCGCGAACGCGCCGCGGAGCGGTTATAGAGCCCCGTCAGAGGATCGCGTTCCGCCTGCTGTTCCAGATTCTCCATGCGCAGAACTTCGTCGTTGATATCGACGATCTTACAGACCGCGCCGCGGAAGTCGGCTTCATCGTCGTCGCTGTCCCACATGGTTTTAGCGCTGACTTTATGCCACTTGACTTCTCCCGACAGATTGAGCCGATACTTCGCCGTCACGATAGAGCGCTCCGGAGAACTCTCTTTCAGCCGTTTGACAAAATCCTCAAACGCCTCTTTGGGAAAACGCGCGCAGAATTTTTCGTCGTTCAGCGGGTCAAGAATATTCATGGAGAGACCGAGCGCATCCGCGCACCAATCCGTGAAGCGCACCATTTCGGGCGCCGCGGTATATTCAAACGTGATCTCGCTCGAAAGGTCGGCAAGGGAACGGTATTTCATGCGTTCGTACTCGATCAGCCTGAGCGTTCGTTCGGAGGCTTCCGTACCGTCCATTTTCATGGTCTGTTTTACCGTCTCGTCGATATTTTTCTCCGCCGCGTAGCCGTAAGAGGCGACGTTCAGCTCCTCCTGCAATACGGGAGCGATCTCTTTCAGGCATTCCAGCAACAGCGGATTGAATACGCCGCACTCGTTGTTGAGGATCATTTCGATCGCCTTTTCATGCGTGAACGGAGGTTTATAGACGCGTTTGCTCGTCAAAGCGTCATATACGTCCGCAAGCGCGACCGCCTGCGCGGCGATCGGAATTTCATCCCCCTTCAATCCGTCGGGGTATCCCCTTCCGTCGTAGCGTTCGTGGTGCCAGCGGCAAATATCGTGCGCGTAACGGACAAGCGCCTCCTCTTTATGGAACGGCAACGCTTCCAGCATTTTCGCACCCTCGACGGTGTGGAGCTTCATCTGCTCAAACTCTTCGGGCGTAAACTTTCCGGGCTTATTCAGCACCTCTTCGGGAATAATGATCTTGCCGATGTCGTGCAGTGCCGAGGCGTTCCCGATCAACCGGATGTCCTGTGCGGTCAGGTTGTATTTATCGGTCTTTTCTGCGATCGCTTTCAACACCATTTCCGTGATCGTATGTACGTGTAGAACGTGCAGACCGCTCTCCCCGTTCCGGAATTCCACGATATGCGAGAGGATCTCGATCATGAGACTGTTGCTCTTTTCTTTTTCGTAAATCTGCGCGGAAAGAAGCTCGCTCAGCTCCTTCTGTTTGAGCGTAAGAAGGAAGTTGCTCATGACGCGGTGTTTGACGGTACGCTCGTCAAAAGGACGGTTGATATAGTCGATCGCGCCGAGATCGTAAGCGCGGTCAATGACCGAGCTACCGTTTTCGGCGGAGATCATGATGACGGGGATCGTCTTGATATAGCCCTTTTTATTCATCATGGCAAGAACTTCAAAACCGTCCATGACGGGCATGACGACGTCGAGAAGCATCATCGAAATTTCCATTTCATGCTCGACGAGGACCGCCATTGCCTCCATGCCGTTTTCCGCTTCCACGATCTCGAAATCGTTTTCGAGCATATCTACGAGAAGGGCGCGGTTCAGTTCCGAATCGTCAACGATCAGAATTTTTTTCTTGGACTCTTTCATAATATCTCGCTTGTACCGTTTTCTCTTACGCAGAACAGTATAACACACTCGCATTTGATTGGCAAGTGTTTACGCGGTTGAACGCAAAACAAAAAACCCGCGCACAAAGCGCGGGTTTCTTCTGATTTGTTATTCTTCGTCGGATGCGACTGCGGTCTCCTGAACGATGGGATCGCGGTAACTGCCCGTAGATTGAACGGACACATTCTTGTATTCCTTCATGCCCGTACCTGCGGGAATGAGTTTACCGATAATGACGTTCTCTTTGAGACCGATCAGCGGATCGCGCTTCGTGCAGATCGCAGCTTCCGTCAGCACTCTGCTCGTCTCCTGGAAGGAAGCCGCCGACAGGAAGGAATCGGTCGCAAGCGCCGCCTTCGTGATTCCGAGGAGTACGCGCTTTGCGGTCGCGGGAACGCCGCCGTTTTTGATCGTCTTTTCGTTCTGCTCTTCAAACGTAAACATATCCGCAAGCTGACCGGGAAGCATATCCGTCGTGCCCGCATTTTCGATACGCACTTTTCTGAGCATCTGGCGGACAATGATCTCGACGTGTTTATCGTTGATGTCAACGCCCTGCGAACGGTAGACGGACTGCACCTGTTCGAGAATATAGTCCTGAACGCCCTTGACGCCCTCGACGCGGAT
>CAJUCM010000041.1 GCA_910585235.1 uncultured Christensenella sp.
GCCTATCTCGAAGCGCTTTCGGAAAGAGGCGTTCATATCGTCACCGTCAACGACTATCTTGCCCGCCGCGACGCGGAATGGATGGGGAAGGTTCACCGCTTTATGGGGCTTACCGTCGGCGTGGTCGTCCCCGGAATGGACGACGAAACAAAGCGCAAGGCGTATCAGTCGGATATTACCTACGGAACGAACAACGAATTCGGATTCGATTATCTGAGAGACAATCTGAAATCCGACCTCAAACTCATGGTCCAGCGCGAACTCAACTTTGCGATCGTGGACGAGGTGGACTCCATTCTCATTGACGAGGCGAGAACGCCTTTGATCATTTCTGGCAAGGGAGAGCAGTCCTCCGATCTCTACGAAAGGGTGGACCGCTTCGTCCGCACGCTGAAAGGCGGTTTTGACGACGATCTCAAAGACGCCGAGGCGCAACAGAATAAAAAGAAAAAGGATTCGGGCGCGCAGAAGATCCAGAAAGCGGAAGAACTCGAATGGGACTACGTCATCGAACGCAAGGACAAGCAGGTCCAGCTCACCGAGTACGGCGCGGAAAAGGCGGAGCGGTTCTTCAACGTCGATAACATTGCCGATATTGCCCATCAGAGCCTGAACCACCACATTCAGCAGGCGCTCAAAGCGCACTACCTCTTTGAACTCAACGACCAGTATATCGTCAAAGACGGCGAGATCGTCATCGTCGATGAATTTACGGGTCGTCTCATGATCGGTCGCCGCTATTCGGACGGATTGCATCAGGCGATCGAGGCGAAGGAAGGCGTCAAGATCCGCGAGGAGAATAAGACCTATGCGACGATCACGTTCCAGAATTACTTCCGCCTTTACCGCAAGCTCTCCGGCATGACGGGTACCGCCAAGACGGAGGAGGGCGAGTTCCGCACGATTTATTCGCTCGACGTTGTGGAGATACCCACGAACAAACCCGTCAAGAGAGTGGATATGACGGATTTGATCTATTCCACCGCCGAGGGCAAGAAAAAAGCGATCGTACGCGAGATCGCCGCCCGCCACGAGAAGGGGCAGCCCGTCCTCGTGGGTACGGTCTCCGTCGAGAAGTCGGAGGAGATCGCGCGCCTTCTCATCAAAAACGGCATTCAGCACAATATCCTCAATGCAAAGAACCACGAACGCGAAGCGGAGATCGTAGCGCAGGCGGGCAGATACGGCGCAGTGACGATCGCAACCAACATGGCGGGGCGCGGAACGGATATTCTCTTGGGAGGGAACCCCGAATATCTCGCCAAAAAGCGTCTCCGCGAAGAGGGCGTCGAACACGATACCATAGAGCTTGCCACGAGCTATTCCGAACTCGACGAGGAGACGGAAAAGGTGCGCAACCGCTATCAGGAACTCTACCGCAATTACAAGCAGAAGACGGACGAAGAAAAACAGAAAGTCATCGAGGCGGGCGGGCTTTGCATTATCGGTACGGAGCGGCACGAATCCCGCCGTATCGACAATCAGCTCCGCGGGCGTTCCGGTCGTCAGGGCGACGTCGGTACCTCCATTTTCTTCCTCTCTTTGGAGGACGATCTCATGATGCGCTTCGGCGGTGAGAGAATGAAGCACATTTACAGCATCAGCAAAATGGAAGAGGACGAATGTCTCGAATCCAAACTGCTTGCGCGCCTCATCGAATACGCGCAGAAGCAGATCGAGGGCAGAAACTTCTCGATCCGTAAAAACGTGTTGCAGTACGACGACGTTATGAATACGCAGCGCAAGATCATCTATGCGGAGCGCATGAACGTCATCAAGGGCGAGAGCGTGCACGATCAGGTCGTTAGGTATATTCCCGACTACGTCGTAACGACGGTGCGCAGTGCGGTGAACGCGGATGAAATGCCCGAAAAGTGGAACGAGGACGATCTCAACGAGGCGCTCGAACGCAAGATATTGCCGGAGGGAACGAATTACGTCACCCGCGAGAAACTTGAAAAATGGGACTACGACGTTGCGATCAGAAAAATTTCCGAGAAAGCCGAAAAGTGTTACGAGGAAAAGATCGCAAAGATCCAGGAGGAGACGCCCGTCAAATTCGGGGACGTGGAACGCCGTATGCTTCTGCGCGTCGTCGATTCCAACTGGATCGACCATATCGACGCAATGGACAGACTGCGCAAGGGCATCGGACTGCGCGCCTACGGTCAGACCGATCCTGTCATCGCCTACAAGCAAGAGGGCTTTGCAATGTTCGACGAAATGGTGGAGCGCATTCAGGAGCGCACGATCGCCATTCTCTTAAAGGCGCAGATCGAAATGCGTCAGGCGCCCGTCACCCGTATCATGCCCTCTGCAAACGTGCGTCAGGCACCCAAGAGCGAAGAAGCGGAAGAGAAGAGCGAGGCGAAGCCCGCCGAAAAACCCGCGTCGCAGCAGGAGGCTACCGTTCCCGCAATGCCCGCCGCGGTCAACGTGGACGCATTGAAGACGAACGGTTCGGAGAAGTTCAATCCCGCCACCGTCAAAAAGGGCAAGAAGGTCGGACCAAACGATCCCTGCCCCTGCGGAAGCGGACTGAAATATAAAAAGTGCCACGGAAAACCTTGAAATCCGTAACATGACGCCGCGCCCTCCGCGGCGTGCTCGTTTTTGAGCCGCACTTTCATTTATAAGGATATTTATGTTCAAACCCGACGATTACAGATTAAAAATCAAAGCGATGGAGGAGACGCTTTCGCAGGCGAAATACGCGCTCGACATCGACAACCGCTACGAAAAACTCAAAGAACTGCGCGCCGAGCAGGAGAAGCCCGAAGTCTGGCAGGACCTCGAACGCTCCGCAAAGATCGGGCGGGAGATCTCCTCAAACGAGGGGAAGATTTCCGCATACGAGGCTTGCAGAAAGGCGCTCGACGACGCGAACGAGATCGTCGATCTCATTGAGGAGACGGAGGAAGAGGAACTTGTTCCGGAACTCGATAAAATGACGGCGGAAGCGGAACGGGACATCGAAGAACTCAGGATCCGCGCGCTTCTTCGCGGAAAGTACGATTCCTCGAATGCGCTCATCTCTCTACACGCGGGCGCGGGCGGAACGGAGGCGTGCGACTGGTGCCAGATGCTCTACCGTATGTACTGCCGTTATGCGGAGACGAGCGGATTCAAAGTGACGGAGATCGACCGCCTCGCAGGGGACGGCGCGGGGCTGAAATCCGTCGATTTCAAGGTGGAGGGAGAAAACGCCTACGGCTATCTGAAAGCGGAGATCGGCGTTCACCGTCTCGTGAGAATTTCTCCGTTCGACGCAAATAAACGCCGTCAGACTTCCTTTGCCTCCGTCGAGGTCATGCCCGAAGTGGACGACGACAACGCAGTCGAAATCAAAGACGAGGATATTCGGATCGACGTGTACCGTTCTTCGGGCGCGGGCGGTCAGAAAGTCAACAAAACGGAGACGGCGGTCCGTATCACGCACTTCCCGACGGGCATCGTCGTCACCTGCCAGAACGAACGGAGTCAGCTCCAAAATAAGGAAATGGCGTTCAAATATCTCCGTTCCAAGCTCATCGAGCGGCAGATCGAGGAGCGCCAGCAGGCGGAAGCTGCATTGAAGGGCGAAACGAAAAAAATCGAATGGGGTTCGCAGATCCGTTCCTATGTATTTTGCCCCTATACGCTCGTCAAGGATCACCGCACGGGCTATGAAATGGGCGACGTGCAGGCGGTCATGGACGGGGATTTGCAGGGCTTTATTATCGACTATCTGAAAAAGTCATAAATTTATGGTTACTCAATTACGAAAAAGCGATCCCCTGATTTTGGGGATCGAATCGTCTTGCGACGAGACGGCGGCGGCAGTAATCCGCGGAAGAGCGCTTTTATCCGACGAGATCGCTTCGTCAAGCATGGTGCAGGCAAAGTTCGGCGGCGTCGTTCCCGAAATCGCTTCGCGCGAACATCTCGCCGTTGTAGAAGGCGTCGTTTCAAGGGCGCTGAAACAAGCAGGCGTTCAAAAGGAACAGCTCGACGCGGTGGCGGTCACTTACGGCGCGGGGCTTTTGGGCGCACTTCTCGTCGGTCTCTCCTTTGCAAAGGGATTTTCCTACGGCTTAGGGATCCCGCTCATCGGCGTAAATCATATCCGCGGACATCTGGCGGCGGCGTATTTGGAGGACGAAACGCTCGCGCCGCCCTTTGTGACGCTGCTTGCAAGCGGCGGGCATACCGCGATCATCTATACGGAGACGGAGACGAAATTCAAGGTCCTCGGCGGGACGCTCGACGACGCGGCGGGCGAAGCGTTCGATAAAGTTGCGCGCATTCTTTCGCTCCCCTATCCTGGGGGACCCCATGTGGAAGCGCTCGCGCGCGGCGGAAAGAATAACGTTCCGCTCCCCAAAATGCTGAAAGGGAACGGCGGATACGATTTTTCGTACAGCGGGCTCAAAACGGCGGTACTCAATTACTGTCATACGAAAGAACAGCGCGGGGAAGTGTATGACTGTGCGGACGTCGCGGCGTCCTTCCAGAGCGCGGCGCTCGATATTCTCGTGCAGAAAACAATCGAGGGCGCGCGCGAAATGAATGTAAAAACGGTTACGGCAGGGGGCGGAGTCGTTGCAAACGGATACCTCCGCGAAAAATTAAAATGTGCTTGCAATGAGGCGGGGCTTCGTCTCGTTCTTCCCGAAAAGCGCCGCTGTACCGATAACGCCGCCATGATCGCCGCCGAGGGGCTGTTGCAGTGGAACGCAGGGAATTTTGCTCCGCTCTCTTTGAACGCGCAGGCAAGCATTTCCCTACGGTAAAGTGTTCCGGCGGAGAGTTCCCTCTGAACGATAAACGCATAAAAATCAAGGGCTTTCGGATTTGAATTTCGGGGCTCTTATTTTTTTGATTTTTTTCGTTGTTTTTGCAGCATAATTTGAATTTTTGCTCCCATAAAGGCAAGACGGTTTCCGATAAAGCAGACAATTCCAAACGGAATTATAAAGAAAACCGCGATCCAAAACCTGACGTCGGAACCTCCGACTTTTCCTGCAATGCCGTCAAGAATCATGGAAACGGCGCAAATCAAAAATCCGATATATCCAGAAACCGTCATCCAAAAACCCGTTCGCATGATTTTTCTTTTTAATTTTATTATTTTTTCACGATCGCCCGTTTTTTGTGCTTCGTTGCTCGTATTTTGTATTTTCTTTTGTAATTTTCGGAACATGTTTTTCTCCGAATTTCCTAAAAAATAATCTGCATAACAGCAGATTATTGGAAGATTATGATGTAATTTTAGAATGAAATTTAATAAATCATTGATTCAAAAGCGCCGATATACTCATGAGAAATACTGAGTACGGCGCTTTTTCCATCCTTGAATGTCACGTGATAACGGGACATCTTACATGCCGTCCCGTTAAAGTTTACCAGTGCATCTGTCTCCAATGTTTTACATTCCGCAATGTCGTCTTTGGTAAAAGCGTAATCTTCTTTGTATGCGCTGTCCATAATTACGATTGCGTCAACACCGTTTTTGTGTCCGGTACCGAGCTTCCCGTTTGCAAATGTGGAACCCGAAGAAAGTCCGATTTTTTTAACCGAAGCTCGCATGATTGAATTTGTTAATTTACTGAAAAAACCCATTTTTGTCATCTCCTTGTTGATATTTCATAATCTTCTTGCGCATATTATATCATAAAATATGGTTGCGTGCAACCATATTAAAGAAAAAATTTATAGTAAAATTATTGCCGTATATAACAATATGGATTTGAGCCGATGAACAGCGTAAATCATGCTTTGGCATTAAGAATCAAGGAATTATTAGAACAGAAGAATATGACGCGTTATCGCTTGGCGATTAACAGCGGATTAACGCATTCTACGCTGAAAAATATTATCCATGAAACCGTTAAAGACAATTTATTGTCAACAACGATTTTAATTGCCGGCGGCTTTGATATGACCGTAAGTGAATTTTTGGATAGTCCGCTGTTTGACGAAATCAATTTGAATATCTGATTTCGGTCTCATACCGCTCCGTTAGAATGACGGGAGCGGTTTCTTCATATAATAGAGCATGATTATGCGTTTCAAAAAAAAGCTGGCGGCGGTCGCCGTCGCACTGTTTCTGTTTATCGGAATGACGGCGGGGCTCATACTGTTTGTGGCGGTCGGCGGTCAGGGGTACGCCCGCGTCAGTTTCGGAAAGGACTATTATTTTTTAGTTAAGGACTGCGAGGATACGACGGCGTCGGCGATCACGGGCGATATTTATTCCGCAGGCGGGGCGGGTTATCTGCTTGAAGACGATAATGCGGTTGCGATCGCCTGCTATTTCAAAGAGTCGAGCGCGGAGTCCGTACAAAAAAATCTTGAAGAAAAGGGAACGAGTACGAGGCTGATCGTAAAATCGCCCCCCGATCTGGTGCTTCGCGGCAGAAAGAGCGGGTATAAAGGGCAGATCGAGTCGAATCTGGAAACGGTGGACAATTTTGCGCACATTCTTTACGATACCGCAAACGGTCTGGAACGGAGCGAACTTTCCCAGCGTGAGGCGAAAGCGGCGCTTAGCGGGGTCGTCTCTTCGTTGCGGGGATTGATCGTGAGCAACGGAGACGAGGTGTTTTCCCTTTGGAATTCTGCGCTCAAAGAGGCGGAACGGCGGGGTACGGAGCTTTGCGGAGGGTTGCTGTTTTCTAAGGATTTGCGTTATTTACAGACGATGCTCTGCGACAGAGCGGTAAATCTTAAAAATTATTTTGCCTGAACGCTTGTCGGATGGAATAAAATCGGATATAATAGTTCCATGAAATGTCTCTTTCTTTACAATCCGAACAGCGGAAAGGGAAAAATTCAAAAGAAGCTCCCGCTCATCGAACGAATGCTGAAAACGCGTTACGAAACGGTGGAAATTTACGCGACGAAAAGCGCGGAAGATCTGAAAGCGCGCGTCGCTTCGGCGGCGGAGGAATATGACGCGGTCGTATTTTCGGGCGGGGACGGAACGTTCAATCTCGTCCTCGACGGAATCGGGGAAAGTCGGGTCAGACTGGGGTATCTGCCGTCGGGAACGGTGAACGACGTGGCGCGTTCTCTCGGAATCCCCAAAAACGTAAAGAAAGCGTTGAAAGTGATCGTCGGCGGCAGGTGCGAACAGCTTGACTGTATGCGCGTGAACGAAACGGGCTACGCAATGTATATCGTGGCGGCGGGTGCGTTCACGGGGGTTACTTATTCTACGCCCCAGAGAAAAAAGAAATGGTTCGGGCGCTTCGGCTATGTGTTCGAGTGTTGGAAAAAACACATGAAGTTCAATTCTTTTCCGATCAGAGTGACCTGCAACGGGAAAACGGAGGAGGCGAAAGCCGTTTTGGTTCTTGTCATGAACGGCAGGTCGGTCGCGGGTTTTCCCGTCAACAGAAAGGCGAGTATGCGGGACGGGAAAATGGAGATCGCGATTTTGCGCGTCCGCGAGAAAATGGGGTTCTGGGGAAGGGTGCGGGCGTTCTTCGGCATTATCGGACTTTTTATCCGTGGAGCGGGCTTTGAGAGCAAACGCCTTCTGCGCCTGTATGGGGAGCAAATTACGATCGAGACGGATGACGAAGTTGTCTGGGATCTGGACGGCGAAAAAGGTGATACTGGAAATACCCAAATCCGGCTTCTTCCGAAGCACGTTATGATGTTTGTACCGAAAAATAAAAAAATATGAAAAACGGTTGAAAATCGCTTGCTTTTTATGCACGATTTTTTTATAATAGAAAAGCGTTTGAAATGCTTCTGTGGCTCAGTCGGTAGAGCGATTGATTCGTAATTATTTAATTAACCATTAAATAATAGCCTAAATAGCTCTTAAAAG
>CAJUCM010000042.1 GCA_910585235.1 uncultured Christensenella sp.
CGCTCCGCTCGCCGCGCGCCACCTGCCTCTTTGTTTTCATTCTTCAACCTAATAGACAGCCTTCCCGCCGTGTCCCTGTTTTCGGGGACTTCGTTCTTGCCGTATGGGCGCACCTTGCCATTTGCCCGCAAGCGGGCTTTCGTTATCCGCTTTCCCTGCTTTGCCTTGCGTCATCGCTCTCACTTGCGCGCTAACGCTTGCTTTCCTCCCCGTTCGCTTGCGGGAAGTGTCCCGCAAGCTCTCGCGAAGGCTCTGCCTTACGATTGTTTTGACCGCCTGCGGGGGCTTGTTGTATGAGCCTTCGCAACCGCTTTCCGAACGTGCGATTTTCGGGGGTTTTACCCGTTTCGGGGCGCGCGAAAAGGCTTTACCTGCTTTTCCCAAATGGAAAAGAGCGCGAATAGATCGCGCTCCCCTGCATTGCTTTTTGTTGTTCTGTCTACGCCCTCGAACACAACGCAGGGCGCAACGTAGCCCCCTGCCGAACCGTCCCGCCGTCCGCGCGTTGAAAATAGTCGTTATCCGTATTATCTTCTTTACGTGCCTTGGCGCGACGTTCTCACGCCCGCTTTCGGTCGCCGCCCCTCTTCGTTGCGCTCGCTGTGGGGGCAAGGTCACGCGTTTTTGATATGTGGCGGAACGCGCAAGGCGCGGACGGGAAACCGCTGATTCTGTTCCCCTGCGCTTTGCGAATAAAATACTATTTTCTTTCGCTTGGTTACATTGTCTGTAATTTTGCGAATAGTTATGTATCTTTTTTTTACATAATAAATCCCTTCTCCTAGGGTTTTCTGAGGGTTTGACATGAAATACGACGAAAATTATTATCATGAACGAAATCTGAATAATCTTGAAAGAATCGATAAACTTTTGGACGATCTTCCTCCGTATATCGAAGATTTCTTGCGCGGCGTTGAAACGCGTACCAGCACGCTCACCCGCATGAATTACTGTTACGATCTTCGTATTTTCTTTTACTTCCTCTCTGTACGAAAATTTCACGGTAAATCGGTGAAAGAGATTACGCTTGATGAGATCGGTAGCGTAACGGATACCGATCTTGAAATTTTTTTGAGTTGGCTCTCCCACTATCAATATAACGGCAAGCGCCTTTCCTGCGATGAGCGCGCCAAAGCGCGTAAGCTCTCCACCGTCCGCTCCATGTACAAATATTTTTTCAATAAAGGTCTTATCGAAGTCAACAATTCTACCAAAGTTGCCACACCGAAACTGCATGAAAAAGAAATTATCCGTTTGGAAGGAAATGAAGTCTCCTCTATTCTTGATGTTGCGGAATACGGCAGCGAACTCTCCGCGCACGCCCGCGGTTACCATGATAAAACTAAGATCCGCGACATTGCAATTTTAACTCTCTTTTTGGGTACGGGGATCCGTATTTCCGAACTTGTCGGCTTAAACAACGAAAGTATTGATTTTTCAAACAATTCGTTTATCGTCACGCGAAAAGGCGGAAATCAGTCGATTCTCTATTTTTCGGATGAAGTCAGGGATGCACTCGAAGCGTATATGGAACAGAAACAATGCGATAAAGCGATTGCTCCCGACGAACATGCCCTCTTTCTCTCACTGCAATACCGCAGAATTACGGTTCGCGCCGTTGAGAATCTGGTAAAAAAATACGCAAAAATCGTCTCCCCTCTCAAAAAAATCACTCCGCATAAATTGCGTTCGACATACGGCACGAATCTCTATCGGGAAACGGGTGATATATATATCGTTGCGGACGTGCTCGGTCATAAAGACGTCAATACGACGCGGAAGCATTATGCGGCAATTACGGAGGATCACCGCCGTTCTGTTGCCAATGCGGTGCGCCTGCATAAAAAGGATGATGACGAATGAGCGAAAGCGTTTATGTGATTCAGCCCGTTGAAACTGAAAACTATCGCACTCTTCACAGCGAAGCGGTCGCTCTGATCGAGAGCGTGGGAGCGACCTATATCGGCACAAGCTATCAGAATATCCGAGAAATCAATCCTGCAACTTATATCGGGCGCGGAAAGGTAGAAGAAATCAGGGCGGAACTGGATGGCGAAGATGAGATAACGGTACTTTTTAACGGAGACCTCTCCCCCTCTCAGGTTCTCAACCTTTCCGATGCACTCGGAGGCAGAAAAGTGATCGACCGTACGACGCTGATCCTCGATATATTTGCTCTCCGCGCCGTGAGTAGCGAAGGAAAGATTCAGGTAGAACTTGCGCAACTGAAATATATTTATCCCCGTCTTCGCGGAAAGGGCTCGGCGCTCTCCCGTCTCGGAGGCGGAATCGGCACCCGCGGTCCCGGCGAAACAAAACTTGAAACCGATCGTCGGCATATCAAAGCGCGGATCCGTGCGCTTGAAGAAAAACTGGCAAATACGGAACGTCGACGGAGGTATACCGTTCAGCGCAGAAAAAAAGAGCGCGTCCGCACGGTCGCGCTCGTCGGCTATACAAACGTCGGAAAGTCAACGCTTATGAACGCTTTAACGCAAGCCGACGTTTTTGTAAAGGACGCCCTTTTTGCTACGCTCGATCCTACTTCCCGCAATTTTGAAATTTCGGGTATCCCCTTTCTTCTCGTTGATACGGTCGGCTTTTTGCAGGATCTGCCGCATAATCTTATCGAAGCATTCAAATCTACACTGGAAAGTGCCGTAAATTGCGATCTGGCGCTCATTGTGTGCGACGGAACGGGAGATTATGAAATGCAACTTTCCACCGCCATAGAAACGCTGAAAGGTCTTGGATTCGCCTCTTCCTATCTCGTCGTCATCAATAAGTGCGATGAGCTCGGCGAAGCAAATTTTCCGTCCGATTATTTGCTGGTTTCGGCAAGGACCGGCGCAGGGCTCGATGAATTAAAATCCCGTATTCTGAAAGAGTTGGAACAGGAATTTTATTCCGTAAAGCTACTTTTTCCCTACGCTGCAATGAACGAGTACGGCGCGCTCCGTTCTGTCCTCTATGAAGAAAAGACCGACTACAAGGATGACGGGCTTTCCGTAACAGCAAAAATCAACCGCTATGATCTATCTAAATTCAGCCGTTTTTTAATTGAACTTCCTGACGCTTAACGGTATTTTTCGGGAACCTTTTTGGGATCGTCATAAATGCCGTCGATCCTGATAGATGCAAAATCCTTAAATTCCAGACATTTTCCGCAGTTATCGCAAATCTTATTTGGATCCAGATCGCAGATTTCACATTCCATACAGTTATCGCATTCTTTGGTTTCGTCGAGTACGCACATTTGCCCTTTCATAATATCACCTGCCTACATTATAGCTCCGATTACTTTTATATGCAAGAAAAAATGCAAAAAATTTTTTTGAAATTAGGGAACATTTGTTTGCATTTTAACTTCGGCTGTGTTATAATAACATAAAAGGAGTTGTGCTATGCTGGATCAGAAAAAATTATTTGCAGTCCTTGATTTTATTAACGGTTATTGCGATAGCTACGGTTTTCCCCCTACCGTAAGAGATATTTGCAGAGAACTCGGCATAAAATCCACCGCAACGGCTTACGACTATATCAATCGTTTGCGTGATTTAGGTCATTTGGATAAAGCCGACAATAAAAAGCGTGCCGTCGCTCTGAAACGCGGTGAAGTAACCAACGTTCCTCTGATCGGCACGGTCACGGCGGGTCAGCCGATTTTTGCAACGGAGAATTTTGAAGGCTATTATCCTCTCCCATCCGGTGAATTCAAGGGCGATAACTTATTCCTGTTGCGCGTGCACGGTGACAGTATGATCGAGGCGGGAATTTTGGACGGAGATAAGATCGTTGTAAGAAAACAGGAGACAGCCGATAACGGAGACGTTGTCGTCGCTATGTTTGACGACGGAATTTCCGAAGGTGCAACGGTCAAACGGTTCTTCCGTCGGGACGGTAAAATTATCCTGCATCCGGAAAATGAAACGATGAGCGACTTTGTTTTGGACGAAGTTACGTTACTCGGCAAAGTCGTCGGGCTTTTAAGAAGTTTATGAGAATGTTTATTTCCCCCGATAAACGGTTATAAAATATTTGAGGAAATGATATGACACAGAAAAGCGAAGAAATTCATGCACTCCTGAACGTGATCGGAGAAAAACAGTTAGACCGTATCTGTCTTAAAAAAAACTTTTCGCGGTATGACGAAGCGAAACAGGCAATTCTTGTCATTGCCGACTTGATTTTAGATTCGGATGAAAACGCGAAAATCAACATTATTGAGGATATGGGAACAGCGCTTTCCGTGAGCGTGGAAAGCGCGCATATTTCGGTGACGGATTTGGCGCGTCTCAGTTCCTCGCTCGGTAAGGCGACACGGTTCGATATTTTTCCCACGTCGGGCGGCGTCGGCGCCTGTATTGTATTTGACGGCGTGTTTGTTAAAGCGTAAATTCGGAATAGAAAAAGCGCCCCCGATCGGGGGCGCTTTTTTATAAATTTTTGAGATAAAAAATTTCCTCCTGTGAAAGCCGCCTGACCGTCCCGCGGTCGAGTCCGGAAAGCGTTAAATCCCCTATCTTCGTCCTTTTGATAAAATCTACGTTTTTTCCGACCACTTCAAACATTTTTCTAATTTCACGGTTCTTTCCCTCGGTCAGAACGACCTGCATTTTTGTATAGTTTTTATTTGTCTCCGTAACCGTGACTTTACACTTTTTGGTAACGACGCCTTTTTCAATTTCCACACCCGCACGGATGCGGTTCAACTGCGTTGCGGAAACAACTCCCTCCACGCGGACAAGGTAGGTCTTCGGAATTTCGCTTTTTGGAGACGTAAGACGGTAAGCAAGATCTCCGTCATTCGTCAGGATCAGCATTCCTTCCGTGTCATAGTCGAGTCTCCCGACGGGAAAGACCCGACCCGCATTGGCGGGTAAAAAGTCCATCACCGTTTTTCTGCCTTTATCGTCGGAAACCGTTGAAACGCAGCCTTTCGGCTTATTCAGCATATAGTATTCGTATTTAACTTTATGAGAAAGCGTTTTCCCGTCGAGTGTGACTGTATCGCCGGCAGAAACGTCGTCGCCCGGATTCGCTCTTTTTCCGTTGAGAAGTACCCTGCCTTCCTGAACGAGTTTATCGCTCTCCCTTCGGGATGCGACCCCCTGTTCCGCAAGAAATTTATTGATGCGCATAGCATATTTACGGGGCAAATTTCCGCCCCCTCCTACTATTTCATCATAAATAAATTCTGTGAAAAAAGCAAGCGATTTTCAAGATATATTTTCATGATACCCGCAATTTCGCTATCTGGAGAAATGATCTCGTTTTGAATCCTGATTTTATCTTCTTCCCCCTGTTTCAGCGGATAACTGAAATCATAACGTACACAGCACCCATCATAGAGGTCGGAAGTAGAACAAAGCGTCCGCATTTGATACGTTTCAAAGGCATTTTGCAATAATTCTTCCGAACGTTCAAACATCTGCGGGCTATTCAGCACGACCGAAACAAGCGTCATTCCGTTCCGTTCCGCCGCGGAGACAAGGCACCTTCCCGCCCGAACGGTAAAACCGGTTTTCACGCCGATCGCGCCCTCAAAATTCCAAAGCATTTTATTTTTGTTTTTCCATGAGTGCGGTTCATAATATTTTGTCGATACGATTTCGCGGAACGTTTCATTCTTAACCGCCGCAGCTGTGATCAGCGCAAGATCGCGAGCAGTCGTATAGTGATTTTCGTCGGGCAAGCCGTGCGGATTCACGAAACGGCTGTTTTCCGCTCCTAACAATAACGCCGTTTGGTTCATGGCATGCGCAAAATTTTTAATGCTCCCGCTGTGGTGAAGCGCAAGCGTTACCGCGCAGTCGTTTCCTGAGCGAAGCATAAGTCCGTAGAGTAGATCCCGTACTGAAATTTCCTCACCCGCTTTCAGATACACGCTCGATCCCTCCGTTCCCTCCGCTTCCTTGGGGACGGTCACGGTTTCATCGAGATTGCTCTCGCTGAGAATTACGAGCGCCGTAAGAATTTTTGTGGTACTCGCCATGGGTAGCCGCATATCGGCATTGCGCTCTGAAAGAAAGCGGCTTGACGACACCTCTACAACGCATTCGCCCATGCTCTCGCTTGCGGCATCGCTTTTTATGAAGCGAAAAGGAACGAGAAAAGCACAGATTATCAAAATCAGAATGACCGCAGATAATTTTTTATAATGTTTCATCTTCTTTTTGTTTGACAAATTTACTGATGATCTCGCTCGTTTTTTCAATAATTCCGTCCAAAGGATCGTCCGTAATTTTGACGATTCTGCATTCCACTCCGTCGTCGATCAAAAAACCGGCAGGTTTCAGATTGATGACGGTTCCCGCACCGCCGGCAAACGGAAAACATTCGTCCTCTTTGATTGCTTTCACTTCGCCGTATTCGCCACCCCCCGAAAGATAACCCATTGTTACCTTGGTGAAAGGAATGATCTGCGCTCCGCTGGCAGAGACGATCGGTTTTCCGATGACTGTGTTTACATCAACAAGTCCCGTCAGGTGTTCTGCCGTTTTTTCCATAATGTTATTAATTTGTTTGTTCTTATCCATTTTATCAATGCCTCCAATATTTTTTTGATCAGTGCCACAGAAATAACCAAACCGTTAAAAACGACTTCGGATTGTAAGGTGACTTTTAATTGCGTCCTGTTTGTGAGGAGCAAATTATTTTTAAGGGACAAAAAAGGATGTCTTGTTTGCAGTACGGAAAAGACCGAACCTGCAACCGAAGAACTGATCGCTCCCAACATAATACCGTACATACTGTCCGCGCCGCCGGTTTCAATGATCTGGTGAAATTTCATCAGCTGAAACCCCTGCGTGATTTCAAATTTTTTACGGGTATCCGCCATTTTTCCGTATGGAATAAAAATAGCTTTCTTTTTTGTGATATGAAGCGCGATCCCGTCTTTGGTGAGTTGCCCGTATCCGCCGAATATTTTAATGTTCCGATAAAGTCCGATATAAAACCAGCATTTATTTTCTTTGAAATCAAGATGCGCGTCAATGCTGACGTATAACGGAAAAAGGAACAAAAGTGTTCCAATAAAGGCGAAAACAATAAAAAATTCGCTCATATCCTTAATATGAGCGAATGAATTGAAATTATTTACTTTTTCAGCAGATTTTAACGATATCCGCATCGTCGAGTCCGCGGAGGAAATCGGGGATTTCATATCCGCCGTCCGTCTTTTCCCCGTCGGACGCTTCATGATCGCGTAGCTTTTGTTTGGGTTTTTCGTCAACAGGCGCTTCGTCTTTTTCACCCTCTTCCTGATACTCGTCGCGGGCATAGAGATAACTGTCTCTGTCTACGGCGTCCTTTTTGATCGCCTTCATAAGTTCGTCGTAATCGGGCAAATCTGCAAGCGTATGTAAACGGAACCGTTTCAGGAACTCGTCGGTCGTGGCAAACAGAACGGGGCGCCCCACCGCGTCTTTTCTCCCGCAAGGCTCAATTAGTTTAAGTTCCAAAAGCGCATTGACAGCATAGTCGCTGTTGCATCCGCGCAAAATTTCAATTTCAGTACGCGTAATCGGCTGTTTGTATGCGATGATCGCCGCGCATTCAAGGATCGTTCGGGTTAGTTCTTTTTCGCGGATAGGATTAAGCACGGCTTCCACTTCGCTTTTATAAATCGGATTGGAAGCAAGTTGCGCTTTTTTATTGAAT
>CAJUCM010000043.1 GCA_910585235.1 uncultured Christensenella sp.
TCAACGCGGCGCATATTATCGGGACTGATCGCAAAATCCACCTGCGCTCTGTCAAACAAAGTCTGCAAATAATCGCAGGAACAGACTGCGGGAGGCACGGTTTCCGCCTCAAACGGTTCGGCGATCTCATTCAACTGTATCGTCATGGCGCGTTCATACACGTCGTCGGAGACGGTAAACGTCGCGTCGTCGGTATTCGCCGTTCCGACAAACCAAATATTCGGCGATACTTGCAGTCTGCCGTAAGAGAGCTTCTTCGGATCGTTCGTGGAGACGGCGGGCACGAGATTGATTTTCCACTGCGCCGAATCCGGAATATCCGTGAGCGCAAGAAAATCGGAAAAATAATATTCCGCACGCGCAAGATTCATTTCGTCAAGCACGATAAAACTCGGCTCCTGACGGTAACTCGCCGCATAAATTTCCGTCAGATATTCCGATTCGACAAAACGGTTATTGAACTCGTCGTAATAGCCGAGAAAATCCGAACGGTCGTGCCAATCGGGAATCACCGAAACGATTTTCGGCTCGCGGTTGAAATAACTGCCGACCGCACGGGTGAGACTTGTTTTACCCGCTCCCGTAATCCCTTCCACAATGACTATTTTTGAAGTGGCGAGCGCCGCAAAAAACTGGCGCACCGTATCTACATCATAATAGAGTTTGAGCTGACTTGCCGAATAGGACACAACGTTTTTCACAATATCGCACAGAGGAATCAGATCCGCCTCTTCCATCTGCACGCTGCTCGGCGTCTCCTCATAGAATCTGTCAACTTCGAGAAGCGAACTGAAACGGATGGAATCGTCTTTGATCTGCGGAGCGGGCGCAGGCGTTTCCTCTTTCTCTTCTTTTTTCAGGAAAGGCTCCAATTCTTTCTGTAATTTCGAGGCAAAAACCTGCCCTCTGTCTTTGGACATCTCCTCCGCCTGCAATTTAAGTTTTGCGACCTCTTCAAGGATTTTATCTTTGCGGACATTCTTTGCGCGATATACGATATATCTTCGGATCAGTTGCGCCAGACGATAAATTAAGAAGACCGTGAAAACGGTGATAACAAGCGTTACGATCACAAAAAATATCCAACCGACGGCGTCAAACCCGCCCGCGTGATCGCTGAGTATTCCGAAGTACTCGCCGATATCGCGGATGAAAATATCATAGAATGCGATTCCGATGTGCGCAAAAAAATTGCCGATATTTTTTATCAGCGCCCATAAGAATTCTACAAAATAACTCGCAAATGCCGTCATAATATTTCCTATTTTTCTTAATTCTTAGGTAAAAGTCGCTATTGATCGTCCCGCGATTCGGAATCGGTCGGAATTTTTCCCTCTGCACGGAGTTCCTCCAAAAGTTCCTCTTTGAGTCGCTCCTTATCCTTTGATTTTTCGGCTTTTTTCTGTTCGAGTACGATGCGGACAACGTCATAGATGCAATAACCCAACAGCACGAGACAGGGCAGAATAATGCACACAACGAATCCCGTTGTCGTACGGATAAATTGAAATACTTTCCCGATCCCGTTCGTATGTCCAGAAACTCTTCCGATCACTTCCTCGATCCTGCGCGGCGTTTCGTCCACAGGCGCATCCGCCTTATCTCCCTGCGTGATAAACACGGTACCGTTTCCTTCGCCCCACACTTCTACGATCCTATGGGAATTGACAAACCTGTGTCCGCTTACATTGTCGTAAAAGGAAATAATGTCCCCTTCTACAAGTTCCAGCTTCTCTTCATAGGAAAGAATTTCTATTTTGAGAAGCGCACCCTCTTTGAAGCTGTCCTTTCTGTCCCCGTCCATGGAATCGGATTCTACGGTAACGAATGCCGTTCCGAAGAGAGACGTATAACCCTTTCCACCGGACGAAACAATCAAAACCGTCAAGAGCAAAACCAATCCAAACAGGACGCACACCACAACGTTCAGAACGATTTTGAATATTTTTTTCGTCTTAGCTTTCATAAACCAATATCTTCTGCGCGCCGCTCATCATTCAAGCGGACGGAAGCGTACTCGTTCTGAATTTCAAAAGGAACGCAAAATCGTCTTCCCGAACCGACTCGATACAGTCGCCGTCTTTCCCTTCGAGCCACACTTTTACGGTGAGTCTCAATTCGCTGTACGAATTTGCGCCCGCCACCGCAGGGAACGTCGTAATTTCGGAATACTGAAAATCGGTTGCCGCCGCGGGAGACTGGATCCCCGCATATACGCGGTTTGCATAAGTGGGCGCCACAACGGCGACGGCGCCTTCCGCACCATGTTGCAAATTGTAATCGCTTGCAAGATTTCCTTTGTAATATCCCTGTACTCTGTCGCTTGTCAAAGAATCGGTGATCGCGCTGTCCCGTTCTTCGCTGGGCGCCCAGATTTTATTTTTCGGCGTTCCGCCATCGTCGAACAAAAACGCGACGCGCGCTGCGTCCCTCGCCCGCGCTTCGATCGGAGAATCCTTGGTAAGCGCGATTCCGTATTTGCTCGCATCGAAATTATCCCAGGCATACAGCGTCGCCGAATCGGGCGTATGCGTCGTATTCGTCGTAATTTGCGAACCGTAATTCAACACCAAGGAAGGCATGGTGGTAGAAGGCGTTCCTCCTGCCGTCTTATAAGGCGTATAGCGGAATACAAGATCGAACGCCGCATAGCTTCCGCCCCCCGCTTTGGTCGTTTCATCTTTCTCCAACAACTCGACCACATTCGTATCCGACACCGTATCCGAGCCGTCGTCTTTCACGGTAAGCGGTTTATAGGCAATTGTTTTTCCGCCGTTGATCGCCGCTTTGACGGCAGTTTCCGACAGAGTATATGTAAAATCACTCGGCGTAGGATTCGCTCCTACCGCAACGACCGCCACCTGTAAATTTTCGTCGCTCGAATCGACCGAAAAGTTTACCGATCCGACCGAAACGCTCGACTGATATGAAAACCAGGCGAAAGTCGATCCTACCGTAAGGGACGCTGCCGCCACCAACGAGATCACAGCCGCCGCTAATTTTTTTGTTGCCTTCATGATAATATCCTCCGTGGATTATTTCTTAATTGGTACACTTTCCTTTCCTCATAACGCAATGCTTTAATATGCTTCAAACGTCATACGCATTTTCAGCCGACCGCCGACAAGCTCCTGTTTACAGGAAATATCAAACCCTTCGAGCCAAAGAACGACCGTATATTTTTTAATTTCATCCAGCGCAAACGGAACTTCTTTTTCGTGAACGATCATACCGCCGTCCGCAAAATAAGTGACAATATCGGGGGGATAATCTGCCTTCTCCAATTCGTCAAGCCCCGCCTGAGAATCCTCTTCCCTCGCATAGACCGTTCCGTCCGACTTCAAAACCCCGTGTCCTTCCAGATTTTCGTCCATGCCCTGTTCTTCCAGAATCAGAATCCGAAGCGCGTCGCTCGGTTTATAGTTTCTGTCTTTTGTCCCCGCGAGTTCGTCAACGATTTCAATGGACATATCGTAACTGATCGCACGGTCGGTAAGATTCAGAAGATAAAAGCTGAACGCCATGAATTTTCGCTTCTGATCGTTTTTGAATCCGATATTCTGCGGTAACGAATCGGGAAGGTCATGGAACGTCGTTTCCGACAGGTATTCGATTCCCGGAACCTCAAAACGCGACGTCAGATCGTTTTCAAAATCTTTGGTAAGGCACGCGGAAATCTTAACTTTATCCTCTTTAAGAATTACGACGAAATTACCGACCTGATCTCCGTAAAGTGTAAATCCCGCAAGAATCACCAAAAATATCAAACAGAAAATCATGACGTATTTGGAAATCCGCTTGATTTTTAATCGCGTTGTCCATTTTTCCTTCATTTCCGTTTCCTTGACAAGTGTGTTCTACTGTTTCACGATAACCGTTTCGGCGCGATTGAGATATTTCTCAATCGGTTGCGGATCGCCTAAATGATGCCCCTGCCCGCAGAAAATTCCGATCCGCCTGACGAATTCTTCCGTCATAGCGTCCTTTATATCCTGCGCGATCACCAAAAAGTTGCCCAAGCGGGCAAATTCCAACAATGCCTGCATATTCTTAATGTCGGGATCGCCGTTCTGTACCGTATGGGTAAAGCGTTCATTGAGTTTAACCCAATCGAACATTCTACGTTCGCCGAGCCGCGCAACGGCGTTCGGTTCCAACCCGAAACCGTCCGCCGCAAGCATAAAACCGCACTGAACGAGTTTCTCGATATTTTCCGCAAGCATGACGTTCCGTCCGAGAATTGCGGACTCCGGAATTTCAAAACAAACCCCCTCGACGGGAACGCCGTATTTCACGGCAATTTTATATAGTTCGTCGCAAATTTTCGGATCGGACAGCTGACGGATACTCAGATTCATGGAAAACGCGATCCTCGTATTCGGGTGCATTTTCAAAAAATTCCTGTATCCGATAATCATTTGCTCATATGCCCAACGCCCCACCCAGCCGGCGTCGCCCGAACGCTCTATAACGTGAATAAAATTTTCGGGGAGAAGCGCACCGAGTTCATTATGATTCCAGCGCAACATTGCCTCATAGGCAATCACGTCCCCTTCAAAGAGATTGCAGATCGGTTGAAAGTAAAGCGTAAATTCGTTCGCATTGATCGCGTCTTTGAGTTCGCGGTAATAATGGTAATCGGCAGAATTTTCAAGAAGCTGCTTGGCAAAAACCGTAAAATCGTTCAATCCCTTTCTACCCGATACGGCAAGCGTTATCTCGATATTCCGCAAAAACTCTTCCACCGTCATATCGACGTCATCTACGTCATAAAGCTCCGCGCCGATAATCAGATCCGGAATATCCCGCTGTTTTTTCCGCCTTCCGCACGGGACGGGCACATGCGCTTTGGAAATACATTGCGCCGCCAGTTCCGCAAGTTCTTCCTGCGAAAGCTCCTTATCTATCATAAAGGCGTAAGTATCGTATTCATACAGGCAAACCTTACTTCCCTTAGGCAAAACGGAAGCGATCCTTTCACGGATCGAGCCGAGCGCCCAGGCATAGTAGTTTTCACCGTAATTATCCTTAAACTCCTTTGCGGCGTTAAATTCTACGAAAATCACAGAAAACGCCCGTGCCGCTTCCCCTTCGATCCTCTCTTTCAAAAATCCGTCGAACTCTTCCCGTTTCGCGTCCTTCAATCTGCGGCGCGCGTAGAGAAAACGGTTGTGGTCTTTACGGATACCGAGAAACAGATAAAAACTCGCAACAACTGCGGCAGCGAGGAATATGATCAGCAAAACAATCTTTAAGCCAGTACTCATCCCCTCTCCCTTTGCAGATACGTTACCGAACCGAATTGATACATGATAACGCGATACCCTTATATACCACCAATTATAACACAATAAACGGTTCAATTGCAAGGAAAATATCAAAATCGTTAAAAAAAATTCCGCAACTTATCCGTTGCGGAATGCCGATTTGTAAATTTTCAGGAAATATTTTCCTTTATTTGCTTTAACGCGTTCTTTTCGAGGCGGGAAACCTGTGCCTGCGAGATTCCAACTTCTTGAGAAATCTCCGTCTGCGTCTTTCCCTCGTAATAGCGAAGCATAAGAATTTTCTTCTCTCTGTCCGCAAGGCGCGCCATCGCCTCTCTCAGCGCGACCCGCTCCGTCCAAATTTCGTCGCTCTGTTTGGTGTCGGCAAGCTGGTCCATAAGTTCCACCGTATCGCCCGACTTATTATATACGGGCTCGTACAGCGAGATCGGATCGGAAATAGCGTCGAGCGCATAGACGACTTCCCGCTCTTTGACCTGCATAATTTCCGCGATCTTTTCGATCGTTGCTTCTTCGTCCCTTTCCTCGATGCTCTCCCTGACTTTGAGAATTCTGTAAGCGGTATCCCTGATCGAACGGGACACGCGCAAAGAATTTCCGTCGCGCAGGTAGCGTTTGATTTCCCCCAGTATCATCGGAACCGCATAAGTCGAAAATTTGACCTGAAATTTCGGATCAAAATTGTCGATCGCTTTGATCAGACCCACGCAACCCGCCTGAAACACGTCGTCCGCATTTGCATTCTTTGCCCAGAACCTTTTTACAAGCGAAAGCACCAACCGCATATTGCCGATAATAAATTTTTCCCGCGCCGCCTCGTCGCCCGCCTTTAAGCGCACGATCAGTTCTTCGTTCTCTTTTGCCGTTAGCTTGGGAAGTCCCGTCGTATCCACCCCGCAGATCACTACCTTTTGCAACATATCCATTCCCTCCTTATGTACTTCCCCGTCTAAGTTTCGGCAAAAAAGAAATATTTATGTATCGGATCAAAAACGGGAAAATATGTACAGATTTTTAACGGGTTTCTATATGTTTTCCCTTTCGGAATATTTTCAAACCGAAAAGTCGGATAAATTTTTCAGAAAACCGTGTAAGAATACTTGACAATCAAATTATTTTAGAATATGATAATAGCGTTGTCCACGGGGGCGTAGCTCAGTTGGTTAGAGCGCTTGCTTGACATGCAAGAGGTCACAGA
>CAJUCM010000044.1 GCA_910585235.1 uncultured Christensenella sp.
ATATTCTGATGGATGCGGGGGGAGACCTTACGCTCACCGAATCGGGACAAAAAAAAGCGGCGGGCGTCTATGAGCGCCACCGCGTGATCACGAAATTACTGCGTTCTCTCGGTGCGGACGAGGCGCTTGCAGAATCGAACGCCTGCCGTATGGAACACGTTATTTCGGATGAAATGTTTGAACTCATTAAAACTTATACCGAAAAACAAGCGTAATTAAAAAGTAACGTTTTACGGCGTTTTATTCACGAAAAAAGTTTTTTGATTTCGTCGAAATATCCGTCGAATGTTTTTTTACAGCATTCGGGATCGTCGATTACGAGCGTCCCCGTCTTTAACGCCGGGAGCGTAAACGCCATTGCGACTCTGTGGTCGTGACACGTTTCGATCGTACCGCCGTTCGGTTTGGCAGGCGATATTTCTATATAATTCTCTCCGCACAGGCAGGGTACGCCGAGGGCGGTCAGGTTTTTCCGGATCGCCTCGATGCGGTCGCATTCCTGCCTGCGGATATGTCCGATCCCGGTAATGCGGGAGGGGGTCGAAGCAAAGGGGGCGAGCGCGGCGGCAGTCAGCGTCTGGTCGGAGAAATCTCCGAAATTTTCCTGAAAGCCCTCAAAGGATGATATTCCGCTTCCGTCGGCGAGCAGTCCCGTTTCCGTCTCCGTAAAACGGACGCCGCGCCTTTCTAAAAGTTCTAAAAATCGAATATCGCCCTGTAAACTGTTCTTTTTTACGCCGCGGACGAGTATTGTAATACCGAAGAGAAGCGCGAGCGCGTAAAAATAACAAGCCGCGGAGACGTCCGTTTCGACTTCAAATTCTTTCGGGAAATGTTTTGCAGGGAAAACCGTGACTGTGTTTTGATTCCGCGTCCATTCTGCGCCGAATGCGCTCAGTAGCGAGAGCGTCATCAGAACGTAACTGCCTTCCGTTCTCGATCCCGTAAGATTTACGCGAAGAGCCGCGTTCCCGACGGCGCCTGCGAGCAAAAGGGCACTAGCAAATTGTGTGCTCGTATCGGTATCCACCGTAAATTCGCGTCGTTTGAATCCTTCGGAGCGGAGACGGAAAGGAAACGCATTTTCCTTTTCGGAGAAGTCGATTTCAACGCCCGCTTTTTTAAGCTCCGTGAGAAAATCCATGGGACGGTTTTTCATCTGCGCGAAAGCCGTGAAATCATAATTTCCGCCGATTGCCGAAAGCGCGGCGGGCAAAAAACGCGCGCAGGTTCCTGCGTTCATGACGTTAAGTGTTGCATTTTGATTGGGAATCTTTTTTCCTGTCCCGTGTATGAGGATCCCGTTCGGGCGATTTTCATACCGTATTCCGAGCGCCGTAAAGCAATTGAGAAACGCGTGCGTATCTTCTGCAAAAGAGGCGCATTTCAGAAAAACGTCTCCGTCCGAGAAAGCGGCGAGGAGCAACGCGCGGTTCAGGATACTCTTGGAAGCAGGCGCGTCAAATGCGTATGTTTTTTCAAAATCGGGGATAAACCGTTGAAAAATAGCAGATTTCATAGCGAATATTATAATCTTTTCTTGATAAAAGTCAAGAATATCTTGAAAAATCAAAAAAACTGTGCTATAATATCCGTGTGGAGTTTCGCGTAGTCAAAAGCAAGCGGAAAACTTTGTGCCTTTCCATAGAACCGAACGGCGCCGTACTCGTGCGCGCGCCGCTGTCCGTAAGCGAAAAAGAAATCGGGGATTTTGTGCATCGGCATGAACGCTGGATCGCTTCCCGCCTTGCGAAACGGAAGAAGAGGAGAACGCTTTCTTTCAACGACTGGGAACGGCTCGTATTATTCGGCGAATCTTACGAAATCGTGCAAGGAAAGCCGAAGATCGAAAGCGGACAAATTGCGCTTCCCGTAAACGGGCGCGGGAGCGCTCTTACGGAAATGGTGAAACGGCTTGCCGAAGAGTATATGACCGCGATTGTGCATGAGATCGCTTCCCGTTTCGGATTTGTCTATTCCCGTATCCGTATTTCGTCTGCAAGAACGCGGTGGGGATCGTGCAGTAAGACGGGAACGCTGTCGTTTACCTGTTTTTTGGCATTCGTCGATCCCGCGCTTGCATATTATGTTGCGGTGCACGAACTCTGCCATACGCGCTGTTTCAATCACGGAAAGGAATTTTGGCGCGAAGTGGAACGGGTGTTGCCCGATTGGCGCGTACGGCGCGCAAAACTCAGAAAAGAAGAGGACTGTCTCGATTTTTTACGCTGATCAGGATGAGCGAAAGGAGAAAAAACAAATGGAATTCGGCGATTTACCGCCTCAGGTGATGGATGCTTTTTTGCGAATTCTAAACGATCATTTGGACGTTGCGCAGGTCAATCTCGAAAACGATAAGATTTTGTTTCCGGTTTTGGCGTTTGTCAACGGCGATTTCAGCTTGGGACAAGTGATTCCTTTACAGCCGCCCATGACTTCACAGATCAACTCGGAGGCGGCGCTCGGCGCTGCAATTCAGATCCTCGGCAGTTCTTACTATGAGAAAGCTCTTTTTTCGTGCAGTACGAAAATCAAATCGGGGGACGGGGACGTGATTGACGCGATCAAGACCGTACTTTTCGATCAATGCGGGATCGCGGCTACGTTCTATACGCCGTATCATTATAAAGGTATGTTTAAGAAAAAAGTGGCGTATGCCAAAAATATATTCGACGGCGTGATAGAGAATTTCTTCCAACGCCAATAACTTGATTGCGGGTTTTTATCGGAAAACCCGCGTTCTGTTACGTTTTTGTTGATAGATATTCATGCAGACTTGCGGTTGCAAATTAAAAATAATTACCGAAAGCGGAGGCGAGAGCGCGCTCTTTTGTTCGGACGGCGTTTTTGAACGTTCCGAAAAGGGCGGGAAAGTCCGCTATGAAATCGAAGGGGATGAAGCGGAGCTTGTTTTTTCGGATACCGCTCTTGAAAACCGCCGTTTCGGAAAATGCGGATTAGAGGTCAGATTTACAGAAGGGGAAAAGACGGTTATGAAGCTGGGAACTTCTCCGCTGATCGGCGAAATCCTCGTCAGAACGGTTTTTTACCGCCTTTATCAGGATGAGACGGAAAAGCGCATGGAACTTCGTTACGAGCTTTTCGGTGCTGAAAATATTCAGACTTTTTCACTAAAAATTCAGTTGTTTTTCTCGGAGGAAAAATGAAAATTCGTTATTTGGGGCATTCGTGTTTTGAGTTTACGGAAAGCACGGGTACGTCGATCGTGACCGATCCCTACGGAGACATCGGCTATGATATGCCGAAGACGCGTGCGGACGCGGTGACGGTCAGTCATTCTCATTACGATCACAACAACGTAAAAGCGGTAGGCGGGAAGCCGGTTATTTTCGACCGCGAAGGTCAATACGAAATCGGCGGCGTGGAAATTACGGCGATCAAGAGCTATCACGACGACGAGAGCGGGGCACAGCGCGGAGAAAATCTCATATTCAAATTCCGCATGGACGGCATAGAGGTATGCCATCTCGGAGATCTGGGAGAGGAATGCTCTTCGTCGCTCATAGAAGCGTTGCTGCCCGTCCACGTTCTGCTGATTCCGGTCGGGGGCAACTATACGATCGATGCGCAGCAGGCAAAGGAGTACGTTGACAGAATCATGCCTTCCTATGTGATCCCCATGCACTACAAGACAAAGGGCTTGGAGGTAGATGTAGAGAAACCGGACGATTTTATCGATCTTTTTGAGGAAGAAGACGTGGAAGAACTTGAAAACAGCGAATTGGCACTTTTCCGCGACGATATTACAGAAGAGCAAACAAAACTCATTCTGATGGAGCGGCATAAATAATGAATTCAAAACCGATTGCAGAGCGTTACAGCGATTACCTTTCAACACTTTCATTAAACGATTTAAGAACTTTCGGAAGATTTCAGGGCGTTCAGGCGGCTACCCAGCGAAAAAAAGAAGATTTGATCGATGAAATCATAAAAATACTTTTGGGCAAGGTCAAACCGACTCTGCCCAAAACGGACGCGCGCCCTGTGGGCGCTCCGCCGAAAAGTTCTACGATCAATCCCGATATCATGCCCAAATTGGACGAGATACGCAAGAAATATGAAATGGATCAGCGGGAGCGCGAATTTGTGATGAGTGTTGCGTCTGACGAAAAAACGTTTGACGACGCATTCGATATTCCTGTCTATTCCGGAATTCTTGAAATTTTACAGAACGGATACGGTTTTATCCGCAGTAACAACTGCCAGCCGACGAACGGGGAGGACGTATTCGTTCCCGCGCAGGTGATCCATTCCATGCAGCTCAGGGAGGGGGATTTCGTCTCCTGTACCGCCCGTCCCAGTCAAAAGAACGATTCGGCGGCGATTTGGAACGTATTGACCGTAAACGGTTTTCCCATCGGAAAATATGAGCGCCGTCCTCATTTCGACAATCTGACGGCGCAGTATCCGGATCAAAAGATCAAACTGTCCGATAAGAACAGTCCGCTGTCTCTTCGCGTTCTCGATCTGTTTATACCGATCGGTCTTGGGCAGAGGGGGCTGATCGTCGCTCCGCCCAAAGCGGGAAAGACGACGCTTCTCAAAGAAATCGCGCATTCGATTTCCACGCAACAAAAAGATCTGTCTTTGATTGTGCTTCTCATCGACGAACGCCCCGAAGAAGTGACCGATTTCCGGAGAACCGTAAACAATGCGGAAGTCATTTATTCGACTTTCGACGAGGGGGCGGAACACCATATCCGCGCCGCGGAACTGACGTTGGAGCACGCTAAGCGCGCGGCGGAACAGGGAATGAACGTCGTCATTCTGCTTGACTCTCTGACGAAGCTGACAAGGGCATACAATTATGTGACGGAGAACACGGGTAAGACGCTGACGGGCGGATTGGACGCAAGCGCGTTTTCGGGTCCCAAACGCTTTTTTGGAGCGGCGCGCAACACCGTGGAAGCGGGAAGCGTGACGATCCTTGCGACCGCGCTCGTGGAAACGGGTAGCCGTATGGACGACGTCATTTATGAAGAGTTCAAGGGAACGGGCAATGCGGATATTTTCCTTTCCCGCGAACTTGCCGAAAAACGCATCTTCCCCGCGATCGACATTACTCATTCCGGAACGAGAAAAGAGGAGCTTCTTTTAAGCAAAGAGGAGCTGAAAACGGAATATGAATTGCGCGAACTCGGATTTACGAACAACGTATCGGGACTTTTGGAAATGCTGAAAAAGACGGAGACGAATGAAGAATTTGTCGCACGGTTTCCCGAATGGAAAAAGATTTATAAAAATAACTAAGTAACGTCAAACAACAAAGAGCGCATCCTTACAAGGATGCGCTCTTTTCTGTATAAAATAATTTTTACTTTTTCGGGCGGATCTGCATATAATAGGTGGTTCCGAATATGACGATCCCGAAGAGGTAAATGACCGGAATAACGACAAAGCAAGCTACGTCTTTTGCGGCATGGAAGTCGATATTGACGGAAAGCGCAACGATCATCGTCACGATCACGGCTAACACATAGAGGACGATCGTATTGATGAGCGCGGGGGTGGATTTCCTCAACGAATGCTCGCCGTAATGATTTGCATAGGCAAGACCGGTTACGAGAAGAACCACAAGTCCGATTCCCCAGAGAACGCAGGGGTATGCAATGGAAATTCCGTAATTGTCCTGAACGCCGAGTAAAACGGCTCCCTCCACGACGCATATAAAAAACAGCAACAGGGCGCTTAAAAACAACGCTTTGCCCTTATGAACGACGCTGGTCGAGACCGGCTGTTTGCTCTTTTCGCTTCTTCCCGATGTGATAACTTTGATCCCGTCCTGCGCCGCTTTTGCTTCGATGTCATGAAAGTCGATCCCGTCGAGGGAACGCGCGGCGTCGTCATTGACCCTTGCGGGCTGATCCGTGCGGATACTGCTTGCATAGAGCTGTGCAACGACCGAACGGTAGTCTCGCGGGGGAGGAGGCGCTTGTTGCGTCTCGGTCTCGTCCTCGGCGACGGTTTCTTCGACGACGGGAGG
>CAJUCM010000045.1 GCA_910585235.1 uncultured Christensenella sp.
TTCGCGCTCGGTGCCCTCCAGTAACAGTTCCTCGGTCAAACGGGTGTCGAGCGCGACCGTCACGCCTCTGTCGGCGGCGATCGCAAACCCCTCGGCGGACTCCGTGAAGATCTGCAAATCCTCTTCGGTGAGCGTGACGCTTCCGTCCAGAATCTTGACTTCGCCCTGTCCCCTCACCGCTTTCACGACTTCCGCCGCATTGCAGGTGTTGAGGAACTGCGTGATCTCTTTGAGCTGTTTGCCGTATTTGGGTCCGAGCGTTCTCAGCTGCGGTTTGAGCTTATAGGAGACGAGTTCTTCCGCGCTTTTGACGGTGCGGTAATTTTTGACGTTCAGCTCGTCCAACACGACGGTTTTAAGTTCGTCGTGAATGTCGAGCGCGTTCTCGCTTGCTACGACGAGTTCGGAGAGGGGCTGACGGTTCTTGATATTTCCCGCTCCGCGCGCCGCTCTGCCCAGATTCACGACGGTCAGAACGTCGCCCATGCCGTGTTCGAGTTCCGCGTCGATCATGCCCTCGTCCGCCTCCGGATAGGCGCACAGATGCACCGATTCGGGCGCGTCCTTAAAGAATGCGGGAACCAAATTCTGATACATCATTTCCGACATGAACGGCGTATAGGGCGCAAGCAGTTTACAAAGCGTTACGAGGACGGTGTAGAGCGTGGTATATGCCGCCGCCTTGTCCTCGGTCATTCCGCCGCCCCAATAGCGGTCGCGACCGCGCCGTACATACCAGTTTGAAAGCGCGTCCGAAAAATCCTGTATCGCCCGCGCGCTCGTCGTAATCTCGTAATCTTGAAGAAGCGCGTTCACCTTTTTCACGAGCGTATTCAAGGACGAAAGAACCCACTTGTCCATAAGGGTCAGCTTGCACTTTTTCAGATCGTACTTCGAGGGATCGTAACCGTCGATGTCCGCATAGAGCGTAAAGAACGCATAAGTGTTCCAGAGCGTGCCCTGAAATTTTCTCTGCGATTCGGAAACGGCTTCCCCGTCGAAACGCGACGGGATCCAGGGGAAACTGTTCGTATAGAAATACCAGCGCACCGCGTCCGCGCCCTGTTTATCGAGCACCGACCAGGGATCGACGACGTTGCCCTTGTGCTTGCTCATTTTGATCCCGTTTTTATCGTTGACGTGTCCCAAAACAATGCAGTTCTTAAACGGAGCTTTTCCGAAAAGGATCGTCGAGATCGTCAAAAGCGTATAGAACCATCCGCGCGTCTGATCGACGGCTTCGGAGATGAAGTCGGCGGGGAAAGTCTTTTCAAAGAGGTCCTTGTTCTCAAACGGATAGTGATACTGCGCAAAGGGCATGGAACCCGAATCGAACCAGCAGTCGATCACTTCGGGCGTGCGTTTCATTGCGCCCCCGCACTTTGAACATTTGCAGGTAAATCGATCCACATAGGGACGGTGCAGTTCGCAGTCCAACGGCGCGCCGCACTTTTCGTGAAATTCTTTGCGCGAGCCGATGACTTCTATCTCCCCGCAGTCGGGGCAGACCCAGACGGGCAGAGGCGTTCCCCAATAGCGGTCGCGCGAAAGCCCCCAGTCGATCACGTTTTCGAGGAAGTTCCCCATTCTGCCCTCTTTGATGCTTTCGGGCATCCAGTTGACCGAACGGTTGGAACGGATCAGCTCGTCTTTCACGGCGGTCACCTTGATAAACCAGCTCGAACGCGCATAGTACATGAGCGGCGTATCGCAACGCCAGCAGTGCGGATAGTCGTGCTCGAAGGGCAACGCTTTGAACAGCTTCCCCTCCGCTTTGAGCATTTTCAGAATTTCTTTATCCGCGTCTTTTATGAACATTCCGTTCAGTTCGGGGAAACGTTCGTCGAACCTGCCCTGTTCTTTCACGAGCGCAATGACGGGAAGTCCGTAATTTTTGCCGACGTTGTAGTCGTCCTGTCCGTAGGCGGGCGCGATATGCACGACACCCGTGCCGTCCGTCAGGGTGACGTAAGAATCGCATACGACCTCGTAAACGCGCTTCCACTCGTTCTTGGTATTTTCCAAATCGCCCTCGGCGTTGGGGAACAGCGGCTCGTATTTCAAGCCTTCGTACTCTTTCCCCTTTTTGCGCTCCACGAATTTATACGCTTCAAAGAACTTCGATGCGAGCGCCTCCGCCAAAATATAACGCGTGCCGTCCGCCTCGATCTCGATATAGTCCTCAACGGGATTCATGCAGAGCGCCACGTTGGAAGGGAGCGTCCAAGGGGTCGTCGTCCAGGCGAGAATATAGGCATTCTCCCTGCCTGCGACTTTGAAGCGCGCGACGGCGGAAGTCTCTTTGACGCTCTTATAGCCCTGCGCCACTTCGTGCGAGGAGAGCGCCGTTCCGCAGCGCGGGCAATAGGGCACGATCTTATGCCCTTTATATAACAGCCCCTTCTTGTGGATCTCTTTGAGCGCCCACCACTCCGATTCGATATAGTCGTCGTGATAAGTGACGTACGGGTTGTCCATATCGACCCAATAGCCGACGCGATCCGACATCTTCTCCCATGCGCTCTGATATTTGAATACAGACTCCTTGCACTTTTTGTTAAACGGCTCGATTCCGTATGTTTCGATCTGCTTTTTGCCGTCCAGTCCAAGCGTCTTTTCCACTTCGAGTTCGACGGGAAGCCCGTGCGTATCCCAGCCCGCCTTTCTTAAAACGTGCCTGCCTTTCATGTTCTGAAAACGCGGAACGATGTCCTTCATGACGCGCGTTAAAATATGCCCGACGTGCGGTTTACCGTTCGCCGTGGGGGGACCGTCATAAAAAGAGAATTCCTCTTCTCCTTCGTTCCGCTCTACGCTCTTTTCAAAAATCCCGTTCTCCTTCCAGAAGCCGACGATCTCTTTTTCGCGTTCCACAAAATCAAGCGAAGTCGATACTTTCCTGTACATAGCAAACCTCTTTTTTGTTTCAGTTTTCCCTATTATAACGAATCCGTCCCGTTTTGTAAAACGTTTTGATTTCATTTTGCAAAAAAACGGCGATTCTACCCACAGTAGAGTTGTATTTTTGTTGGTAGAATTAACAATGTTAAGAATGGAGCGGATTTTAACCGAAATAGAAAGATTTTTTCCGTTTTTGTGTTGTAAAATTTTTACAAATCAGCTACAATAATAGCGTAAGTTGAAATGAGGTGCAATTATGAGTTCATTTGAAATTATTACGGATTCCGCAGCAAATCTTCCCGACTCGTACAGAGTCGGACGGAATATTCACGTCATCCCGTTCCGCTATATCGCGAACGGCACAGAATACAGCTGTCTCGAAGAGGGCGTGCCCTTTGAAGAGAGCGCAAGAAAGTTCTACGACCTGTTGGAATCGGGCGCGGACATCAAAACCTCCCTGATCTCCGAAAGCCAGTTTACGGCTATGGCGGAACCCTTTCTGGAAGAGGGAAAGGACGTTCTCTTCCTCACGATCGCATCGGGCATCAGCGGTACGTTCAATCAGGCGAAAAACGCGGCGGAGACCCTCTCCAAAAAATATCCCAAGAATCATATCTTTGCGATCGACAGTTCCAACGCCTCCATGGGGCAGGGACTGCTTGCGCTGAAAGCCGCCGATCTGAGAGACATGGGCGAAAGCTGTCAGGGAACGGCGGAATGGCTCATACAGAACGCCTACAAGCTCAACAGCTATCTGACGGTCAACGATCTGAAATATCTGAAAAAGAGCGGAAGGATTTCCGCGCTCGTCGCCCTCGCGGGAACGCTTTTGAGCATTAAACCGATCATCAAAGCGGACGGCGGAAAAATCGCGCAACTCGCGGTCTGCGGCAGAGAACACGGAAGAAAAAAATCGATTTCCGCAATCCTGAAAGCGTTCCACGAAAACGTGATCAGCCCCGAAACGCAGACGGTCGCGATCACGCACGCGGACTGCGAAGAGGAAGCCAAGGCGCTCGCCGAAGAAGTGAAAAAAGCGGGCGTGCAGGACGTCATCATCGAATACTACGACCTCTGCACGGGCGCGCACGTCGGACCCGGAACGCTCGCCCTCTTCTTTATGGGCAAAGACAGGCGCGGAAACGAAGCGGAAGCAACGGAAAAAGCGCCGAATAAAAAGAAACTTCGGGAAAACGCGAAATAACATACACGGCATAGTTCTTAAATCTATCAATCAGGCTCACGGTCCCTTGCTTACAGGACGGTGAGCTTATTTATTTTACTTTTTTATCCGTTTGTGATATACTGATCATAAGCAAAACAACCATTCAGCGAGGAAACTATATGGATCAGACTTTGCTTCTTACGGTCATCATTACGGTTGTCGTATTGGTCGTTCTTATTCCCCTCTTTGCCGTTTTTATCGTTATCGCCAAAAAATCGAGTGAACGAGTCAAACAAAAATCAAAGTTTAACAACATACAAATCGGCATGACCGAAACCGACTTATACGCACAGTTTGGCGCTCCGAAACAAACGATTGAAGCGGACAGCACAACGAAAGTCGTAACGTTTCACGAAAATAAGTGGTCATTGCTTTTTTTACTGTACGTCGGCATCGAAGCGCAGGTATCCATCAAAAACGGCATTGTAACAAACGTAATGGTATCGGTAAAAAATAACTAAGGATTATCCGCAATATAAAAGAGCGAAGATCGATCTCCGCTCTTTTTTAATCTCTATGAAAACTGTAATTCGTTCCGCCTTTTCTCATTTCTCGATGAGATCGACGTATTCGTCAAAGGTCACGTTTTTATCGAACGTCTTGGTGCCGTTCAAAACAATGATACGGTTACAGACGGTGTTCATAAGTTCCTGATCGTGCGACGTCATGAGCATACAGCCCTTGAACGAAGTGAGACCGTTGTTGAGCGCCGTAATGGATTCAAGGTCGAGGTGCGCCGTAGGTTCGTCGAATATGAGGAAATTGCCCCCTTCGAGCATCATCTTGGCAAGCATACAGCGGACTTTTTCGCCGCCCGACAATACGTTCGCCTCTTTGAGCGCCTCCTCTCCCGAAAAGAGCATACGCCCCAGCCAGCCGCGGAGATATTCCTCATAGTGATCCTTGGAGAACTGGGAAAGCCACTGCACCAGCGTGAGATCGCAGCCGTCGAAAAACTCGCCGTTGTTCTGCGGAAAGTAGGAAGCCGTGATCGTCTTGCCCCACTTGACCGTACCCGAATCGGGTTCCGTTTTCCCCGTCAATATATCGTAGAGCATCGTGACCGCGGTAGATTGGTCGGAGACGATGCCGATTTTATCCCCTTTCTGCACGGTAAAGGATACGTCTTTGAAAAATCCCTCTTTCGTCAGTCCCTCCACGATCAGAATATCGTTGCCGATCTCGCGTTCATACTTGAAGTCGATAAACGGGTATTTTCTCAGCGACGGCTGAAAATCGGAAATGGTCAGCTTTTCAAGCTCCTTTTTGCGCGAAGTCGCCTGACGGGATTTACTTGCGTTCGCGGCGAACCGCGCAATAAATTCTTTGAGTTCCTGCGCGCGCTGTTCCGCTTTCTTGTTCGCGTCCTTCTGCTGGCGGGCAAGGAGCTGAGAGGTCTGATACCAGAAATCGTAGTTGCCGAGATAGAGATTGATTTTGCCGAAATCCACGTCGCAGATGTGCGTGCAGACCTTATTCAGAAAGTGACGGTTGTGCGAAACAATGATGATCGTATTTTCAAAGTCCAGAAGATAATTTTCCAGCCAGCGCGCCGTCTTTAAGTCGAGGTTGTTCGTAGGCTCGTCCAAGAGAAGCACGTCGGGATTTCCGAAGAGCGCCTGCGCCAAAAGCACGCGCACCTTCTGTTTTGCATCCAGCTCCCCCATCGTCATATAGTGATATTCCGAGGGAATGTCGAGCTCGTTGAGAAGGGTCTGCGCCTCGCTCTCCGCCTCCCAGCCGCCGAGTTCCGCAAATTCGCTTTCAAGCTCCGAAGCGCGTATCCCGTCCTCTTCGGTAAAGTCGGCGTGCGCGTAG
>CAJUCM010000046.1 GCA_910585235.1 uncultured Christensenella sp.
ACACAGCGATCTGAATAATTTTTATGCGTCGGGGGAATTATTGCGCCGTCCTGAACTCAAAGACTTTCCCGTCGTGGTGGTCGGCTCGAAAGAGGAGCGTCACGGCGTGGTGCTTGCCAAGAACGAAATCGCAAAGCGCATGGGGGTCAGAACGGGCGACGTATATTGGCAGGCGCGGCGCAAATGCGGGGAAACCTTAAAAGAGCTTCCCGTCGATTTTACGACCTATCACCGCGTTTCCAGAGAGGTGCGGAAAATCTATGCGGAATACACCGACCGCGTCGAGCCGTTCGGGATCGACGAGTGCTGGCTGGACGTGACGGAGAGCGTGAACCTCTTCGGGAGCGGCAGGGTGATCGCGGATACGATCCGCAACCGCGTCAAAAAAGAGACGGGGCTTACGGTGAGCATCGGCGTATCGTACAACAAAATCTTTGCGAAACTCGGTTCGGATATGAAAAAACCGGACGCGGTCACGGAGATCACGCCCGATAACTTCCGCGCGCTCGTGTGGGTGCTTCCCGTGGAGACGTTGCTCTTTGTGGGAAAGGCGACGAAAGAAAAACTCAACCGTTTAGGCATTCATACGATCGGGGAGCTTGCGCGCTCCTCCGAAAGTTTTCTCGTCGATCGGCTCGGAAAATGGGGAGAATATCTCTATACTTATGCGAACGGGCTGGACGAGACCCCCGTAAAACGCTTGGACGAAGAGGACCCGATCAAATCGGTGGGCAACAGTTTAACGCTCTATCGGGATCTGACGAAAAATGAGGAAGTGGAGAGCGTTCTCTTTATGCTTGCCGACAGCGTGAGCGCACGTATGAGGGAAGGGGGACTTCCCCGTGCGCGCACGGTCAAGCTATGGGTGCGCGAAAACGATCTCTCTGACTGGACGCGGCAGGGCGGGTGCGAGCCGACGAATAGCGGGGTCGAAATCGGAAAGCGGGCGATGCAGTTATTTCGGGAGTTCTGCAATTGGAAAAATCCCGTCCGCGCGCTCGGCGTTTCGGTGAGCAATTTTTGTTACGGCGCGGAACAGTTGAGTATGTTCGGTTCGGACGAAAAAAAGGAAAAGCTCAGCCGCCTCGAAAACGCGATCGACTCGCTCAGAGATAAATACGGAAACGCGGTTTTGCGCCCCGCCGTGATTCTACAAGACAAACGCCTTTCCGATCTCGATCTGAAAGACGATCATCTCATCCATACCGAGCCGACGGATAAAAAATGATCCGAATGTGACGATAAAAAACACGCAACCCATGGGTTGCGTGTTTTTTGTTGAGCGGTTTATTTCAATAATTCTGCGAGTAAATCGTGCATATCGTAGAGACCTGCGGGGCGGTCTATCAGCCATTCGGCGGCGCGGAGCGCGCCCTTTGCAAAAATTTTACGGCTACGCGCCGAGTGGGAGACGGTAAATATTTCGTCGTCGCCCGCAAACATGACTTCGTGTTCGCCGACGATCGTTCCGCCGCGCACGGCGTGAATGCCGATTTCTTCTCTGCTCCTTGCGCCCGTCATGCCCTGTCTGCCGAAGACGAATTTTTTGTTCGCGTCGTATCCGCGTTTAACGCTCTCCGCGAGCATGAGTGCCGTTCCGGAGGGGGCGTCCTTTTTTTGGTTGTGGTGGCGTTCGATCACTTCCGCGTCAAAGTCGTCCCCCAGAAAGGCGGCGGCTTTTTCCGCGACGTATTCTGCAAGCGCGACGCCGAGCGAAAAGTTTCCCGTTTTGAATACGGGGATATTTGCGGAGCAGTCTTTTACCGCTTTCAGATCGTCTTCGGAATAGCCCGTCGCCGCAAGCACGGCGGGGACGCCGTGATCTCTGCACCAGCCGAGCCGCTCCGCAATTCCGTTTGCCGAAGAAAAATCAATGAGCACGTCCGCCTGTTCCGTGACCTCGCTGAGAGAGGCATATACGGGAAAGGCAAGAGGAGCGGGCGAAAGATCGATCCCGCATACGATCTGATCCTTTGCGATTTCAGTTACTTCCGCGCCCATTTTTCCGCACGCGCCGACAAGTATGATCTTCATAATTTCACCCCGAATGCAAGCAGTGCTTCTTTGAGTTTCTGAATGTTCCGATCCTCGCAGGAGGAGAGGGGGGCGCGCGGTTCTCCCGCATCGAAGCCCATGAGATTCGCGCCCGCCTTTACGGGAATGGGATTGACTTCCGTAAAGCACGCCTTGGCGACGGGCAGTAACCGATTGTTCAATTCGAGCGCGCTCTTTAAGTCGCCCGCCAAAACGAATTCCGTCAAATTCTTGATTTCCTTTGGCAGAAGATTGGAGACGACGGAGATGACCGCAACCCCGCCCGCCGCGAGAATGGGAAAGTTGAGCGCGTCCTCTCCCGAATACAGGTCGCACTTTCCGCGGATGAGGCGGGCGGTCTCCATGACCTGCGCCATGTTTCCGCTTGCCTCCTTGATCCCCGCAACGTTTTGAATTTCGGCGATCTCCGCCATGGTTTCGGGCAGAATGTTCACGCCCGTGCGGGAGGGGACGTTGTAGGCGATCACGGGAATTTTTACGCAGTCCGCAATCGAACAGTAGTACGAGACAAGTCCTTTCTGCGTGCATTTGTTGTAGTAGGGGGTCACGGCAAGGATCCCGTCCGCGCCCGCGTCCTCCGCTTTTTTGGAAGAGCGGATCGCTTTCTCGGTGCAGTTGCTTCCCGTGCCGACGATGATTTTGCATTTTCCCTTTGCCTGTCTCACGGCAAAGGAGACGACGCCGTCTTTTTCTTCTTCCGTCATGGTTGCGGGCTCGCCCGTCGTTCCCAGAACGACAAGCGCGTCCGTTGCGTTTTCAAGCTGATACGCGATCAGTTTTTCAAGCGCGGAAAAGTTGACGCCGTGTTCCGAAAAAGGGGTGATGAGCGCGGTTGCGGACCCTCTTAAAAATCCTGTCATAATATCTCCTTACGGTTATCCTATGAATGTTTGCGGGCGATTCGTTCAGATATATCCCTTTGCCGCGAGCAGTTCCGCAAGCAGTACCGCTCCGCCCGCCGCGCCGCGCAGGGTGTTGTGGGAAAGTCCGATAAATTTATAGTCGAACACTTCGTCCTCCCTGAGCCGCCCTGCAGAAACGCCCATGCCGTTTTCAAGATCCCTGTCCAACTTGGGTTGGGGGCGGTTTTCCTCTTCAAAATAGGTGAGGAACCGTTCGGGGGCGGAGGGGAGTTGAAGCTCCTGCGGAACGCCTTTGAATTCTTTCCATGCCTTTAAGATTTCTTCTTTCGTCGGCTTTTTCTCAAAGGAGACGAACACCGCCGCCGTGTGACCGTCGGAAACGGGAACGCGGAGGCATTGCGCCGTGATCGGGGGATCTTGCGTGCAGACGATTTTTCCGTCTTTGACCGTTCCCCAGATTTTAAGGGGTTCCTGCTGGCTCTTTTCTTCCTCTCCGCCGATATAGGGAATCACGTTGTCGAGAATTTCGGGCATGGTCGAAAAGGTCTTGCCCGCGCCCGAAATCGCCTGATAGGTGCAGACCGCAACCTGTTTCAGCCCGAAATCGCGTAAGGGGTGGAGGAGGGGAACGTAAGACTGCAACGAACAGTTGCTCTTGACCGCAATGAATCCGCGCTTCGTGCCGAGGCGCTTTCTCTGAAAGGGAATGACTTCGAGGTGATCGGGGTTGACTTCTGGGATCACCATGGGAACGTCGTTCGTGAAGCGGTGCGCCGAGTTGTTCGAGACGACGGGGATTTCGAGCCGTGCGTATCGTTCTTCGAGCGCTTTGATCTCGTCCTTTTTCATGTTGACGGCGCAGAAGATAAAATCCACGCTGTCTTTCAGGGAAGCAGCGTCTTTTTCCGCGTCGAGAACGGTCATATTTTTGGCGTATGCGGGGATGGGAGCGTTCATCGCCCATTTTCCCGCGACGGCTTCTTCATATTTCTTTCCCGCGGATCTTGCGCTTGCAAGAAGCGCCGTCGGTTTGAACCACGGGTGGTTTTCAAGCAGGGTCACGAACCTTTGCCCGACCATGCCCGTTGCGCCTACGATCCCTACGCGATAAGTGTTCATAGATTTCCTCCGAACGGTTTGAATGTATAAAAAGAGCGGGCTGAGCCCGCTTTCCGTACTGTATGTTAGCCGAAAAGCGCATCACTACCGTGACAGCAATAAGGGTATTAGCCCTTATTTCCAGCGCACAGGGCAGGGGATTGTGCGCTTCGGCGGAGACACCCTTTCCCGAAAGCCAGAAACGGAATTCCTGCAATTCCTCAGCTTTCGGTACTCTTGTTCGTCCGCTCCTCTTACCAGCAGGCATAATTTTATCATACGGTGTGTGAAAAGTCAAAGAATTTGCCCGAAATTCATTGAAATATTTTTGCGTTTGCGCTATAATAAGCGTAGCTGTTCATTTTTTGAAGAAGCAAAAGATTTCATTTGGAGTATCGATCGTTATGGCAAGAGGGGAACGTAAAGGGCTCGTCGCGCGGTGGCTTGAAGGAAAAGAACGCAGTGAGGATTATGCGCGCGGAACCCTTCCCACGAGCAGATGGGGTTTATTCTGGGATATTATGAAGGGAAGATTCGGGCGCATGGTCATTACGAATCTTCTGGTCTTTCTGACATTTCTTCCGTTGATCGCGATTCTCGTATGGCGCTGGCTCGTCGTCGGATCGCAGGGACTTGCGGGTCCCTTCGGCGGAGGACTGGGCGCGGGCTATCCCGCCTTGCCCAACATTGCGGGCGCGGCGGAGGAGATGCTGTTTCAGACCGACCTTCTCTTTTTTGCGCTTCTGATTCCCGCAATGATGATCGCGGGACTCGGTATTTCGGGCGGAATGTATATCATTCGCAACATGATCTGGACGGAAGGCATTTTTGTCGCAAACGATTTTGCGCGCGGGATCAGGCGCAATTTCTGGAATGTTCTGGAAGCGGTGCTTATTTTCTCCGTATTGCTGTTCCTTGCAAAGACGATGGGAAATCTTGCCGATCTGCTCATTGCAAGGGGGGCGCCGAACGCGGGCTGGCTCGTCGCGTCGAAAGTGATCGGCTATATCTTCGTCGCGCTCGCGGTTCTGATTTGTCTTTGGATGATCTCGCTCGGCGTCAACTATAAGCAGGGTCCCTGGCAGCTCTTCCGCAATGCGGTCGTCATGATGTTCGGAACGTTCCCGCAGACGCTGTTCTTTGCGGCGCTTGCGCTTTGGCCGATTTTCCTTGCGCTCTTCACGTCGGGCATTTTCCTCATCATCGCCTTGGTTCTTCTGATCTTTATTGCGCTATCTTACGGAATGCTCGTGTGGATGGATTATTCGCAATGGGCGTTCGATAAGTTCGTCAACCCGAATCTGGGCGTTGCGACGGGCAGGGGGCTTTACGATAAGAACAAGGCGGGAAAGGGTCCCGTTCCCAAAGAAGATACCGGCATGGACAGCGCGGCAATGCGCGAATACAAGCGTCAGATCGTGGCGATGGGCAAGAGCAAACTTGTCTGCCGTCCCATTAAGCCGATCGACGACGATCTTGAAATTTATCAGCTTCCCGAATCTTTCTCGCGCGAAGATTTGCAGAAACTCAGAGAGAGCAAGCAGAAAGTCGTGGACGATGTAGAGGCTTACGCGGAAGAACACAAGGACGACGCGCAGTACGTGGAATACAACAGACAGTTCGACGAACAGGAAAAGGCGCTTCAAGCAG
>CAJUCM010000047.1 GCA_910585235.1 uncultured Christensenella sp.
CGAACGAGGCGAGATCGCGCGAAGCGACCCTGCCGATCCCGTTGATTCCGAGCGCATAGATAAAGCGGTCGAGCGGGATATGTTTGCTCTTTTCGATCGCCTGCAACAGATTCTTAGTCTTTTTCTTTGCAAACCCGTCAAGCCCCGAAAAACTCTCTTCGGTGAGCAGATACAGATCAGAAAAATTCTTTACGTTCCGCTTTTCGTTGAGAACGGTCAGCGTCGCTTCGCTCATGCCCTCGATGTCCATGGCGTTTTTGGAACAGAAATGCGTCAGCTTCTGTACGACGCGGGGCGGGCATTCGCGGTTGGAGCAGAATAGGTTCGCGCCCACCTCCGCAACGGCGCTCCCGCAGAACGGGCAGGTCTGCGGTTTCTCGACGGGAACGCTCCCCTCGGTATGGGAGACCGCCCCCAATATTTCGGGTATGACTTCGTTTGAACGGCGGACGAGGACGCGGGAATGCACTTTGACGTCCTTTTTCATGAGATCGCCGAAGTTGTTGAGCGTTGCGCGGCGCACCGTCGCGCCCGCAAGCTCCACCGGTTCGATCTCGGCAAGCGGGGTGAGCTTTCCCGTTCTGCCGACCTGCCAGAACACGCGCAATACCTCCGACTCCGCCTCTTCCGCCTCAAACTTATAGGCGATCGCCCAGCGCGGGAATTTATCCGTATAGCCCATTTTCTCCCGCACGCTCTCGCTATTCGCCTTGATCACCGCGCCGTCCGTGAGATAGTCGAGGCGTTTGCGTTCGATCTCGATCCCGTCGATCGCCTCGCGCACCTCGTCGTAGTCCTTGCACACTTTGAAATAGGGAAAGGTCTGAAACCCCTCCCGCCGCAAAAATTCCACCGCCTCCGTCTGCGACTTTACGGGGTCCTCGCTCATGTAGTTGATATCGTAAAAAAGAATGTCGATTTTACGGGAAGCGGTCACTTTGGGATCGAGATTTCTCACCGCGCCCGCCGCCGCGTTCCGCGCGTTTTTCAGTTGATCGTCGGGGTGCTGCTCGTTGTACTCTTTCAGCCGCGAAAGGCGCATGACCGCCTCCCCGCGCACTTCGAGCGTACCGCGATAGGAAATCGTCAGCGGAAAACTGTGAACAGTCAGAACCTGCTCCGTGACGTCCTCGCCCTCCACGCCGTTACCGCGCGTCGTCGCGCGCACGAACGCGCCGTTCTCGTAAGTCAGACACACCGTCAGTCCGTCGTACTTGTATTCCACCGTAAAATCGGTGTCGCCCGCCTTCTGCACGCGCGTAAAGAACGCAGAGAGTTCGTCCCCCGTCACCGCTTTGTCAAGGCTGTACAGCCGCGCGATATGCGCGTGTTTTTTGAACGCCTTGACGGGTTCTCCCCCGACGCGCCGCGTGGGGGAATCGGGATAGACCTCACCGCTCTCCCGTTCGAGTTCGCGGAGCTCGTCATAGAGTTTATCGTACTCTCTGTCCTCGACGCTCGGATTGTCGAGAACGTAATATTCGTAAGCCCAACGGTTGAGAATGTCGCAAAGTTCCCGCTTTCTGTCTTTCATGATCTCCCCTTTCAATCGAGTATTTCAAGAGGCGCAAGCGCCGCCGCCAAATCCTTATTTCCCGCCGTATCGAAACGGACGGTCACGATCAGGTTCCCGCCCTGCCCGCGCATAGCGACGACGACCCCGTCGCCGAACCGCGTATGCCTGACCCTGACCCCCTCGCGGAAGCGGGAGACGTCTCCCCGCGCCGCCGCGGGAGCGGGCTTTAAGCCGCCGACGTTGCCGAAGCGCACGGGCGGTTTACTGCTTCCGCCGAAGGAAGGAAAACTGTCCGTCGCGCGCGAATCGTCGTATTCCGTTTCGCGGCTCTTCTGATACCCCCAGCCGTCCGACCGCTTATAGCCCCCGCCATAACCGCCGTAACCGCTCCTGTATCCGCTGTTATATCCGCCGTAAGAACTTGTCGCGGGCGTCAGTTTGAGTTCGTCTTTGAGTTCCTCCAAAAAGCGAGAACGCGCGGTAGGCTCGCGCTTGCCGTAGAGATAACGGCTCTTGGAGCGGGTCAGCCACAGTTTTTCCCTAGCGCGCGTAATGGCGACATACATGAGCCTGCGCTCCTCTTCGAGCTCCTCCGATTTTGCGGCGCGGGACGTCGGCATAATGTCCTCTTCCAGCCCGCAGAAAAAGACGGCGCGGAATTCCAGTCCCTTGACCGCGTGCACGGTCGCGATCGTGACGTATTCGCTCTCGTCCATTTCGTCGGTATCCGAATAGAGCGTCACCTGCTGTAAATAATCCGAAAGGGTCGCTCCATCGTTCATGCGCGCAAATTCATCCACGGAGTTCTGAAATTCGTCGAGGTTGGCGCGGCGCGTCACGTTCTCGTCCGAATCCCCCTCGTATTGGGCGTACAGCCCCGACGTATCGAGGATATGTTTCACCAGATCCTTGACGTCCGCTTCCTGCGCATAGACGATCAGCTCTTTCAGATAGCTCCCGAACGCTCTCAGTTTTTCTTTGGTTCCCGCGTTCACGGAAAGAGAGTTGCAATTCAAAATCGCGTCGTATAAATTCAGTTCCTCTGTACCCGCATATTCCCGCATGACGGAGATCGTTTTGTCGCCGATCCCGCGCTTCGGCACGTTGATAATTCGCTCGATCGCCTCGTCGTCGAACGGATTTGCGACAATGCGCAGATATGCGAGGATCTCTTTGATCTCCTTGCGCTCGAAGAACTTGAAGCCGCCGAACACTTTATAGGGAATGTTGTATTTTGTAAATTCCTGCTCGTAAGAGCGCGTCAGCGCGTTGATGCGCATGAGGACGGCAAAATCGGAAAACTTATACCCGCGCCTTAAATGATCGGCGATCGTGCGCGCCGCATAGAGCGCTTCGCCCGCCTCCTCTTCCGCTTCGTAAAAGACGGGCTTGTCCCCCTCGCCGTTCTCCGTCCACAGTTCCTTTCCCTTCCGCATACGGTTGTGCGAAATGGAGGCGTTCGCAAGGGAGAGAATGGCTTTCGTCGAGCGGTAGTTCTGTTGCAATTTATAGGTCTTGGCGTTCGGGAAACTCTTTTCAAAACTTAAAATATTCTCCACTTCCGCGCCCCGCCAGCCGTAAATCGACTGATCGTCGTCGCCCACCACAAAAAGGTTTCCGTGTACGGTGGAGAGCATTTTGACAATATCGAACTGCACGGCGTTGGTATCCTGAAACTCATCCACATGGATATAGCGGAATTTACCCGAAAGATAACTAAGCGCCTCCCTGTCCTCGCTTAAAAGCGCGCGCGCCTCCAATAAAAGATCGTCGAAATCGAGCGCGTTGTTTCGTTTCAGATGATTCTCATAAGCCGCATAGACGGCGGTGACCGCCTCGATATGATTGCTTCTGCGGTTTTCCCTGTTGTAATCCGCGGGCGCAAGCCCCAGCATTTTCGCATTTGAAATGTGCCACTTCGCCGTCTTCAACAGATCGTCGTCGTTATAGCCGCATTCCTTGAACGCCTGCTTGATGACCGCCGAACGCTCCTGTTCCGAATAGATCGAAAAGTTCTCGTTCAGTCCGCGCCTTTCCGCGAACATTCTCAATATCTTCACGCACATGGAGTGAATGGTCGAGACCCACATTCCCCCCACTTCCGTCATGGCGGAAAGGCGTTCTTTCATCTCGTTCGCCGCTTTGTTGGTGAACGTGATCGCAAGGATATTTTCGGGCGGCACGCCCATTTCTTCCGTAAGGTAGGCGATCCGCGCGGTCAGAACGCGGGTCTTTCCGCTACCCGCGCCCGCAAGTACCAAAACTGCGCCCTCGGTATCGAGGACGGGCGCTCTCTGTTCTTCGTTCAGTTCGGATAATGCTGTCATACCCGAAAATTATATCACACTTTTTATAAATCGGCAAGTATATTATCGTTTTTCTCCGCACGAAACATACAAAGACGGGCGGAGGTCACCGCCCTTTGATTTCAAATTCGTATTCCCGTTTGAACCGCTCCAAAGCGCGCAGATACTTTTCGGAAAGTTCCAGCGTGTATCGCTGTTTTTCCGCATAGGAAAGGCTCATATAGTACTCCATGTCGGTGAGCCGCCCGATCGCGTCGGAGACCTCCCCTTCGGATAAAAGCAGATCGCGGACTTTCAGATAGAACCCGTCGGGAGATTCTCCGCGGATCCGCGTCGTCACCTTTTCGGTAAAGTACCGCTCCATTTTGCTCTCGTTGATCCCGTTTTCCTTGGCGTGCAGGCGTTCGCTTTCGAGTTCCTCTTCACAGGCTTTCCAGAACCCCTTTTTCATGCGTAGCTTTGCCTCTTTCGCAAGTGTTTTCAGCGTCTTTTCCACGAGCGCGCCTCCCTTTTTTCGACTTTTTTCGCAAAAAAAATCCGTAACTCTCGTTACGGAAATTTCTTAGCCTCTGTTTCTCTTTCTTGCAGCTTCTGCTTTCTTTCTCTTCTTCACGGAAGGCTTTTCGTAAAACTCTTTTTTACGAAGGTCGCCGATGATTCCGTCGCGCGAGCATTTTCTCTTGAAACGGCGCAACGCGCTTTCGAGATTCTCGTTCTCTCCGACTTTAATCGTGGACATATTTTTCAACCCTCCTTCGCCCTCGGCACTTACTTAACGGTATTATTATAATGCGCTATCCATTATTTGTCAATTTATTTCGGGGTATTTCGGCAGGTTATCTGAAAATTTTTTCAGCCGTTTCCGAAAGATAGTCGTAGGAATCTTTCAGCTCTTTGAGTTCGCGGTAGTCGTTCCCGTAATTCTCGATGATGACCGCCCCGTCGAAGCCCGATCCTTTCAGAATCCTGAATAGCTCTTCAAAGTCGAATCTCCCTTTCCCCGGCAGACAGTTCTTTCCGTCCTCGCTAAAATCGCACGCGTGGACGTAGGCAAGACCCTGTCCCATGCCTTCAAGATACTTTTGATAGGAATTGCCGGAAATTCTCGCCTGTTTAATATCGAGAACCGCGCCGAGGTCGGGACAGTATCTGCGAATTTCCCGAAATACTTCCGGACGGTTGTAAAGCGCCCATTCCACGTTTTCAAGGCACAGCTTCACCCCTCTCTCCTTGCAGAAATCATAGATTTGTGCAATCTTGTTCCCCGACTTTACCAAATCCTCGCGGAACGTGGATTTCAGCCTTGCAAGTCCGTGAAAGGTATAATGTTCCGCGCCGAGAACGTTTGCGGAAGCGAGAACCTTTTCAAGCAGGGAATACGCATCCGCCCGAACGCGCGGATGATCGCTGAACAGCTGCGGTTCAAACTGCGTGTTGAGAACGTGAACGGAATTGACGCTCAGGTTTCCTTTTTTTCGGTGCAGCGTTTCGGCAAAGCGCGGTTCGTATTCCGAGAAAGACGTCAGAAATACTTCCGCCGTCCCGACGCCCCACTCCGAAATGAGCGCGACCGCATCCTCGTTGTAGAGACGCATAAAAAGCGACGCCGTAGA
>CAJUCM010000048.1 GCA_910585235.1 uncultured Christensenella sp.
TTGCTTTTTGCGGTCGTATTTTTTTGTGTAGCAGTTTACTTCTTTTCCTTATCTGCACATTCAAAATCGTCTTATATCGGATTTCTTGAAATGCAAAACGGCGGTACCTACATAGACGGTTTCGATGAATTAGGAGCGGCATATGGTTATGTGTCCGCAGATTCCGAATCCGACGATTATAACGGTACGCCATATTTGGAGCTTTTTATAGAGGACCGCACAGATGAAGAGTATGGCGAACCTGACCATTCGGGCTATCGCTATGAATATTACGACTTCGTTTTTGAGGATATGAACGGTAAAACTTGGGTTTTCGCGCATAGGGAAACGGGCGAAGAAATTACGGTCGATTTTAACCAAACAAGAGAATCATACAACTATGAGCATTATTTAGACCGAATAGAATATTATGCCAATGACGCACTTATTTTCATCATCATCGGCACAGCATTAACGCTAATATCGGTATTCTTGTTTATCGCGGCGTTTAAGGGCGGCAAGTCACACGCGGCGAATACTTTCGGAATCGCATTAAACTCGGTGCTATTGCCAGTTTTGGGAATAAGCGCGATAGGACTTGCAGGCGCGATAAAAGACAGAAAAATTGCGGCGGCGACAGACGAAAAATATATTAAAAAGAAGCGACTTGAAGAACGCGCCGCCGAAAATATGGCTGAAACGACGGAAAGCAATTTTTTATCGGCTGTTGCGAAAGCCGATAAGAACGCAGGCGGCGGACAGACCGCCGAAGCGAAAACCGGCGTAAACGCAAAAACAGTCGAAAACATCAAAGACGTACCGCTTAAAATTATTTCTATCCCGGATAAAGAATGGAAGGAGTACCGCGAAAAAGCACAGCAGGACGAATTATTCGTTCTCGGCACGGGAATGAAACTCTGGCTTGCCCAAACGCGAATCAAAGCGCTCTGCTATACGATCGGTCTGTTGCTGTCCGTTATCATAGGCTTGGTCATTTTATTCTGCGCAAACGTAATAGCGGGAGCGATCATTCTTGCTTTGGGGTATCTTGTTTTCTGCTCTCTGTGTATGCGCGGACATTTTATACGAACCACGTTAAATCAAACGAAAAGAAAACTAACTGCGGACAACCGAAAAGCCTTGGATGCAGAATTTAAGGCTAAGGGCGGAGCGGCGTTTGCGGACGTATTTATATCCGTCGTTCTGCTTATTCTTTCCGAACCCTATAATATGGCTCTTGCGCTGATTTCCGCCGTTCTGCCCTCCGTGCTGAATACAAAGCTCGTTATTCCCGAAGGCTTCGGTTTTGAAGCGCTCGAAGAAATTAAGAGATATTATGCCGAACGCAGTTTTTTATCTGAAACGATTGATATCCTTGCCGACCACGAACGGCATGATGCAAGGAAATACGCATCAAATACTTCGCCGACTCCTACGGACGAATATTATAAAAAAAGCGGCTATACATATACGGACGAGCACGGTTATGAACAAACTGTTTTCAGCGACAACGGGAAAGATTTTTACGACGACGGCGATCGCTGCGTAGGTCATGCCGTAGACGAAAAAACAGTTGAAATCCGAGGCAACGAATATAAAGTAGAAAAGAACGGTTGAACGCAAAAAATTTAAGCAAACAAAACTCCGCCGCGCAACAAGTTGCGCGGCGGAATTACAGTGAATCTTTCACCCCTCTAACTCTTTTTTGAAATCCCTTAAAATTCGGCTCTCGATCCGCGAGATCTGCACCTGAGAAACGCCGATCGCTTTTGCAACTTCGCTCTGCGTCATATCTCGGAAGAAACGCAGAAATACGATCTTTTTTTCCCGTTCGGGAAGTTTTTCGATCGCGGACTTCAAGACCATTTTTTCGATCATTTCGTCCTGATTGTCCTTAGACGGAAGTTTCTCTTCCAGCGAGACGGACTTCTCGTCCTTATAGTCGCTCTTTTCGTAAATGGATACGGGCATTTTGGAAGATCCGAGCGTGAAAACGACCTCCCCTTCGTCCATGGAAAAAGCCGCGGCGATCTCCTTGACGCTTGGTTGACTTCCGTGTTCTGAAGTGTAGTTTTCGATATATTTATTGATGTCGCGCGCGCTCTTTTTAATGGCGCGCGAAACTTTCACGCTTCCGTCGTCGCGTAAAAACCGTTTGATCTCCCCCGCGATCATTGGCACGGCATAGGTGGAAAAGCGCACGCCGAAATCGGTATTGAAGCCTGCGATCGCTTTCAGAAAGCCCATGCTTGCAAGTTGAAACAGATCGTCGTATTCCACGCCCTTATTCAGATAGCGTTTGAGAATGCTTTTCAGGAGAGATGTATTATTGGTGAGCAACGCTTCTTTCGCCTCGTTATCCCCTTCTTTGGCGCGCGCTAACAGTGCAAGCGTTTCCTTTTCATCGAGCATCGATTCCCGCCTTGTCGCCGAAGTCCTTTTGCATCATGACCTTCGTCCCTTTACCCTTTTCCGATTTCAGCGAAAACGAGGTCATAAAAGTCTGCATAATCGTAAAGCCCATGCCGGAGCGCTCCTCCTCGGAGGCAGTCGTATAAAAAGGCTGCTGCGCCTTTTCAACGTCGTCGATCCCCTTTCCGCTGTCGGAAATTTCAATATGTAGGCTGTTTCCGTCCGTCTTACAGCGTAAAGTGATCCAACCCTCTTTTCCGCCGTAACCGTGTACGATCGCATTCGTGACCGCCTCCGAAACGGCGGTCTTGACGTCGGACAGCTCGGCAAGGGATGGATTGAGCGGAAGAACAAACGCCGCCACTGCATTCCGCGCAAAAATCTCGTTCTCCGAACGAGATAAAAATTTAAGTTCCATTTCGTTCATATTCCACCTAAATTTTCGGCATCAACGTATAAATTCCGCTCAGTTCCAGAATTTTATCCGCACCCGTATTCGGGTTTTCAAGATACATTCCCATGCCGTATTTCTTTAATTTTTTATAGCGCCCGATCAGAAAACCGATCCCGGTCGAATCCATGAATTTCACGCCCGCAAGGTTAAAGACCGCGCGCGAAAGTCCCGCGTTGTCGTCGATCATGCGGTCTGCTTTTTCCCGCACGGAGGACACCGAATGTTCGTCCAACTCCCCCGTCAGATAAATATAAAGATCGTCGCCTTTCAAGTTGCTTTTCAGTTCCATCTCCGCTCCTCCATCGTGAATTTGTATCGGATCGATTGTAACAAATTCGGCATTTCGTATTATTTCTAATTCTGTCAAAGAAACGAATTTCATGTCGAAAAAATTTTATCCGTATTTTGCAAAATCTCTTCAAAATTACTTGACATTTAACGGAATTTATAATATGATAAACAAGCATTGCGAATGAACCCGTACGCACGGGCCTTTAGCTCAGTTGGTTAGAGCTGCCGGCTCATAACCGGCTGGTCCGCGGTTCGAGTCCGTGAAGGCCCACCACTTCATAATCAACTTACTGAAAGTAAGGTTTGTACGGAGTCGCGATCAATCAAATATTTGGCCCGATAGCTCAGTTGGTTAGAGCGCCAGCCTGTCACGCTGGAGGTCG
>CAJUCM010000049.1 GCA_910585235.1 uncultured Christensenella sp.
CATAATATTTCCGCCTGCCGAAAGGGAATAAGCGGTAGATCCCGTCGGCGTACTTACAATCAATCCGTCTGCGGTAAAATCTCCCGCCGCACTTCCGTCGATTTCCGCAGTCAGTTTTAGAAGTTTGTTGTCGGTGTCCGGCATGACGCGGCGCAAAAGAGAAAACTCATTCAAATAGTGTCCTTTTACTCCGTTAAAATCCACTTCCAACATGGTTCTGCGAACGAACGGACAGTTTTGGTTAAAAACGAGATCGAGGGAACGATCAATGTCGTTTCGTTCAAACTCCGTCAAAAAACCAAGCGTTCCGAAATTAACGCCGACGAGCGGAATTGCATATTCCGAAGCTTTACGCGCGGCACGGAGAACGGTTCCGTCGCCCCCGAGAACGATGAGCCGATCGACCTTCGGAATTTCCTCTTCGGAATCAAACACAAGAACGTCTGTGTTGCGCAATCGGGCATTACAGGCAAACCGTTGCACCGTTTCCGCATCGACTTGATGCCCGTTAAAATATATTCCGAGTTTCATCTTTTCAATTATATTCGTATTTCTGCATAAATGCAAGTATTTTTCATAAAAAATTTAAATTTTATAAAATTTCTTCTTCGTATAAGGTATCTGCTTTTTGTAAAAAGTCCTTCAAAGCAATTGGGCTCCCCTCTTTGCGTAAAAAAATTACATATTCTATATTTTTCTTTTCACGTACAGGTGCATTGACGATCCCGAGCGGAGCGAGAGACAAAGAAAGACAAAAGTTATAAAAATCAAAAAGCAATTCCCGATGGAACTTGCGGGGCAGAATTCCGCTCTTTCCGATATTTTTTCCGCCGCATTCAAATTGCGGTTTGAACAAGACGAACGCACGCCCCTCTTTGTCAAGGATTTCGGAAACGGCACCTAAAATCAACCTTAACGAAATGAAACTTACATCGGACACTATGCCGTCCAATTTTGTGGAAAAGTCATCCTTTTTCAAATATCTGGCATTCGTATTGTCCATTACGGTTACGCGCGGATCGGAAGAAATTTTATCATGTAGAAGCGATTCCCCCACATCGACGCAAAACACCTTCCGCGCACCGCGTTGCAGAAGACAGTCGGTAAATCCGCCAGTACTCGCTCCCAAATCGGCAAAAGTGCAGCCTTCAACGCTTTCCCCGAACACTTCTAAACCGCGGGAAAGTTTATATCCCCCCTGTGAAACGTAAATTTCAGGACAAGAGCGAAAGACAAACCGATCCGATTGAAAAACTTCATCCTTGGGAAAAAGCACTTTTCCGTTACGCAATACAAGCCCGCGGGAAAGCGCCTGCGCCGCTTTCGTCCGCGAGCCATATTTTTCCGCAAAAAATTTATCCGCGCGCATAACACTTTCGGATATATGCTTCTAATGCTACTGCACTTAAGCCGTATTCTTCGGAAAGCGTATTAGCTTCTCCGTGCGGAATAAAACAATCTTTTATCCCGAAATTTTTAATCGTTTTACCGGAATTCAGATAGAAACGATTGATCGCGTCTCCTAAGCCACCGCAGACAACGTTGTCTTCCAGCGTAACGACAAACATTTCTCTTACCGTTGATAAGTACCTTTCGTCGAGCGGTTTTAAGAAACGAGCGTTTACGACGGTAAAATCCATGCCGCAAGCAGAAAGTTTTTTTCTTACTTTTGCTGCGAGAGAAATACATCTCTCCCCCGCGGCAAAAATTATTATGTCTGAAGATGTACTATGCAAAACATCAAAAGTGCCGATTTCTATTGATTCAATGCTCCCTTCATTTCCGGCACGAGGATAACGAATGGCGAGCGGTGAATCAAATTCAGCACTCATCCGCAGCATTGCGCGAAACTCGCCTATGTCTTTTGGAATTGCAATAGTTAAATTCGGAATAAACGAAAGGTATGATAAATCAAATACACCCTGATGCGTTTCGCCGTCCGCCCCCGTAACTCCCGCCCTGTCGATGCACAAAGTAACCGGCAAATTTTGACCGCAGATATCGTGAATGATTTCATCAAACGACCGTTGCAAGAAAGTGGAATATACGGCGTAATACGGTTTCAATCCCCCTGCCGCCATCGAAGCGCAAAGGACGGAAGCGTGCTCTTCGCATATCCCCAAATCAAAAGATCGATCGGGAAATTTATTGAAAAAATCGCGCAACCCGAGACTGTCCGTCATCGCCGCCGTTACCGCCACGATTTTATCGTGTTTTTCCGCTAAACGCAAAAGCTCTTCTCCGAGCGCAGAAGAATATTCCTTTTTTTCGATGCCCGTTTCGGGCGATACGCCGTGCGTCCGATCGGGCGCGTTCTCACAAAAAGAATAGCCGTGCCCTTTCTGTGTAGAAACGTGCAGAAGAACGCTACCTTTTTCCAGTAAGGCTTTGGCGTTTTCGAGCGCGGGAAGAATGATTTCTAAATTATTTCCATCGTATACTCCGGAATATTGCAACCCGTAACGTTCAAAAACAGCAATATCGTCGGCTTGAAAAGAATTTTCCCGCTTTATTTCAGATAAAATATCGTGCGTTCCGCCTACGGTCGGAGAAATAGACATTCCGTTATCGTTCAAAATTATCAAAATACGGGAATTTAGGATCCGCAAACTGTTGAGCGCTTCATAAATCAAGCCGTTATTGAAAGATCCGTCTCCGACGAGCGCAATTACGGCATGATGTTCTCCGCTTAAATCGCGCGCCTTTGCAAGACCGAGCGCGGCGGAAACCGCCGTTCCCGCATGTCCCGTATCGTAACAGTCGTATTCGCTTTCACTTCGTTTGGGAAAACCGGAAATCCCCCCTTCTTTCCGCAAAGTATGAAAACGGTTTGCCCTTCCGGAAAGAAGTTTATGCGTATAACACTGGTGTCCGACGTCGAAAACGATTTTGTCGCGCGGGAAATCAAACACGCGATGCAGTGCAACAGTCAGTTCTACGGCACCGAGGTTGGAAGAAAGATGTCCTCCGCATTCGGATACGGTAGAAAAGATTTCCGTACGAATATCTTCGCAGTAACGATTTAATTGATTTATACCGGCGGATTTCAATTCCGCCGCAGAAATTTCTTTTAACACGCCCGATACTAATTCGGCGCATAGAGCAAGCGCCTCAACTCCGAAATTTAGTGGTTTCTTTCACGGATAACCCGCACGGTCTTGATTAAGAAGTCGTTATTTTCTATATTCGATAATGCG
>CAJUCM010000050.1 GCA_910585235.1 uncultured Christensenella sp.
ACTCTCCGCGTTTTTACTTACTGACGAAATGGCAGACGATCCCCTCGTCGTAGTCCCCGAATCCCTTTCCGAACAGCGTGAACCCGCCCCGCCGTTCGGCGTTTTCGGGAACGAAAATACGGAAACGGATCTGCCGTCCGCGTGCGATCTTATAGTCGCGCAACGTCTTATCGGACACCTTGATGCCGCCGATAAACGAACCCTCTTCATTGAGCACGATCCTGACTTTTTTACCGTACTGCCCTAAATTTCCGAACCACCAGGACGGGGAAGAATTTCCCGCCCTGTCATTATATTCGCCCTTACTCGTAAAATAACCCACCGTCACTCCGTTGACGGAAAAATGAATGTCGCTCGGATAGAACGCCGCATACCCCGGCGCCTCCGAGGCAAGCTCCGCCGTGATCTGAATTTCGGACAGGTGCATCTCCTCGGTCAGAAAATTCGGAATAAGATATTCCACATATCCGCTCCCGATCCAAAGGATCCCCGCGTCCGTGCGTTCGGGATAGGTAAAACAGGCGGGATCGTCGAATCTTCCGATCACGCGGTCGCGCGTCGCAAGACCGCAGGTGGGCTGAACGCCGTAATCGACGTAATTTCCCACGCCGATCTCCGCCGATTCCACCCGATCGCTCATTTTCGGCTGGCTCTTGAAATCGATGATGACTTTATCCGTCGCAAGCGAACATATCTTCTGCGTTCCCCGCGTACCGGACGAAGTCGCGATCTCGATCAGTCCCGCCTCATACAATTTCTTGATATGCGCCGTGATCGCGCCGTTCGAGACGTTGAACCGCTTCGCAAAATAGGCGAGGTTGAGTTCCCCGTTTTTCAACAGCTCGTCCAAAATTCCGAGCCGCACTTCGGAAGCAAGCGCATCGTACAGCATTGCTCCCTGCTTAAAATCTTTCAGATAAATCATAGTTTCCTCGTTGATTTTATTATAAAAAATAGCGCCCGTTTTGTCAAGGGAAACTCGAATTGTTTTAGAAAAATATGAAACAAACACCCATGCCCCGCCGAATCCGTTGACTTTCATAACTTGGATTCGTATAATATATTATCGATACACAGGTGGTTTTATGGGATTTACGGTTGCTCTTTCCAATGTTCTTCTGACGCTGATTTTTATTGTTCCGGGGTTTATTATCTGCAAAATGAAAAAAGCCATGGCGGATCATCTCTCTACGATGTCCGCCGTGCTCGTTTATATCTGCGCGCCCTGTATGATCGTCAATTCTTTCTTACAGCTGGATTTCACTTGGGGCGGCTTCGGGCAGATGGCGCTCTTCTTCGCGGTGACGCTCGTCTTGCAAATTGTGTTCATGCTGATCCTTTATCTCATCTGCCGCAAAAAATACGCCGACAGCAGGTATCGCATCCTGACGATCGGTTCCGTTCTCGGCAACGTCGGATTCTTCGGGCTTCCGATCGTAAAAGCCTTGCTCCCGAACAATCCGGAAGTCATGTGCTATTCCTCCGTCTATGTTTTATCCATGAACGTTCTGGTATTCACCATGGGCGTGTTCTGCCTGACGAACGATAAAAAATTCATGACCGTGAAAGCGGTGGTATTCAACCCGACCACCTTAGGACTTGTGATCGCTCTGCCGCTCTACTTTTTCGGCGTCAAACGCTATCTTCCCGAAATCATGACGAACGCCGTTCAGCTTCTTTCCAATATGACGACCCCGCTCTGCATGATCATTCTTGGGATCCGCCTTGCAACCGTTTCCTTCAAAAATCTGTTTACGCGCCCCGTCATCTATCTGATCTGCGCGTTGAAGCTGATCGTCTATCCCCTCTTCTGCTATCTTGCCGTTTGCTTTCTCCCGCTTGCATTTTCCTTTAAGGCAAGTATTCTCATTCTCTCCGCCGCGCCCTGCGCGTCCGTGATTCTGAGCATGGCGGAAATGCACCATGCGGAAACCGAACTCGCCGCAAACTGCGTTCTGTTCTCCACGCTATTCTGTTTTGCGACCCTCCCCGTGCTTGTTCTGCTATTGTAAAAACAGTAATTTCCCTATAAAATAAAAATCGGAGCAAAAGTCAAAAGACTTTTGCTCCGACACACATTGGAGCTTCTGGCCGGACTTGAACCGGCGACCTATTGATTACGAAGTAAATTATTCCACTCAAACAGATTTTATTAGGTAAATTTAATTT
>CAJUCM010000051.1 GCA_910585235.1 uncultured Christensenella sp.
CGCGTCTCCCCTGCCAAAAATTCCCCCGATTTCCGATAAGGAAGCGGAGGAATTTATTTTTTAGATCGGGTGGTTTTTTATGGCGGATAAAAAGCGTGTAACGCTATATACGGACGGGGCGTGTTCGGGGAATCCCGGAGCGGGCGGTTGGGGTGCGATTCTCATTTTTAACGGTGTCGAGCGTGAACTGAGTGGCGGGGAGGCTTATACGACCAATAACCGTATGGAGCTTATGGCGGTCATTCGGGGGCTTGAAGCGCTAAAATATCCTTGTTCCGTTGAAATTTACAGCGATTCCGCATACACTGTGAACGCCTTTGTGAACGGCTGGATATTTGATTGGGAAAAAAATGGTTGGAAAAAGTCGGACAATAAAGCGGTACTCAACATTGACTTATGGAAAAATTTATTGCAATTAACAAAACTTCATGACGTTGTGTTCAAAAAGGTCAAGGGGCACGCCGACAATGCGTATAATAACCGTTGCGACGCGCTTGCAAGAGGTGCAATTCCCAAAGAACCGAAATAAATTGCATTCAAGTCGGATATAATAATCATATGGCATTTCAGCGAGGCGGAATGTAAATATGACGAAAACGACAAAAATAGCAATTCATATTATTTGTATACTTTTTGCGGCTGCTCTTTTTGAACTGTTTTTTCTTTTTTGTTTACGTCACTTTTACGGGCAATGGTCTTTTGCGATTTATCTGACAGCTCTTATTGCAGGATCTGTGCTGAATGCGGCGATCCTGATAACGGATATCGTATGTTGCGTTCTGAATCGTGATATGATAACGCGAACGTGCATTACGGCATACATTTTACTGGACTTTCTTGCAGTCTTTTTATTCATTCTCGTTCAGACCGGCTTTTTCGATATTATCCGCGACGAAGAAAAATTTAAGGACTTCCTCGAACGCTCAGGGAATTGGATGGCGATTCTTTTTGTTGTTCTACAATTTTTGCAGGTCGTCGTTCTTCCGATTCCGAGCGCAGTGACGGTCGTTGCGGGGGCGGCGCTCTTCGGTCCGCTTGCGGGGAGCCTATTGAGCCTTCTTGGAATTGTGATCGGTTCGCTGATCGCCTTCCTGATCGGGAGGTATGCGGGGTATCGCGTTGTGGCGTGGCTGGTCGGAAAAGAGACGCTTGACAAATGGTTGAAAAAAATAAAGGGCAAAGATAAACTTTTGCTTTCGGCAATGTTTCTGTTGCCGGTGTTTCCCGACGACGTTCTTTGTTTTGTAGCGGGGATCTCGTCTATGTCGCTTCCGTTATTTTTGGGAGTCATCATTGTTTCCCGCGTGGCGGCGATTTTTACAACCTGCTATTCCGTGACGCTCATTCCATTCAATACTTGGTGGGGGTTGCTGATATGGGCAATCCTGATTGCGTCGGTGATCGTTCTCTTTGTCTTTTTATTTAAGAAATCCGATCAGATACTGAATTGGTTTGCAAAGAAGTTCCATAAAGAAACGCGTATAGTAGAAAAGACGGGACGGAATGAATTTACCGTGGAAATCGTGACGCCGAACGGAGACCTCTATAAAAAAGGAGTCCCGAAAAACGACGATGAGATTAAAGACGACAAACAAAGTGATGACAGAAAATAGCTTGAACGTGCCTGAAAGGCGGTTTATACGGGCGCAGAGCTATTTGATGGATTATCGCTCGAAAAAAGGCAGAAAGCGGTTTTAACGCAAGTTTTGGACTTCTGAAAAAGCAAGCGAATTTGGCATAAAAAAAGACACACTCACGTGTGTCTTGATGTCAATGATGAATGATAAGTAGCGTACTGAAATGCCGAAAAGGTAGCAGACAGACACAGGGATTGAACCTAACAATTATAATTTGACTATTCGAAAAATATAATTGAATATGGCACATATTATGAAATCCCAAAGTATTAGACGAGTTGTATATACTGTTTTGATAACAAGTTTAACGTGTCTGATTTT
>CAJUCM010000052.1 GCA_910585235.1 uncultured Christensenella sp.
TCCTGACACACGGCTTAGAAGGCCGTTGCTCTATCCACCTGAGCTACAGGCGCATTTACGCGTGGAAGAAGGGTTTGATACCTCTTTCATTTGCAAAAAAAATGGAGCGGGTGATGGGAATCGGACCCACGCGGCCAGCTTGGAAGGCTGGAATTCTACCATTGAACTACACCCGCATCTCCTAACGCTTGATTATTCTATCAAAGTTTCGGACTTCTGTCAACCGATTTCACGGTGCAACCCGCATTTTTTCGCAAAAATTTACCTGAGCAAAAACAAGTCCTCTTTATTTTGCACCGTCGCGCTTGAAAACTTTACCGATTGCCTTAAAGAAAATTTTCGTATCAAACCCGAACGAACAGTGATCGACATAATAAAGTTCGAGCGCCTGCCTTTCTCCGCTGGTATAGGTCGTATTGCTTCTGCCGTTTACCGCCCACCAACCGATAAGTCCCGGCTTTACGGAGAGAAGTTTTTCGCCGTCTTTTCCGTACTTCTCGTCAATCTCTTTTTGAACTAAGGGACGAGGTCCGACAACGGAGATCTTTCCCGTAAAAATAGCCCAAACATTGGGTAGCTCGTCAAGGCTCGTCTTACGCATAAACTTTCCGATTTTCGTAATACGCGGATCATTATCGATTTTATACTCCGTACGATAATGTTCCAACTGTTCGGGCGTAAGATATTTTTCTAAATTATTCGCATCCTTGACCATGCTTCTGAACTTTGGAAGATAGATCGTTTTCCCGTTTTTTCCGACGCGTTTCTGCCTATATACGGGTTTTCCGCCGTCGCTCACAAACACGGCAAAAAGCAATATAAGATAGAGCCATGAAAAAACAAGAAGCACCAAAAGAGACGTGACAATGTCACAGGTCCGTTTGAAAAAGAGATAAGCGCCGTATCGGAATCCCTTTCTTCTCTGATAGGGAACTTCCGCATTTTCCTCTTTGGCTTCCATGTCCGCATTGACTTTTTGTACGACTTCGTCCGCAAGATTCAGTTCCGAAACGGACGGCATAGTCTCTTCGTTTAATTTATCTTCTGCCCGGTTTTCGGCGAGCTGTTGATCGTTAAAATTTTTCACGCAGATTTACAATCCCCCGATTGAATTTCTTGTGTGCCAGTAGCATTGATTATAACATATTTAGACTTAAAAAGCAAACAATTATAATACAATGACAATATGAAAAAACTCCCAAACTAACCGTTCGGGAGCTTTTCTCCTTTTAATTTGTAAAATTCAGTTAAAAGTTAATCCTTCTTGTCCTCTGCCGCGGCAACTTCCGTTTCCGTATTTTCTTTCTGTTGATCCCCTTCCGCAGGTCTTGCAACTTTCGGTTTATTATTGCTCTTTCCCTTTGCCGTACTCTGCGCGCGGGGCTTTTGCCCGCTCTGCTTCGCTTTGGGAGCGTTTGTTGCCTTTTCCGAGCTCTCTTTCGGCGCCGTCTCTTTTTCGGCTTCTGCCTGCGGTTTGACCGCCTCCGGCGGCTCGGAAACAACCGCTTGCGGTTTCACGTTTTCCGCTTGCGGCGTATCCTCTTTCGGTTTTGATTCCGTCCGAGGCGCAGACGCCACAACCTCGTCGTCCTCGCCGCGGAACTTGAACGGTTTGCTCTTGACGACTCGGATCAGATTTCTGGAAATAAGATTATTCGTCGAAACATAGGGAACGCGATAATCGACGGGCGTACGCTCTGTTTTGGAAAGTCCGAACTCCGCAAATACCTGATCGATCATTTCCTTGGCATACTGCATTTTACGCGTGCCGTTGACGCGGTACAGGCAGGGCGTTTTATTGTTTTTATTCCGCAAAGCAAGATTTTCGACTTTGTATTTGGTCTTTTTGAACTTTTCGGGATCGGTCGCAAGACACAGGCACAGCGTTTTTCCGCGGATCATAAAGCAGGCAACGGGAGCTCTGCCC
>CAJUCM010000053.1 GCA_910585235.1 uncultured Christensenella sp.
GAGGATCAAAAAGGAGATCGCGATCGAGATCCAGCCGGCGATCGTCTCGTGCCCGATCGCGCCCGTCAGCGCGCTCGTCATCCCGAACCAGACTTCCAGCTGTCCGCTGAGCGCGTTACAGAACAAGACGCCGACTGCGACCGAAAGAATCGTCCCCGCAAGTTTACAGACTCCTGCGATAAATCCACGCCGAACGCCGAATAAAATTCCGATGATGATCAGAAGAAAAAACAGAACGTCTAAGATCCAGGACAACTTTTCACCCCCTTTTTCTGATTTTTGCCGAATAAAACGGATTTCAACCGCCTAAGCCCTTTCAGTATACCATTTTTTCGGTCAAAAGTCGATTGATTCCCGTGAAATTGTTATAAAAATCTGCGAAGGGGATATAATCGGAAAAATATCGGAAAAGAGGACGCATTATGGATTACGCATTTCACTTTTATAACTCGATGGCGGAAACGGGACTGTTGCTTGCTCTGGAAAAAGCGCTGGGAAAATTATCGGCTCCTCCCGTCGTCCTCTGTATCGGCAGCGATCTCGCCGTAGGGGATTCCCTCGGTCCCGTCACCGGTTCGCTTCTGCGCAAGTACGGCGCGGACGCGTCCTGTTACGTATACGGTACGCTCGGAACTCCCGTCACGGCAAAAGAAGTGAAATACGTAAACGCGTTTCTGAAAAAAACGCACCCGAACAGCCGCGTGATCGCAATCGACGCCGCGGTGGGGGAAGAAACGGACGTCGGGCTGATCAAAATATTCGACGGAGCGCTGCGCCCCGGTTCCGGCGCAAACAAGCGGCTCGGAAAAGTGGGGGACGTATCCATTCTGGGCATCGTTGCGCGGAAATCGGCTTTTTCCTATTCTTTGCTCAACCTCACGCGGCTCAACGTCGTCTATTCCATGGCGGAAATCATTGCAAACGCCGTCGCTTCGCTTACGACGCGGCGCGCGGAACTCTTAAACGCGTAATTTATTCACGGAAAAGACGCAAGCCGTTCCGAAAAACTGTTCCGTATTCACAAGAGCGGGGGATTGGAAAATCTTTCCTTTCCGCCGTTGACGAATCCTCCCGAAAAGCGTAAAATAGAGAAAATATTGAAAAAAGGAGGGTTCCATGGTTAAAACTACCAAGACGAAGACTTACGACACTGCGACGGCGACCGTCGTCAAGAAGGTGACCGCAGGCGTGTTCGGCGATCCCGCGGGCTATGAGACGACGATGTACGTTACGCCGGAGGGAGATTACTTCCTTTATACCTACGGCGGCGCGCAATCCGGTTACTCCACGGAAAAAATCACCGCTTATACCAAAGCAAACGCCAAAAAATGGCTTGAAGAGAACTGATTTACATATAAAAACGGACGGGATAGGAAATCCCGTCCGTTTTTTATACGCTCTTATTCTTCCGATCCTTCTTCGTCGGATTTACCGAGATAGGTCCCGAAGAATCCGCTGAACCCGCCTTTCTTATCCCCGCTGTCCGTAGACGCGCTGCGCAAGCTCGTTCCCGACGACTCGGGCGTG